>JAHBVH010000020.1 GCA_019637645.1 Caldilineaceae bacterium
CAATGACCAATGACCAATGACCAATGACTACTACCTAATAACTACTCGAATGTTTCGGCCAGTTCCACAAGGAGCCGTACGCCATAACCTGTCGCTCCTTTGGGGGTGGCGGGGTCTTTGTCACTACCGCTCCAGACCATGGAAGCGATATCCAAATGCGCCCAGGGATAGCCTTCGGTAAAATGCTCGATAAACTTGGCGCTGGTGGTCACCCCACCAAAGCGACTGCCCGAATTTTTAACCTCGGCCATGTCACTCTTAATGTCATCCAAATAATCGTCGTACATGGGCATGGGCCAGAGCCGCTCGCCGGAGCGCTCGGCGGCACCGAGCAAGGCACTTTGGAGGCTGTCGTTATTGCTAAAGAGCCCCGCCGCTTGCGTACCGAGGGCAATGCCAATCGCGCCCGTCAGGGTCGCGAGATCGACCACCGCCGCAGGATTATAGCGCGCCACATAACCCAATGCATCGGCCAATACCAAGCGCCCTTCGGCATCCGTGCTGATAATTTCGGTTGTTTTCCCGGTGATGCCCGTCCAGATGTCGCCGGGGCGAAAGGCACGGCCATCGGGCATGTTTTCCACACAGACCCCCAGGCCAATGACACGCCGCGGCACATTGAGGCGGGCAATCGCGGCCATCGCGCCAATCACCGCGGCGGACCCGCCCATGTCGTCCTTCATCATCCACATATCGGCGGAGGGCTTAATGCTAATGCCGCCGGTGTCGAAGGTGATGCCTTTGCCCACAAAGATGAGCGGTGCTTGGCTTTCGGTGCCAGCGGGGGCATGCTCCAAAATGATCAACTGGGCTTCCTGTTCGCTGCCTTGGCTGACTGCCAACAGGATGTTCATGCCCAGCTCGCGCATGGCTGCTTCGCCGAGCACCGAATAGGTGAGGCCGACGGCTTGGGCCATGGCTTGGGCCCGCTTGGCATATTCAACGGGATAGAGCACATTGGGCGGTTCGCTCACATAGTCTCGCGCTTGGTAGACTCCCGCGGCGATGGCTTGGGCGCGCTGGATGCCCGCCGTGATCGCCGGAATTTTGCCGCCCTCCAATTCCACCACCGTACAGTGGGTTGGGCCACCCTCTGGCTTTTCCCGTTTGTAGTTGGGCGCTTGATACGCGGCCAGGATCGCCCCCTCGGCGGTGGCTTGGGCGGCGGCCTGGACCTCTACCCCGCCGATGCCTGCGCCGTGGACAATCGTGGCATAGGTTTTCACCCCTTTGAGCTTGCGCAACGCTTGTTGCGCGCTGGCCGCGGCCTTGCGTACGCCACGACGATCAAATTGCTCACTTTTGCCCAGCCCCACCACGAGCACACGCGCCGCCGGGAGTTTCCCATTGGTGTAAAGGAGCGCCGTCGTCCCAGCCTTGCCCGTAAAATCACCCGACGCGATCAAACTCGTAATCGCGCCTTCTAAGGCTTTATCGATTGCCCCCGTTGCACCACCAGGCTGCGTCACCCCTTCAAACAAATTCACGACTACACAATCAGTCTGCTGCTGACCCAGACTACCCTGGATCACATCCACTTGTAACATCGCTGATCCTTTCTGCTTTTGGGAGATTGGGGAACTGAGGGTTGGCGACTAGAGACTTGTCCTACTGTCCACTGTCCCACTTCCCTACCGTCCGCGTAACTTCGCCTGGAGTCGCCGCGCGGCTTCTTCCAACATCTCGTCGGTTTTGCAGAAGCAGAAGCGCGCCAGGTGATCGGTTAGATATTGGTGTTCGGGGCTATAGAAATGGCTGGGCGGAATCGCCGCGACCCCGACTTCGCGGGTAAACCAGCGACAAAGATTAACATCGCGTCGCACCCCGGCGGCTTGAGGTACTTGTAGTTGGCTGGTATCGACCAGAATAAAGTACGAGCCATCGGGTACCAAGGGGGGGAGACCGACTTCTTGGAGTACTGTTAAGAGCCGATCGCGCTTGGCTTGGTACATCTGGCCGAGCCAAGCAAAGTAATCATGGTCGGGCGCGACTTCGAGGGCAATCGCCACCGCTTCTTGGAGGGGCGTGGCCACGGCAAAGGGAATCCATTGATGGGCCATAAAGATGGCGTGAGCCAGCTTCTCCGATGTGATGGCCCAGCCAATCTTCCAACCCGTGACAGAAAAAGTTTTGCCCGCGCTGCCCAAGGTCACGGTTCGCTCCCACATGCCGGGCAAGGTGGCAATCCGTACATGTTCGACGGTGCGCGCCGTGGCCGGGTTGGGATCGCGATAGGTCATCCACTCGTAGACTTCATCGCTCAGGACCAGGACATCATGTTTCTGGACGAGGGTGGCAATTTGTTGCAGCTCGGCTCGGCTAAAGACTTTGCCCAGCGGGTTTTGCGGGGTGTTGATGATCAGTAGCCGCGTGCGCTCGGTAAAAGCGGCTTCGAGTTCCGCCATGTCCAGCACCCAATCGGCGGAAGAGGCGGCCTGCGGTTGGGGGCGCAACGGCACATAGATGGGCGTGCCACCGGCCATAATCACCGAAGGTGCATAGCTGTCGTAGAAGGGCTCAATCAGGATCACTTCGTCGCCCGCCTGGATCAGGGCCTGGACGGTGGCAAAGATCCCCTCGGTTGCGCCGACGGTGATCACAATCTCGCTTTGGGGGTTCAGGTCGCGGCCAAAGAGGGGGCCATAGGTTTTGGCGAGGGCGTTGATCAGCCGGGGGTGGCCCGCGCTCCGGGCATATTGGTTGAGATCGCTGGCAATCGCCCGCTGGGCAGCTTCTTTGACAAAATCGGGGGCGGGGAAGTTCGGAAAGCCCTGGCCAAGATTCACGGCGTTGTGTTGAATGGCGAGAGCCGTATATTCGGCAAAGACCGTGGTGCCAAAGCTTTGGACACGTTTGGCCGGTTGAAAGGATGAGCCTTGCTGGGCAGCTTGTATTGACATTCCTCGTTCCTTGTTGTAAGACGGCACGTTGCTCGCTTGGTCTCACCGCCAAACACCGGCGTGTGTCCCGCTGGGCCATGCCATCATTATTCATGGCTGAATCAGTCTATTATACCTGATGGCCGGTGGCAAAGCGAAGCGAAGTGAGAAGTGGTGCGCTAGCCTTTCGCGCGCTGCCAGGGATTGTTTGTTTGATAAATTTGCAGAAGCTATGCAGAGGTTGTACACTGTTTCTAATAAGCAGCAGTGTATAAGCCAGAGCCATGAGCAGGTGTTCAGGAGAAAAGATCGTGAACATTTTAGGGATTGATATCGGGGGCAGTGGTATCAAAGGTGCCATTGTCGATGTTTCGAGTGGGGAAATTCTGACGGATCGCCATCGGATTGATACGCCAGCACCTTCGACGCCAGCGGCGGTGGGTCAAGTTGTGGCCGAGCTAGCCCAACATTTTGAGTATCAAGGACCGATTGGCTGTACCTTTCCTGCCGTTGTCCAACATGGCGTAATCCTCACTGCGGCCAATGTAGACCAGAGTTGGATTGGCACCAATGGGGAAGCCGTTTTTCAAGAGGCAACGGGACTGCCTGTCCATGTGCTGAATGACGCCGATGCCGCGGGGGTCGCCGAGATGCGCTTTGGCGCCGGGCGGGGTCGCAAAGGCGTTGTGATTATGCTTACCTTTGGTACAGGCATTGGTAGTGCCATCTTTATTAACGGCCAACTGTTGCCCAACACGGAGTTTGGTCACATGAAGATCCGCGGTAAAGATGCCGAACATCGCGCCGCGGCCCGCATTCGCACGGAAAAAGATCTCAATTGGAAACAGTGGGCCAAGCGTGTGGATGAATTTTTACGCGAAATGGAATTTCTCTTCTCGCCCGATCTCTTTATTATCGGGGGTGGTGTCAGCAAGAAGTTTGACAAATTTGTGCCACATTTAACCGTGCGCGCTGAACTGCAACCAGCTCAACTCCTCAATGAGGCTGGCATTGTTGGCGCGGCAATGGCGGCTTCGGAAATCTTTCCGACCGCCAAGGCTGAGACTCCCAAGGCTGAGACTCCCAAGGCTGAAGCATCCGAAACTGAAACTCCGGCGGCTGAGGCTCCCAAGGTTGAGACTCCGCGCAAACGGGGGCCTAAACGCAAAGTAACTCCTGCAAGTTAACTATCGCCACCCTTCGGTTGTCCCATCTATCTTGCTTCGACTTTTTTACTTGCTGCTGCAACGATTGCCTTGGTCATGTGCATGGCCAGGGCAATCGCTTTCACGGCCCTCTGCTGTAACTACTTTTGCACCCAAGGCAAATAATTGACAACGGGCGTGGCTGTCCCGAGCGGCGTTGGCTCTGCTGTGGGCTGACCAAGTCGCGTTGCTGTAGCCGTTGCAGTGGCCGCTGGTGTGACGGAGGCGGTGGCGGTTGGTGTGGCAGTTGCCGTAGCGGTTGGTGTGGCCGTGGGGGTTTGCGTGAGATTAGGCGAAACCAGTTCAATGGTATCGCTGCTCCGAACGACGGTCGCACCCCTACGCATTTCCACTTCTACAACTCGTAGACCTGCTCGATTGGCTAAAGTCCAGCTTATTTCATTTTCGAATGGCTGCCATGCTTGCCAAGCATCATCATCATTGCGTAAGCGTACTTCACTCCAACTGCCGTAGAGGTAGAGGGCAACCGTTGGGTTGGTCGTTTTCTGCATTTCACGATTAATAATGACGGGATAGACAGAAGACTGTATACCAAAATCTTGCACCCAATAGGTACTATAATAACCGACCCCAGTTTCTCGATAATTGCCCAAGATCAAGGCGCGATGAGGGGGGCTGGCCATCCATGATGCCAACATGGCCGTTGATGAATCGTTCTCCTTGCCCACATTTTCGCCCAAATCGATAAAGCTGGGGTAGTATTTCTCGACGCGTTCATCCCAACTACAGATCCGAACCAGTCGATCATTGCCATCACGATCATGGGTGTCATGCTCTAAATACCGATCGGCAGCCATATCGGCCGCATGATAGCGCGCCGCATCGGCTAACGTGGTGACGTGCTTGTAGGGCGGTAACCCTTCTTTGGCGCGTTCTTGATTGACCAATTCTACCAGTTGCGCTTCGGCGGTGGCATGCGTTGCGGTCACCATTTCACCGCCACATCCTGTAAAAAGAGGCGTGGCATGTAGGGTTAGTAAGGGGAAGAAAACAATTACGCAAACGAGGAAGAGAAAAACAAACCTGGGCCAGGGGGTCGCGTGGAATTGCCAGGGGATGGGAAAGCCATGCTTCATCGCTATCTCTTTTCTATTATCCTGCTCACTAGATAAGCCTTACTCTGGCTACCTTTCTAAATTGTAAAGATAAGAAACAGTGTTGTCAATTTTCTATAGCTACTATAAGGACGTTTCTGCCATAGGCAAGGGGTGCTATTAGAGAATCGGTGGACAAGATCGGTATCTTTGCGGAAAATCCGTCATTGGAGGAGCTACCTCAGTGCCTGCTCCAAGGATATCACTGCGACCTTTGAATTTTTCGAGGCCGATCAAAAAACAGGCACTCCACGGAGTGCCTGTTTTTTGAAGCGATCAGCGCCGGGACGTATCCAACCCCGGCGCGGTCAGCTTTGCCAAAGCTGACCGTTCACACGAGCGGTTACTCAACGATGACCCGATCGCTAGCGCTGCGGCCAAAGACTTCGGGCGAGTACATCTCTTCGGCCTTGGCAGGCGGCACCACAAACTCACCGGGGGTCGTGGCGCGGGCGACATAGCTATAGTTATAGACGCCATCCCACAGGAGCGTGGCAAAGGCTTCTACCCGTTCGTCTCGCAAATTCTGGTGATCGTACCAAGTGCTCCACCACCACCAGCCATATTGGCGATTGGCTGGATCACTCGGCACATTCTCGCTGACGGCCAATGCGGGGTTGATGGCTTCGAGCCCCGCGGGCAGCGGATCGACCAGCGCCACATGATAGCGCCGGTTATCGGCTACCATGCTCAGGCGCACGCGCACGCGCGCCCCCGCTTTGATGTGCCAAACGCCATTCTCGTCACGTCGGACATCATCCGCCTGATCCACCGCTTCGTAGGTGCGTTCGACCACAAAGCCCATATCAACCGGCGGCATGTCCAAGTCGGTTGGTGCATAGCGCAGGCCAAGGCGATAGTAGAGGCGACCCTCCCCTTCCTTGTTCAGGATGAGATCTTGTGTTGCGCCGCTATCAACCAGATATTGCATGGGGATCTGCGTTTCATGGCGTTCGGTCGTGCGCCCGGCATAGGTGTGTTCACCGGCATAGGTTTCACCTAGCCAGATCTGGGCAACAAAATCAGGCGTTTGGGCTTCAAAGGTATTGAAATAGCGATCCAGCGCCAAGAGCACAAAGGCATTCTCCTGTGTGTTGCCCCAACGGCCCGCGGTACGATGGCCTAAGAGACCGTTGACCACCTTCGGGATCAGGTCACTCTCCGGTTCGTCCTGGATCAAGGCATCCAAGATGACCGCATCCGCACGGCGGCTGGAGTGCAGTAACAGATAGGCATCTTCCCCATAGGAGGTGGTGAAGTTGGCGGCCCCCGCGGTTTCCACCACGCGATTGTTGATCTGGCGACGAATCGCTGCCACTTCCTGGGCCGATGCGCTATCACCCTGGAGCACCTGCCAGAGCCAAGCAACGGCTTCTAGCGACTGATCGTCAAGCGGCTCGGCGTTGAGCAAGCTCCGCGCCTTGGCCGTATCGACATCGCCCATCAACTGGCGAACGTACAGCGCATAGGCGCTGAGCGTATGGCGGATGCGCTCGCCATACCAACTGGGGTAGTAATTTTCAATGTTGCGTAGATGATCCAGCGCCCGCGCCAACATCTCATCTGGTACAGCAAAATCCTTGGACCGCGCCATTTGTAGGGCATGGGCAACATGGATGCTGTAATAGGGTACCGATTCATCGCCCCGCGCCCAGATCGGCCAGCCGCCATCATCGTTTTGTAGCGCTTGGAGCCGTTCAATGTCACGCTGGAGCGCCGTCGTCATCGCTTCGGGCGTGGGCAGACCTTCCGCCTCAAAGGCGCTTAACACATCGCGCAAGGCCGCAACCCCCAAAATGCGCGACGCCAACTGCTCTGTGCATTCAAAGGGATAGCTCGTCAGATAGAGTACGGCATCGGTCAACGCTTGGAGCGCTGTGGAAGAAGTGTTGATCTCCAGCCCCCCAAACTGCGGGAAGACCTCCTGCGGCGATGCAATGGGCTGCGCAATCGCCCCTTCATCCACCACCCCATAGACTGCAAAGGCTTCGGTCGTCGCGGGTGTGTAGACCGGGAGTTCAACGGTGGCGGCATCGGCGTAGTCGCCAGCCGTGGCCGCGATCTGCATGCGCACTGTGCCAGCCTGGGCCGTTGTGGCCGGGAAACGGAGTTCTACCCGGTTGTTGGCGGGAACGGTCACCACTTGGCCGCTCATGAGACTGGCGTCGTCCCCAACCGCGGTTCCTGTCACAGGGGTCAGACTGGTGAGGTTACTGGCCCGGAGAACAACATTGACCGCCATGGGCTCATTGGTCTGGTTTTGCACGACGACCGGCAATTCAACCTTGTCCCCAAAGTTGAGGAAGCGCGGGGCCGATGGCCGAACCATGAGCGGCAAACGCGCGGTTAGATTGGCCTCGCCCATGCCAAAGTATTTTCCTTCGGCCACCGCCACCACCATGACACGGTAGCGGGTTAGGTTATCGGGCAGTTTGAAGGCCAGCGTGGCTTGGCCGTTGGCATCAGTACGTACATCAGGCGCAAAGACCGCCAGCGGATTAAAGTTGGTGCGCAACGCAATCGCGCTTTGATCCGTGGCCGCACTGGTTGCAGTGGACTCTTCGGCAAAGGCCATATCCGCTTCCATCGTCGGTGCTGCCGCACCGGCAGCCATGGGCATGGCCGACCGCATCATGGTATCTTGCGCGGCCGTGGCGGCTTGATTCGCCAACTCGACCGGATTGGCCAGGACAAGACTGGCGCGGGCGTAGTAGCTGCTCATATCCCCATTGCGTTGGCTGTAGAAGGTGCTGATCGGGTCGGCCAACTGGTAGTTGGTAAGCGCTAAAACGGCTTCGTCCACGACGACAATCGCCAATTCAGCATCGGCCACAGGTTCGCCAGCGGCATTGGTCAAGGTGACGCCAAGGGAGGTCTCGACGCCTGGTTCCAATTCGGTGGCCGCAGGAGCAACCCCCATGGTCAGCGCCCGGCTCACCGGCGGAATTGCCAAGGTGAGACTGCCCGTGGCATAGGCGGGGCGGGCGGGTACGTTGGCAATGGCCTCGCCTTTTTCGTCGGTGCGCGGGGCCGCGCCGGTGAGATCAACCTGAATGTTCAGGTTGGGGATCTGCTCTTCCGTGATGGGAATCTGGAGCGTATAGGTGCCATCCTCAATGGTAAAGCGCTCGGTGCTGACGATACCACTCCGGCTGATGGTCAAGAGCCCTTCCGCGGGGCTAAAGGGTGATTGGACCAGGATCTCGGCGACATCACCAGGCTGATAGCTTTCCTTGTCGGGGATCAGGGTCACTTCTTCCTGTGCCACATTGCGGGCGGCGGGCCGTTTACCTCCACTGACCCACCGGGTAAAGGTGCTCTGGTTCAGCCGTTCGCGATCATCGCGGACGGTGGCCGTAATGCGATAGGAGCCACCCAGTGCGGTGGTAAATTCACAGGTGACAGGTGCTGTGGTGGATTCCACGGTACACGTCTGGACATCGGCTTCTTCTTCGCGCCACTGGCCCTGGCTATATTGCCATTCCAGCCGGGCCGCGCGCAGGGTGACGGGGTGACCAGCCATGGCATTGCCATCTAGATCGGTGACAATCGCTTCAATGACCAGCGGCTCGCCCTGTTCCACAAAGGTACGATCACTGCGCAGACCGACATAGCGATCAGCGGGGTGTACCAGCAGGCTGGTGGTGGCCGCCCAAGCTTGGCGGTTCACATCCATAACGACGCCTTCGGCCAACACACTGTAGGGCTGGGGCTTGGCGGGCTGTTCGGGGGTCGCGCCGGTGATCCCGTCGAAGTTCATGCGGAGATAATGGACGCCAGCGGCATCGGTGCGCCCAGCATAGTTTTGGGCATTGCCGCCGCTGCTAGAGCCATAGTTGCTAAAAGACCACCAGGGTATCCATTCCCCAAAGACAAAGTCCGACCAACCAGGGGGCGTGTAGCTGCTGGGTGAACTGCTCACGGTCCAAGTCGCTTCGGCACCGGGCAGCGGGCCACCGGCATAATATTGGGCCGAGAGCGCTACCACCGCTTCATCGCCCACAAAGAAGGGGCCTTTGCCCTCGTTGCGCGCGGTGACTTCAAATTCGGGGCGGCGGAATTCTTGAATCTGGAAACTATGGTAGTAATCGGTGTTATAGACATTACTCACATTCCGCGCCGAGAAATAGAGATTGGCATACCCCAGGTTGGCATTCTCCGGCAAGGTAAAGGCCAAGTCAAAGCCACCCAACGCGTTGAGATCGAGCACGCCGTCGGCGAGTTGGTTGCCTTGGGGATCGCTCACGGTATATTGGACAGAGACGCCGCTATCACCGAGCAGCGTGACATCGCCGGTTTGCTTGCCGCCGATCCGGCGCAGCCAGCCTTTGACATGCACTTCTTCGCCGGGCCGATACATTTGGCGGTCGTCAAAGACATACCAGCGCAATTCGTCTTGCACTTGGTTGCGCACCCAGCCGCCATTCCCCCAGTAATAGCTACTTTGGGGCAAAAAGGCGACATCATTGCCCAGTTGACCGACTAAAATGGGGGAAGACTGATCGGGCAGGGCAAAGCGGGCCACCCCTGCATCGTCGGTCTTGGCCGTAACACTGCTGTTGAGGAGCGAAACGTCCACACCAGCCAACGGCGCGCCATCTTTCAACGCCGTCGCCCAAACTACCATTTCACTATGATCAACAAAGGCATCTAACCCCACTTGCGTGACCTGCACCCAAGTGCGCAGGGTTGGGATCGGTTGGCGCTGACCAAAGGGCAAGCGTGAGAGGAGGCTAGATAGCAGATCGCTAGGGACATCTACCACCACGATCAGATGGCCGGTGCTGCCGGGCAGCGCCTCGCTCAGGTCGATGTTGGTTTCTACCAATTCATCGGTCACGGCTTCGATCGGCACCACTTCGTTGAGGACGCGGGTACCGGGCGGGTCGGGCGGATTTTCCTGATAGCTGTAATTGTTTAGGTATGTTTGATAGGCAGGCCACAGATCGGGCGTTACCACAAACGCACGGACGCGTACCTGATCATAGTTGACCGAGTAGATGGTAAAGAGTGGCTTGCTGGATGACGGATCGAGGGTAATAAAGCTGTTGCTCGGGCCAGTCAATAAGGCGGTCGCCGGGCCAGTCGTAAAGGTCAGCGTGGCGGTTTCGCCCAGCGTCTGCCCAAAGACATCGGTCGTGTCACCAGGGATGGTCACGGCATAGGTGGTGCGCCCTTGGGTGGCCCCGCGCAATTCGATGGAATTGCCATACAACTCGGTCACCAAGCCCGGGATCGCTGGCTCGACACTAATCAGCGTCGGATCAAACTGGTTGGCATCCAACGCATTGTTAAAGCGAATGTAGAAGGGGGTAAAGGGCGGACATTCCGAACCCCAGCCACAGCCATGTTCTTCAATGCGCAGCGGCGAATAGGTGGTAAAGCTAAAGGATTGGACGCTTTCCGTGACGAGTGGCCCTTCGGCAGAGGGCGTATTGGGGCCAACATTGACTGTGACCGTGGTCCCCGCGGGGAAGGGCGTTTCTGCTCGGAAGGCAAGCCAACGCTCTGCCAGTGTCCGCTTCGCCAAACTGCTGACGGTTGCGTCGGCGGCCACCTCTTCGTCTGTTGCCAGTCGGACGGCATATTCCTCACTCGCCGCGGTGACAGTCACCGTCTCTAGGACCGCGGCCGGATCGATGCGCTGATCAAAGCTCACAAAAAGGAGGGGATTCAACGGCTGCGGTCCATAGCTAGGATGGGTTGTGGCGAGCTTGGGCGGCGGTGTGCGGAAGCTCCAACTGACGGTTTCGGCCAGTTCATTCCCCGTAGCCGACTGGGTGCCCGCGGGGATGGTCACCGTAAACTCGGTGGCTTTGGGGAAGCGATCTATTTCTGTGGATTGGTATTCAAAGGTCAGGGTCTTGGTACCCAGCCATTTCCAGATCCCCGGTAGTTCCGGCGTAAGTTGTACGGGGACATCCGCCGCGCTGAGTTCGGCCAAGGTGGTCAAGGGTACCATGGGCTGATTAAAGGTCACGCTGAGGAAAGGCGCGAGCGGAATTTCCCCTTCCGGTGCAAAGCGCAGCACTGCTAGGGGACCGCTGGTTACTTCTGCGGTGACGACATCCGTGGCGGTCGCCGGGAACGATTCGGTGATCGTCGTGCCCGGGCGGGGCGGTGGTAGCACGGCGTCGGGTAGGCGAAAAGCCTGTTGGTCGGTTGCTTCTGGCGTGAAGGCTGGCAGCCGATCCAGAACGCTTTGGATCGCCGCCGCGCCGAGGGGTTCTGCCGGGGCCAGATCAATCGCCTCAACCGACGTGGGTTGTTCATTGCCTTCGCTGAGGGTGATCTGGAGTCCACTGCTATTCCCGCCACTGCTGTTGGGGGTGGGGAAGTCATCGGTAATGATTTGTGCGGAGGCTCCCGTCAGGGAACCCCGCGCCATGGCGGTTCGCATGGAGCTGCCTCCTAATCCAGGCATGAGTAGTCCTAAAATGATCAGGAGCGTCATGGCACTCCTGGCGCGGTGGCTATACCGAAAGCGCTGGGTCAAATGGCCCAAAAATTGTTGCATAGACGAGTCTCCTCCGGTGAATAGACGTATAAACAAGGCAATACGCCTACAATGGGGTGAAAGTTTGCTGGGCTCTTCGCTCTCTTCTGCCGTTCAAGCCAATGGCCGAAGGGTAGATAGATGGCCGCCCAGCCGCATCCAGCTGGTTTGGATAAAGGGTCGATCCGTACCTCCTGCTGCTACCCTTGGGTACAGTGAATGAATGGACAGACCATAAGTAGATTGGAGACGGGTAGGAGGGTAAGATTGTTCCAATATAGGCATCCAGCCTTGGTCGGTTCACCCCATCAATAGAGTGAGCGGGCGGATGCGGATCGATCCTAGCAGCCCTATGCCCTTGGCGTGTCTTCCTAGAGCAAGCGCTGCGGCCCTATAATAATTGTTGGAGCCATTGAATGGAACTGGCACCGAGCAGGATCAGGATAATATATTTAATGCTTTTGCCAATGGCAACCGCCACCAAAAACCGCACGACACGCATGCGCATGGCTCCAGCCACAATGCCGGCAAAGTCAAATAAAGGAAACGGAAGCGCAGCTAACGCGGCTAGAATAAAGGCCCCATAGCGCTGAGTTAATTGGCGGAGACGTTCAAACTGGGCTTGCCGTTCAATGGGGATTAAAGCACTACCACCGGCACCGGCGGCATAGCCGGTTAACTCGCCAAAGGCGCTCCCCACCCCCGCGACAATGCCCAGCACAACGGGATTGAGCGAGGGGCTCATGGCAATGATGATCGCTAGGCCAGGTGCGGGCAGGACAATCGTGGCGCTGGCGACCAGGCTAATGACAAAGGCCCCCAGGTAGCCCCAGTGGCCTAGCCGGAGGACCAATGCGGGGTTGAGCGCCACCCAAAAACTAAACACACAGATGAGCACCATCAGGATCGCCCCTGCCCATCGTTGCTGTGTTTCGGTCAAATTCCCCAACCAAGTTGGGGTGGTAAGCGGTGCCGGGGGGGTAACTGTCATTGGATCTTCTGGTGTCATCCCATCGATTCCTGGTCGACTAATCACTTCGTTGCATGGCCGGGAGATCTGCCTTGACGAAATTCTCTTGCGCATGCGTAGCTTGCACAAATCTGCTCATTTCTCTCCAATGGCGTAACACCGATTGCTGCGGAAAGTTGTGCATCTCTGCTTTGCGCTGGTCTGCAGCTAGTCGGTATGAAGCTCTTCTCTACCCTTTACGCTGGAACCAGGAATAAGTTTCTCTGTCGAGCGGTCCTGCCCATAACGGCCATGCCCCCCACCGCTAGCGCCGCCAGGTGTGGAGGGCATGGCTTTCAACGATCTTTTTGGCCCTGCCGCAGACCGCGTTACTGCTCTTCGATTGTGACGCTCTCGATGGTATCAAGATTTGTCAATTGGGCCAGAACCGCTTCGCCGCCGACGACCCGCCCAAAGAAGCTAAAGTCTGCATTGGCCTCTGCTGGCGGGGGCAAGAGGGCAATAAGGAGCTGACTGCTACTGTGATTGGGGGTGATGCCACGGAAAGGGACATAGGCGACCGCGCCCACCTCTAGCGTACCCGTAATGCCTGTCTCGGCGGCAATTTTGTAGCCAGCATCGCTAGTTGGTTGGTTGTCGGGTGAACCGATCACCATTAATTCGCCCGGGCTGACTTGGTTGATCGGCACGCCGTCATAGAAGCCCAAGTTCGACAGCACCACAAAGTTATTGACGGCGACGGGGGCTAGATCATCATAAAGGGCGATGGTCAATGGCCCTTTGCTGGTGGTCATGGTGGCGGTATATTGTTTGGCTGTATCAATTACCATTTCCGGCGCGACGTTAAAATAATTCGCCCGTTCGGCTGGCACAACG
Organism: Caldilineaceae bacterium; assembly: GCA_019637645.1. The sequence goes on from JAHBVH010000020.1 coordinate 13,542, forward strand.
GTGGCTAAGGGGCGCGCCGCGCTCTCCAAGCTCGTGGCGGCAAAGGGAGTTGGCGTAACCGTGGGGGTTGGGGTCGGCGGGGGCGGCGGTAGGGTGCTTTCATCCGATTCTTCAATGAGCACGGTGTAAAGCGTATCGGCTGTCACACCCGAGGGTTGGCTTGGATCGACGCGCGTGATCTGATTCAGAATGTCTTGGCCTTCGATCACTTCGCCAAAGATGGTATGCATCCCATTGAGCCAATCGGTGGGGGCGAAGGTGATGAAGAATTGGCTGCCATTGGTGCCGGGGCCTGCATTGGCCATCGCCAGCAAGCCAGGTCGATCAAAGGTCAGGGTGGGGACAATTTCATCGGCAAATTCATACCCAGGGCCGCCCATGCCCGTACCGGTTGGGTCGCCCGCTTGTGCCATAAACCCATCCAGCACGCGATGGAAGATCGTGTCGTTATAGAAACCCTCACGGGCCAAAAAGACAAAATTGTTGACGGTCAAAGGAGCGCGATCAGCAAAGAGCTGCACTTTAATATCACCGCGGGCCGTTTTCAAGGTGGCATAGTAGAACTTGCTGGGGTCAATCACCATTTCCGGCGCTGCCGTGTACATCTCATTGCGGGCTTGCGGATCGAGGGTACTGGCACCTCCTTCGGCAACAACCTCTGGGCGGGGCACTGCGATAGCCGGTTCTGCGGCGACCGGAGCCGCTGTCGGGGCTTCGGTTGCCGCTTCGGTTGCAGGGGCGGGGGTGGGGGCGGTCGCTGCCGCGGGGGGTGGCGTCGCGTTGCTACAGGCGGCCATACCCATCAGCAGAGCTGCGCCAACAAGCCATAGCGAGAAGCGTTGCTGGCGCTTGGTGGCTGGTAAAGATCCAGCTACCTGGGTCGCGGTGGTACGCGTCCCTTTTGTAAAAATGTTCAAACCTTGACTCCTTTAATGTCAAATCAAAATCAATTGCATAGATGAGCGTTAGCGTTTTGTTTTCCTCTGCGCATGCGGAGCGTAGGGGCAGGCTAGCCTTAGCTAGGCCGAACGCCCCCGTTGTGAAATTCCAACCACCAGATCCCATAGAGTGCGATCAAACCGATGGCGATACCAACAACCGTTGCTTCGACGACGGTAGCTTGGGTGATAAAGATCGAGACCAAGCCGACCGCGCCAGCTAGCAGATAACAGAGCAAGACGGCTTCGCGGCGGCTACCCGTCAGATGGGCCAAGCGGTGGCTAATATGATCCTTGCCGGGCGTTGTGAGGGGGTTCTTCCCACGGCGCAACCGGCTAAGAAAGACCAGTGTCGTATCAAAGACGGGAACGGCCATGACCAAGACGGGAATCAGCCAGGTAATTGTGTTGCTATTGCTGGGAAAGCGTAGTTTGATGCCTACGGCTGCGAGCAGAAAACCCAAAAAGAGACTGCCGGTATCACCCATAAAAATTCGCGCGGGATTCCAGTTGTAGACGAGAAAACCGGCGCATGCCCCAGCCAAGGCGGCGGCCAACGCCCCGACTAGATATTGGTGGCTGAGCGCGGCTAAGAGCGTAAAGAAGGTGGCGGCGATCATGGCAATTCCTCCCGAGAGACCATCCATATTATCGAGCAAATTCATGGCATTGGTAATGCCAACCACCCAACCCATTGTCACGACAAGATCCAGCCAATTTCCCCAGATACTGACGCGCACCCCACTGTAGATCAGGATACAAGCGGCGAGTAGCTGACCTGCTAGTTTGATATAGCTGCCGAGCCCCCACCGATCATCCACCACCCCCATGAGGCTCATTAACGTCGCGCCCACGAAGATCCCCACGACTTCTGAAATGTAACGGCGGTCACCCAATAACAAAAGGACCAGAATAAACGCAATGTAAATGGCCGCACCACCCAGCAGGGGGACGGGATTGGTATGAATTTTGCGAGCAGCGGGGCGATCAATGACGCCGAAGCGCAAGGCTACCACGCGCATAACCGGTGTGCTGCCAATGGCTAACATTAAAGCACTCGCTGCCATTAAGAGATAGGGCGTCATGGATTCATCCTTTAGATACGGAAAGTTTCAACGCTTACGTCGCGCACATTTCGTCGCGCTCGTTTATTCTGTTACAGGTTAGAAGTTACGCACTTGGATAAAACCTGTCAGGTCTCTGGTCGTACCAATCAACTGCGTGAGTCCTAACAGGTTACAAAGACTCGTCCGCTGCCCAGTATATCACCAGCTTGCGCCGACTTCTGAATGCCCAATCACGAATCACGCAGGATTCTGTGTGCAGATCGAGTGGCTTGCGAACCAATTACTGGCTGGTGCCCAACCCATCCAAAAATTGTTGAATGGCTGGCTTTTGTTCCGCGGGCGCGAGTTGCAGCGCCTGTTCACCAAATTGACGTGCATTGTCGGTTTGGCCCGCCCGTTGTAAGGCTTGGGCAATGTTCAGCGGATGTTGGTAATTCGTTGGTTCGAGTGCCATCAGGGCTTGGGCAATCTCGACAACCATCCGATCATCCTGCTCGGTATTATAGAGATTACTGAGGGTGCGCAAGGTTTCCAAATCTTGGGGGGCGACTTGGCGAATCGCTTCATATTGGGCAATGGCCGCATCGATCTGGCCGGCGTCCTGATATAACTGGGCGGCCAAAGTACGCAACTGGCGAATATCATCCACTTGTTCGGGTTGGAGCAACGCAATGGCCTTTTCTAGCCATTCCAATGCGGAGGCCGTCTCGCCTTGATCGCGATAGAGCAGGGCGAGGTTACGCATGGCCCCTACATTGTTGGGCTGCCGCTTCAACACTTCCAGATTGGCATCAATTGCACAGGCTAAATCGTTGACGCGGGCACAGGCAACCCCCAGGAAGCTGTACATTTGGGCGGTTGGATTGAACCGCTGGCTGGCGAGCCAGGTGGCGATCCCTTCTTTGAGCAGATCTACCCCTTCTTGATACCGTTGGCGGCGATCATAGAAATCAGCTAAGAGCAGATAGGTCTGTTCAAAATAGGGATCCAAGGTCAAACTGTGTCGGTACGCGGCTTCAGCATCGGCATCTTCCCCGCGCGCCAAGTGGGCATTCCCTTTTTCATTCCAGAGATGGGCGGCATTGGGGCTCAGTGTTACCGCCATGTTGTATTCGCCGATACTTTCGTCCAACTTCTGCTGACGTACGGCGGTGTCGCTGGTAAGATCGGACCAAGTGCGATAGAGACGGGCTAGGTTGGCGGTGTGATCGGTATTCAGCGGGTTGATCCGTTGGGCCTCGCGCAGCACCACTTCGGCGGCGCGTAACAATTCGCTCCGGCCCATTTGGGCAACTCGCTCGGGGATTAAGGCGAGCACATCGTCGATGGTGGGATTTTCCCCAAGCGCATAGGTGCCTGGATCGCTCACGTCTTTGGCCTGTTCTAAGAGCGCACGGCCCAAGAAGAGCATATAATGATCTTCCGTTTTCCGGGCCGCCAGGGCACGGCGATAGAGTTCGATACTGCTGACCCAGTTGGCCTGGTTATCGAATTGTTGACCCTGCTTGTAGATAATGTCGGCGCGGACTAAGGCCACGTTTACGGTGCTGATCACAAAAAAGCCGAAGATCGCCATGGCTACACCAGCTACCAAACTCAGGGCTGGGCGTCTGACCGCGGCCAGCCGTTCACTGAGCCGGGGCCAAGCATAGACCGTCCCGGCGAGCAGCAGCCAAAAGACAACCAACCCAGTGTAGAAGGCAAAGTGACCAGCGACATGACTGAGCTGTTCGTCTAAATTGGTGCCTGCCGCACCTGGGATCAACCGCGCCCCTTGGATTAAGCCATAGAGGAGCCAACTGCCCCAAACAACGGCAGCATGGAGGCCATAGCCACGCAGCCACCATTGGAGCGGCGGCGCTTTGCGTTGGGCCAGCGCTTCAACGGTTAGACCAACGGTGGCGCTGAGGAGCCACGTAAAGAACATCAAAAAGAAGATATAGGGGCTAGAGACAAGCGCGCCGCCAATGGGGCGTTGCGTGACACTGCTAAACAAGACATCAAAGGCGCTGCGTTGCTGGGTGCTGTTGGTTGTGTAGATAAAAACAAAGGTGAGAAAGATCAGCGCATCCGTCATCACGGTTGCTGGCAGGGCCGCCGCGGTCGTTAAGGGGGTACGCTCGCGGCGCGGCGCGCTGACTTTCATCGTGGTGACTTTGCGCCCTTTGCGTCCGCTGCGGCTTTCTTTGAGGTCAACGGGCTTTTCTTCCTCTTCGTTCTTCTCTTCTAACTCCGCGGCGAGTGTCTGGGCCGCCGAGAAGGCCACTGGTTGTGCCCACCGCATGCCCAGTACCAGGAGGGTGGCTGTCTGCACCCAGAAATAGGTGCGGGTTGCGGCAATGGCAATCCCAAAATGGATCTCAACAAAGTGCGCGGCAACAGTCGCCATGATCGTAATGATCAATAACTGACGGGGAATGTCGCGCAGATCTAATTTGAGATCATGATGCAAAAAGGCTGCCGCGGTAACATAGAAGAAGAGCCCCGCAATGATCCCCGCTGGTAGCGCAACGCCAAAGAAGCGCCAGGAGCCATCGGTGATCAGAAAATAGAGAATCGCCGCCAGGGAAAAGCCGCCCAATAATAAGCCAAAGAGCCAGTTGTCCCGCCGATTGACCAAGAGCCCCAACCACCGTAATGACCAGTAGAAGATGGCAATAAAGAGTGACATATAGGCCACAAAGCCAAGAATGCCGGTAATGACCAAACTATCCCAAGTTTCATTGTGGGAGCGATCGGGGCTGGCATTGCGCGCTTCCACTTGGGCCAAGGCGGGCGGATAGAATGGGTTATAGGCTACCCACATCGCTTCTGGACCATAACCAACCAAGGGACGTAAAAAGTTGACCGCGTCCTTGCTGCCATCTGGAAAGGTGATCGGCTCGTGTGGGCGCACCATATTGGACGCCCCTTCCCAAATGAGAATACGAACTTGGGCGGTGTTACTCTCCTGGTTCAACAATTGGGTAAAACGACCGACATAGGGGATGGGCCGTAGAAAGTCAAACATGGCTGTGGTATTCATCAAAGCCAAGAGCAGGATCCCCAATACGCCAACGCCTACCCAAGCTAGCGTTAACTGGCGATAGTAGCGTGGGCGGACTGCTGTCAGCACCAACAGAACAAAAAGATAGGAGCCCAAGAAGAGACCTAACCACGGCCCCCGGCTTTGGGTCCAGAAGATGGCTAACAACTGTACCATGGTGATAAAGAGATAGGCCCCACCCGAGAACGCGACGGACATTTCTTGGTCTTCTTGCGCTTCACGCGGGTAGGCCCCTAGCAAAAGGGCAAAGCTGTTGTAGACGCGTTCAATGGTAAAGAAGAAGGCCATGATCAAATAGGCCGCTAGGAAAATCGCATTGCCCGCGTTGGCTGCGACACGCGTCGTAACATCGCCACCCCAAGGCAGCGGATCGTTGTTATAATGTTGAATGACACCGTAGATGGCAATCGGCAAACTGGTGATGATGATCGCGTGTTGCAGGCGGCGTAACTGTTCGGGCCGCCGGAGATGAGCCGCGGCGAGGATGGCGATGGTGACATAACTGAGGAAGGAATAGGTGCCTTGTAACCGTTGGTAGGAGCCAAACCAACTGACAAAGCGGGCCAGGCTAAAACTGGTGCTCAGTAGATAAGCGAGAATCAGCAGCAAGATCGGAATCACAAAAGGGTTGCGCCATGCTCCGCGTAACTGGGTGACCACGGAATTATCGGTCGAGGTATCCTGATAGGCCGGTTGCCAAAAGTAGCCCCCATTGGCGATCTTAATCACCCAGGCCACGACCATCACCAGCGCAATGGAACGGATAAGACTGATCTTATCGGGCTCAAACACCCGGCTGGAAAAGACATTGAAAAACATGGGCGCAACAACCAGCGCGGCCAGCCAGCCAGCTTCAATCACTGCTTCACACCAGGAATCAAGTTTTGTTTTCATCATGCTCTGTTTTCTGCAAAACTATTCGGTTGCTCGTAGTGCAACGGCTAGACGCCAACGGCGACCCTGTTACGCTCCTGCTCGATGCTCTGGCGAATGTACCCAGAGAACTTACGCACAAAGATTGGCTTCGCAGCCGATAAGTCCTACGCTGCTCAAGGGATATCGAACAGGCCAAGTCGTTGCCTTATTGTTGTACGCATCTCCAGCAGAGATCCTAACGCACTTTCTCGTAAGGACAAAATTTAGGTTAGGTGGCAGTGCTGGTTTGTTGGGTGGCTAGCAAGGTATGGTAAAGCGCTGCAATGGCCTGCACCATGCCTTGATCGCTAAATTCCGTGGCCCGGGTACGGTTGGCGGCCCCCATCTGTTGGGCCAAGGTCGGGTTGGCCAACAGTTGGCAGAGCCGCTCGGCCAATACCGCTGGTTCGCCGGGCGGCACCAAAAAGCCATTGATCCCTTCGGCAATGGCCTCTGCGCTGCCGTCACAGGCTGTTGCCACAATGGGCAAACCCGTTGCCATCGCCTGGGGAAGCACACGCGGTAGCCCTTCCCACAGCGAAGAAAGGGCAAAGAGATCAAACGCAGCCAATAGCTCTGGCACATCGCGGCGCAACCCCGTGAGCACCAGCCGCTCCGCAATGCCTAGCGCCACGGCCAAGGCTTCTACCTCCTGCCGCAGCGGGCCATCGCCCACCAGCATAAAATAGGTTTCCGGAAAGCGTTGCGCGATGACCGCGGCCGCGCGCACAAAATCCAGCGGGGCCTTTTGCGGGGATAACCGCGTGACCGAGCCCACCACCACCGCATTGGCCGGAATCCCCCACGCCGCGCGCGTGGCTTCCCGTGGCACTTGGGGATGGCCGAAACGATCCAGCTCAATGCCACTGCGAATGACCACATAGTGGCTGGCTTTGCCAATGCCGTCGCGCAGCCCTTTCTCAATATCTTTGCTGGTGACGGCGATCAGCTTGTCAGTAATCGGCAGGGTGAGCTTTTCCAGCAAGATATAGTAGGCGCGCACCAGAGGATGTTGGCGCTCATGATGGCCCCAGCCGTGGACCGTATGCACAATAATGGGCACCCCGGCCAGTTTGGCGGCCCAGCGGCCCACAATGCCCGCTTTGGAGCTATGGGTGTGGACAATGGTATAGTGGCCGCGCCGCATGAGCTGCGTCAACCGCAGTACGGCCAGAAAGTCCTTGACCGGATTGACCTCGCGTACTAAGGTCGGTTCCAGGATCAAGGGAATCCCCCGTTCCTGAACGGCTTCGATCAAGCTGCCCTCACTGCCCGTTTGGGGGCCGGAAACGACGGTAACATCCCAGGTTGCTTTGTCGAGCAATTGGGCGGTGAGCATCGTATTTTCTTGCGCCCCGCCAATGATGAGGCGGGTGATGGGGTGGAGCACTTTAATGGTCATGAGTTTGGTACCAAGCAACCGTGCGGCGCAAGCCCTCGTAAAAATCGACTTGTACCTGATAGTGTAGTTGGGCTTGCGCTTTTTGAATGTCGGCCAATGAGTGTTTGACATCACCACTGCGTGAGCGATCAAAGTTTGGCTCGACTGATGTGCCAAGGATCTGGTTGAGTGTAGTCATCAGATCGAGCAACGAATAGCGCTGCCCACAAGCAATGTTAAAGATCTGCCCGCCGACATCCGGTTGGGTAGCGGCCAACAGATTGGCATGAACATTGTTGCGGACATAGGTGAAATCGCGCGATTGCGTGCCATCGCCATAAATGGTGGGTGCTTTACCCGCCGCCATCGCGCGAATAAAGAGCGGAATCACGGCTGAATAATGGGAGGTCGGATCTTGATAAGGGCCAAAGACATTAAAATAGCGTAGGCAAACCGTCTCCAGCCCATACAATTCCCAGAAGATACGACAGTAGTGCTCCCCGGCTAGTTTGGCAACGGCATAGGGCGATTTGGGGCGCGGGGTCATCTCCTCCTGTTTGGGCATCGTGGGCGAATCGCCATAGACCGAAGAGGAGGAGGCATAGACAAAGCGCTGCACGCCAGCATCGCGTGCGGCGACCAGGAGATTGATCGTCGCGGTCGCATTGGTGTCGTGGCTGGTAAAAGGATCGGTCACGCTGCGCTGCACCGAGGGAAGCGCGCCCTGGTGGAGAACAACGTCCATCCCCTGGACGGCATGCCGACAGGTTTCTGAACTGCGTAGATCGCCTTCGACCAATTCGATATCCCGCTCGACATCGAGCAGGTTTTGGCGGCGGCCTGTACTAAAGTTGTCCAGCACGCGGACGCGCTCGCCCCGTTCTACTAATTCGTGGACGAGATTGGAACCAATAAAACCGGCCCCGCCGGTGATAAGATAGTTTGTCATGATCGCGATCGTTTCTATTCTTCAACGCGCTTCAGCCTAAGCAGCTTCTCATAGAGGGCAACCGTTTGGGCCACATTTTGTTCAATCGAAAAGTGTTGCTCCACCCGCTGTCGCCCCGCCGCGCCCAAACGCTGACAGAGCGCCGGATCGTGGCAGAAACGGAGCAGCGCCTGCGCCAACGCCGGCGGATCGGCGGGGGGCACTAAGTAACCCGTTTCACCCGGCACTACCACCTCGGGCGTGCCACCAACGGCGGTGGCAACGACGGGCAAGCCAACGGCCATGGCCTCGAGGAGGACCATGGGCATCCCTTCCCAATGCGAGGGCAGCACAAAGAGATCCATCTGTTGGAGCAACGCGGCCACATCTTGGCGCGCACCCCAAAAGGTGACGTGTTTGGTGAGCCCTAGCGCGTCTCTTTGTTGCGCAAGCCTTTGGCGTTCGCTCCCCTCGCCAATGAGCCAAAGTTGCTGCTCGGGGCATTGGGCAACAACCTGGGCAAAGGCTTCCAGGAGAAAAGGCAACCCTTTGACAGGATGCAGACGCCCGACAAAGCCAAAGATACGCGGCTGCCTATCCGTGGTGGGTGGCGTTGGCGGCGGGGCAAAGCTTTGGGTATCCACGCCGTTGGGAATGACCACCAACTTGGCGCGGGGAATCCCGATCGCGCTGTGGGCAAAGTCTGCGACCTTTTGGGCAATGCAAATGATCTGGTCGGCCAGCGGTGCGGTCAACCGATTCAGCCGCTGCCGTAACTTCCCTTCCTGCCCCATGGTGTGCTCCGAGCCAATGATAATGGGTACACCGGCTAGGCGACCAAGGAGGCGTCCGGGGATATTGGCATGAAAAAGCCAGGTGTGCAAAATCGCCGGGCGTCGTTGACGGAGCAACCAATAGAGGCGTACAAAGGCATCCAGCCGCCATTTGCGCGTCATCCCGAGATCGATCACCTCTAGGCCAAGGGCGCGCAATTGCTGGGCGACGGCTTTGTCACCATTATAGAGACAGACAATCGTTACTTGATAGTGCGCCCGATCCATGCGTTCGACGAGCCGCAACAGCACGCTCTGCGCGCCACCACTGGACAATTCGGTGATCAGATGTAAGAGACGAACGGCCATAAACCTTCCAAAGATCTGGTATCCCGTTGGCTCGGTGGTGCCTACCACGGCCAACCTAGGAGCTTGCCGCTTAACTATGCGCTAACGCGCTAACGTTTGCATGGCTGTGATCTCCTGTTGAAGGAGTGCACCCTGTTCGTAGGTATCGACCACATAGGCGCGGGCTGCTTGCCCTAGGCGGCTCGCCATCCCCGGCGTGTCGATGAGCTGCCTAAGCTGGTCGGCCAAATCCTGGGCGGTAAATTGGCAGAGCAGACCAGTCACGCCAGGTTGAATGATATTCCGAATACCTGGTGCATCGGTGCCGACACAAGCCAGCCCACAGGCCATCGCTTCGATGAGCACTTTGGGATGGCCTTCGCTAAAAGAGGGCAAGACAAAAAAATCGGCGCTGTTGAGCAGGGCGGGCAGGGCTTGGTTGGCAACAACCCCCTTGAACTCCACTTGCACTCCCGCTTTGGCCGCATAGGCGGCGAGTTCGGCTTCCTGCTCGCCACTGCCCACCAACACCAACCGGATGGAGGCGGGTGGCATCAGGGCTAAAGCATCGATCAGCATCAAAAGATTTTTTTCTTTGGAGAGCCGACCAATATAAATCACCACCTGCTCTTGGGTCGCAGCCTTGGTTGGCGCGGGCGCAAAGACGGTCGTATCCACCCCATTCGGCACTTTGAGGATGCGATCCGCCGCGACAAAGGCGCGGACATGGGCCGCCATTTCATCGGTGGTCACAATGACCTTGTCGGCAAAGCGCGCTCCGAGCCGCGCCCGTTGTTCAAGGCCATGGGCCCGCATCAGTGGTTCGTTTGAACGTACTGTCTCGAAATAACGGTAGCCATAGGTGGTAACATAGGGCTTGTGATACCAGAAGCGCGTGAGCAACGCTGGCGTGGAGCCATAGGCTTGCATCACACGGAAAACATTGCATTCCTGGAGATAGCGACGCTGCACCCAGGGCAATAAAAACGCATAGGCCCAACGGTGGTAGCCCGGATTCGGAATCACCTGGCAATTGGGGGGGAGCGGGGCATTAAACGGTGGCTTCTCATTGACATACGAAAAGTAGTAGACGCGCTCAAAAGCCTGGGCATAGCGGGTCAGATACGAAGTAATAAAGCGGGTATCTTGCCCCACCCGTGCCAAGTTCCGAATACTGCCACCCTGTTCGGGAAAGATGCCTAAAATCATGATGCTCTGTTGGTCCTCAAAACGATAGAGATGGTTAAAGCTGCTTCTGCGCCACAATGCGGAAACCGGTCGCTTCCGCGGGATGACGCAAGGCGGCGTCCCGTTTCCACTGGGCCAGCCGCCGGTAGGCGCCGAGCGATAGACCACCGGCCAAGTCGATCCAGCCAGCGAAGGGTGTGTCATAGACGGTGGGCATGATCTCCTGTAGGACAAAGCCCGTGCGGGCTAACATGGCTTCCACATCCTGGCGCGTATATTCAAATTTGTGATCAGGATCGGCCAAGGTGGGCAATCCCACACTGCCGCGCCACTGTTTCCATTGGGTATCGCGCTGGGGGATCGAGAGCAGCAGCAACCCGCCTGGTTTGAGCACCCGCCCGACTTCGGCCATCACCTGTTCCCGTTCGTAGAGATGTTCTAGGACATCCAAGAAGAGCACCGTATCGAAACTTGCATCGGCAAAGTCCCAGCGCGTTTCCACATTGCCCTCGGCAAAGTGCACATTGGTCAACCCTGCTTCTGCCGCCTTGGCGTGGGCAATTGCTAGTTGCTTTGGGTTGTAATCGAAGCCATAGATGGTCTGGCAATGCGCGGCACAAGCAAGGGTATGCATCCCATTGGCGCACCCAAGGTCGAGCACAACGGCATTCCGGTTTATATAGGGCAAATACCACTGCTGCCAATCGGTCTGCAGAAAATGTTTAGGGTGGATCGCATGTGTGCTCTTGCCGGTCCATTTCACCAGGCGTGATGATAAAATCGTCCCCCAAGTGTCGGCTTGCCAAAGCAACCAAACACTGCCTTTTTTGATCTGATTCACCATTACCGAAAATCCTTTCCTGTGAAGATGGCAGCCAACCCAACGAAATTCCCATAGAGCTGCATAAGCGTCGCGCGTCGCGCCGACTTCGTTAGCAAGAGCAGTCCATTTTTTAAGACAATCCCGGTTAACGCCCAACAAAGCGCTCTCCAATTACGCGGTCGTTTCGGCATATTCTTGGCAAAAAAGCGCCAAAAATAATTGGTTTCAATAAATCCCATCTTATAGGTATTGATCCGGCCCGAGGGTTCTTTGCGATGGACGAGGCGCGCGGCTGGGGTTGCGATCAATTGCCAGCGTTTGCTGACCCGATACGAAAAATCCAGATCATCGGCCCAAGCGTAGCCCACTTCGCTCAGACGACCGTCAAAGCGCATATCCGCAAAGACGGCGCGCCGATAACTCATATCACAGCCAGAGAGCCACTCAACTGAGATTGGCTGGTCAAAATCACCCTGGCGTGTTAGAACGCCACTCCCACTGGGTAAAACCTCTCCTGGTTTTTTGCTATCTAACCCAAAGAAGCGCAGGAATGGCAGCACCCCAGGCGCGTACTCTTGGGATAAGGCTCCCTCAACACCCCCGATGGCACCGTTTGGATCGGCTTCGTAAACCGCCATCAACGCGGCTAAATAATCAGGTTCGAGTAGTACATCATCATCGAGAAAAAGGATAATGTCACCCTTGGCCTGCTCGACACCGAGATTGCGCGAGGCGACCAACCCTGGCGTTTCTTTCTTGTAGTAATGGCACGGAATCCCCTTTGCTTCGACGAGACTCACTAGCTCGTCCACTGGTAGGTTGCCATCATCGATCAGCAGGAGCTCTTCGGGCAAGCGGGTTTGGTCAAAGAGCGTCGCCAATGTATCGCGCAGCACGGCTTCTCGGTCTTTTGTACAGATGATAATCGATAAAGTTAACTTGGTTGCCATGGCTTATTTCTGTCTGCATATTGGGCAATGTGCTGCTCATAGGCGGCATAGGTGGTTGCAGCCGCTTGTGACCAGGAAAAGTGCCGACGGACATGGGCTTTTCCCTGCGCGCCGAGTGTCTGTCGCAATGGCAGATCCTGGGCTAACTGTACAATGTGGGCCACAAACTGAGCCTGATCGGTTGGCGCTGCCAAGAGCCCAGCGTTCCCCACCACCTCGGGCAAACTGGCCGCATGGGAAGAAAGCACTGGCGTACCACAAGCCATTGCCTCGGCAACGGCCATGCCAAAGCCTTCTAGCAAGGATGGAAAGACAAAGAGATCGGCTAGGTTATAATAGCGCACCTTGTCGGTCTCGCTCAGGTAGCCGGTAAAGGTCACCTGTTCCTCAATCCCAAGCACCTGGGTATAGCGACGTAGTTCTCTTTCTTGCGGGCCACTGCCAGCGATTAAGAGATGGGCTTGCGGCACCGATTGGCATACCTGTTGCAATACGTCGAGCAGGAACTTTAGATTTTTGCGTGGTGTTAGCGCCCCCAAATAGAGCAACAAAAAGCGATCAGTCAACCCTAATTGCTGGCGTAAGTCTGCTCCACGGTCTGGCAGTGGCTGATATTTTGCATCGACACCTGGATAGACAATCAACAGCCTGTGGCGGGGGACACCAAAGGTGCGCATGAGCTGTTGCACACAGAACTCACTATCGGTGGTGATCAAGGCATAGCGATGAATGGCGATCCGTGTTAACCAACGCTGAATCTGTTGTTCGGTCTCCAGATGATGTAAGTGGGCTACCACGGGGCAATGCAGCCTCATTTGCGCGATCCGGCCCAATAAAGATAAGGATGGCGAATGAATTCGTAGCAGGTCGAATGGGTGCGGCTGCCATAGCTTGAAGACGCGGGGGAGGAAAAGCCAGTTATATTCATAGGTGTAGCGCCAACAAGGCGGCGTTCGGTGGATCTGCCAGCCACCTATGGCGGCGACTTCTTCCCCTTGGGGCAAGGGAATCTCAACCGTCACCCCCAGCTGGGCCAATCCTTTCAGCACCTCGCGATCATACACTGCGCCACCCAGATTGGACCCCGGTGCAATACTTAGTTGGGGCGCACAGATTCTCATCGATTCATTGCTCCAGTTTCTGTCAGGCCGAGAACGGCCAAGTATTGCGCTGCTACGATAGACATCTCTGGGGCACGAATGCGCTGCTGGTATAGGGTGTAGTTGTCTATTATCTGTTCCAAGAGGGCGGGGATCTCCTCCGTGGCGGCAAAGCCGAGCCCGCCTGTGCCGACCAATTCAGGGTGGCCGCCACTCTGTAAATAGAGAGCTGGCAGACCACATGTTAGGGCTTCAATCAAGGCATTAGAACAGGGGTCATTTTGGCTGGCCGTAATAAAAATGTCGTGGCGACGCATCTCGTCGGCCAGTTGGGTAGACGGCAGTGGTGCTACCCGTCGGATATGTTTGAACGGCACAGGTGTGCGCCCAATAAAGGTGTACTCATAGCGCGACCAATCTAGATGCTCATCCAACCACTGATAAACTGCTGCACCCTTGTTGGGGTTATCGGACCAACTGCTCGAGAGCAAGCGAATTTTGCGGTCAGGGGCAAAGGCCATGCGCCCCTGGTTGTGGAAGATCGTAGGGTCAGGTGCGTTGACAATAACTACCGGATTGCGAAAGAGCAACCCGACTTCTGCATGCTTGGCCAGACTAAAGTGCGATTGAAAAATCGTTGCATCGGCTAATTCCTCATTGATCTGCCAAATCCGGCGGTCTTCGCCACTGTCACGCCCGCGATAGAGATCGATAGGCCCATCCACGCGATGAACCATCCGGCAGTTGGTGCGCCGGAAGCGGCGCAGACGATTGGTGTCAAAATTGAACGAATTAAAAAGGCAGGCGCGGGTTGTCGGTGAAATCGTATTGTTTTCCACCCGCAAGCCGCGCTGGTCAAACTCATGCCAGAGCGCCCGCAGGAATTGATGGCCACCCCCGGCTGGTGGTGGCGCAAATTCATGGAAGATGGCGATGTCGGCTCGCTGCCTTTTTGCCTGCTGCACTTGATAGTCGGTTGCTAGGTTGCGCCAGAGGCGTTTCAACGGGCTGGCAAGTCGACGCACCGGTTGCTTAATCAAGTTCATGGTTATTCCTGTGGGGCGCTTGGCCTAGGTTTTGTCGCTACTATGCCAAAGCCAGTTGTGAAACTTTGCAAGAATGAATCTTGCCGGGTTGTCGGATGCTGATCGACCGCCACCGCCAACCGATGAAGGGGAGCGAGAACAAGCTGGGCAAGCAGATAAAAAGGCTGTCGCCAGCGTGCATCACAATATTGTTTGGCAATATCCACCAAGACTGAGTAGAGCGCCCCCTGTGGCTCGTTTGTGATCAAGTGGAACCCACCGCGCGTTAAGATGTGTTGCCAAAAATGTCCTGTGTAGCGTCCAAAATCATAGGGATCGCCATGGACACGATAGAGAAAAGGTACAGTAATTAGGAGCTTTCCGCCAGGCTTTAGAACGCGATAAACCTCGGCCAACACAGGGCGCGGATCAGGAACATGTTCGAGCAATTCCGCGCAGACCACCGCATCGAAACAGTGTCCATCGATTGGTAACTGGCTTGCATCGGCTTGGATATCGGTGCCTTTATCGGTAACTAAGTTGGCATAGGTCACGTTGACTGGATAGCGGGCAATGTCAAACTGCCCACGCTTGCGCCCTTTGTGCCCACCCAGATCGAGGATCTGAGCCCCCGCCGGGAATTGTGGGGCTTGGCGCATAAAAAATTCATCGACATAGCCGCGGCGTACGGAATAGGCCAGCCGGCCCGTAGCCGCTTGTGGGCGCAGTAAAAGGGAAATCTTCATCGTCATTTCTGTAAGCGTAAAACGAGTAGGATCGAATGGGCCGCCAACGGTAGCGAAAACTGCTCTACTAGATAGCGACTCCCACGAAGCAATGGTGAACGACCTCTGTAATCGTATAGTTGACGTAGAGATGCTTTGAAGCGCGTCGCCTCATTTTTAATGCCCAATAGCCCCCCCTGGGGTATGACTTGAACACAGGCAAAGCCTAACGTTGCAAACCGCTCTAACACCCGGCGGTGATCTAAGGCAAATTGATAGAAACCAGGTGGTGCTGCCGTGTCGGTGTAGATTGGGTAGGCCCCATGACGCGCCTTGTACTGGCGTAAGCGTGACATATAGGGAAAGGTAATAAAGAGGTAGCCTTCTGGCTTTAACACTCGCTGTATCTCTTGGGCAATGCGCGTATAGCCTTCCCAGAAATGTTCGATAACCCCCAGCGACCAATAGCCCATAAACGTATTATCCGCAAAGGGCAGCGCATGGACATCGCCCAAACGGATATCGAGCTGGGGAACTGTTTTATGGAGAAAGTCGACGGTCTGCTCCGCAAAATCGATCCCAATACATTCATAACCATGATTGGTTAGGGCTGCCACATGATGTCCTTTGCCGCAGCCCCCTTCGAGAATGACACCTTCTTCTGGTTTTAGATAGCGTCGCGTGACTCTGGTAACCAGCGTCTCTTTGATGGTCGAGAGCGTCTGGCGCGTGGGCATTTGTGCCTGCCACTGCGTATCCCAGAAGGCTGGTGTGGCTTCTTCTCCCACATAGATCAGACGATTCTGCATAGGGTCGTAATATTGAAGCGTTTCCATAGAAAGTGATTCACATCGGATAGTCTATAAGGCAGACTGATGGTTTCCAGAAAAAAATCGAACAAGCCTCTTAAGAAGCAGAAGCGAGAATGGTTTGGTGCCAGTACGCTGCCATTGCCAATACGCGGTCGTATACATACCACAAACGCGCGTGGCTAGCCGTAGCAGAACGGTTGACATCGATAGACGAGCTGACTTGGCCGCTGGCATCGTATTGCCACGCACATGTTCTTCTAAATATTGACTATGACAGTATTCCTCGGAAAGAAAACCAAAACAGTTCTCTCCATAACGATGCTCCCACTTCGCACAACTGGCTTTGGTGCTCCAGTTGCCAAAACCGCTGGTCAGGCGCAGCGGATCCCAAAAGACCTCGAAACATTGGAGGAGTTCTAGCCCTTGCCTTGTGGTTGCAAAAAAGGAACCGCGTACGACATCGTGCTGGGCATCGCGCGCCGGTTTCCAAGAGGCATGGGCATAGCATTGGGGTGCTTCATCTGCCCACTTGCGTTTTGGTGCCACCCGCCCGTTCCCGATGACCAGATGGTCGGTATGCAATAGCGCGATACTCCGTTCAATAAAGCCAAGGTCTTTGATGGTTACATCATCATGGATGAAGAAGACATAGTCATAATTATGCCAGGCAACTTTATTGAGAAATTGTTGATAACAGCCCCAATCATAGCCAAGGTTGGCTTCGACAAGGATGCGCGCGGTTTGGACATATTGCTGTAAATAGGCTGGAATCTGGAGCGCTGGCTTGTGCGCAATAATAAAAATGTCGGCATGTTCAACCTGGGCAAGCTGCCTGTAAAACGGCTCTTCAAAATGCCAGCCGGTGACGCAAATGGCGATGGTATTGGCTCTTTCCATATCTGTCTCTAGGCTAGGTCAGCCGACTGCTCTTTGATTTTTGTCAAGGCACGCTGCGAGGTCAATATGGCTAGGCCATGGGGCGTACCAAAGATCCGCAGATGGTGATCGGGTAAGGCTAGATCATCCAGCTGGCTATTGGGCGCACCTAACACCTCTGCGAGCACATGTCGTTCCCACACACCCGTTTCCGAGGTAACAGCCGCATAATCGTTGCGGTCTATCAACATGCGTGGGTTAAACAAGCTTGGTGAGCAATCATGGATCAGTAAGGCTGCGGACCGCGTGCGCGACCACTGGATAAATTCGCTGACGACCGTGTGCAACAACGGATAGGGACGTGCATCAAGATAAATGATCGTAGGGGCCAGTTGATCGAGTACGACTTGAGAAAAATCGGGCGTCACATCATGAATATGTAATGCCACCTCGTGATGGCTGACAAATTTCAGTTCATCAACCACATCAAAGCAAGTAACGTGACTCTCAACTTCTAACCGATGCAAAATGTCAACGATCCGCCGGGTTGATCGTCCATACTGCACCCCGATCTCGACGACCTGACTTGGTCGTAGATAATAGGCTAACAGATAAAAGAGAAAAGCTTCTTCAAAACAGAAGGTCTTCCGTTCGCCTAAGGTCTCGGCATAGTTTCGTTCTTCATGCATTTTGCGATAGGTGGCAAAATGCTTAGCGATGGTAGTGGATGGTAACCCAAAATAAGCACTTGCTTGTGCAAGCAGAATATCCTCATGAACTGATTCAAGTCCACGATGGTGATATCCTGTATACCAACTACGTATGCGTCTTCGTAGCTTATTGATCATCTGCTCGACTCCGTGACACCTTTTCTGAAAAACTGCCAGATTCCAAAGAGGGAGAAAAGTAAGTTGCCTAGCAGGCGACCTCCCATGACGCCATTCAATCCCCAATTTGGCAATAACAAGAGCGGGAGAAGAATACTGGCCACTGCACCTACCGCACGCATCTGATACTGGGGCTGGTGCATTTGTTCAATCCGAAAATACCACTCTACAATACCACCTGGTGTACCAACGATAGTAATGATGAGTAGCCATCCAATCACCGCTAAACTAGTAGCATAGGTTGGTGGTAACAAAAGGGGGATTGCCCACCAAGCACCGATATAAAGCGCTCCCGCAAAAAAACTTAATAGTAAACAGATCGCGGCGCCTTCCCATACTAAGCGATGGCGTCGTTGCTCGGTTGACATACGCGCCAAGGGGGGATAGCGAATGGATGAATAGACCGACCAGATGGTGCGCAACTGATTACTGACAATCATCCCAATGGCGTAATCGGCCATCACGGTGAGCGATAAAAAGCTGCCGATGAGAACCGCATCAATCCGTGATTGGGTAACGCTCATGATGCTAAGGGCTGTCTGATGGCGGCCATAGGTGAGCATCCCTGCTTGTGCATCGGCTTCTGGCTTAGTCGGTGGGTTATTTAATCGTCGATATAACCAAAGGCTGACCCCGATCATCATCGCAGCAGTTGCCATTTGATTGCCAGCATAAAACGTAATAACCGGACTGAGCCACCAAATGGTTAATAGCAGCGGAATAAAGCCCACAAAATCAGTGAGGCTTTCCCCCAACCGATACCAAAAAAGCGCGACAAAATTTTCCGTTGCGCCTAATGCACCCCCAGCCGCGGTAAGACCGACGGTGACCGGATAGGTGAGCCCTGCAATAAGAAACATCCAAAATAGCGCAGAATTCCCTTGTCGCCACCAATAAATTCCGATTAACAAAAATGCGACAGCACTCAGTAGAGAATAGCGTATACGGTAGTTGATATTCGTGGCAAAAGCCCACCGTTGCCCTTTGGCCAGATAATGATAGGTGGCCGCGTCCAGCCCTGGCAGAGAAAGCAGCTGTACAAAGGGCAACCACGCTCCGACTACAGCGAGCATGCCGACATCTTCTTTCGGCAACAGCCAGGTCATAGCTGGCGTGCGAATCAATGCCAGACCCGTTACAATCACGTTGGCCAGCATAAGGAGGGCGCTATTGCGCAAAAATTGATGGTTGGTCAGCCGCTTAGCCAGATTGGACCAGCTTTGTTTGAGCAACGATTGCGTAAATCCCATCGCGTAAAGTCAACCTGTCTTATTCGGTGTACGGCTCTTCTGACTTGGCACTTTCCGTTTGCTCGGGCCAAGTCAGGGTCAGTTGGACGCCCTCAATTTTCAGGACAGGCGCGGTTGGTGCCGCTGTGACAAGATTGATCCCCATCTCCAAACAAGTGAGGCGACAGATGTCGGC
This sequence comes from Caldilineaceae bacterium, assembly GCA_019637645.1. The sequence continues at coordinate 32,749 of JAHBVH010000020.1, forward strand.
AATTTCCCCTTCGCCCATCAAAATCAGTTGCTCGCTGCCTTGGGCATGAACCTCTTGTAGCAGTTGCCGCGCCTGTTGGCGTGTCCGCCGATAGAGGCGGAGCGACGCTTCGACATATTCTCCAGCTAGTCGCGTCTTGCGGGCAATGCCCTCGGGCGTGAGCAGATAGCTCCATTGCCAACGGCTGATCCGCCGAATTTTGACATAGCCTTTTTTAGACCAACGCTTGAGATACCAATTCACCGTCCCCACGGCGACCCCAACTTGGGCCGCAAGGTCGGCTTGGGTGGTTTCTGGCTCGGAAGCAATTGCTTCTAATAACTGAAGCTCATGCTCAACATTATTGCTGATTTGATCCGCCATGGCACTCAACAAAAATTTATGATCGACTGATCCGGTAAGGTATTATTCAATCTTTGAATTCAACTGCCGAATCTTACTATAGCTTTGGGTAGCAAGTCAATCGGGGAAAAGGCGGAGATCGTGAGGTAGCCTACATGGAGCCAGAAGGAGCGCATAGCCTTTCCTATGAAAAAAGAGAGGGTGGATCGACCAAGGATAACCCACCCTCTCTGACTACGCTGCTATCGTTACTTCGCTAGTTTGAACAGCACGCGTCTAGCGCTGAATGCTGGGCAAGAAGAGATAGAACAGAGGTTCGCTTTGGACGACAAGCGACTCGCCAAATTCCGATGAATTGCCTTGGGTATCGGTGGCAATCGCGGTCAGATTCGCAGGGGCGTAGAAGCTCCCCTCGACCACCAAAGCGAAATTCCCGGCGGCATCTGCTGTGGTGCTGCCCAAGAAAACGCGCCCCTGGGTCGCCGCATCGCTATAGAGTTCGATGGTTGCGTTTGGTGAATTGACGCGACCAACCACCGTGCGGCCCTTGATCTCCGTGATCTTAGGCTTAGGCACATTGCTGTTTGCCCCCGCGGAGAGCATGATCCCGCCTTGTTGATTGCCATAAATGGCATTGGCCGCCCAGTGGTTTTGGTAGGAGAGCGCGGTATTGACACGGATCCCATTCAACGCGTTGCCCTGAATAATATTTTCGTTGATCGCGGTGCCCACCGCACCATCGGTGAGATAAACCCCATGCCCACCATTGCTCTCGATCCGATTGTGACTGACCTGTGTATTGGTCGCCGCGCGAATGTCGATCCCGCTGCCGCTATTGCTGAAAATGGTATTGCTCAACACTTCATTATTTTGGAGGGGAATCGCATTTTCGGGCTTGATCTGGATCCCAACATCGGTGCTGCCCGTAACTTGGTTGCCAACGAGTTGGTTGCCATCCGACCGGAGATAGAAGCCATAGCTGCTATTGGCGGTCGCTAGATTATTGGCAAGGCGATTCTGGTTAGAGCCGAGCCGTGTTTGCAGCCCATAGCTGGCATTTTCGCGGAAGGTGTTGTCGTGAATGTTGTTGTTAGTGCTGCCGTCCTCTACTGTCAGGCCCGTCTGATTGTTGTGGAGGTTGTTGTTGCGAACCTCATTGTTATTGGAGCCTTCGATGTTAATGCCATAGCCGCGATTGTCATACGCTTCGTTGCCCTCTAACAGGTTTTCCACCGAAGCCGCGGTCGGGGCCGAGCCTTGGGAGATCACAATGCCGTGGGCGAAGCTAGCACCGTTCGTGTAAGCCTTGTTGTTGCGTAGCGTAAAGTTTGTACAGCCGCGTGCCAAAAGGATGCCGTGGGCGGCGTTGTTATAGGCCAGATTCCCTTCCAAGAGGGTATCGCGGCTGTGGTCGCGGGCATAAAAGCCATAGCTCAGGTTGGCATAGAACTCATTATTCGTAAGGCGCAGATCCCCGGCCTGCATGAGATGCACCCCCACATAGTTGTGATGGAATTTGCTATGACTAACTTCGCCTGTAACCGCGGTGCGCAGAATGCCCGCGGCACTCGCCGCGCTGATTTCGCTTTGGGCGTCATCCCGCCAGGTGACGCCATAGCTTTCGCTGTGGGCTGGCGAGCCAAGGTAGCTGATTTCCGAGTTTGTGATATTGAGCGTCGCTCCATATTTAGCTACGATAAAGGCGCGGCCATCGCTGATCGTGTCGTCAAACTTTGCCAAGATGGGATCCCAACCATAGATCTTTGCGCCGTTGATATTAATGGTGCCGTTGTGGGTGCGGATATAGACAAAGCCTGCATAATCGACGGTGCTGCTAACCGGATTAGCCGCACTACGTAACTGTAATTCGGTCACGCCTTCATCCACGCCGATATTGAGCGTGACTTCGGTCTCTACCTTGAGATTGGCATTCAGCCGCCAAACGCCATTCCCCAAGTTTTGCAATAAGTCTGCATTGGCTACGCCCAAGAGGGTCTGAATTTTATCCAAGGTAGCCACGGCACCGGCACCGGTGAGCTGAATGAGTGGCTGATTTTGCTCATCGACGGCGACACTGGTAAAGAGATCAACGCTGGAGCCAGAGGCAGTACTAAAGGCCGAGCTGTTGCCACTGCTGTCGATGGCTAAGGCCGTGACACGCTTTGGGTCTTGGCCGACAGGGAGCTGGAAGGCCCACGCACCACTACCGTCGGCAGTGGCGGTGCCCAAGAAGCTTTCGCCTTCGCTGCCAGGATCGCTATAGAGCTCTATGGTCGCATTGGCTGTGGCCGTACCAATCGCCTGCCCATCGGCGCGAATTTCGCTGATGACTGGCGGCAGAATCCCCTGTTGCGCTCCACCGTCGAGCTTGATCCCAGAACCGGCATTGTTGGTAATGCGATTCTGGCTCAGCCGATTGCGCAGGCTGACATTGCCCGCTACGACAATCCCGCTGCTTCCATTGGTGCGAATTGTATTGTTGACGATCCAGTTGTCGGTGGAGCCATCGCCAGCGGTCGTGCTCTTGAGAAAGATCCCATTACCCAGATTGCTTTCAATCAGGTTGCCGACCAACGGCGCGCCCGTGGTGGGATCGGCGCCAATCCCATTGCCCACGCCCCCTTCGACGCGAATGCCGATGTCGGTGTTGTTGCTAATGGTGGAGCTGATCACCACGTTGGCACTGCCAGCCAAGGCCAAGAGGGGAATCTGCCCCATGCTTTCGGCCTCGCCCACGAGGGCAATACCCGTCTTGCCCTCGCGGATGACATTGCCTTCAAGCCGATTCGCGCCGCTTTTGATGTAAATGCCATAGGTGGCGCTGCGCAAAATAGTGTTGTTGCGCAGGAGATTGTTATCGGCGTGCGCGTAGAGGTAGATGCCATAGGCATTGCCCAGATCCGAGGCGCTATCTTCAATCAAGTTGCCAATGAGCTGATTGTTGGCCGCGGGATTATTGAGCGCCCCACTGACGCGGATCCCGTTGCGGTTGTTGCGCGCATGGTTATTCTGGATGAGATTATTGTCGCTATCGCTCACGGCAAGGCCATCGCTCTGTTGATAGATGGTGTTGCCGATCACTATATTGTTATTAGCCTCATTATCCAGCAGAATGCCATGGCGCGCGTTGGCATAGATGGTATTACTCTGGATCGTGTTCTGGACAGCGTTGTTATAGAGCACAATCCCATCCCCACTATTCGTGCCCTTGTTGCCGTTGTCATGAACGGCGACCCCACTGATCGTCACCCCTTGCGCACCATCGCGAACAAAAATACCGTGGTTGAGATTGTTGGCGACTTCGGTAGTCTGCCCACTTTGGGCCGCGTCGGTGAGGATGGTGATATTGGTCCCATCGGCAATAAAGAGCCCGTGATAGTTATGGTGAAACTTGCTGTTGACCACGCTGCCCGTGGCGCCGGTGGTTGGATCGGCGGGGTTTTGGCGTTTGACCCAAGCAACGCCGCTGGTGCTGCTGTTGGTGGCGTCGCCCAAATAGCCTAGATCACTGTCGCGAATATCCAAGCGCGATCCATTTTGGGCAACGATGTAGGCGCGGCCATTGCTGATCTCTTCATCAACTTGATTGTTGACGCTATCCCAAGCAACCACCTTGATGCCCTCGATCAACAACTGGCCACCACCGTTGACCTGGATATAGGTCGGGCTGCCGACGGCCAGAATACTTTCCAGCCGGAGTTCGGTCATGCCTGCCGCGCGCGTTGCTTCGAGGCGACCGGTGGCGGCCACGACGATCCGCGCCTTGGTGAGCCAAACCCCGCCCCCTTGGTCAACGAGTACGTCTGGCGCACCCGCCCCTGCCAAAGTCGCGGCCACGGCGGGCAAGGTGATGCTTTGGCTGCCAGGTATCGCCCCATTTAGGCTGCCAATGGTAATGATGTTGTTGCCAGGGTTATAGGTCACTTGGGGCGCGCCCTGGGCATAGACTTGGCTGCTCAACAAAAATGAGCAGAAGAACAGATAACTCGCCACAACGAGGCGGAGGCCCAATGTTCGTTGTGCGCGAAAGGGATGGGGAGAGCGGTGTTGGGTTAAAGACATGCAATTTTCCTCTCAAAAATAGGGAACGCCTAAAGCAATGAAATTTTCGCTGCATCAGGCCCATGCGTAAGTTCTCCGTCGGGGAACGGTATTGGCACAAATTGTTCTTTCACGCGCAACTTCTGTACCATAACTGGAAGTTATTGTGTGAAACTATCGGCAAAACGGATGGGTTGAACCATCTTTTGTCGTATATGGTAGGTACGATAGGTGGGCTCTGTTAACAGTTAGTTAACTGAAGTTGACAAATTCATTGCAAAAGGCAAGGGGTGCGCAGCGCGCGGCGTTTTAGACTGGGTTGTGAGCTATCGTGCTTTGGTCAGGGGGCGCCGTAGCTGGGGCTTCTGCGTAGCGTAGGGTAAATTAGGAACGGTGGACAAAGCGGTGGAGGGCCTGAAAGGCGAGGGCGGGTTGATTGGGATCGCGCTCGGGGTTGCGCCCCGTGTTATAGGTGATGATCAATTCCTGGCGCGCTCGTGTAATGCCAACATAGAGAAGGCGTAGCCGCTCTCCCGCCAGATCGAGACGGGCTTGTGCCGTCGCCTGGCTAGGCACATAGTCGTCGAGCGTACCCATGTGCAGCTGGCGCAGTTGGGCATCGGTTTCGGCAATGAGGTTGAGGCTATCGCGCGTATACCACCGTTCGCTACGATATTTGTCATTGGCATTGCCACTGGGAAAGCCAAAATTATTGACAGCGGTGAGATAGACCCGATCCCACTCCAGCCCTTTGGCCGCGTGCATGGTAGCCACCGTCACTTGTCCAGGCTTGGGCTCAAAGCCTAACCCTTCTTCGGTAAAGCCAAGGATGCGGCGGCGATTTTGGGCGATATTTTCGAGCTCCCCGGCCAGATCCGGTAGCCGCCAGTTGGGGTTTTCTTGGCCCAATTTTGCTAATAGGACAGCCAAGCGGTGGGTCAACGCTAGATCGGCGGGCGTGGTAAAGAGATCGTTACCCAGGGTGATCAATAGCTCGTCAATGGGCAACACCGTTGCGGCAGTCCAGCGGCGGAGATGGCTACGGAACTCTTCTGCCATCGTGTTCATGCCTTCGGCTTCGGCGAGCCACCCCAATGAATCGACCCAATCACGCTGGGCGGGAAAGAGAAAGGTCTCTGGTTCGCGCAGCTTGCGCAGTGCGGCTCCAAAGGTCGCCACTGGCTCAGGCACTTTGCTCTTCAACTCCGGCAGCGCCGCGGTGTTGTCCGCTGGCTCGTCCGCCGTTGCCTGTGCTTGTATGGCTGCAACTTGACGGGGCCACCAGACATCCAACCAGACGCGCTCAAGGTGGGTGGCGACATGGGGTTGGGTAATATAGCTCAGGACCACCGACAGGGCTTGGGCCGCGGCCCGCGTCGCGCTGTTGGAGCGCAACAGGCTATCATCATAGGGCAGCCCCGCACGTTGGAGCGCTTCGGTTAGGTGAAAGCCGCGACTGTTTTCCGGCACTAAGACCGCGATTGTCTTGTCCGTATGTTGGGGCAGCCAGCGTTTGAGGCTGGCAATGACAATTTCGCTCTCCTGTTCCGGTGTCAGGGCGCGGTCAAAGAGATAGACTGCGGGCTCACCCGGCGCGGGATTGGGTTGCGGGTCATCGGGGGCTGTTGGCTCAATATAGGGCGGGGCCAACGCTAGCCGTTGCGATAGGTGGGGATGTTGCTCGCGCGACCATTCGATTAAATAGTTGGCGAGTTCGATCACGGGTAGCGCACTCCGCCCCGAATTGGGTAGATCACGGGCCTGTGCTGGGTAGCGCGCAATAAATTCTTGCAAAAAGCGGGTATTGGCGCTGGTAAAGGTGGTGTTAATGGCTTGATTGGGGTCGCCGACGCGCACCCAATTGCCATGCCGAGCGGTCAGCCGCCGCAGCATCTCTTCTTGGAGCGCACTCGAATCTTGGGCTTCGTCTTCCAAGATATAAGGCCACCGATCTTGCAGCCGGAAAAGGTAGTCTTCATCGGCCTCCAATGCACGCAGGGCCAGCACAATCAAGTCATCAAAATCGACCGCACCGCGCACAAAGAGGCTGCGTTGGTAGTCGGCATACAGATGGAGCCCAAACTCTAGCAGCGGCCAGGTACCCGCTTGATGACGGAGCCGGGCCTGTAGTTCAAAGGGTTCGACGCGCAGCTCTTTGCCAACGCGAATCACCAAGTTGGCAATATCAAGCGCATCTTCGATCAGATAGCGCTCGATCCGTCGAAAATTTTGGAGAAAGTCCGGGTGAAGATAGGGGCTGAAGAGATCGGGGTGGGTACGCAGATAGGCCAAGACGGCATCCCGCTTAATTTCATTGGCGGTACGCTCATCCACAATGTCAAAGCGCTCACTGAGCCCGACCAAGCCGGGGCGTTCCCGCACAATATCGTGGGCCAGCCCATGGAGGGTGCGTACACGATAGCCGACGCCGGGTAGTAGCCCCTGTCGCTGACGGAGGAAATGACTGATCCGGCTGCGAAAATTTTCAACGGCGCTGTTGGTAAAGGTCACGACCAGCACTTCATGCTCATCCTGCACCGCGGCAGGCCGGTCGGTATTGGCCAGGCGTTCGACCAACTGGGCGGCCAGCAGACTTAAGGTGAAGGTTTTGCCACTGCCCGGGACCGCGCTGACCCCCATGGGACCTTCTTGATAGGCCAGAATGCGGGCTTGGGCTGGGCGTGGCGTAAAGGCGGGTGGGGTGGGGGTGGCAGCCGGTGTCGAGCCTTGGGCCGAAGATATGGTGGCTGGCGGCGCGCTCCGGGGCTGCTGTTGTGTGCTCATGCTGGTCTGCTGCTTCGCTACTATGGTCTATTGCTACCCTGAATCCTTGCGTTAGCGCCTGATCCGGGCAATGGACGCACGCTTGTGAACGCAGCCTATTGGCCCAGAATCTGTACCCCGCTGCCGGTTGCCTCGGCTGTCCAACCTTCGATCGTCCGTCCGCCGCTGCCGGTATAGCGAATATGCCACCAGACCAGATTATCGGCAGAAAGGGGGCCATCTAAGATCGTGACCGTCTCACCAGGTTGCATTTGGGCCAGAATATCGCTATCGGATTTGCCGAGGTGGCCGGGCGTTTGCCGAATATTGACACGGCTGTTGGTCATATTGCGCACGGGTTGCCCAATGGCAAAGAGCCCGCTACTGCTCTGGCTGGCTGTGGCCCCGCTCACGGTGGCATCTGGCGTCGCGGTGGGCGTCACCTGCGGTGGCCGCCAAGCTGGCTCGCCCCCTTGTAGGCTAGCGAGATCGATCCGGTTCAGCCCCGTGCTCAGGACAAGGCCACCACAACTGACCAGGCTTAATAATAAGAAACTGGTCAAAAAGCCGATCCAAAAGAGCCGACGACCAGCCGAAGCCCTAGTGACTGGGCGTCGTTCGGGCGCCGGTGGTGGCACGGTTGCCGGTACATACTCAGCCGTCTGTGGACGCGCCAACTGATTGGGCTGGGCGGGTGGCCGGGGACGCTGCGGGGGCGGTGTGGATGGCAATTGGGTCATGCGGTGCCTGTTATAGTGAACCTAGTACACGCAAGACGCCAACCGCGTTCCCTTTGCTGTCGATACTTGTATGTTGAAGGAGAACTTCGGTTTTTCGACCATCCTCAAGCTGCATTGTCAGCTTTTCATCGCGGTGCAGTTCGAGCATGGTGCGCCCCGCATTCAGCTTGGGGGTGGAAAAAGCGACACGATAGGGGCTTTTGCTGTGATTGTCGTTCATTTGAACGATTTTGACATCTTCTAAAACGGCAACCGGAGCTTTTTGATTCTTAAGATAGAGCGTTGCTTTCATAATCGATGCTACTCTCCTGCTGACCAGCGGCCAACATCTATCCCACTGGTAAAAATAAAATAGGATAAGCTTGTAAGCGTTGTTCCTTACACATAGCGCAAGCCGGTGGCCGATACATGCGACCGCGGCGGCCGATGCCGTCCCCTACTTGGGTTGCCAAAAAAGCAACAACGTTGTTTTTTATTGTAGCAAAGATGATCCTATTCAGCCAAACTTTATAGGACTAGGCGTTACGCATGACCAGACCTGTCAGGTTTTCCAAAGCTGACAGGTCTCTGTCTAATGCCTCGTGATGATGACGTAGGCAGGGCCGCGTTTTCTGTGGCTAGACGCGCGGCATAGCCACTATACGCAGGCCTGGCGAATCGTGTATAATAGGCCAGAACAATTTACTCTCAAAGCATAAGGAAGATAGCCGTGATCGATCTACAAATTTTCAAGAATACGTTGTCGCACTGGGCTAGTGGTGTGACGGTGGTGACAACGAAAACCGGGGATGAGTTGGTCGGCATGACCGCCAGCTCTTTTTCGAGCGTGAGTGTGAGCCCACCGCAGATTTTGGTCTGTATTGCGCAGAAGCTCCACACCTATCAGGCGATCTCCGCCAGTGGCTTCTTTGCCGTGAATATTTTAGCTGTAACGCAAGTTGAGTGGGGTATGCGTTTTGCTGGCATGATCCCAGGGGTGACCGATCGTTTTCAGGGGATACCGCTCCAAACGGCAGTGACCGGCGCACCCATCCTGCCCGATGTGCAGGGGTGGCTCGACTGTCGCGTGGCGCATGCCTATGCTGGCGGCGATCATACGATTTTCGTGGGTGAGGTCGTGGCGGGGGCTGTCAATGAGGCGGCCATGCCACTGCTCTACTATCATCGCAATTGGCGGCAATTGGCCGAGCAAATCCCCACCCAAGGCTAGTGACCCGTTTGCACCGGACTGGTTTGCAGAACTGGTCCGGTGTGGCCGCCTCAACGCCTCTGGCAAACCGTTTCTTAGCGAACGCCAACGGTTAACCAGCGCTGGAGCAAGAATTTGGTGACGACATAGACACTCACCACGGTTAGCAGGATCAGGAGTGCCCGCAGATCCGAGCCGTGTTGTGACAAGGGCTGGAGCAGCGTCGTCAAGGTCGGCACGGCTTGCCACAGATTGGTAGGCCAAGCAAGATAGCTCATGAGAAAAATAGACATCGGTTGTCCTTCACCTGCCAATGGCGTGGGTTTGAACACAGTTGGGCGCACCAACTGGGCAAAGCGGATGGGGTGGGTTGTCGGTTGGGCTTCCAGCCACACCACGTCGATTTGATTCGGGCTCTGGGTGAGGTCGCGGCGGAGGCTAGGATAGAGCTGATTCGCTCCGGGGGCAGAACGGACAGGGTCACTCCAGCCAGCCGCGCTTTTGACGATATAGGCCAGCGAGCCTGTCGTGGGTGCATCTTGGGGGAACCCATAGGGGTCGGTGGTCTCTTGCCAAGTGATCCAGACCGCGTGGGTTTGGTCAATGGCAATGCTGGGATAGGTTTGGGCTACGCCGAGTTGGGGGGCGATGCGCACGGGGCTTTGCCAAGGGGCTGCGGCCAATGTCGTGTAATAGATCTGGGCGTTGGTGTCTTGCGGCGTTGTCGCCCACATGGGCAATTGCCGCCACACGATATGGACTGTGCCATCCGCGTCAATGGCCGCGGCGACATGGCGCTGATCCTGAGGTGAAGCCGCGAGGGAACGCCAGCGAGCCCAATACTTGCCGCCAGTGGTTGACGACGTATAGAGAATTTGTTGGCGTCCTTGCACACTTCCATAGGCTAAAAGATAGAGTGTATCCCCGGTTGTGACCAAGGTTGGGCGGCTATGGCTATGGTTGGCTGGCGCGACGTTGATCCAGTCGCTCCAGGTTTGACCATTGTCGTTGGAGCGACTGAATTTGATCTGGGCTGTTTTGGTGTACCACCCATCCTTCCCTTCCCAAACCACATAGAGCTGATCAGTGCGATCAATAAAAAGGGTGGGATGTTCCTGCCAAAGGTCTTGATTTTGGTAGCCGGGCACAACACTGAGGTTGCGCCAAGCCGACCAACTGTTGCCACCATCGGTAGAACGCACATATTTGATCTGATTTTCCTCTTCAGCCAGCGTTGATGCATCGGCGCCATACCAAACTACATGGAGCCGATCCTGGCTATCAATCCCAATCGCCGCGACCCGCTGATTAAAATCGCCGACGCTTTCAATGGGGCGGCCCGCATTGACAACGGTCCAATGCGCACCATTATCGGCTGATTTCGCGACAAAAATATGATAGGCCGTCACTCGATGTAGCTTATATTTTTTGCGATAGGCGACATAAAGCTGTCCTTGGGAGTCCCGCACAATTTTACGGCTATCCGTATATCCCATTGCCTTGATGTTTTGGGTGTAGTCGATGATGGGTAGTTCAGCTTGGGCGCGTACGATGGGGGCACCGTGGCAAGCGCCCAAGCTGAACAAGAGCGCACCACAAAGGCCAAGCAGCCACCGCCACGCGGGGAAGTGAATAGTGTTTACTGGAAAAACATGTAAGAATTGAGACAACCGTCCCTGTTTTTGAGACATCGTGTTTCGCGGCCCTATGCTATGCTGGTGGCATTCAACTGAGTGCAATGGCCGCGCCGGGGGCGCGCCGGTGGGTAGTGCGAGGCAAACGACAGCCGTGTCCTCTGTCTACGACAAAAGACTTATGTTGGTGGGCAAGAGGATGGGATGAAGGGTGATCATCAGTATCGAAGTTACACAGTTGACTGGCGTGACCAGAGACCTGACTGCGTCTAGCGTTGGCGGTTGTGGGAACCACAGAGCCAACCAATGACAGGTTTTGCGTTGGCGGTTGTGGGAACCACAGAGCCAACCAATGACAAGCTCTGGCCCAAGTACGTAACACCTAAAGTAGTAATCCCAATTCCCTGTGCGTGCATCAGACTGCTTACATTTTACTGAATACTGCCTGTTTAGCAATCGGTCATTTGGCTTAATCATGACCAGCAATTGAATAGGGGGTGGGGCATGAAAAATGTAAGCTGGCGGCGCGTGGCTAAGGGCGTATGCGCTGGGTTGGCTAGCTCACTGCGCAGTGCTTAGGGCGCGCAATCCAAAGTCGCGGCTTGTGTTTGTTGTACGAGGGGTAGATAGATGTGTGCGGTGTAGTCCACCACCGCTGGTTGGGGCAAGACCGCCAACGCGCCAAGGGTACTATTGCCTTCACCGGCGTAGCGGGCTGGGCTGATCGGCAGCAGGCGGAAATCGGCCTGGGCAGCAGCGGCAAACTGCGGGTCCACCGTTAGGGTATTGGCGCAGCCATTCACCGCAAAGCCATCGCCCGTGGTATGAAAGAGGAGGTTGTAAGCACAGGTGTAGGAAGATTCTAGCCGCGTATTATCTTCAATGTTTGTCTTGTAAAAAATGTTATTCTTGATCAGGGTATCGTTGGGCAGCTTGGTCTGCTCGGCATTCCCCAGCTTGAAGCGCCCACAGATCATTGTGTTATTGAAGAAATGCAGATTCTGGGCTTGTACAATCGGCATGTCACCGTCGCTGGCGCTGGTCTGAAAAAACAAGTTATAGCGAACAAGACCGCTACTGATCAGTCCCTCTCCATTCCCGGAAGCGAAACGGATCGATGTGCCTTGGCATTGCTGAAAATAGTTGTATTCAATGATGTGTTGATCTGCCACTTGATCATTTTCGTGAATCACCATGCAGCCGTCGGAGCGATCCTCGCCGGCCCCTAGTTGATGTAAGGTTGTCCCATCAAACAGATTATGGGCGATTAGCAGTGGAACTGTGGTGGTTTTGATATCCACACATTGTTCCATGTTTAAGCCATGGGCACAGGTATTATAGGTAAACGCCACATAGCCCACATCGCGTACCTGAAACATATCTTCCGCTGGCGTAGTAAACCACAGCTTAGTGAGTTTGTTGTTGGTAATGAGGATCTGATCCGGCCGTTGTTGTTTTTTTTCGGCAGTCACAAAAATATTGTGGCCGGTTGCACCGCCATCAATCTCGTTACCCGTAATGGTCACATAGCTGACATCGTCGCTCAGGCGAATGGCGTCATTTTGGCCGCCGCGAATGCGATTATGGCGGAGAATGACTTGGGTGATCGGCCCCCAATAGCGCCCGCGATATTCACTATCGACGCGAATCACATAATCGGTGTCGGCTGTTCCGGCGGCCTCTATGGTGAGCCCCGCAATGATCGTGTAGGAGAGGGGGCGTAATGTCCCATAGAGGGTGACGGATTCACAGTCATAGGGCTGGATGGTGATGAATTGATCGGGCGCACCGGCTGGTAGCCAGAGTTTATCGCGCGCTTGGTAGGTCCCGCCGCGCAAGAGGATGGTTGTGCCCGGGGTGGCATTGGTGAGCGTCTGTTCCCAATCGTCGGTTGGCCCCACCACTACACTATTGGCAACGGCTGCCGGGGTAGCACAGGGTTCCAGGATGGGCCCCAAGCTCGCGGCAGCGCCATAGCGTGGTGTTGCGTTGGGCGCGGTTTGGGCCGAGAGTACCCATGGCGTACTGCCGAGCCACAGCAGCAAGCTAAGCGTACCAAAGAGGCCGCCCAGGAAATGGTGTTTCATCGTGGGGCAACCGCCCTAAATCCAGTGGCCCAATTCCTGTGTCTTCGATGGGTGCAATGATGGGTGCAATGATGGGTGCAATGAATAGGAAATAAAGAAGCTCTACACACAGGCGCTCTCTGATCACGACAAAATGAGAGAATTGCTCGTCTACGACCACGGAGTATTATAGCAGAACGTCTCCGGATAAAATGGACGTTTGTCTGACAATCTGCTTACGATGCATGGGCTATTTGACCGTATTTGACCGTAGAAGTTACGCACTTGGACAAGCGTTGTATATCTTCTAAACCGATTATTTTGGCAGAGCTAGTAGAGATAGTGGTAGAGGAATTTGCTGCGACGGCGAAAGCGTAATGTAGAACCCCATAGCATATAGGTTCCGTATGGGTTTCGTACAATAAGTGTCAAAAATCCGTCTGCTTTATTAATATAGGATTAATTAGAAAATCTAATGCGACCGAGGATCTGTCAGTAAAATGTCACACTATCCTTGCGTCAAACTACGTAAAATTATGATATTTTTTATGGGCTCGACGGCCTGACACTTTAGTCATCGCTGGCTTCATCGGCGCACTTGCCTAAACCCAACCCTTGACTTACCCAGCCCAAAAGATGTAGCGAAAGATTGTGTAGCAGAAAACGGCGGCATGAAGAGGACAAACTTTACGATCCGTATCCATTACGTGGGCCTACCGTCTACATCATTTGTGGTAATCATTTTATAGTAATAGAAATTACGCAGTTAGAAGCATGCCATCTTTTCTAGGTGGCCTTGCCAGGTATTCTATCATTGCTCTTCTTACATCGTCATGGAGTAAATCCCTATGCCTGAGAATTTGTTACAGGAATTTCAGCGCCTGTTTCAGCTAGTCTTTGAACTTTTCACTCAGCTCCAAAGCCTTGGAAACCTGCTGCTGCTGTTGATTCCTGTGGGGATCATTGGGTTTTGGCGGTGGGGCGTTTGGCTGGTGCGCAAGCTGGTTGGCGCGCGCTATCGCCCTTTGGTGCCCAGTGGTTATACCACGACCACGAGCATTGTCACGCCGGTTTATAATGAAGACCCGCAAGTCTTTCGCAACGCCCTGGAATCGTGGCTGGTCAATGGTCCCAACGAAATCATTGCGGTCATTGACTATAGTGATGAGACTTGTATTCAAGAGTTTCGCCAATTTGAGGAAGCTTGCTCCGTTACAGGGGCGGTCACGACCAAGCTGATTATTACCCGCAAACCGGGCAAACGTGCGGCATTGGTGGATGGGGCTCAGGTTGCCAGTGGGGAAATTGTCTTTCTGGTGGATAGTGACACCCTTTGGGAAAAAGATGTGTTGGTCAAAGCCATTGCCCCCTTTGAAGATCCCGAAGTGGGCGGCGTGACCACCCGGCAAAATGTGCTGGAGCCCAAGACTGTGGCCCAACGGCTCTTTGATCTCTACCTCGATATTCGCTACCTCGAAGAGATTCGCTTTCTGGCGGCGGCCGGTGATGCCGTCACTTGTATCTCGGGGCGGACGGCTGTCTATCGGCGCACCGCAATTCTCCCCTTGCTTGATGAGCTGTTACACGAGACCTTCTGGGGCCAAGCGGTGATCGCGGGTGATGACAAGCGGCTGACCAACTTGGTGCAAGCTCAAGGGTGGAAGGTGCGCTATCAGGAAAGTGCCCGAGTCTATACCCCTGGCTTTCCCCGCATTGCCCAATTTCTCCGCCAACGGATTCGTTGGGCGCGCAACAGTTGGCGTGCGGATCTGCGCGCCATCTTCAGCCGCTGGCTTTGGCGTCGCCCCGTTTTGGCCTTCCATTCGATTGATCGCCTCTTTCAGCCCTTGACCACTCTGGTCGCGCCCACCTACCTTGTCTTGTCGGTGATCCATGGCGATTGGTTTACGACGATTATCATCTTGCTCTGGTGGATGATCTCGCGGACGATCAAAATTTGGATGCATCTTCGCCGCCGCCGCTCTAGCATTATGATCTTGCCCATCTATATTCTCTTCACCTATGTCTTTGCCCTAGTGCGCATCTATGCCTTCTTTACCATGAATCACCAAAGTTGGGTAACCCGGTGGGATAAGACGCGGGTGCGCCAACTGAGCTGGGTGCGCTCGGCCCTGAGCTACGCGGCGACGGGCATCATGGTGATCTTTGTCGTCGTCGTCATCAATGTGCTCTACAACCAGCGCCGCCTGCTGGCTAATATCACCGATCCCAATGTCGTGACCACCGAAGAACAATTACCGGCCTATAATTTACAGCGGGCCATGGATACGATCACCGTGCTCGAGCCGACGCTTGCCAGTGTAGGTGCTAGCCAAGTGGCGCAAGGCCAAACGGGCTATGAAATCGGGGTAAGCGATACCCTGCCCTTAATTGCCCAAAAATATGGCGTGGCAGAAGACGCCATCACCTTGCAGTCGGGTACATGGAAAATTGGGGATCGGATTTCGATCCAAATGCCCTTTAAGTCCTATACCGACTACCGCCGCGCCCTCCCGCCCATTGCCACCCCCTCGACCGGCGTAAAAATCGAGTACCGACCAGAAATTAATGCCATTACCGTGGTCGGAACCTTAGCCGTTGTGGATATTCCTACCATCCACCGGATCATCAATGATCCGGCCCTTTTGGAACATGAAGGCAATGGCGTTTATGTGCTTAAAACTAATTTAGAGCTAAAGCGCCACACTGTCCTGCTGGTGGAAGGCCCCCAAGTCACTTGGCTCAAGCTCAAAAGTGATGAAAAGGGCAGCGTGCGCATCTTTGGCGATTCGGCCAACATTGGCATTAGCGAGACCAAGATCACCTCGTGGGATCCCAAATTGAATGATGTTGATCACAATGTCGAAGATGGACGCGCCCATATCCGGGTGAACAATAGCCGCATGGATATTGTGAAAAGCGAGATCGCGTTCCTGGGCCAGCCCAAGTTACGCAATAGCGGGGGCGGTGTCTATGGTCTCTCGTGGCGCATTGAAAATAGCGCTCGTTTCCAGCGGGAGCTAACCACGGGCACCTTTGAGGAAAATGATATCCATGATAACTACATGGGCTTCTACTCCTTTGGGGCCACGGCCATGACCTTGCGCAATAACAAGGTCTATAACAACTTGGAATATGGGCTCGATCCTCATGACGACTCCAACAACTTTATTGTCGAATTCAATGAGGTCTTTAATAACGGCAACCACGGCATTATCTTCTCGCGCCGCTGTGTCAACAATATTATCCGCAACAACCGTTCCTATAACAACGCCCTCCATGGCATTATGCTCGACCGCGAAAGCAACTATAACTCGATCTATGACAACTACGTCGCGGGCAATACGGATGGCATTGCGCTCTGGCGTTCGGATCTAAACACCATCTACAACAACGAGATCGTCGGCAATAAACGGGGCATCCGCCTCAACCGGCGCAGTGCGGATAATGTGTTATATGCGAACCAGATCAACGATTCCAGCCAATATGGGGTCTATCTCTATGAGGAATCGCGCGCCAACTGGTTTATCAACAACCAGATGAGCAGCAACCGGGTTGGGATCTATATCCGCGCCCTGAACAACTATATCTTTAATAACGAGGTCGCCTTTGCCGATTCGATCAATAAGAGCAAACACGCCATCTATCTAACCGAAGAAGCCAGCGCCAACCAAATTGCCTACAACCGCCTATCCGGGTATCAGACGGGCCTCTACCTCAAGACCAATCCCGATGAATTTATTGTGAATAATGTCTTCCAGGGGGACCAGGAGAATATTCGTTTTACCGAGGTGTGGCATTCGCCCGATAGTAGTAGCCCATCGGTTGGCACTCAGTTCAATCCGTGGCGCGGCTACCGCACCTTCTTCCGTTGGATTTGGGCAGGCGTACAGGGCAACAGCCAAGCTCATTCACAATGATCACCAGATACTCTCTATTGTTGATGAGCTACTGAGGAGACTACTTTATGCGGAATTTATTGTCGAAATCATCGCGCACCGCGGTTCAGCTCGGTTTGGTGCTTGCGCTGCTCCTGCCCCAAGTGGCGACGCCCCCCATGGTCGTCGCTGCACCTGCTGGGCAAATTACGGTCCAAAACCCAACCGATGCTATCTTTAGCGAAGGCATCCAGCTCTACAATGCCGGTCAATGGCAAGCGGCCCTTGAAAAGTTTACCGACGTACAGCAGACCTATCAATATTACAACAACATCAAACGCAACGGCCAAGCCTGGGAATATATTGGCCTAGCTAAAGCCAAGCTCGGCGACTTCGCGGGTGCCATCCAAGCCTATCAAAATGCCCTCCCCTTGGCTAAAGCCAAAAACGACGGCGAACAACAGGCCAAGCTCAATCTCTATCTGGCGCGCGCCTTGGCCGATAGCAACGATGTCGCCGGCGCGCTGGCCGCCCAACAGGCGTCGCTACAATTGGCCCAAACACTCAACTTGCCCGAATGGGTTGGCAAAGCCCAAATCATGGCCGGTCGGCTCTACCTAGCCCAAGCACAATCCAAAGAAGCATTGGCGGCCTATCAAGCCGCGCTCGAAAGCGCGCGCACGGTCAGCGACCAGGAGCTGATGGGCGAGGCACTCAGTGGTATGGGGCGGGTCTACGAAGCGCTCAACCAATATGAGTTGGCCGTCACCCCCTACCAACAGGCATTGTCACTGGCCCAAACGTTTCGCAACCCGGCGCTAGAAAGCCAAGCCTTGGCGGATCTGGCCAATATGTACCAAAAATTAGGCCAACCCCAGCAAGGGCTCTATGTCTATCAGAATGCCCTGCGCGCGGCCTATAGCATGGGAAATCTCACCTCAGCGGCCAAAACCCTGCTGAATATTGGCGACGCCTACGAGGATTTGAACCAACCGGAAAAGGCCCTGGAAGCCTACCAAGAAGCGTTAGAGCTACTGCCCACCCTGAACAGCCCGGATCTAGAAAGCAAAGCCCTCGCGGCCATCGGTCGGCTCTATCGCGATCTAGGGCGCTATGCCGAGGCCGAAGAAGCGATCCAAAAGGCGCTGACCCTGGCCCAACTCTATAATCAGCCTGGGTTGACCGGCTCCATCCGCGCCGATCTGGGAAGCAACTATCGCCAGACCGGTAACTATGATGAATCGCTCGCCGCCTACCAAGAAGCGCTGTTGCAAGCCGAGACAAGTGGGGATCAGGCGCTCGCGGCCAAAGCTTTGACTGGGATCGCCAGCACCTATCGCGCCATGAAACAATTCAATGAGGCGCTCACCCACTATACCGAAGCATTAACGCTGATCCAAGCCCAGAACAATCGCCAACTAGAAAAGAGCACTTTGGCCGATCTCGCCAAGACCTATCGCGATGTCGGCCAAACCGAGGAGGCGCTGGCAACCTATCAACGGGCGCTCCAACTGAGCAAGGATCTAGGCGATGGGCCAGCGCAGGCCCAGATCCTGGTGGAGATCGGGAGCCTCGCCGTGGCCGCTGGCGATAATCTCGGCGCGCTCGATCAGTATCAGCAAGCCATGCGCCTGCTCGAAACCCAAGGCGATCCAGCCCAGCTGGTCAAGCTGCAAGGGCAGATCGCCAGCCTCTACCGTACCGCGGGCCAAACGGACGCGGCCCTGGCTTCCTACCAACAGGCGCTGCGTATTGTCGAAGCGCGGGGTGATCAGCTAACCCAAGGCGCGTTGCTCGGCGATCTCGGCGAAGTCTATTGGGAGATCGGCCAATGTACCGACGCCCTAGCGGCCTATACCCAAGCGTTGGGCCTGGCCCGCTTGGCGCGCAACCATACCTATGTGATCAAACTGCTCCTGGCTAGTGCCCGTGTGCATGACACCGAAGGCCGTTTTGCCGACGCCCTCGATCTCTACGAAGAAGCTCTGCTGTTGGCCCGTCAACTCAACAATATTACCCTGGAAGCCGAAGTGCTGACCAACCAAGGCGATGCTTTCCGCGGGGCTGGGCAATTTGAAAATGCCCTCAGCGCCTATCAAGCCGCGCTACAGATCGCCCAACGGTTCTATATGCTGGGTCTACAAGTTGAAATCTATGCCGGTATGGCGGGGGCCTATCGCGAGTCCGGGCAATACGAAAAAGCGTTGCCTCCCTATCGCCAAGCCCTATCCCTGGCGCAACGGTTGGGGCAAACGCGCACCCAGGGTGAAATCCTGCTGGGCATCGGGCGTACCTACCGCGATCTGGGCCAATATCCCGATGCTACCAAGCAATATACGGCGGCGCTCGTCCTCGCCAAGGAACTGCGCGATCTCGACCTAGAAAGCCAAATCCTCAGTGCCCAGGGGGAAGTACAGCGCGTTGAAAAGCAGTACGAAACCGCCGTGGATAGTTATCGTCAAGCGCTGACCGTGGCAGAACGCCATCTGCGCACCTTGAACCTTGCCGGACCCACCTGCCGTACCTTGGACGATTACCAACTGCCGGGGCGCATCAAAGCCGACACAGCACGCGTCTACCGGGATCAAGGGCTCTATGAACGAGCCGTTGACGACTACCAAGCCGCGCTGGCGGACTCCAAGGAGATCACCGATCTAGAGTTGCGTGGCCGGGTCTATGTTGATCTCGGCAAGCTCTACCGCGATCAGCGCAACTTCAACCAAGCCATTGCCGCCTACCAAGAAGCGGTGATCATTGCCAAAGAGAATGAGAATCTAGAGGTGCTGGGCAACACCTACCTGGACACGGGGCAGGTCTACCGCGATCTGGGTGAGCAACAAAAAGCACTGGAATTCTATCGCCAAGCGCTCGCCACTGGGCAAGAGTTGAAGGACAAAGAGCTGGTCGGCACTGCCCAACTAGAGATCGGCCACGCCTACCGTGAACTCGCCCAATATGAGCAAGCGATCAGCACCTACCAAGAAGCGCTCATCACTGCCGAAGCCGTGGGGCAACCCATTCTCAAAACCCGCGCCTACAGTGGCCTCGCCGCGGTCTATCGCGCCAGTGGGGATAACCAAAAAGCGCTGGAACAGTACAACGAAGCCCTGGAACTGGCACGCGCCCAAGAAAATCGCGAACTCGAAACCGAGCTACTCGGCCAAATCGCCAAAGTCTATCGCGACCTACAACAGTTTGATCAGGCCCTCGCCATTGCCGACCAGATCCAAGACCTGTCGGCCAAAGATGATATTCTGACCGATATTGCCAAGATCTACCGCAGTGCGGGGCAATATGATCAGGCCATCGCACTCTATCAACAGGCGTTGACGGTGGCCGAAACCCTCAAGGACCCAGCTCTCCAAGGTGAGACGCTCACCGAACTGGGCAAAGTCTATCGTGCGATGCAGCAGCTCGAACAAGCGCTGGCCTCTTATGACAAAGCGCTCCAGATCGAAACTAAGCTAGCTGATCCCCGCCGCCGCGCCCTCGTCTTGCTTGAACTAGGCAAGACCTACCGCGATCTGAACCAACGGCAGCAGGCCCTGACCCGCTTCCAAGAAGCACGCCAAGCGGCCCAGCCCCTGGCCGACGCGACCTTGGATAGCGAAATTCTCGTCGAAACGGCGGCCATCTACCGCGATCAACAACAATATGAGCAGGCGCTTGTCCTCTACCAGGAAAGCCTGAATCGCCTCCAGCAAGTGGGTGACGCCGCGCGTGCGCGCGATGTCTTGGCCGAGATCGGGGGGGTGTATCTCGACTTGGGCAACACCGAACAGGCCCTGCGCACCCACCAAGAGGTACTCCAACTGGCGCGCCTCTCGGGGGATCAGGTGCTCGAAGGCAAAACCCTCCTCAAGCTCGCACGCGTCTACCGCGATAGTGGCAATCATGACCAGGCACTGACCTTCTATGAAAATGCCCTCGCCTTGGGCCAAGTGCTCGATAACGCCGATCTGCGCAAAGATGCCTTGAACGATGCTGCCAAACTCTATGCGCTGCTCAACCGGCCTGAACAGGCCCTGCGCGCCTATGAGCAAGCTTATACCTTGGCTCAGGCCGGTGCCGACTATCCCATTGCTGGCGAAGCGCTCATCGGGCAAGGACGGGCACAATTAGCCCTAGGCCGCTGTGAAGAGGCGGTACAGCGCTATCAAGCGGCCATGACCCTGGCCCAACAAGCGGCCTTGCCCCACCTGGCGAACAGCGCCCAAATGGAACTTGGTAAATACTACCGCGACCAGGGGGATGCCGAGCGCGCCTTGGCCGCTCTAACGGCAGTGTTGACAGCCGCCCAAAAGAACCAGGACCAACCCGCGCAGATCTGGGCGCTGGCCGAAATTGGGCGTGCCCAGCGGGAACTGGGGCGCTACCCCGAAGCCCAACAGCACTACGAAAAAGCCGTGGCGCTAGCCCAGCCCTTGGGTGAACCCCAGTTGCTCAGCCAACTCCAATTGGATCTGAGCAAAATTCTGCGCCGTAGTGGTCAACCGGCCCAAGCGCTCACCATCCTGCAATCGCTTCAGGCCAGCCAGCCCACCACCGGCCCCGCAGCCAACAGCGTGCTGCTGGTAGAATTGGCGCGGGCCTATGTCGATCTACAAGAATACGACCAAGCGCTCCAACTCTACGCGCAGGCCCTCACCGCGGTGCGCAGCCAAGCCACCGTGCCAACGACGCTGGAAGGGGAAATCCTTCTTGGGCGCGGCCAAGTCCAGGTGCTTCTCCAACAATATGACCAAGGCGCGCAAAGCTATGAAGCCGTGCTGACCTTGGCGCTGACCAATGGCAATTTGGCCCTCCAGGCCGAAGCCCTCGAAGGATTGGGCGCGCTCTACCGGGCTGCGCAACAATACAGCCAAGCCTTGGCTAGCTACCAAAAAGCACTGCCTTTGGTCCAACAACTAAGCCAACCAGGGCGGAGTTGTGGCGGCAAGGTCAAGCTGACCTGGGAAGCCCAGATCCAGAAAAATATTGGCAAAGTCTACCAAGCGCTTGGGCAGCTAGACGAAGCGCTGCTTGCCTATCAACAGGCGCAAACAGGAGCCGAGCGCCATGCCAATACGGCCCTCGCCAATGAAATGCGCTCAGCTATTGGGAATCTCTATCGGCTCCAGGGCAAGTTTGATCAAGCCTTGGCGCTGGCGCAACAGGTGGGCGATTTTGCCCTAGAGGACAAGATCCTCGACCAGATCGGTCAGGAGCTGCGCCAAACTGGTCAGCTTGACAAAGCGCTCGAGCCCTATACCCAAGCGTTGGCACGCGCCAAAGAAGTGGGCGATCCTGTCGCCGAGGGGCGGGCTTTTGCCAACCTCGGGCGGATCTACCGCGCCCTGGCCGACTATCCCGCCGCCGAAGAAGCCTATACCACCGCGCTGGCGCTGGTCCGCAAGCAGGGGGATCCTGTAGCAGAAAGCCGAACGCTGCTCGAATTGGGCAAACTCTATCGCACCATGGCGCGAGACGAGCAAGCCCTGACGGCTTTCCAAGCGGCGCTAACCTTGGTCCAAGCACAGAATGCGGCCTGTACCGCCGCACAAGCGCAAACGGCCTGTGATCCAGCCACGGAGCGGGCCTTGCAGGAAAGCATCGGCGCGATCCACCTGGCCGCGGCCCACTATGACGAAGCACTGACCGCCTATACTGTAGCGCTTCAATTGGCCGAAGCCGCGGACAATGTGGAAGAGACGGCCAAAATTCTGGCGACCATGAGCCGCATCTATACGGGCCAAGGCCAACAGGAAAAAGCCCTGGACTTGCTAACCCAAGTGCAAGCCATGGCGGTGGATGAAGATGTCTTGACCGAACTCGCCAAAGTTTACCGCGATCTGGGGCAATATGCCGAGGCGCTAGAGCCCTATGAACAAGCGTTGGTGGCGGCGCGCCAAACGGGCGATAGCACGACAGAAAGTAAGCTCCTCATCGAGATTGCCAAGCTCTATCGGGCCATGGCCAAGCCAGCCGACGCCATGCGTTCCTATCAACAGGCCCTCACTGTGGCAACGACCCTGGGTGATGCTGCCTTACAAGGCGAGGCTCTCGCTGGCGTTGGCAAGTCATTGCAGGAGCAAGGGCAATATCAAGCTGCACTGGAACCCTACCAACAAGCGCTGGACCTGGCCCAGACCCATCACCTCGCAACTTTGGAACTGGCGACGTTGAGCCAACTGGGCAAAGTCCATCGCGATCTACAACAACCGACTGAAGCATTGGCGCTCTATCAAACCGCGTTGACCAAAGCCGAAACCATCTCCAACACGCTCTTGATTGGCAGCATTCAAGCGGATATGGGCGCACTCTATAGCGCTCAGCAACAGTGGGACCAAGCCGCGGCGGCCTATCAGAACGCCTTGACCCTGGCCCGTGAACGGGGCGATGCGCGACTCGTGGGCTCGATCCTCCAAGGGTTGGGCACCGTGCAACAGGCGCGCCAGGACTATGAAGGTGCCTTGGCCTCCTATACGGAACTCTTAACGTCCGCCCGTGCCGTCACCGACTCGATGTTAGAAGGGGATACACTGGTCAAGTTGGGCCGGCTCTACAGCGAACAAGGCAATCAGACCGAGGCCGTCGCCTACTATGAACAAGCGCGCGACTTGGCGCAATCGTTCAACGACCAGACTCGCCAAGCCGCAGCCTTGGATAACTTGGCCCGTTCGCAGCGAGAAGCGGGCGATACCGAACAGTCGTTGCAAACCTACCAAGCGGTGCTGACATTGGCCCAGGAAAGTGGCAATGCCCCGCTGGAGCGGCGGGCGCTCGAGAACATTGGCCGCTTCTATCGCGATGCCGGGCAACTGACCCAGGCGCTTGACTTCTATCAGCAGTTATTGGGCAAAGCCCAAACCGCCACCGATCAGCCAGCTACGGTGAGCGCCTTGGAGAATATTGCGCGTCTCCAACGGGATGGCAATCAGCTACCAGAAGCCCTCGCAACCTATCAACAGCTCGCTGAACTCGCCAAAGAAGTAGCCGACCCGGCCTTACAGCTGGCAACCCAGACGAACCTCGCCAAAACCTATAGCCGATTGGGCCGCTACGATGAGGCGGCTTCCACCTACGCGGCGCTCCTAACCGAGGCGCAACGCAATGGCAATCAACTGCTGGCGGCGAACACGCTGCGCGATTTAGGCGATCTACAGCGGATCAGTGGCGATTATGTCGGGGTGTTTCAGCGCTACCAAGAAGCGTTGACCACCTGGCAAGCGCTGGATGATCAGGCCGCGGTGACCCAGCTCCAGATGCATATCGGCGATGCCTATCGCGAGGTGGGGCAGTTCCCCCAAGCGCTGACCAACTACCAAGCCGCGCTGACTTTTTACCAGCAGACCAAGCTGGCTGATGGTCAGATCGCGGCCTACAACGCGCTGGGGACCACCCTCCACGATATGGGAACCTACGAACGGGCGTTGGCGGCCTTCCAAGCGGCACTGGGATTGGTGGATCCAACGACAAACCCAACCTATACCACCACGACCTATGCCAATCTAGGCAAGGTCTACCGCGCACTGCGTGACTATGATCTATCCTTGGAAAACTACGAGAAAGCGTTGGAACAGGTGCGTCTGCTTGGCGATCAGACCGGCGAAGTTCGCCAGTTGATCAACCTGGGGGTGGTCCATTCGGATCTAGGGCAGTATGAAGATGCCCAGCAGGAATATGAGCAAGCCGCCGCCCTTGCCAAAGCCCTGCAAAATGAAGATCTCCAGGGGCGCGTCCTGGTGAGCTTGGGGAAAGTCTATCGCGATACGGCCCAATATGAGCTGGCGCTAGAAGTTTTACAAGAGGCCCTGGCCTTGCAACAGCGCCTGGGCGATCAGGCCGCGGAAGCTGGTATTCTCAATAACCTTGGTTCCATCTACCTGAACCTACTGCAACATGATCGCGCAATCGAACCCTTTGAGCGCGCTGTCGCCGCGGCACAAGCGGTGCGGGACGACCGCACCGTAGGAGAAGCGCTGGCTGGTATGGGTATGGCGTATGAAAGCTTGGGCAACCTCGACCGGGCGATCGATAGCTATCAACAGGCGGTTGCTGTCGCCGCCACCCAGCCTTCCAGCCTGGATACCTACCAACGCTTGATCAAGCTCCTCTGGGACGCTGGGCGCTTGGACGAAGTTTTTGGCTATATGGAGCAGGCCCTAACCCAGACTTTCCTCGATAGTGCCGGGAACCCTTGGCTCACCGTGCCTTCAAAGCTCGCCCCAGAGCTAGCCACCCAAGAGCAAAGCCTACGCCAGGAGTTGGTCGGCTTGCGCCGTGCCATTGTCACAGAGCAAGCGAAACCGTTGGCGCAGCGCAATCAAGCGCTGCTCACGACGCTCTTCAATCGGCTTGATGCCAAGCGCACTGCCTATACGGAGATCGTCACGCGGCTACGCACGCAAGACCCCGAATATAGCGCTTTCTTGGGCTTACAGCCAAGCAGTTTGGACGAAGTCCGCACCCAAGTGCTGGATGAACAGACGACCTTGATCGAATATTTCATTCTGCGCAAGCAAGCGGTCGCGTGGGTGATCGACCGCGAGCGCGCGGTGCTCGTGCCACTAGATATTACGGCCCATGAATTAGTCAATCTCGTGACGGGCTTCTATGACAAGATGGACGAACGCGCCACCGAAATTCCCGAAGCGGCGAGCCTCTATGCCCGGTTGGTAACACCGCTCCGTCCCTTTATTCGGCAGTCCAACCTGCTGATCGTGGCCCATGGCGTGCTCAACTATGCCCCCTTTGCCGCCTTCTTTGACGCCCAAAACGAACAATTCTTGCTTCAGACCTACACCGTGAGCTATGCCCCGAGCGCCACCCTCTATCGCTCCTTGCTGAATAAGCGGAACCCCGATGGTGGGCAGGCCCTGGTCATGGGCAATGGCGACGATCGTTTGCCCTTTGCTCGTCAGGAAACGCGCACGGTGGCCGATGCCTTGGGGGTAACCCCCTTGATCGGCGAAGCGGCCACGGAAGAACAATTCTATGCCCAAGCCGCGCAAGCGGATACCCTCCACTTGACGGTAGCAGGCCGCTATGAGCCGCTAGAACCGCTCTTTAGCCAGCTTGCCCTCGCCGCGACCGCGACCCAAGATGGTCGGGTCGAGACGCACGAGATCTTTAGCAAGCTTGATCTCAGCAATGCCAACTTGGTTGTCCTCTCCGGCAATCAGCAAGGCGATTTGCAGCGCTTTCATAGTGGGGCGGAAGTGCCCGAGTTTACTTGGGCCTTTACCTATGCCGGTGCCCCTGCTGTCTTGACCAGCCATTGGCGGGTAGACGATGCCAGTGTGGCCACCTTCTTTGCGGCCTTTTACCGCCACCTGCGCGACAAGGTGGTAACCGCCGAGGCATTGCGGCTTGCCCAGTTGGAAATGCTTGAACAAGACAAGTGGTCCGCCCCCTATTACTGGGCGGCGTTTACCTTGGTGGGTGACTATCGGGGCAATGGCGAAATTCAGCCCGCCGAGAATCGCTCGGCCCAAGCCACGCCAGCAGCGGTCACTGCTGGGGATAGCTTCTCGGCCACCAACGGGAGTGCCAACGTGGCGGTGAGCACAGCCACGCCTGCGCTCACCGCCGCCGCAACGGTCAGCACCGTCTTTGCCGTGCGCGAAGGCGCTGAGATCGCTGGGGTTGCCAAAGATGAACCAGCCGCCACCGACCCAAATTCGGCAGCGGCCCCCGCGTCCTCGCCGATTGGCGACCTGACCAACGGCTTCTGTAATGGTATTACCTTGCCGCTGGGGCTGGTGCTCCTGGCCGATATCTTCCGCCGTGGCGTGTTGCGCCGCCGCCGTGACGAAGAGGACGGGTTGGGATAGACCTGTCAGCTCTTTGATGACCAACCAATGTGGTTGTGGAATTGCTATACCGACAAAAAGGGCGGGTGGTCTACCTCGCCCTTTTTGATTTCGCCGAAAGCGTGTATGATTGGGAGAGGAGAGAGAGGACAGAGGACAGGAGGAAGTGATGGCAGAGAAACGTCGCGTGGCTTATTCGACCGATCCGACACCGGAGCCGCCGCCGCAGGTGGAGGCCGCGCCGCGGAATCTGGCGGCGCCTTTCCCCACCCGCCAACGGAATCAGCCGGTGCGGGTCTATGTGGAACGCAAAGGCCGCGGTGGCAAGACGGTTTCGGTGATCAAAGGGGTGATGAGTCCACCCCATGGCAAAGACGCACTGGTCAAATTGCTCAAGACCAAGTTGGGGACTGGCGGTGCCGTGAAAGATGAGGATCTCGAGATCCAAGGCGATCATCGCGATGCGATTGTGACCGTCTTGACCGAGCTGGGCTATAGTGCCAAGCGCGCCGGTGGATGATCACCATGCCTCGGCGTGACCAAGCTGCTGCGGACCCCGGTTTAGGCTGCTGCCACGCGCTGGCGCGTTTGGCGTTGGCGGCGGAATAGGTAGACCAGCAAGATGACAACCAGTAGCACCATGAGCAATGGGAACAAGACGGCGAGGGTGGCCGTGGTAAACGCGCCCATCCATTCGCCCGTTGCGACCACAAAATTACCTAGCCCCCCCGTGGAAAGTGAGGAGACCCCGCGTAGCCAAGTCGTGCCTAGTTGAATAATCCCGGCGGTGCCACCCCCTGCAATGGCTGCCAGGGTCCACTGCATGAGCGGCGATGTATCGGTCAAGACGGCGGCGGTTGCCAACGCCCCGGCAATGATCGCGGCTGGGGTAGCAATGGTATCCAACAGATTATCCACCCAGGGAATGTAATACGAGAGGATTTCGAGCAAGGTGGCAATGCCAAAGGCAACCAGCGCTTCGTAGCTGCCGATCCAAGCAAAGCCTGGGGTGAGCGTCAGTTGACCAGCCAGGGCCGCCACACTCATGACGGTAAAGGGGGCAAAGACCCGCAAGCCACAAGCGGCGCTCAGGCCAATGCCCAAGCCTACACTGAAAAGTAATTCCATTTGTATTGATTCCTTCGCCAAAACTTTCTAAAGCATCATCCAATTCCAGGATAGCGTACCATGAAAATTGTTCAGGCCGAATTTTTCTATCTTGATGTCCCCTTTACCCCGCATACCAATCAACAGATGCAATATTGGTTACCCCACTGGCGCATTACCCAGCTCTGTAAAATCACGCTCGACAATGGTGTGGTGGGCTGGGGCGAAACCATCCCCAACTATACGTGGGCCAAAGTGCCAGAGGATATTGGCAAACGGCTGGTAGGACAAGCCGCCGCGGCCTTGCTCTGGCGCGATGAATTGGGAGCTGGAGTGCAGATGGCGCTCTTTGACGCCGTTGCCAAAACCTTGCAAGTCCCTGTCTACCAATTACTCGGCACCAAAACGCGCGATTGGTGTCCGATCTCTTGGTGGGCCATGGACATGCCTCCCAGCGATTGGGCCCAACAATGTGCGGATGCCGTGGCCCAGGGCTATATGTCGGCCAAGCTCAAAGCGCGCACCTGGCATGATCTCCACGCGGCCCTGCAAGCAGTCTTTGCCGCTACGCCCCCCCAATTTATTTTGGACTTGGATTTCAATGGGACTTTGGACAACGCGGCCAACGCAGTAAAATTTCTGAGCACGTTAGAGCCCTACGAACAAGTTACCATGATCGAGAGCCCCATTCCCCAACAGGATGTGGCTGGCAATAAACAGATCCGCCAGCGGATCAACCGTCCGGTTGCCATGCACTATGGCGTGCCGCCGATCATGACGACACTACGAGAAGATGTGGCGGATGGTTTCGTTCTCTGTGCCGGGGCGTCGGCTTTGCTCAAGCAGGCCCACGTCTGTGAAGAGCACAACAAACCCTTCTGGCTCCAATTGGTCGGCACCGGTATTACCACGGCTTGGGCGGCCCACTTGGGTGCCGTGCTCAAACAGGCCCGGTGGCCAGCCATTACCTGCATGAACATCTGGGAGTCCCAGTTGATTGCGTCACCCCATGTTATCAAAGGGGGCTTTCTACGCGTGCCGGAAGGGAACGGGTTGGGGATCGCGATCGACCAAAGCGCGTTGGAAAAATATCAAGTAGACTATACCTTTGTCGATCCGCCGCGCCATCTCTACCAGTATACGCGCGCCAATGGCGAAACGCGTTACTATGCCTGTAGCAAAGAGCAACTCCAATGGGCCTACCCGGGGGATGCGCAACCGGTTTGCGAGCCTGGATCCGGCACGACTGTCGTGCCGGATGATGGGAGCCAAGCCTTTGCTGATCTGTATGCCGCGGTCGAAGCGGGGCAAACGTACAGCGATGGCAACATCAGCACCTTTACTAAATTTCATAATGTCTTGACGCAGAAAAAGAATTAGGAGAAATTCCAATGACTGTCCTACTTGCCGAAATGACCCGCGAACAGATTCGCAAAGCGGCACCGAATGCGATTGCTGTCCTCCCTACGGCATCGATTGAGCAACATGGCCCCCATGCACCAGTCATTACCGATACGTTGCTCTGTGGTACGGTGGCACAACGCGCCGCCGAACGGGCCAGCAGCACGACCCAGGTGATCGTGGCACCGGTCCTTTGCTATGGCAACTCCCACCACCATCGCCCATTTGCAGGGGTGCTTTCCCTCTCGAGCGCCACCTATATGGCCGCGGTGACCGAGGTGTTGGAAGGCTTGGTGCTGAGCGGCTTTCGCAAATTGGTCGTCCTCAATGGTCATGGGGGTAACACCGATTCCAACGCCGTGGTCGGGCTGGATTTTGTCAACTTGCGCGGTCATGATGTGACCATTGCCACCGGCGCGTATTGGGACATTGCGCGCCCCGCCATCGTGGAAAAGGGCTTGATGCCCAGCAGCCGCGTGCCCGGCCATGCCGGTCGTTTTGAAACCTCCATGGTCATGGCCCTGCGTCCCGACCTGATCGACCCAGAAGGCATGGCCCAAGTGGTCGATGTGTCGCAGGTTAAGAAGGGGCTCTTTGGCGATCTGACGGGTGCAACCATGCAAGTGCATGGGGCGTGGGGTAGTGGCAGTGGCTACACCGACAATCCCGCCGAAGCGAACGCTGCGGAAGGCCAGGCGTTGTTAGAGGTCATTGTCCAGCGCGTCAGCGAATTCTTTGTCGCCTTTGAGCAAGCCGCCGCGGCCTAAGCCGCGCCAGGCGCCGCGCTAACGATGCGACAAGGTGTTACGCCGTTGGATAGACCTGTCAGGTCTATCCAACGGCGTAACACCTACCAGGGCGAAAGGAGCGACCACATGACGGTTTCGCGCGAGCATTCCAAACTGGTCTACCAGGGCATTAAAGACGCGGGGATTCGCTTCCTGACGGCGCTGCCCGAGACTTGGCTGATCTATCTCCTGCAAATGGCCGAAGATGATCCCGAGATGTGTCTAGTTGAAGTGGCCAAGGAGGAAGAGGCGATTGGCATTGCCGCGGGCGCGTACTTTGCTGGCACGCCGAATCTGGTGTTGATTCAAAACCATGGTTTTTTGGGAGCCATGAATGGGATTGTCTCCTTATCTATGCTCTATAACCTGCCGCTCTGTATGTTGGTGGCCCATCGTGGGCACATGGGGGAGCCCTATCCGTGGCACACCAAAGGGGGCATGGTAACCGAGCCGGTGCTACGTGGTTTGGGCATTCCCTTTGACTATGCGCGCGACCCGGCCAAGATCGGGCGGCAAATTCGTGAGGCGCACACGCTCGCGCTCAGTTCACTTTCCCCGGTTGCGTTGCTCCTGACGCGTGACTTGATGGAAGGCGAGGTTTAAGCGATGCGGATTGCCCTCCTTTCTGATATTCACGGCAACCGCATTGCTCTGGATGCGGTCTTGGCTGATATTGAGGCGCAAGGGGGCGTCGATGCCTATTGGGTATTGGGTGATCTGGTCGCGGTTGGTCCGCAGCCGGTGCTGGTGTTGGAACGCTTGCAAACCTTGCCCAATGCCCATATCATCCGTGGCAATACCGATGTCTATATTGCCACGGGCGAGCGGCCACCGCCCCTGAGCGCCCAGATTGTCGCTAACCCGACCCTGTTGCCCATCTTTGAAGAGGTGGCGCAGACCATGGCCTGGACCCAAGGCGCGTTAGCCGCGACGGGGTGGCTGCCTTTTCTCGATGCCTTGCCCTTGGATCTCCGCCTGACTTTGCCCGATGGCACCCGCCTCTTAGGCGTACATGCTTCACCAGGGCAAGATAGTGGGCGTGGGATGCGGCCCGACTATCCCCACACCGAATTGGTGGAACGGATCGCCGGTTGTGAAGCGGATCTACTCTGTGTCGGTCATACCCATTGGCCGATGAACATCCGCCTCGGAGCAACCCATGTGGTGAATTTAGGCAGTGTCAGCAATCCCCAGACGCCCGATCTCTGTGCGTGGTATGCCTTGTTGGTGGCCGATACCCACGGGTACACCCTTCGCCACCGGCAAGTACCCTATGATCGCGCCGCCGTGATCCAAGTGCTGCAGACGATGCGCCATCCTGCCCCGGGCTTTATTACACGCCATATGCAAGGCGCTTTCGTCCGCGATTGGGCGCTGCCGGAAAATGATGCACCTAACGAAGCCATAAACGGCAAGAAAAAGGAGAGCCCAGTTGGATAACGCGTTGTTGCAGCCCGTGACCACAGGCCCGCTCGCTCCCTATATCCAGCAGACGCGCCGTGTCGAAGCCATTGTTATTGGCGAATCGCGCGATCAGGTCTATCGGCTGTGGGATGACCAGGCGCCCATTGGTTTTCTCAAAGTGGGGAGCCGCCAGAGTCTTGCGCCCTTGGCCGCGGATGCGGCGCGCCTGGAATGGCTGGCCGACCGTTTGCCGGTGCCGCGTCTGTTGGGCTACCAGGAGACGGCGGATGCCTGTTATCTGCTCATGGGCGTTATACCGGGCACAGATACGGCCACCTTGTCGCAGCAGGCAGGGATCGATCTCGAACCGGTTGTGCGTCTGCTGGCCGCGGGCTTGCGCCAAGTTCATGCCGTGCCGATTGTTGATTGTCCTTTTGATGCGTGCTTGGCCCGCCAGATCGAGCAGGTGCAGTTCCGCCTGGCGCGTGGCTTGGTCAATGCCGATGTGATTGGTGGCCCGTGGGCAGGACGGCCCATCCCCGATCTCTTTGCCGAGTTGTTGGCGACGATCCCGCCCGTTGAAGATCTGGTCTTGACCCATGGCGACTACTGTCTGCCGAATATTCTCTTGGAAGGTGACCAAGTGAGTGGCTTTGTGGACTTGGGGCGCGTCGGCGTGGCTGATCGTTATCGCGATCTGGCGCTCGTGCAACGCAGCTTGATCCGCAATTGTGGCCCGGCCTGGGTGCCCTACTTCTTTGCCGAATATGGCCTGCCCCAGCCGGATGAAGCCAAGTTGACCTTCTATCAACTACTGGATGAGTTTTATTAGGCGGTTGCGGGAAAAGCGAGTATGTGAGGAAAGATAGGACGCGGATACACGCGGATTGCCGCGGATAAAAACAAAAAATCCGCGTGTATCCGCGTAAATCTGCGTCCTAACCACCCTAGCTAACGGAGACGAGCTATGAAACGTGCTGATTGTATCAAAGCCCTTTATCCTGAGTTTGAAAGTTGTTTGGTCGTAACGATCATGGGGGCGTGTGCGCAGGAATTATATGATCTAGGCCATCGCGATAACTTTTTCTACCTCCAGCATGCCATGGGCTTGGCCTCGTCGATTGGGTTAGGGCTGGCGCTGAACCGTCCGCAGCAGCGGGTGGTTGTGTTGGATGGCGATGGCTCGGTGTTGATGAACCTGGGCACCTTGGCTACGTTGGCGCGCTATCGTCCGCGCAATTTGATCCACCTGATCTTTGATAATGGCAGCTTGCTTTCTACCGGTGGCTTTGCGACCCATACGACCGCGGGGCTAACCGACTTGGCCTTGATTGCCCAGGGCGCGGGTTGCCCCCATGTGGCCGCGGTCAACAATATGTACGATTTCATGGCAGCCATGGCCGATGCCTTTGACCGCGCTGAGTTGAGCGTGATTGTCGCCAAGGTGGAGGCGGTGGGGCCAGATCATTTTGGCATGGATCTCAAACTGCCCGAAAATGCCATTCGCTTTGAACGGTATATCCGGGAACAGGCGCAATAGCCGGCAATTGTTTGAACATTCGCGAACGAACTGGACAATTACATAGATAATAGATAAAGGAGAAATCCCAATGTCATCACCTGTTACCGTGTTATCCTTGTTGGTCGAAGAGCTGCGCAGTGGGCGCGTCAAGGTGGTTGATCTAACGCAGCCATTGGGGCCGGAGACGCCGGTGATCGAATTGCCGTCGATCTTTGCGCCATCGCCAGGGCTTTCGGTGGAAGTGATCTCCCACTATGATGACAAAGGGCCAGCTTGGTATTGGAATACGATCCAACTAGGTGAGCACACCGGCACCCACTTTGATGCCCCAGCCCACTGGATCACTGGCAAAGATCGGGCCAACAATACCACCGATACAATTCCTGCGCGTCAATTTGTCGGCCCGGCTTGTGTCATTGATGTGAGCGCAGAAGTGGCGCACTATGAAGATTTCTTGCTGACGCGTGAGATCGTCCAGGCGTGGGAAGGAGTGCATGGCAAGATCCCGGCGGGGGCGTGGCTGTTGCTGCGCACCGATTGGTCCAAACGCCAAGGGCGGGAAGCCTTTCTCAATGCCAAGGAAGATGGGGCCCATTCGCCTGGCTTTCACCCCGATTGTGTGCGCTTTCTGGCCCAAGAACGCGATGTGTTGGGGGTTGGCGTCGAAACAGTGGGCACTGATGCGGGGCAAGCGGCGACCTT
This sequence comes from Caldilineaceae bacterium, assembly GCA_019637645.1. The sequence continues at coordinate 66,120 of JAHBVH010000020.1, forward strand.
TGATCCACCTTTCCCGGCCCATACTATCATGCAAGGCAATGGCAAATTTGGCTTGGCTAGCCTCTGCAATCTTGATCAACTGCCTGCCACTGGCGCAGTCGTGATTGCCGCGCCCCTCAAGCTCGTCAATGGCTCGGGCAGCCCCTTGCGGGTGCTAGCGCTGACCCCGGCACAGTAGCAGTAGTTGGATGCTTCCTTGCTGTCGTTGGTTACGCCCAATTCGGTTGGCTGGCCGCTTCTGCGTATAATGGAATCATAGGCGTTATGCAGTTCCTTGGTGGCGCGATTGCCACCATCCTTGCTTGTTTGATCAAGGAAGTTAGTTTGCCCTGCGATTAGCCTGTGGCCCTAGTTACGCACGCCTAATGAACAGAAAGAGATATGCCAATGAATCCATTGAATCCATTGAATCCATTTATCCACCAGAAGCAGACAGGACAACGGGGTGTACTCGTTGGGATGTTGCTGTTGGTGCTGCTTCTCGCTAGCTGTACACGGCCCCATCAATTTAGTGGCACTGTCTTTGACGCACCGGTTCAAGCCTTTCCTTTTGAAGGCACCGGTAATAACGGGCAACCTTTTCGCCTGAGCGACCATCTGGGCAAGGTGGTTGTGCTCTTTTTTGGCTATACGTTTTGCCCCGATATTTGTCCCTTAACCCTGGCTGATTTGAACCGCGTGGCGCAGGAATTGGGAGAGGACGCACAGGATCTAGTGGTCGTTTTGGTGACCATCGATCCCGAACGCGACACGGTTGAGCGGCTGACTGACTATGTCAACGCCTTCAATCCAACATTTTATGGAGTGCGGTTAGAAGGCGAGATGTACGAGGCAACCAAGGCGGCCTATGGTGTCTATACCGAGAAGAATACATCGGCCAGCAGTGACCCCGAGAACTATTATGTGGATCACAGCGGTGGGGTTTATATTATCGACAAGACCGGTAAACTTAGCCAGGCTTTTCGCTATGATGCTGGGGTAGAGGCGATGGTGCCGGATCTGCAATATTGGTTGCGTCAGTAATCAGGTAGAAGTTACGCCTGACTGGCGTGACCAGAGAGCTGACAGGTTTGGAAAACCTGTCAGCTCTTGTCCAATTGGCTGTACCTAGGGCTGTTGAACACCGGCATTAGTGACCGTCAAATTGATATCCTTGGTGACTTGTGAGCCATCCGCCAAGGTGACGCTTACGGTAATAATCCAATCGCCCAACATGGAAAATTGAAAAGGCACTTGGTAGATGCCATCGGCTGTGCCATCGGCAACATCCGTAATGGTATCGGTGAAGACCGGGGCCATTCCCGCATGGTTCATATTCCCCTCCACGCTCACGCTGGCATCTGTAATGGCTTCATCGGCGGCATTCTGAAGTTGGATCGCCAGGGCTGTTGTGGCGGCACCTTGCTCCACGGGCAGCAAGGTGATCTGCACATTGGGATTCTCTCCCCCCTGTGAGGTTGCCCCACAGGCTGTTATGAAGGCCAAGCTAAGTACGCAAAGCCACTGTATAAGGCGCTGTCGCTTCATGAGCCGCACTTCCTTCTTCTCTGCCATTGGTTGCTTGCTTACTCTCATTCCTGCTCTCATCCTGTTACATCCTATGCCTGTAAATTTTGCAGTGGCGCGGTACGCGGCACCTTATTCTAGTGCGACTTGCCGGGCTGGGCAAACCCGTCACGCCTTGTTAACGGTTGGCGTAATTCTCTTGGCTACCAAGCCTTTGTTATAATGAGCAATAGCATATTCTGCGCATTGCCAGCTTGATGTGAGTTCGGAGGTGAGCTTGAAGGGCAGGAAACTTTCCGGTTACCACCTAGGTGTATATGGACTATCGGTGGTCGGTTTGCTGGGTAGCCTTGTCCTGGCGGCTACGCTGGGGCCGCGCCCGAGTCTTGCCCACGGTGGGTCGGTGATTGATAGCGGCTACACCAATCATTTTGAATGGCTCGTCACCATGGATCCCTATCCGATCCAGACGGGGCAGGCGATGGTCACGCTGTTGGTCTACGACTTAACCACCTATGAGCCGATGAACAATTTGCGACAAGTCACTCTCTATATGGCGGCGCCGGGTACCCAACGTCCTTGTTGTAACCCAACCGAGTTGAGTGCCCCAATCCGCTTGCGCATCGATCCACAGCTCTACCCGGGTGACTATTCTGAACTGATTACCTTTGCGCAACCGGGTGATTGGGCCCTCCAATTTGTGGTAGAAGACGGCGAACGCTCGTTTGCGGTTGTCGTGCCGATGATGGTCGTGCCCGCCCAACCAGGGCAGAGCTGGTCGCCCGCGCTAGAGGGGCCTGATGTGGCGGCCACGGCAACCGCCTTTGCCCAAAATGTGCAACAAGCCCGGCAGCAGAATAGCCCGTTGGCTGGAATGCTTTCCCCGCTTGTGCCCTCCCCGCTGGCCGCCGATGCGCTGGCGCTTACCGTCAACACCGGAGGCACCTTCACCTTCCTGGGCTTGTCCTGGTGGCTATGGGGTGTGGCGGCCTTGATCCCGATTGGAATGGGCTGGTTGCTGCTCCGTTCGCCGCAAGCCAAGCAAGAAGATGAAGGAGCAGATGAGGTAGAGACGCCAGAAGGTGAGTGATGATAGAGAAGGTGATGATAGAGAAGGTGATGATAGAGAAGGTGATGATAGAGAAGGTGATGATAGTGAAGATAGAGGCGGTCCAGCGCAGTAGCAATAAAAGAAGCTCCTGGCTAGAAGGTTCGTTGGCGTGAAATGTTCGGTGACGTAATTCGGTTGTAGGAGTCATGAATGACCCATTCACTAGCGCAACGGCGCGCCCCGCTCGATCTGCTGCGGGTGCCGTTGCTTGGGAAAGTACTACGCTGGAAACATAATCGCACCGTGGCGCAGTTTGTCTTATTTGCGCTGGCTGCCGTGATTATTCTCGATGGTTTGTTGGGAAGCCCCTTGGCGGCCAAAAATGTGGCAACGGTGGCGGCCTGGGTCCATTATCGGGGGCTCGTGGTCTTAGCCCTGCTCCTCGTCGGCAATCTTTTTTGCGCGGCCTGTCCTTTTGTCTTGCCCCGCAAGTTGGCAAAATGGCTGGGGCGGCCAACGCAACGCTGGCCGCAGGTGCTGCGCAATAAATGGCTGGCCTTGGCCGGGTTGGTGGGCATTATCTATGCCTACGAACTTTTTGACCTCTGGGCAACGCCGTGGTGGACGGCGTGGTTGGCTGTGGCCTATTTTGTTACGGCTTTTGTGCTGGAGGCCCTGTTCACCCGTAACAGCTTTTGTATGTATGTCTGTCCGCTGGGTACTTTTAACTTTCTCTACAGCACCGTCAGCCCCTTACAAATTACCGCGCGCGAGCAGAAGGTTTGTCACGATTGTCAGGGCCACGAGTGCATCAACGGCAGTGCCACGCAGCAGGGCTGCCAGCTTGAGCTTTTTGTGCCAACCATTCAGAGCAATCTGAACTGCACCCTCTGCCTGGACTGTGTGAAAGCCTGCCCCTATGACAATGTGGCGCTGGCGGTGCGGCCACCGGGCGATGAACTCTTTCGCCAGAGCTGGCGCAATCGCCTGGATCTGGCCTGGTTGGCGATTGTGACCGCCTTTCTGGGCTTGGGCAATGCCTTTGGGATGACGCCACCGGTCTATGTGCTGGAACAACAATTGGCAACTTTGCTGAATACCCAAAGTGAAGCCCTCGTGTTGGGGCTGATCTATCTCGGTGGTGCGGTGGTAGGCCCCTTGCTTTTGGTCTATGGCGCGGCTTGGCTCAGCCGGTTGTTGACCACTCTTGTGCAGCAAGGCCGGAAACCAATGGAGCCGCTCAATCGTTATCTCATGCGCTATGCCTACAGCTTTGTGCCCTTGGGCTTTGCCATTTGGTTGGCCCACTATCTCTTTCATTTGCTTACCGGTGCCATGACCATTGTGCCAGCAATGCAGACCTTTTTCCAACGCACCTTGCAGTGGCCACTGCTGGGTGAACCCAATTGGCAGTTGGCGACACGTTTTATTCCAATGGTAGAGACGATCCAACTGTGGCAGAGTGTCATTACCTATGGCGGTCTCTTGGCCGCGTTGGCTTTGGTGCTGACCGCCGCCCGCAACCATCAGCACAACAGCCGCAGTGCTTTGCTCGAAGCGCTGCCCTGGGTCGTTGTCTTGGTCTTGCTGGCTGTAGCCAGCGGTATGACCTTTTTATTGCCCATGGAGATGCGGGGCAGTGCGATCGGTGGGTAGCCGACCAGAGACCTGACAGGTTTTCCAAACCTGTCAGGTCTTGTCCAAGGGCGTACCTTCTAACCTAGCAAAGTGAAGAGTATAAGCGAATGATGACCGCCAATCTGCAACCAACTGCAGCCAGCCCCTTGTTCTTTCTTAAATTGGGCGGGTCGCTCATTACGGATAAACGGCAGAGCGAACAAGTGCGGGCCGCGGTTTTACACCGGTTGGCCGTTGAATTGGCCGCGGTACGGGCCGCACAGCCCACCTTGCGCCTGATTATTGCCCATGGTTCTGGTAGCTTTGGTCATGTGCATGCCAAACGCTATGGCACACGGGCCGGGGTGAAAACGCCTGCCGAATGGCTGGGGTTTGCCCTGACCGCCGACGCCGCGGCGCGCCTCAACCGTTTGGTGATCAGCGCCTTGTTGCAAGCCGGTATTCCCGCCTGGAGTTTGCAACCGAGTGCCTTATTGCGCTGTGTGGATGGCCGGATCGACCGGGGGATGATCGATAATATTGAACAGGCGCTGGCCTGTGGACTGGTGCCGGTCGTCTTTGGGGATGTCGCTTTGGATGATGTGCGTGGGGGCACCATTGCCAGCACCGAAGAGATCTTTGAGTGGCTGGCGCGAGCGTTGCTCCCACAGCGGATTGTATTGGCTGGCGAAGTTGACGGCATCTATACGGCTGACCCACAACTTGACGTGACCGCGCAACGCATTGCCCAGCTGACCCCGCACCGCTTGGCGGTTCTGGAAGCGAACTTGGGCAGCAGCCACGGCGTCGATGTGACCGGTGGCATGGCGGCCAAGGTGGCGCAATCGATGCGGATGATTGCCCAGATCCCTGGCTTGGCGCTGATCCTCTGTAGTGGGTTGATCGAGGGGAATGTTCAGGCTGCGCTATCACCTGTGGCTCGCGCGGTGGGGACCCAGATTACTGGAGATTGATTACAGATTTTGCTACGCTCCTGGCCCAGAGTAGAAGCAAACCGGCTTGGCGGAAGGATGAGTCTAGCCAACGCCAATACCCATGACTGGCGGCTGTCAACAGAGCCTAGTGGGAATAGCCGACTATTTGCCAGATAAAGTTGGAACCGAGTATAATGCAGCGCGTACTGATGAACTTGTTATGCGCGATGCCACGAAGCCTATGTCGCTCTGTTGTGTCACCATTCACCCACGTCTTGATCACGTATTGATGGCGGCCACCCGTTATGACATGGCACCAGGGTGACTGTGTGAACGATACCTGTCTGCTACTGACTCCACACGTTGACATTCCACACCCTGCGGTTCGCGCGTTGATCCGGCGCTGTTCATCAGTTTGAAAGGCAAAAACCATGGATTTGTTAATTACGCTTGTTTCGTTCATCTTAGTCTTAGGGGTGCTCGTCTTCTTCCACGAATTGGGCCACTACTGGCTGGCAAGGCGCAATGGCATCGTGGTCGAAGAATTTGGCATGGGCTATCCACCGCGCCTCATCAAGCTCTTTACCTATGACGGCACGGTCTTTTCGATCAACTTGATCCCCTTTGGCGGCTTTGCGCGCATGAAAGGCGAAGATGGCAATGATCTGACACCCGGCTCCTTTAATGCCGCCAGCCGTTGGGGCCGCGCCAGCACACTGATTGCCGGCCCGCTGATGAATGTCTTGTTGGCGATCATCTTTTTTGCCGCCAGCTTTATGGCGGGGTTTCCCGCCCCGGTGGCCCATCCCCAAGTTACGGCAGTCGCTCCCGATTCGCCAGCGATGCAGGTTGGTTTGCAACCAGGCGATGTGCTGCTAGAAGCCGATGGCCGCCCTACCTTGGTCAGTGCCGATCCGGGTGATCGGTATGCCGTGTGGAAGCCTGCCGCGGGGACGGCGGCGACGGTGCTAAAGATCAGCCGCAACGACGAGATGATCGAGCTGAATGTCGCCAGCCAGCAATTGGTCAGCCAAGTGCTCGATTCACTGCAATATGCCCCGGTGCTGGACACAGAAATCTCCAACATTGCTGATGGTAGCCCGGCGCAACAGCAAGGACTACAGAACGACGATATTGTCTATAAAGTGGGCGATACGGTCGTCGCTTTTGATGGGATTCCCTTGAATGATGTGGTTGCCCAGAATGTGGGCCGCTCCGTACCCATTACGGTTCTGCGTGATGGGCAATGGGTGACGGTGAATGTGACGCCACGTATAGAACCGCCAGCAGGCCAGGGTGCATTGGGCGTCCAGATCCGGGCAACGGCCAACTTGGCAACGTTGCCTTTCTTGGCTGCACTCTGGGAAGGGGTTGTCTCTACCTTTGGCTATATTATGGTGGTCTTACAATTGCCTTTCTTATTGCTCTCTGGCTATTTGTCGCCTGCTGATGCCCAACTGTCGGGGCCAGTTGCCATTGCCAATATGGTGGGGAGCGCGGCCCAGGCTACGATTGACACCGGTCTCTGGTTTCCGATCTGGCGGCTATCGGCCATTCTCAGCGCAGCCTTAGCGGTGACCAATTTGCTGCCTTTGCCCGCATTGGATGGCGGACGTTTGCTCTTCATCTTGATTGAAACCTTGCGCGGCCGCCGCATTAATCCAGAGCGTGAAGGTCTTGTCCACATGGTTGGCTTTATGTTACTGCTCGGGCTCATGGTTTATATTACGGTCCAAGATATTCGCACTGGTGGCGCCAGTATTGACTGGCATGCCTTATTAGGCCAATAGTCGACTGCGCCAGAAAAATCTCGCACCCATCCTCAAGTCGGGGATGGGATAACTTTTTCTGGGAGAAGATGATTTTTAGCGTATGACCAATCAACCGTATGATCTAAACCCAAACGAGCCAACCAAGAAAGCTCAACCGGCCCCCACCAACCGGACGCCCACGATTGCAAATCTACCGGCTGTAGTGGTGCCGCCCGCGGCTTCTTCGGCTCGCCCAGTCGCGAGTACCCATCAATGTACAAATTGTGGGGCATGGGCACCTGCTGGGACCTCTGTTTGCACAGAATGTGGAACGCGTCTCCATACCAAACCGCAAAAGGTGCGTTGTCGGCTCTGTGGCGCAAACGCTTCGACCAGTCTCGTGCTCTGCCCTACCTGTGGCCGCGAATTACATCCGGCACCGTCCCGTATTTTGAGCTGGGGCGCACCAACTGTCTTAGTGCTACTCTTTGCCTTGATCCTCTTACAGCGTTGGGAGAGTGGTAATCCCTTCCGTTGGGTGCAGGCTCGGTTGGTTAGCGGGCGTGAATTGGTCGACCAACTGGCTAGCCAACTGGATCCGCAGATTACCATTACCACCCTGCCTGATACACGCACAGAAATTAGCGGCAATGAGCTCGCGCCTGCCAACCAGCCCTTGGCGTTCTCCAATGAAACCTTCAGCCTGCCCGTCGTTGTGCCAACCGCCCAATCCGCTAGCGTCGTACAAGCCGGTGACGCGGTCCCATCTGACCCGCCGCCTGCCGAAATGCCCGCGACAAATCAGCTTGATGCGGTTGCCAACGCGACAACGGCTATGACGGAGACGGTCGGATTGGCCCAGCCAACGGCCCCCGCGCTGGCCCCAACCGCCACGCCGTTCCCCACGCCCCAACCGACGGCCACCCTCCCTGCGCCAACGGCCACGGCGACTACCCCGCCGACGCCAACCCAACCAGCGGCCACGGCCACCGCAACACCCCGTCAAACCCCGACCGCGGCCCTTGTCCAAGCCGCACCGACGGCGAATAGCGATGCGGGGGTTGTCGCCGCGGCGAAGACGAATATGACTGACACGGAAGCATCAACCGTCACCATTTTGCAGCCGACCGCGACGATACCGCCAACGCCAACCATACCCCCAACCCCAACCCCGGCGCCTGTAACCTATACGGTGCGGGCTGGTGATACGCCCTTGGGGATTGCGAATCAATTTGGGATTGGCGTGGATGAGCTATTAGCGCGCAATGGGATGAGTGTCAACGATGCCCGCCGGTTGCGCGTGGGCCAAGTCTTGATCATTCGGGCGGGCACGTCACCAACGGCAACCCCGCTGCCCACCGCAACCAGCTTGGCAACAACCCCGGCAGCAACGCTACCGGCCACCCCCACCACGACCAATACGCCACCGCCCACGGCAGTCAACACCCCGGTGGTTGTTTTGCGGGTCGATGCGCCCGCCTTGCGTAGCCCCGAAACGGGTGCCTTTCTGAGCTGTGGTGCCAGCAATGATCTGGTCTGGTTGCCGGTGGCCTATATTCGGGACACCGATCGCTACCTCTTGCATTTAGGCTTTCTCAACGGCTATAATAGCGATGGCTCAGAGCAGGTAACCTGGATTTTAGAGCAGTGGCGACCGGCGAACGTTACCCTGTGGACGCTTGATGAAGGCTTGTGTGGGCTAGCTCCGCAATCCTTCGGGCGGCAATGGCGCTGGTATGTTGAAGTCATTGAAGAGGCCGAAACCGGCTGGCGATCGGTCAGTCCCCCCAGTACGATTTGGGGCTTTAGTTGGAATTGATAGTATGCAAAACGATTATTACACAACCTATCTACCGCTGCGGCCAGAGGATGACGATGAAACCGGCTTTCCGCAGCCTCGGTTTACGCTACCGGAACTACTGCAACATCTGGTGGAACAGCGCGAAAATATTACTGGCGAAGATCTCTTTGTCCTATCCGATCTTTCGCGCCAAGATGCGGTGCTGGTCCGCCAAGAATGGCCCCTAGTCGCCGTTGATCAACGGCAGACACTTGTAAAAACTTTAGTTGATTTGGCTCTAGGCAGCATTGATTGGCATTTAGGGCGCTTTTTACGCGTTGCGCTGGATGATCCCGATGAAACAGTCCGGCGCTATGCCCTTGACGGCTTGTGGGAAGAGACCGAAGCCGATCTCTTAGGTCCCTTGATTCAATTGCTCCTCCATGACAAGAGCGAAGCCGTGCGTGCCGCCGCCGCTGCTGCTATGGGGGCGTATGTCTTGGCCGGTGAGTTAGATGAACTGGACGCCGCGTTGGCTATGCGCGCCGAGGAGGCGCTCTTAGCGGTCCTCCAAAATCCAGAAGAGCCCGTGGCCGTCCAAGCCCGGGCGCTGGAGAGCATTGCTTATTCGGGTGAAACGGGTGTGCGCCAACTTATTGAAGATAGCTACTACTCGTCAGAGGAACCGTTACGCATCAGCGCCTTGATCGCCATGGGGCGCAGTGCCGACACCCGTTGGCGTGGGTTGGCGCGGGCTGAATTACAAAACCCAGACCCGCAAATGCGCATTGAGGCGGCGCGGGCTTGCGGTGAATTAGAATCGCGCAAAGCCGAGCCAGATCTGTTGGAGCTCTTGTTAGATGAAGATCCGCAAGTCCGGTTAGCCGCAATCTTTGCTTTGGGCCGCCTTGGTGGCCGCCAAGCGCGCGAGGCATTGCGCGCCCTGACCGAAAGCGATGATCCAGTTGAGGCTGAAGCCGCCGATACGGCCTTGGAAGAGATGCTCTTCTTTGCCAGTGAAGAGAGCGAAGATCTCTTGGATGATAAGGGGGCCGATGAGGGGGATGATCTTGATTTTGCCCCTTGGGATGCCGGCGAGGACTTCGACGACGACGAACTAGGCTCCTACGAGAAGTGAGTACGCTGCTGTGAATCTTAAATTAAGGCGATTGGTGCGCACCCAAAGCTCGGAACAATATGCGCTCTTCGATTTAGATCAAGTCGATGAAGAAGATCAACCGGCGACTATCGGCAAGCTTGATCTCCACTATACGGGCGAGGGCGTCTATGGCACTTTGCTCTTGTGGGATGAAACCACCCGCACCTTGCGCAAGGCGCAGCGCGATGAGTTTGTCAATGCCCTGTTGACCGAGATCGTCCAACCCATGGGGGTGCCCAATGAATATGTGGTCGAGTTTTTTATGCCGGATTTAGAGGAATATGCACTCTTCCATAACGTTGCCGTTGACGGTGAAGCCGAGACACGGACAGAGACCGCGGGACGCAACGGGGTAACGCCACCCAACAACCACTCACCGCGCGCCGCCACTCAACGCACCGCAGCATGAGCGATAAAGGAATTTCTCTGTTATGACAAACCCTGACCCGATCTCTGATTTTCAAAGCACCCTCAAAGATAGTGCGCGTTTGTTACAGCAAAATCGTCCTGGTGAGGCTGTCACCCTGCTGGAGCCGCTCTACCAACATACGCCCACCCATCCCGACGTGGCGATTAATTTAGGCGGGGCTTATATTTTGCAGCGCAAGTGGGATCGCGCGGTGCGGGTCTTGGCGAAGGCCGCTGAAGCTCACCCCCAAAATGTCATGTTGTGGATCAATTTGGGGGCTGCCCATTTGGGCAATATTCAGACGGCTGGCCCCAAACAACAAGAACGGGCCATCTACGCCTATGAACGCGCTTTGGAAGTCGATCCAGTGGCACCTAATGTGCACTATCATCTCGGTTTGATCTACAAAGAGCGCGGCGAGTTTAACCGCGCCACGGCCTTCTTCCAACGGGCACTCGAAGTGAGTCCGGCGGATCAAGATGCGATCTATTGGATTGATAAGCTCGCCAAACTCCCCGATGCACCGGCACGCCGTACGGCAACCGATGATGCCGACGCTAGCGCAACCGCGGACGACGGAGCGGCTCAATGACATCAAAGGTATCGGGAAAGGGGACAGGCCCAAGGGTAGACAGCGGTCTGCGGGCTACAACCGCCCTACCTTCGCCCGGTTCCCTCCTAGCGCGTTGGCGTGAAAGTCCAGAACGGTTGGCTTGGTTGGTCATTGTGCTGAGCTTTGTCGTCTTTGTGGCTTTGGCCATTGCCATTCCGTGGACGGTCAACTATACGCTACAGTATTTGCCCGTCAACCAATCGGCGCGTCTCGATCCTTCCCTCGAAAGCTTTTTCTCTGTCTACCTACCCGATTCTGGCGACGCGATTGCCGTAACCGGTGCGATTTCCAAGACGATTACCGCTGGGAGCGTTGTCGAAGCGGCCAGCGATGCCACCCAAGGCACGCTGAGCTTGATCAGCGATGAAGAAGAGGCCGCAGCCCAAGTATTGGGCAGCTTGCAGATCTATTCGGGCACCCGAATCAAGATTCTGCGGCTCAGTCGCCCCTTCTTTCAAAGTTGGAGCAGCGAACCCTATCAGGCTCGGCTCTTCATGGAGCGCGGCCAAGCGCGGGTCTTTACCAATAGTGGCAAGGCCCGGCCCCTCTCGGTGCAACTAGAGACGCCCCATGGTACCGTCTTGCTAGCGACGGGAAGTTATCAAATTTCGGTCGAAGAGGCACGTACCGAAGTGACTGTCGTTGCCGGTTCGGCCACACTGCTCCACGAGCCGGGGCCACAGCTCATCGTGAGTGAGGGGTTGCGGGCCTGGATGACAGCCGATACGCTGCCGAGCCAAGCCGACACAGCGCAACAAAATTTAATTCGCAATGGCAGCTTTACTCCCCCTGTGCTCGATAGCTGGCAAAGCTACCAAGGGCCCGAAGGGATCGCCGAGCCGGGCAGTGTTTCCTTCACCGAACGGGAAGGGCGCAAAGTGGCCTATTTTATTCACCAAGCCAGTGAAAATGGACACAACGAAGTAGGCATTACCCAGGCCATTGAGAAAAAGGTGGATATTTACAACAGCCTGGTGCTGCAACTCGACGTGAATATTCTCTTCCAAAATCTCCCCGGCGCGGGCTATATGAATACCGAATTTCCTGTGCGGGTGGAGATCGATTATACGGATCAATATGGTAAAGGGCTGAAGTGGGGGTATGGTTTCTACTATCGCAACCCCGAGCCGCCGGGGCCTAGCGAAGTGAGTGGTGGCGAACAGGTGTTACAAGCCCAATGGCACACCTACCGTTCCCCCAATCTGCTCGAACTGCTCGATCAAGAAGGCACACGCCCCAGCCGCATTAACAGCATTCGCATCTATGCCAGCGGCTGGAACTATCAGAGCTTGGTGAGTGAAGTTTATCTTTATGCTGAGTAGGGCAGAAAGACAGAGGGACAGAAGGCAGCGGACGGAAGGCAGCGGACGGAAGGCAGAAGTCATCCTCTTTAGCTTAGTCGTCTCCAGTTTTCCACCTTTCCTTCTTACCGCACGGCAAACCACAGGGGATCTTGGTTGGTTGGATCACAGTTATAGTTGACGGTGATCTCTTCATCTGCTTCGATGTCGCGCAGCGCGGTGTATTCGATGACCTGTTCGGCAAAGTTCCGGGTGTAGATGGCGTTGGGCTGATAAGAGTGGTTATAGAGCGAACCGAGGCCAAGCGCCATGGCGGAATCTTCCCCCCAGCCATAGCAGTAGTTAAAGAGCACCGTCCGCTCGATCTGATCCCATTCTCTGGCCGGCAAAATAATGACCGGCGCACGTTCGATCAGCGCACCGCTGTGAATCCGCCCTTGGGTAAAGACCCCACGACCCTTCCCCTCAATCTCGCGCACATATAGCATGGCAAGCTCCTTGTTCAAATTTTCTGATGATGCTAGTCGGAGGTAGGCCGCTGGTCGTGCTGAATAACCGCGCCACTCCTACGCTACCCTTCATTGTACACGGATGGGTTGTGGTTCGGCGAACTCGGTGGGCCAAGTGGGGCCTGTGGGGGATGGTTATGCGTTCTCTAGCGGTGGTAAGGGCCGCAGATGAATGGCGCGCCACGTGTTTTGGAGTTGCGTCCACTGGTCGGCTAAGGCGGCATCGGCGGTTGGCAACGCGGCTAACGTTTCTGGCAAATGGCGACACCGCAGTTCAATGCTATATTGCCCTGGTTGTCGCCCCGCACGTTCAATCCGCCCCCGTAAATCTTGCAGGCCGTGACGTGCCGCTTCTAACTCCGCCAGCCCCGGTGACGCGTTGGCAGACTCGGCTAGTACCCCCGTTTGGTGGTCAGCTTTACCATCCTGGAGCCGGAGCAACTGCCAGTGCCATTGGTGGGGGCCACTGCTGGTCGGGGCGGGGTCGGCCAACTTATGGACCGGCGCAGGCGCGGCGCTGGTGGCGCTCCAGACATTGAGCGCAAATTCGGCGTCACACGTCAGCGCTTGTTGGAAGAATTTGTGGACATCCTTAAAGTCACGGCTAAAGCGGGCCGGTGGTAGGTCTTGGCGCGTCTGCCGACCATACCCTTTGCTGCTCAACCGTTCATCCAAAATCGCAACGACGCCGCGGTCACTGGCCCGCCGAATGAGCCGCCCAAAGCCCTGTTTTAAGGCCAGATTCATCAGGGGCAACATATAGTCACCAAAGCTACTCTGGCCGCTGGTGTCGATCATAGCCATGCGGGCGCTGTGGAGGGGATCGCCGGGGGTGGGAAAAGGCATCTTATCCAGAATGACCAAACTGAGTTCTTCGCCGGGAATATCGACCCCTTCCCAAAAGGAGCGAGTGGCGAGCAAGACGCTATGGGGTGTGTTCTTAAACCAGGTCAATAACGCATCGCGTGGGGCATCCCCTTGGGCGCGCAAAGGCCATACAATGGTGCCGTCTGTCCCGCGTAGGCGATCACTGACTTGCTGGAGACCACTCCAACTGGTAAAGAGGCAGAGGGCACGCCCGCGACTGACTTCCAAGAGCCGTTCAATTTCCGCGGCCACCGCGCTGTAATAGCCGTCGGCATTACGGTAATCATAGGCGGGGAGCGGCGGCTGATAGAGCAGGGCCTGTTGTGGATAGTCGAAAACTGCTGGTAGCACTTTTTCCTCACCCACTTCCAACAAGCCACAGCGCTGCTTAAAGTGTTGGAAATGCCCATTGGTTGCCAAGGTTGCGCTGGTACAGATCACCGTGCGTGGAGGCGTATCGCTATCTTCTTCGGGGTGAAAGAGAAATTGGGAGAGAAAGTTTGCCGGGTTGATGGGCGCGGCGTGGATTTCCAGCGTCGTATGGCGGCGATCAAAGACCCGCACTGCATAGCGCACCATTTCAGCGTCACGGGCGCTACTGGCAACGGTCAGCAGTTTGTTGGCCGTGCTGTTGACCGTTTCAATCGTCAGCTCATAGGCTTTGCGCGCTTCACCTACCTGTTCGGCATTCTGCGTTTCTTTGAGCAGTTCGTCGTCACTTTTATTGGCATAAGGGCTGCGTTGCTTGAGCCGTTGTCCCAGTTCGCTGAGCTTACGCCCCAATTTTTTCATCCCCTCTAACTCGCTCTCGATGCGATAGGCGTTCTCGCGGTTGAGATGGGCGACCTCTTGAAAGGCGAGGGTATTCTGAAAGCGAATCTCATCTGATTCGGCTTCGTCAACTTGTTCCCGGAGGACGCTACGGGTTAGCAGTTGTTCGACGGTGTAGTCGGTGACGGTGGTTTCAAAGACGGCGGTGGCGGTCTGCTCAAGCCCATGGGCCTCATCAATCACATAGATCGCCGCCGGAGGCAGAATCCGCTCGCCCGCCCAGCCTAGCTCCAGGGCGTTGAGCAGTAGATGATGATTGGTGATCAGGATCTGGGCTTCGGCCGCGGCGTCGCGCATATGGTTGACCCAACAGTGTTCATCATAGAGGCGACAATCCTGGTGCAGACAGTCGTCGGGATAGCTGACGACCCGTGGGCGGAGGTCGCTTTCCAACACAAAGGGCAGATCATCAACATCGCCAGTGGTGGTCTTTTCTAGCCAAGTGCGCAAAAAGGTGACTTGTTGATGTTCACGATCATAGAGGGCAAATTGTTGTTGGGTGGCGAGTTCTTTTTCCCACTTGAGGTTACAGACAAAGTTGCTGCGTCCTTTGACCACCACGGCGCGGATCGGGCGTTGGAGCACCTTACGCAGAAAAGGAATATCCTTGTGGAAGAGTTGGCTTTGGAGCGACTTATTCGCCGTTGCCACCACAACGGTCTTCCCGCTCAGGAGGGCAGGAACCAAATAAGCAATGGACTTGCCTGTCCCGGTGGGGGCTTCGATCAAGGCATGTTGCTTGGCTAGGATCGCGTGTTTGATCGCTTCTGCCATCTGCAACTGGCTTGGCCGCAGCTCATAGCCAGGCAAGTGCTGTGCGAGAGCGCCGCCGTTTCCAAAAAATTTGGCTAAATCATACGCGGTCAGCTCTCCCATCGCCTCCGGCTCGTGCTCATCGAGCGCCGATAGGATCGCTGTCTTCTCGACAGGCTCCATAAACCACTCCTTCAACCGCGGGATCAGCGCTGCTAGAGGCGTCTATCAACCTTAGCCCATCCGCTTCTTCTGCGTCCGTACTTCGCTTTTCATAGTTTAGCACGGATGTGCGAGGCCAGCAAATAGGCAGGAAGATGGCTTGGCGTGGCGGAAAAAGAATGTATAATATATTTGTCAAATGTAAGCAAGGTGCAAGGTGTACTGTGCATGTTTTGCTGTACACTATTCCAAGAGATAGTACGCCATTTGACATATTTCCTATTCCTAGTATCGTTGTAGATATGCTCATTAGTGATGCCGTCTCTTTGGCAATCAGCCGCCACTTTAGATCTTTCTCGTGGACTGGCTGATCGGATCGTGGCGGTAGAGTTTGTCATCGAATTTTAGCCCTGACTTCTCGGCATCCACGTTATGTAGATAGGAATTACCTGTAGAGGAGAGCCGTTCATGGGGATATCGCTTGTCGGTCCAAACGCGACGAAACCTTCCTTGAATCCATCACAGCAACGCAGTTTTCAGGGTGCCGACAACTATCCTTTGCTGACTGATGGCCCACCACAGGAGCCAGAGACCCACCTACCAGAAGCGAAAACGACGCGGCCGCTGTTAGAACGTCCACGCTACTACCGCTGCAAACGGCTGCTTGATCTCTTTGTCGCGCTCTTAGCCCTTGGCCTCCTTTGCCCACTCATTACCATCATTGCCTTGGTCGTGCGGCTCGATGCGGCGGGGCCAATCTTTGCCGCCGATATCCGGGTCGGGGTGCGCCGCCGTCGCCAGCAAGGTCGCTTTTGCTGGGAACAGAGACGGTTTCGGCTCTATAAGTTTCGGATCACCAGCTTCCCTGTACCCGGCAATGGGCCAGCCGTGACCCGCATCGGCCGTTTTTTGCGTCAGAGCCATTTGGATGAGTTGCCCCAACTGTGGAATGTGGTGAAGGGCGATCTGAGCCTAGTGGGACCGCGCCCAGGACGACCGGCTGAAGTCCATGGCTATACCGCTTGGCAACGCCGCCGCTTGGAAACAGTGCAGGGCATGACAGGGTTATGGCAGCTGATCGACAATGGCGAGGCACGCACCGACGCCCAGCGCGCTGCGGCCTTTACCCAAATGATGCAGCTAGACATTCAGTATGTCGATACCCAGTCATTTTGGTTGGATATCAAAATCCTCATGAATACCTTAATGGCTGTCTTTCGCGCCTAGCCCAAACGTGAAGTAGGGGTGAGCTGGACGCGAAGATAGCTTGGCTACCTTTCTGGATGACACCGCCTGTGAATCAAATGATCTAGCATCTGGTCAAGTGTACGCGCGCAAATTGCACAGTATGACGTATGTCGGACTTCTGTAGCTGGCATACGGCTGGCGATTGAACAAAGGATACGAGAATGGATAGTAAAAAATCGGGCTTTTCGGTGGCAATGGGGCGGGGTATCGGCGTGCTGCTCATAAGCAGCTGCGCTTTCTGGATAAGAACACCCTCGCTCGCTGCGGCAACAACGGGCTATGACCCATACGGCGTCGTCCCCTTTGCCGAACAGACGCTACAACCGACGGCTACGCCCCAGGCAACCACGACCGCACCGGCAACGGTTACGGTCAAAACTTTGATCGCGACGGCCAATAGCCAGCGCAAAGCGGAAGAATATACTGAAGCGCTAGCGAGCTACAACGCTGCCCTCACCTTAGCCGAAGCGCAGGAAGATGGGGCGATGCTCCCCATCATCTTGATCGCACTGGGGGATACGCACCTGGCCGTCAACCAACAAGCCGAAGCACTGGCGGCCTATGAAGAGGCCCAAAGCGCCGCGCGTATTTTGGCGAACCCCTCCCTAGAGGCGGATATCCTGACCAAAGTAGGGCGGCTCCATCGGCTCCTGGCCCAATACCCAGAGGCAATCACCGCCTATACCGCAGCGGCTACCATCTGGCGTGAACTGGGCGAATTTCGCTACGAAACAGAAACAGTGCTTACCATTGCCGAATGCTATGCCCTGGCTGGTGAAACAGAGCAAGCGCTGACGACCTTTGCCGACGCTTTGGCCCTGGCCGAACAGATCAAAGACGCGAAACAGATTGTGGCTGTCTATAGCGCGCGCGCGGCGCTGTTGGCCAAACAGGGTAGCGTAGAAGAAGCGCTCGCCGACTACCAAGCTGCCCTGTTGACCGCCGAGGAAGCTGCCAATGCCAAATTACAGGCGACAACCTTAGCGTCCATTGGTGACCTCTACCGGTCGAACAAGCAATATGCCGAATCGCTCCAAGCGCTCACCGATGCCTTGGCCCTTTGGCAACAGTTGGATGACATTCGCCAGCAGGCCCGAACGTTGGATACCATTGCCAGCAATTATCAGAACCAAGGCGAATCCGAGCTAGCCCTCGATGCCTATCAGGAGGCACTCCCCTTGGCGCAAATGGCTGATGATGCCAAAACGATGTTGCGCATCTATCAAGGGCAAGCTGATATTTATCGGGCCCAAGGCAAGCCGGAAGAAGCCCTCGTACTGTATCGCCAAATTATTGAAGCCGGTCAACTGGCCGCCGATCTGGCGGCTGAGGCCACGGCATGGGATGCATTGGGCGCCTATCATCTGGAATTAAAGCAATATACTGATGCGCTCACGGCTTATGGCACCGCGGCGGAACTCTGGCAGCAACAAGAAGAGAATCTACGTGCCGCCCGTACCCTAGATAGCATGGCCGATGTCTATGGCGAGCTTGGGCAAGGTGCCGATGCCCTTGCCCATTATGAACAGGCATTAACCCTGGCGCGGGCGGCCAATGATGGCAAATTGATCATGCGCATCTTGGATGCCGAAGCCGACCTCTACCAAACGCTGCAGCAGCCCCAACAAGCCTTTGACACCTATGCCGCGGCGTTGGAAGAAGCGACCAAGGCGAACGATGTTGCAACCCAAGCTTCGATCCTCCAATCGCAAGGCGATTTGCTCTCGGATCTGAAACGGCATACGGAAGCCGCCACCACCTATGCGCAGGCGGCCACCCAGTGGCAAGCTGCTGACGAGCCCACCAAAGCCGCCGATGCCCTGGTGGATGCTGGCAACAGCTATGGGGCCGCTACCCAGTATTCCGCTGCGATTGAAGCCTATCAACAAGCGATTGGATTGGCGCAGGCCAACCAAGCGAACAGTGTGTTGCTCACCGCCTTTAAGCAACAGGCCCAAACTTATTTGACGAGTAATCAACCGTTGATCGCGATCGAGAGTTATCAGAATGCGCTGAACTTGGTTCAAACGGCGGGTGAAGAGTCGGAAATGAGCCGAATCTATGAAGGGTTGGCCCGCGCCCAACAGCGCGCCGGTCAAAATGCCGCAGCGGGCAGCAGCTATGCCGAAGCGGCGAAGCTCTGGCGTGAAGTAGGCGAATTTGTGCGGGCCGCCGACTCGCTCACCAAAGCCGCCGATAACTTTGCCTCGGCCAAAAACGAAACGGCCTTTACGTACTATCAACAGGCGTTAGCGCTGGCCCAACAGATCAACGACCCCGCCTTGAGCGCGAAAATCCTCCAATCGCAGGGGAAACTCTATGATCGTTTTGCCAACAAAGCCGAGGCACTGACCGCCTATCAACAAGCGCTGGAACAAGCCGTTGCCGCTGGTCAACAGGCGGCGTTGCAAGCGCAGTTGCTCTCGGATATTGCCGCACTTCAACAGAGCACCAATGCGCCCGAAGCCGCGATTGATACCTATCTCCAGGCGCTCGAACTCTGGAAGGCGCTTGATCCGGCCAAAGAACGCACCATGCGTACACGCCTCTGGCAACTCTACATGGCCGCCAATCGCGTGGAAGAAGCCCAGGCCGTTGCCAATGTCCCGGTTGGCTTCTCGGCTCCGGCTAGCGACGCGGTGGTGAGTGGGATTGTCGCCATCGACGGGTTAGCCATGCATCCCCAATTCGATAAATGGCAGATCGATCTAATGGTCAACGGCGACGAGAATCAAGTAACGAGTATACGCGTCTCCAAGAAGCAGCAATGGGGCACCCTGGTGCGCCTAGATACCACCACCTATCCCAATGGCAATCACGTACTGCGCCTCCGGGTCGTCCGTACGGGTTCAAACTACGATGAATACTTCTTGCCCATTACGATCAGCAATTAACGCACGCCGCCTGGGTGGGCAAAGCGGACAACATCCTCCCCTAGCTGTGGTGGCAACCACAGCGGGAACAAAGAGCTAAACCACACCGGACAGGTTTTCAAAAACCTGTCCGGTGTCTTTCTATAGCCGACCGATTCACGGGCTTCGCCGCGGGGAAGCGCCCTTGCTCACCGATTGCTTTGCCACCATGACGCGGTTGGATCTTGGGGTTGCCAGCCCAAGATGCGCTTGGCCTTCTCATTGGGGAAGACCCCTTGTGGCATGTCCGAATTAACATGCAGCACTTCAAAGGGCGAGGGCATGGCTGTTGTCTCCACCGCGGCGCGGATCGAGCGGGCGGTGTCTGTCCAGGTGGTCGTAAAGGGATGGACACTGTCGTTGCGCTGACGCAGGTTGACAAAGTCGGCAAAGTCGCAGAAAAAGAGCGAGGGGACCACCAACTGATAATGCTCGGCAAAGATCCGGGCAATCTCCTGCCCCAAATATTTGGTGTGGAGATAGGTGTTCATGGCATGGCCGGGGCGCTGGGGTACGTCGTCCACGATCCAATGATCCCAACTATAGCCAATGGGGCCATCCATCCCCAATTGGAAGGGGCCGGTATGCACCACCCGCTGAATGCCATGGGCGACCGCCGCTTGCATGACATTGTAGGCCCCATTGGCATTGACGCGAAAAGAACCGACCACATCATGGCGGATCACCGTACAGTTAATAATTGCATCCATCCCTTCACACGCAGCCATGACTTGTGCCGCGTTGGTAATATCGACCACCTGTTCATCATGGGGTGGGCCAAGTGGAATGGGCATGGGTACATCGGGGCGTTGATCCTTGCGCGGCCCCGCGGCAATGATATCGGCAATCGACTTGACATCACTGACCCGCACCTGATAGTAGGGCGCAAGCTCCTGCACCGCGGCGGCGGCCATGGGCCCGCCCGCGCCAAAGACCACGATCTTGCGGATGGGGCGGGCTGGGATCGCTGCTGGCGGGAGCAGTGGGGCTACAGGGCTCTGTTGGCTGGCATGGAGGATGCGCCACCCCGCACAGCGGGCCACAAATGCTTGTTGGATCGTGGCGATCACGCGCTCGTCCAGCGTGCCAAAGCGCACACAGACTGTCGGTGTTCCCCCATCGCGCGCAACCTCACGTAGACAACATTCCCCCAGCCAGGCACAGAGATCGGCTAGGTGGGGCTGGGGCCGGGGTCGCCAATTTTCAACAATCGGCCACTGTTGCGGTGCCGTGGCAAAGAGCGCCATCGAGCTGGCCAGCACAATGCGGCTCACCTGCTGTTGGCGCGCCGCGTGGGCAAGGCGATAGCTGCCAAGCAGGGTGTGATCGAGATTTTCCAGATCGCTGGCGAGCGTAAGGCTGAGGGGTGCAAAGTGGAGGACGGCCTCGACGCCACTGAGGATCGCGCTCAGGAATTGCTCATCCCGCAGATCGCCTGTGCGCTGTTCGACGTTGGCAGGCAGCGGTGCCGAAAAGTGGGTATCCACGACCCGCAGTTGAAAGGCGGCACCAAGCTGATCGAGCGTCTGCCGCGCCAGTGCACAATCACCGCCGGTTATCAGGAGTTGCATAGCATTCTCACATTCTAGTAGGTGTCTAGTAGGTGTCTAGTAGGTGGGTAAAGGGTGGCGGGGGCGGTAGATAGAACAGTAAGACGGTAGGGTCAGTAAGACAGTCAAGCGTGTGGAGTTACGTAGTTGCTCGTTTCCACCCAAGAGCTGACCAGTTTCATCAAAACTGGTCAGCTCTTGGCTAAGTGCGTCGCCTAAGCGTAATGACACCTGGTCTACTGGTCTAGCGTAGGACCGATTTAGGGGTGGCGTTGAGGCGGATTACTTTGATCTTGCTGCGATCGATCAATTCACCGACGCGCGGGGAAACATCTTTCTGCCAATAATCATTTTGGTAGACTGCTTGGTAGAGCCGTTCGCGTTCTTCTTCACTGTCGAAGCGGCGAATCCAGATGTAGGTATCTTCGTCCTGCTCCCCGACAAAGGAACCGGCAATAACCATCCCTTTGGAAATTTGATAGGGAATGATCTCCTCTTCCATCAATTTGACCCACTCGGCGCGCTTGCCCGGCCAACAGTGATATTCGCGCAGTTCAAAGAACATGGTTCTCTCCTATATGAAATGGTTGGCAAATGCTCCATCAACTACTGCCTGCTCGTTGCCTTATTTCTCGGCATAAACCGCTTGGCGTAGGCCCTTGATATAACCAATCGCAAAGAGGCGTCCAATCGCCGAGTACCCCGCGTTATCGTTGTTATCCCCTTCCATCGTCGGCACATGGTCGGGGCGCAACACGCCCTCGAAGCCAATATCGCGGTACGCCTTCATGCATTCCAACATGTTGGTCTTGCCATTATCATGAAAGGTTTCGGCAAATTTTTCGGGCGTCCCCTGTACATCACGGAAGTGGACAAAGAAGATCTTGCCCTGGTTGCCAAAGTGGCGGATGACATTCGGCAGATCGTCCGTCATCAGAGTAAAGTTGCCCTGGCAGAGGCAGATGCCATTGACTTCGCTCGGCACCAGATCGATCAAGCGCTGATAGTTATCGACACTGCGCATAATCCGGCCCATTCCCCGCAGCGGCGATAGGGGCGGGTCGTCTGGATGCATGGCTAGCTTGACGCCCGCTTTTTCTGCCACGGGGATGATCTTCTCTAAGAAATATTTCAAACTATCCCAGAGCGTCTCTTCGCTCACTTCGCCATATTCGGTCAGCGGGGCTTTTTTGAAAATTTCATTGTCAAAGCTTGTTACCAACGCCCCACCGCGTTCCGGCGTTGTCGTGGACGTACGGGTCCAGTTGAGGACGGGCATCCACTCGTAGCACCAGACGCCAATCCCCAACTTGCCCATGTTGCGTAGCAATTCGCAGACGGTCTCGATCTCTTCATCACGACCCGGTAGCCCTAGCTTGGCTTTGGTGAGGGGGGGGCGGCTTTCCAGGACATCAAAGTTAAAGCCCGCATTTTCATAGGCACTCTTGACTCGCATCAGCGAGAGAAAGCCCCACGGCAGGTTGTCCTTGTCGCGGCTTTCCCAGCCTGGACTGAAGTCCATACCACCAACGACATCATCAACACCACACTGTTTGACCATTTTCCATAAGGGAGATGGGCGTGGGGGGAGCACCTCGGCAATCTTGATCATAACATCCTCTTTCTATCATTGATTTATGAATGGGATCATTCAGTTTCTTGATCTTAGCTGCAATTGATAAAGAATGCAAAGAAATAGGCGCTACGCAGTTGATCGGTACGCCGAGAAACGCGACAGGTCGGCAAAACCTGCCAGGTCTGTGGAGACAGACCAACCTGTGTACGTAAGTCCTCTCTAAAAAGTGAGGGAGCCGCCAACTTAGCAAATCCGGGGCAACTGCTCCCCCACTTGCATATCGACGACGCGTCTCCCGCCGATGCTCGTGCGCGCGACCACCAAGCCGGGGTGTTGTTCCGTCACCTGGCCGATGATGGTTGCGTGGCGGCCGCGAGGATGTTGACGCATTCGTTCCAACAATGGTTCGGCGACGGCTTGCGGCACAATCGCGATCAGTTTGCCTTCATTGGCGACATAGATCGGATCCATCCCCAAAATATCACAGGCCGAACGTACCACTTCCGGCACGGGAAGTTTGCCTTCTTCATAAGCAATGCCCACGTTAGAGGCTTTGGCAATCTCATTGAGCGAAGAGGCAACCCCGCCACGGGTGGGATCGCGCAGAACATGGATCTCCCTGGTCACAGCCAGCATGGCGGCAACCAGCCCATTCAGCGGCGCGCAATCGCTTTCGATCACCGCGTCGAATTCTAAGCCCTCGCGCACGCTCATAATCGCGATACCGTGGAGGCCAATCTCCCCGCTGAGGATGACAACATCCCCTGGCCGTGCTTGGTTGGGCGCAATCTGCACACCCGCTGGGATCAAGCCAAAGCCGCTGGTATTGATAAAAACCCCATCGCCATGCCCTTGATCAACCACTTTGGTATCACCCGTGACAATGGTCACCCCGGCGCGACGGGCGGCGGCGCCCATGCTTTGGGCAATGGCACCAAGCTGTGCCAAGGGTAGTCCTTCCTCTACAATAAAGCCAGCACTGAGATAGAGCGGTTGGGCTCCACTCATGGCAATATCATTGACCGTGCCATTGACGGCCAAATCGCCAATGTTACCACCAGGGAAAAAGAGCGGGCGCACGACAAAGGAGTCGGTGGAAAAGGCGAGGCGTTCCCCAGCCACAGGGATAACCGCCGAATCGCCCAGGCTTTCCAAGGTAGCATTGTGAAAAGCCGGGACAAAGAGATGTTCGACCAGTTCTGCCGAAAGTTTGCCGCCGCCCCCATGGCCCATGACAATAGCAGGATAGTGACGGAGCGGGACGGGGCAACTCCAAGCGCTGAAATCTAGTTGGTTAGCCATGCGTGCCTTTGCATTTTATTATTCTCACGTCTCAGAATCACGTCTCAGAATCACGTCTCACGAATCACGTCTCACGAATCACGTCTCACGAATCACGTCTCACTCTGCCGGTACAGGTGCCGTCGTTGCCAAGTCAATAAAGCGTCCATATTGATAATAAGCCGCGCATGCCCCTTCGGTGGAGACCATGGTCGCGCCCAAGGGCGTGCGTGGGGTGCATTCCTTGCCAAAGGCCGGACATTGATTGGGCTTGAGCCGCCCTTTGAGCACTTCGCCACTATGACAAAGGGTCGATTCTGCCGTGTGAATGTCTGTTACGGCAAAGCGAATTTCGGCGTCAAAGCTCTGAAATTCGCGGCGGAGACGCCAGCCACTTTGGGGGATCACCCCAATCCCGCGCCAGCCCCGGTCGGTGACAGCAAAGACATCGGCCAGCATCTTTTGCGCGGGAAGATTGCCCTCTGGCCGGACTGCCCGTGGATAGGCATTGTCTAGCTGGGCCTGCCCCCTTTCCAACTGCTGGACGGTACGCCGAATGCCTTCGAGCAGATCCAACGGCTCAAAGCCCGTGACAACAATCGGCACTCTATATTTTTCAATGAGCGGTGCATATTGCCACGTCCCCATGACACTACAGACATGGCCCGCGGCCAAGAACGCTTGCACCCGATTTCCGGGTGCTTCCATAATGGCAGCAATCGCTGGCGGCACCAGGACATGGGAAACGAGCATGGAGAAATTCTTGAGCCCCAACTGTTTGGCTTGGTAGACGGCCATGGCGTTGGCGGGCGCGGTGGTTTCAAAGCCAATGCCAAAAAAGACCACCTCACGGTCCGGGTTTTGTTGGGCCAGCTTAATGGCATCCAGCGGTGAATAGACAATGCGGACATCCCCACCCGCACTTTTGACGCGGAAGAGATCACGATCACTGCCGGGCACGCGCAGCATATCGCCAAAGGAACAGAAGGTAACACCAGGCTGGCTGGCAATTGCCAAAGCCTTGTCGATCATTGCCAAAGGCGTGACACAAACCGGGCAACCGGGGCCATGGATCAATTCAAGTTCTGGCGGTAGCAACTGATCAATCCCATTGCGAATGATCGAGTGGGTTTGGCCGCCACAGACCTCCATAATGGCCCAAGGCCGCGTCGTGATCCGGCGAATCTCGGCAAAGAGGCTATGCGCCAACGCCGGATCGCGAAATTCATCCAGGTACTTCATGGGTAGCTTCCCCTTCCGGAGCCGCTTCGCCAAATTCCTCGGCTAGCAGTCCCATTTCACGGAAGAGCCGTAACGATTCTAGCGCGGAGGCTTCATCCAGCTGGGTAATGGCAAAACCTACATGGACAATCGTATAATCACCAAGTTGAAGGTCGGGAAGATAGGCCAGACAGATCTCTTTGGTAACGCCGCCAAAGTCGGCCTTGCCCATGCGGATACCATTCTGCTCATAGATTTCAAGCACTTTGCCAGGGACACCCAAACACATCGGTTACGCTCCTTCTTGTGCATTGGCAATCATCACTTGCCCAAGCGCCAAACCACCATCATTGGGGGGCGTCAGGCGATGGGTTAAGAGCTGAAAGCCGGCTGCGCGCAAGCGTGTCGCAGCCAACTGTAATAGCAAACCATTCTGAAAGACCCCGCCACTCAGCGCCACCACGGTCAGCTTCTCCTCCTGCCGGATGCGGAGACTGAGCTGTAAAATCAGTTCGGCCACAGCGTGATGAAAACGGGCGGCGATCTGCGCGGTTGGCACCTGTTGCCGTAGATCTTGGACAATGGCTTGGATGATCGGCGCGGCATCGAACTGTTCGCTTCCAGCCGCCAAGCCAAAGGCATAGGCAGCCTGTTCTGTCGGTGCGGCGCGTGCCTCTAATTCAATCGCGGCTTGGGCTTCATAGGTTGCCACCTGCCGCACACCGGCCAGCGCCGCGACGGCATCAAACAAGCGGCCCATGCTGCTGCTGGGGACAGTCTGAAAACCATGGGCAAATTGCCGCTGTAAAATCCGCTGCTCGGTGGCGGTGGTGGCCGCCACGGCTGGTAGGTCATCCTCCCAAGCCAAGCCAGCCGTCCACAAGTGGGCTAACGCCGTCCGGCAAGGATATTTCACCGCGGCGTCGCCCCCTGGCAAGGGAATATAGCGGAGGTGGGCGCGGCGGTGAAAGCCGCGATAGTCGGCCAAGAGCACTTCGCCACCCCAAATTGCGCCATCGGTGCCATAGCCCGTGCCATCAAAGCAGAAGCCGATGACCGGCTGGCTGCCATCCAACCCATGTTCCGCCATGACGCCAGCCAGATGGGCATGATGATGCTGCACCTGCACTAAGGGGATCGCCGTGGCCGCCTCGCGCGCCCACCGGCTAGAAAGATAGCCGGGGTGTTGATCACACGCGAGGCGGGTCGGTTGAATGGCAAAGGTGGCCTGAAAGTGGCTGACCGCCTGCTCGAATGCCTGTAAGGTTTCCAGATTTTCCATATCGCCAATATGTTGGCTCATCAACGCGGCTTGGTCGGCAGCCAAGCAGAAGGTATTCTTGAGTTCACCACCGACGCCCAAGGTCGGCTGGACCGCCCGCGGGAGCCGGAGCGGCAAGGGGGCATAGCCGCGCGACCGGCGGATGGGCAACTCATGGTCTTCAAAGACCCGGATCACCGAATCGTCGCACTGGATCGCGATCGGCCGGTTGTGGAGCAGGAACCCATCGGCCAAGGGGCTCAGCTTGGTCAGCGCCGCGTCATTCTCCTTGACCATGGGCTCATTGGCGAAATTGCCCGAGGTCATCACCAGCGCGGTGGGCAAGGGCCGGGTATCTTTTGCGGGCAAGTGGCTGGGCGATGGGCTAAAGAGCAACTCATGCAGCGGCGTATAGGGCAGCATCAGCCCAACCTTGGGATTGCCAGGGGCGACCGCAGCGGCCAATGGGCTCTGCTCGCGCTTGGCGACCAAGATAATCGGCCGTTCGCGGCTGGTGAGCAATGCTTCTTCCGCGGGGGCAAGCTGGGCAAACTGGTGGGCAACTGCTAGCTCGCGTACCATGACGGCAAAGGGCTTATCCACCCGCCCTTTCCGCTGCCGCAGCGCTTGGACCGCGGCTTCGTTCGTCGCGTCACAGGCCAGATGGAACCCGCCCAAGCCCTTGACCGCCACAATCCCACCGTGCCGCAACAGTTCCTGGGCCGCCCCCAATGCCCCTTCCCCAGTCTCCCATCTTCCGTCTCCCGTCTCCCCCTTCCCCAAAAACTCAAGCTGCGGCCCACAGCGGGGACAAGCCACCGGTTGGGCATGGAAACGGCGATCCAACGGATCGTCATATTCACGCTGACAGACCGGGCAAAGGGCAAAGGCGGCCATCGTCGTTAAGGGCCGGTCATAGGGCAGTTGCTCAATGATCGTAAAGCGTGGTCCACAGTTGGTACAGTTGATAAAGGGGTAGCGATAGCGCCGGTCGTTGGGATCAAAGAGTTCGCGCCGACAGTCGGCACAGAGGGCGACATCGGGCGCGATCAAGGTATGTTGGTTGGGCTGGGCCTGGCTTTCTTCGATGAGAAAGCGCTGCTCGCCAGTGGGAGAGCGGGGCGTTACCGTGACGTTATCAATAAAAGCCAAAGGCGGCGGCGTGGTGACCAAGGTCTGTTGGAAAGCATCAAGGTGGGTAGGGGGGCCTTCGATTTCGATAAAAACACCGGCGCTGTCATTGCCCACGCAGCCAGCTAGTTGGAGACGCGTTGCCAAACCATAGACAAAAGGGCGAAAGCCAACCCCCTGTACAACACCGGTGACGCGCAGGGCACGGCGTTCGATTAGAACCGTTTGTGGTAACACGTGTAGTGCGCTTGGCCTGTCCATTTCCTGGCATGAATCGCTTGTGCGCCGAATTGGCAACGGCTATGGTCTGTTACCCTATAGTACGGATAGTGTACCACGAATGATGGCTTTTGCGCGATTTTCTGGAGGGATCAACTTAGCAGGGTTAAAACCCGCTACTGACAGCGAAAAGCGCCCGCTGGCGCTCAGTCGAAGCGCCAGCGGGCGCTTTTCGCGCTTAGCTGCCGGATTGATCCGGACGCGATCTGGCTAGACCCCCACCCACACGCGTTCATCCTCGATCCGAACGGGGTATTGACGGAGCGCCGCACCGCGCACCGTTACACAGTCGCCGGTGGTCACCTCATAGCACCAGTTGTGCCAAGGGCAGAGGAGCATGCCATCCGCCGTTAGGTAACCGGCGTGGATGGGCATATCTTGGTGCAGACAGTTGTTACGAAAAGCGGTCACTTTGCCGCCAAAGTGGATGACGACAATGCCATCGCCGCCGTCGTCAACGGTTTTGACCGTCTTTTCGGGAAATTCAGCCAAAAGGGGGCCGGGTAGCCAAGTGGTTGGTTCACTCATGAATAACTTTTCTCCTGATGGAATGAGAGCTGACAGCTCTTGTTTGCTATCGCTTTGTCTTAGAAAGGTAACCAGGGCGCTTGGGCCGTCAACAATTCGTCCACCATTTGGCGGGTGTCGTCCAGGGTACAGACGGCAGCCGTCAGCGGGTCCAATTGCACGGCGTGATAGACCAACTCGCGGTCTTTGCGCTTCAGGGCTTCGACAATCACCTCTTGGACGTTGAGATTGGTGCGGTTGAGCGCGGCCAAGGAAGGGGGTAGATCGCCCACGTAACAGGGGTGTAGCCCTGTGCCATCGGCCAGAATCGGGACTTCGACTAAGGCATTATTCGGCAAATTGGTAATGACGCCGTGGTTGCGGACATTGCCATTAAAGCGAAAGGGGATATTGGTTTCGAGCGCGTCCAGGATAAAGGAACAATACTCATGGGAGCGCGAGAGCGTAATGGGGCTCTGCTCGGCAACCTCTTGCACCATCTTTTCATAGCGTTCATCCCGTCGGTTGCGCCATTCGTCCCAATCGCGGTTAATGGCCGAGCGGAGTTGATAGTGGGCCACTAGCGCCGGTGTGCGCCGGAAGTAGGGGACATATTCGGACATATGCGTAGAGGATTCGGTGACAAACGCGCCAAAGTGTTTCATGATCTCAAAGCGAATGCGGTCGCGTTCATAGATTTCGGGGTTTGTCATCGCCTGGTACAGCCGTGGGTAGAGATCCTCGCCTTGCCACTCGAGCTTGAGGTACCACGCCATGTGGTTGATCCCGGCGGTCCAATAGCGCAACTCACCGCGGGGGATGCCCATGTAGTCGGCGAGCTGGTCCGCCGTGCCCTGGACACTATGGCACAACCCCACCGAGCGGATCGCAGTCAATTCATCCACCGCCCAGCAGATCATCACCATGGGATTGGTGTAGTTCAGCATCAGGGCATTGGGGCAAAGTTCTTCCATATCTTGGGCAATGCGCACAATCTCGGCCCCATTGCGCAAGAAGTAGAAGACGCCGCCGGGACCCATGGTGTCGGCCACGGAATGGTCAATGCCGTACTTGCTCGTGATGCGGAAATCTTCCAAAACGGCATCCACCCCACCCACGCGGATGGTGACGATGACATAATCGGCATCCTTGAGGGCAACGCGGCGATCTGTGGTGGCTTGGACGGTTGCTTGTAGTCCTGCTTGGGCAATCGCTTGCTCAGTCCACGCCGTGATCGTCTTGAGCGTCTCTGGGTTGACATCCATCAACGCGAGCTGGCTATTTTGCAACGAGGGGATGGTCAAAAAGTCGGTAATCAGACGGCGGGCAAAGACGGCGCTTCCCGCCCCGATAATGGCAATTTTGGGCATAATAAGGTTGATCCATTCTCTAGCTTTAGCGTATGGAAGGGTGTGGTGGTACAGACAGTGTCATCTGGGCCATTATTATATCTTGATCCGGCCACTTCTTCCACTCGATGATTTCTTGGTAGGCGCGGCGATAGCGCAATTGAACCGTGATGGTGGCGGCTCCTGCGGGAGCTTGGAAGCGATAGCGGCTTTCGGCGCGCGCCAGCGGCTGGATGCGGGTATCTTCAACGAGTTCAACCGCGCGCCAATAGGCCGCGGTGGGGCTTTCCCGGGTCTCTTTGTCGCGTAGGATTTTTGCATAGTAGCTTCCGGGTGCACCGGCTTGGTTACCGGCCCAAGCGGGCAAAGTCGGCCCGGCCTGGAGCGCGAGGGGCTTGCCATTGGCATCCTGGGCGGTCACCACCAAGAGCAGATGGCGCAGGGGTGAATCGGTCGGTACGGCGTGGCCGGTCTGATCATTGGTAATGGCTACTTCCACCTGGATCTGATCATCCTGGCGGGTGGCGGTGCTGGTGAGGGCGACGGCGTTCTGTAACAGCGCTTCACGAACTGCGCCCGTCATCTGGTGATTACTTACTTGGTAGCCGCTGCGTTCCTGGCCGCCTTGGCTGGGAAAGACAAAGGTACTGCGCGCCTGGGGCGGCATGTGACAATCCTGACAACTTTGGCCGGTCTGGGGATCGCTGTAAGGGCTAGCCAGCCATTCGGCAAAGGAGCTGTAGATGAGGACGTTGCCAATGTCGCGGTCGGTGGGCGCGTTGCCCATCACCCCATAGTGACAGGCCGCGCAAAAGGCGCTCTCTTCGAGCAGCGGCAGGTAGCTATCGCGTGGCGCGGCCAGATCGGTGCGCACGACATCATCCAGCGGGCCAAAGAAAAGATCCTGGCCGGGCGTTGGGCGGCGCAAGGCCAGGGAGAGAAGCCCTGGTGCATCGTCATAGGGGGCGCCGGTGGTGGGGTTGAGCCGCACCTCGCCAATTTTATGACAGAATTCACACGAAATGCCCTCTTGCGCCGCGCCTGTGAGGTTGATTGGGAACGCGCTGCCCGCCAGTAGATCGGTGGACGCCGTGGTGGTCAACCGATGGCAGCCGGCCCAGCTACAGCCGTCCGTCGTTTCCAGTTGGGCCGCCATGGGGGTATGGCAAGCCGCGCAGTTGCCCGGTCGGTCGGGGTAATCGACCTGAAAACCTGGCCCATAGTAGGGCTGACTCGGCTCCGGCGGAATCGGCTTGCCATTGGCGGTGTACCGCGTGGGCGGACTTTGGTTGCCGGCTAGATCGGTGCCGGTATAGAGCGTCAGAAAACGGTAGTTGGTGGCGGTTTGGGCGTGGGCGTCTTGTTGCCATTCGGGGTAGGCTGTATGGCAAGCCGCACAGGTGGCAGAACCGACGAGCCCCCCTTCTTCAAACCATGCATACGTTACATTATCGGTGGTGTAAAGGGGAGCCAAGACGAGTTGGACTGGTTCGTCGGCAACGGTGATGCGCTGCCAGCCAATATAATAGCCCGCGGCCCACGCGGTGAGGGTGACGACTTCACCCAAGGCGAGATCGGGCAGGGTAAAGGCCCCGCTCTGATCCGTGGTGGTCGCGGTTGGGGCTAGGTGGCGGCGGACGGTCGCGCCCGCCACTGGGCCAGTTGCATCGACGACAAAGCCCGTCACTGCCTGCGGGGCGCGGCGCACCGTCGGTGGCGCTTGGCGGCGGTTGGTCGGTTGGTCGGTAGAGGCCGGTGACCAAGCCTTGCTGCCCCAGAGGACAAGGAGGCAGAGCAGCAAGGTTGGCACCAACACTCTAGGGAATTTCATCACGCTTTGATCGGTTTGCTCTATAGAAAGTAACGAAAAACCTGACAGCGTCTTGCGTTGGCGGTTGTGGGGGCCACAGAGCCAACCAGAGGACAAGGTTTCCAAAACCTGTCAGGTTTTGACGCTCACCCCTTGGCGCTACGGCGGAAATCGGGGAAATCGACTGGGCGGCTGCGGTCGGCGACCGACTGTTCCGAGAGCGGCCCCGGCACGCTCCATTCCACGGCCTCATAGACATCCATATCGGGTGGCAACCCTTCGTGAATGGTCTGGAGCAGCCGGTAGATCATGATAAAGTCCATGCCGCCGTGGCCGCCGCGTTTGCGGGCGAGTTCGCCAAGATTGGTCCAAAGCGGATCTTCCCACTGGGTTTTGTACTCTTCGATGGGCAGCCACGCTTCATGTTTCCCGAGCCCGTCCAAATAGAGCCGCGGTGGATAGTCGCGGAAGAGCCCCTTGGTGCCGCCGATGAGAAAATTGCGTTCATAGGGGCGGGGCGTGTGAGAATCATGTTGCAAGAGGATCGTGCGCCCTTGCTTGGTGCGGATCAGGCTGCTGTTCATGTCGCCACAGCGATAGATCTCGTTGCGTTTAGGATCGCCAACGGGTAAGGTCGCATCGCGGTAGGCACTGAGCCCGCGTTCCTTGCTACTCATGGAGATGAGATAATCAAAGCTGTCGTCGGCACCGATGCCAAGAATCTTGGCGACGGGACCCAAGCCATGGGTGGGGTAGAGATTGCCATCGCGCTCAATGTGGGCGCGCCGTCGCCAGAGCCCTTCACTAAAATCTTCCAACAACATTTTGCGCAGATCATGCACATAGGAGCATTCGGCGTGGGTGATCTCACCCAGCAAGCCAGCCTGGGCCATGCGCTTTACCAGCGTTTCCCAGTAATCATAGCAGCAGTTCTCGAGCATGATGCAGTGGCGTCGCGTCCGTTCCGAAGTTTCCACCAATTGCCAGCACTCGGCCACCGTGGTCGCGACCGGCACCTCGACCGCGACATGTTTGCCTGCTTCCATGGCGGCCAGGGCATGGGGCGTGTGGGTGGCCCACGGGGTTGCCACCAAAACTAGATCGAGATCGGCTTCCAATAAGCGCTGCCAACTGTCGGCCCCCGTAAAGATGGTCGGCGCAGCTTGGCCGGCCTCGACAATCAGGGCGGCGGCTTGGGCGGTCGCTTCTGGGCTGCTATCCGCCACTGTGGTCACCTGCACACCTTCACAGGCGAGCATTTCCCGCAGCAGTGAACGGCCACGCCCACCTACCCCAATAAAGCCGACGCGTGCGACCTCGCAGCGTTCAAACGGAATACCGTGCATTGAACTCATAACAACTTCTTTCTATTTTCAGACGAATTGCTATTGGTAACTTGGTCTTTGCAACATTGGGGAATGAAGCGTCGCGTCCCTCTTGGTTTATTACCTCACTGTTCTAATGATACACCTTTTTACGTTACCCGCATAACAAAAACTGACATAGGGAAGATGGCTTCTCCCCTATGCCACCAGACCTGACAGGTTTTCCAAACCTGTCAGGTCTGGTGGCTGCCTTTCTAAATATCCATACTGTCATTGATAGCGCGCTGGTACGCGTCGAGTTCTTCGTTGAGCACCTCATCGAGTGTCACCAAGCGACCGGCCACGCCCGATTCCAAGATGGAATAGGAGACCGCGACCGAGCGGGTCCCTTGGTAGAGATCGACTTCAACTGGCCGTTCCCCTAAGATGCCGCGGGCGAAATCATCATATTCGACGGCAATGAGTTTGCGGTCGGTCTGTTCAAAGGGGAACTCATATTTCCAGAGGCGGTCGCCCCCAAAGAGGGTCGCCGTGGCAACGTCCAGGTGAAAATCCGGCACGAGATCGAGAATCCGGCCATCGTCGATCTTGTCATGGCCGAGGCGGTGCAAAACCAGATGATGACCACTGCGGTCATTGGGCATATCCAGGGTCCCTTTGGCCCCATGGATCTCGCGACACCAGATGCCCTTGCCGTGACCAGCGTGGTTTTCAATGTACTGGCCGACAGCCCCGCTCGCAAAGTTGATCGTGGCATAGCAGGCGTCTTCGGCGGTCGCTTCAAAGTCCGCGGGCATCTGCTTCTGGAATTTGGCATAGATCGGGTTGGGGGCCGATTGGGGTGTTTCGCCCGCACCGGCTGGATTATGGCGGATCTTTTCGTAGAGACGCGTCTGGGCATAGACACTCTGAATATCGCCCAGGAAATATTCCATGATGTCGGCAAAGTGCACGCCCACATCCAGCAGCACCCCGCTCTGATCTTTCTGGTGCCGCCAGACCGAGATCAACATCTGGTTGCCTTGCGCGCCAACGGTGGTGTGGATCATAAAGCGGGGCTGACCCAGGATGCCGCCCTCGATCAAGGCTTTGGCGAGACGGTTAACTGGGTCGCGCCGATAATTTTCGGCTACACTCATCACCAGTTGTTTTTCGGCGGCGGCCTTGCGGATAATGTTGCTCGCGCGCACCGTCAACCCGACGGGCTTTTCGATCATGGCGTGAAAGCCATTGTGGACGGCCTGAACGGCCAGGGTATGGTGGAAGCGCGGCGTGGTCGTAATATCAACGGCTTTGACACCCAGCGCTGCCAGCTCATCGATTTTGGCTACCACGGTGGGGCGCTTGCCAAAGTGTTCGGCGGCTTGGTCGGCCAGCGATTCGGCATTGTCGCGCACCGGGTCGCACGCGCCGATGAGCTCAAATTGATTCAAGCCCGCGCGGTGTAATTCGGCCAGGCCATACATATGGCGATGGCCCATGCCACCACAGCCGACAATTGCTAAGGGAATTTTGGACATTGGTTCACTTCCTCTGTGATGATGGATGGAGCTTAGTTGATCGATTGACAACAGAACAAAAACAAAGTAAGACGGCCATCTAGATAGCCAGCTTAGGAACAAGGGAGCAAGTTGATGCTAAAAAGCTACTCAATTGTCGAAGCACGCGAGCATTTTACAGAACTTGTACGCGCCCTTGAAGAAGCTGAAGCCCTGTGGCTGATAAGGAAGGCCCCGCTCAAGCGGGCCACCCCAGCGCGCTTGAGCGCAGCTTCCACTAGCAGGCGCTGATTTATGAAGCGTAACGATTAAATTGGTAATCTGCCCGCGTCCAACGACCCCCGAAAGCCCGCTTGAGCGGGCGTTGTTCCCTAGCCTAGCGCTTCAGCGCCGGGCGATCAGCATAGACCGCAACATTTTCTTATCCTTCAGTAGGCCACGCTGCTTTTTAGGATTTTGTGCCTTCTGGAATTCCCCCCGTCGCCCGCAACAACGTCTCTTGGACCAGCAATTCATGGCTTAATGGGCGATCCGGTGCTTGTTCCCCGGCCATGGCAGCCAAGAAAGCGACCAATTCGAGATCGTGGGTATCTTGACGACCTT
This sequence comes from Caldilineaceae bacterium, assembly GCA_019637645.1. The sequence goes on from JAHBVH010000020.1 coordinate 100,916, forward strand.
GGGCGGGTAAGTTGATCAGGTGCAAGCCCGCGGCGTAACCACCACCGGCTTCTTCTAAACAGAGGCGTAGCACACCGGTCGGCTCAAAGGGTTCGACCAGGATCGCGCTGCCTTTGGTGCCATAGACCTCAAAGCGGCGTGCCATTGGGCGGGTTTCCATAGCGGCAATATCAATAAAGGCCAGCGCCTTTTCAAACTCGAAGACCCCCAGCGTATTATCCATAAACGTGGGTGCGCCGCCGGTGTCGTTGCGCAAAAAGGCCGTGACCTTGGTCGGGCGGCCCAGCAGCCAGACCACCTGATCGAGCATATGCCCACCGAGATCGTAGAAGATGCCCCCTTTGTGATAGCTGATCGTATCGCGCGTGTTATAGCCAAGCCCTTCGCGCACGGGTGGGATCCACGTAGACATGTGAGCGCGCACCGAGAAGAGATCGCCCAAGACGCCGCTGTGGGTCCATTCGGCAAGCTGACGAAAGCCATGATGGTAGCGGAACATATAGCCCATCTGTACCAGTAGCCCTTTTTCCGCGGCCTTGCGGATCACCCGTTGCCACTGGGGCCAGTTGTCACCGGCAGGCTTGTCATACCAAACATGTTTGCCCGCGTCCACAATCGCTTCGGTGTGGTCCAAGCTTTCGCGATTTAAGCCTTCCGAGGCAATCGCCACAATCGTGGGATCGGTTAACATTTCTTCGGCGCTGTTATACCAATGCAGCCCCCGATAGATGGGATCGTCAGTGGCAACCTGTTGCCGTCGTACGGGGTCCGGTTCAAAAACCCCCGCGATTTCGACGGCGGGATGATTGACCATGGAGAGCATTTTAGCGCCAGCATGACCATGTTTAGTGCCATACTGCGCCATCCGAATCTTTGCCATTTTGGTTCCTTCGTTTTTAGAGTAAATTTCCATAGCGGTGCATGGTTTGCGAGAGGGCTTGTTCGCGCAAATACCAGCGCAGTTCAAGCCGACCGTTCGCCAGCACAGGGGCATCAATCATTGCTACACCAGCTGTATGGGCTGCCCGCCGCAATTCATGGGTGAGCGGCCCGAGCACGCGCAGGCGATCGTAGGCGAGGGTTGTCGTTAGGCGACCCGCCAAGCCAGCCTCATCTTCCACAATCACAAAAACCTGTAATTCGTCCGCCAGCCAGCCCCATTGCTCCTCGTCTTGGGGGGCTAGGCTGATGGTCAGCGGCTGACCACAGGTGCGGACGGCTAACAAGACCTGGGCCACCGCTAGCATGGACGCTTGCGCGCCGACACGCAGCACGATCCCACGACAAGGGCGATAGCGAAAGATATTGGCTTCGCCCAACACCTGGCTCGGATCATGTTCCTGGCTAAAGTGGGTTTGCCACGCCCAAGCATAGCTATAGGCACTGGCGCGCAGCAGTTCCCACGCTTGCTTATCGGGCATCTGCTCCAGGGCATGTTCCAATAACAAGAGCAAAGCCGAAGGGGGCAGTTCACCGGCAGCAAGGGGGTGGAGCGGTCTACTGGTCTGTTGCCAGTGCATCAATTGTAACACATAATTGGGGCCACCGGCCTTGGCTCCTGGCCCCACCACCGACGCTTTCCAGCCGCCAAAAGGTTGACGGCGCACAATCGCGCCCGTGATATGGCGGTTGACGTAGGCATTGCCAGCCTGAATCCGCACCTTCCAATAGGCAATCTCCCGATCATCCAGGCTGTGCAAACCGCTGGTCAGGCCATAATCGGTGGCGTTGGCAAGGCTAATGGCCGCTTCGAGATCGGTGGCGCGCAGCAAGCCCAGCACCGGCCCAAAGCATTCCGTTTGCTGAAAAAAGGAGCCCGGCTGCACGCCCAACTTGATCCCCGGCGACCAAAGTTGGGGCTGCTGGTCGATCGGCTGCGGTGCCAGTAACCACTCTTCGCCTTCATCCAAGGTCGTCAACGCACGTTCTAATTTGGGGCTGGGCGGCTGGGTCAATGGCGTGATGAGGCTGGCCGGTTCCCACGCCGACCCTACTTGGAGACTGGCAACCGCATCGCGCAGTTGGCGGCGGAAGCCCGGATCATCGTAGACTTCGGCTTCGCAAATGGCAAGGCTAGCCGCAGAACACTTTTGTCCGTTGTGACCAAAGGCCGAGCGGACCAGATCCTTGATCGCCTGATCTTGATCGGCCAACGCGGTGATGATCAAGCTATTTTTGCCACTTGTCTCGGCAAAGAGGCGCAGATCGGGCTTCCACCCCAAAAAGAGGTGCGCCGTCTCTAGGCTACCTGTCAAAATCACCGCCGCGACCCGTTCATCCGTCACCAGCGCTTGGCCGATTGCATTGTCGGCACAGGGCAGAAATTGGAGAACATCCTGGGGAACGCCAGCCGCCCACAAGGTTTGGGCCAACTGCCACCCCACCAAGGTTGCTTCGGCTGCGGGTTTGAGGATCACACTATTCCCTGCCATGAGCGCGGCGAGGACCCCACCCGCCGGAATCGCCAGGGGAAAGTTCCACGGTGGCGTTACCACCACAACGCCCAGTGGTGCCGGGTGGCAATCAGCCACTTCAGGCAGCAGGTCAAGGGCATGGGCATAATAGCGGGCAAAATCAATCGCCTCGGAAACTTCGGCATCCCCTTCGGTCACGATCTTGGCGGTATCAAGTAACATTGCCCCGATCAAATCACCGCGGCGGTGGGCCAATTCAGCCGCGGCGACCAACAAGGTGGCTTTCCGTTCATCGACGAGACGCGCTGCCCAAGCGGGATAGGCCGCGGTCGCCACAGAGAGCGCTTGGTCCACCTGCGCCAGATCCGCCTGGGCATAGCGATAGGCCACCACCCCTGGCCGTGATGGATCGGTCCCCTCTGCTTGCGTTGCCCCGGCGACGAATTGTCCGCCGATTTGGAGGGGAATATCGGCGATCCGACACGCGTGCCAATGCGCGAAGATCGCCCGCGCCCAGGCCACGTTGGCGGGCAACGAAAAGTCGGTGTCGGGCGCATTGGCAAAGGGTTGTTCGAGGGATAAATTCTCGGGGGGTTGAACGGCCACGCGGCGATCTTGGGCGCGCCGGGGCTGGTCACTGATCTGATCCATCCGGTGGCAGGCCGCGAGGAAGCGGTCGCGTTGGCGATTCCAGGCGGGGCTACCGGGTTCGAGCCCAAAGAGATCATGCAAGAAATTTTCCGGCGCGGTATTTTCATCCAGCCGCCGTACAAGATAGGCAATGGCGCTGTGAAAATCTTCGGACTTGACCACCGGTGCGTAGAGAAGCAAGCCTTGCGCCTGTGCTTGGACCGCGCGCGCTTGGTGATTGGCCATGCCTTCGAGCATCTCAAATTCTACTGCACCCTGCACGCCCCGTTCCTCACGCAAGAGAAGCGCATAGGCAATGTCGAACAGATTGTGGCTGCCGATGCCCAAGTGGACGGCTTGGGTATGCTCGGGGCGACAACCATAGTCGATCATCCGCTTGAAGTTGGCATCTACTTCCACTTTGCGGAGATAAGGTGCCTGTTCCCAGCCATGAATGGCCGCATCGACCCGCTCCATCGCCAAATTTGCCCCCTTGACAATCCGCATCTTGATGGGCGCACCGCCACGCGCTACACGTTGCCGCGCCCATGCCGTCAAGCTGCGTTGCACTTGGTGGGAGTCGGGTAAGTAAGCTTGGAGGACAATCCCCGCGCGGAGTGTCATGAATTCCGCTTCGTCTAATACTTGGCAAAAGGCGGCGACCGTTAATTGGAGGTCGCGATACTCTTCCATGTCTAGGTTAATAAACTTAGGGGTACGCCGACCATCGGGGTGTTGATAGTGGTGTTGCAGGGCTTGGCGATAAAGCGTGCGCAGCCGTTCTTTGATGGCGGTCACTGTGGCATCAAAGGCCACTAAGTTGATCTGGCTGAGCACGGAAGAGACCTTCACCGAGATATATTCGACATCTGGTCGAGCTAACAGGTCGAGATAGGCTTGGAGCCGCCGTTGGGCCTCGGCTTCGCCCAGAATGGCTTCCCCCAATTGATTGAGGTTGAGCCGGGTGCCGCTTTGGCGGCGCTGCTGGAGATAACGGCGCAACTCCGCCTCTTCGCCGGGGAGGATAACCGTGCGCGTCTCTTGGCGCAAGCGGGCGACCAACGGCGGCACAACCATGCTGGGGAGATAGTGGGCCAAGACGCCGCCCAAGGTGAGCGCACTGCGTTCCCACCACTCCATATACCCCGGCGCGCCATAGCGCTCCAGGAGATGGCGCAGTTGATCGGCCACCCGTGCCGGGCGGTGACTCCGAAAGGCTTGATCGGAAAGGGCGATGGTCAGGGCTTTGCCGCGGGGATCATCCATCATGCGGGCAATGCGTTGGGCTTGGTCTCGTTCGGCCTCGGTTTGCTGGGCTTTGGCCGCGGCGAGCAATTGTTCGGCCAAGGCCACCGCGCGCGGCGGGAGGGACAAAGTATCGCGAAGGAGAGCTTGTGCCATAGTAGACCTCCAATCCTACATCATCGATCGCTATAGAGCGCCTCATAGCGGTTAGTATAGCATAGCTACCTGTGCCTGTCATCACGAGTTGTCAGAGAGGAATATTGCTAGCTTTGGGCCAGCGCGTTAGGGGTAGGCCGGTTAACAAGCAAGAAGACCTGATAGGGTTGAAAACCCTGTCAGGTCTTGTCCAGATGGGGCTAGGTGTTTTCTGCGCGTGCGAGGGTTTGGGAGACTCTAATAGCAAAGTCGAGCGAGTCGCGGTACTTAGGCGCAAACGGGATTTTCCGTGTCCCAGCGGTTGAACTTACCCATCCCTTCGGTCGCGAGTTTATAGCGGGCATCGTACCAGAGTTGATCCCACGCGGCCGGATCATGTAATTCGGTCTCTGGATTCTGGCGACTGCGGGCAATAAAGCCGGGGAAGGCGCCGCGCCCCGTTGGTTGGCCGATGGGGTTGTAGCGTAGATCAAAGCTCCAGCGAATGTTCTCGCTGTGGTTCGAGTGCGAAGCGTGGACGGTCAACTTGTCCATAAAGAGGGCGCTACCCCGCTTCATCGGCACAGAGACAGCTCTGCCATGCAACAACTTACCTGGAATCTTTAGGCCAATGTCACTGGGGCAGTGGTCGAGCAAGCCCTGGCGATGGCTGCCAGGCCAGACACAGAGACAGCCATTTTCGACTGTGGCGTCCCACAGCGGGAACCAGACGGTGAGCATTTGGGTGTTGTCTGCCTCGGTGGTGACCACGCCATTGTCCTGGTGGACGGGGGTCTTGCCGAGTTGGACCAAGCCCTTTTCGTTGGTGGGGCAAAGGTGTTCCGGTGGCTTGAGGCGCACATGCTGCACGGGATTGGAGTAGATCTCGGTGCCGATGAGCGATTCAACGGCGTCGAGCAGCCGCTCATTGCGCAACATGCGAAAGACGGCTGGGCCAGCCCAATAGGGAGTATCGACTTGGACATTCGATTGGGGTAACGAAAAATCAAAATATTGGGCATGAACTTTGCCACATTCTTTGTAGATCTCGATCAGGCGTTGCCCAAAGGGTAGCTCCGTATGGGTGGAAGAAATTTCACCGTTAGCATACAATTCCTCGGCCAGCCGGTCCAAGACAACTTTGTATTCTTCGATAATGGGATCAATATCCGCTACGGGATCAAAGAGATTCTCGACTACCAGGTAGCCATCCCGCTGAAATTGAGCAATCTGCTGCTCACTCAAAAACGCCATTGTACTCCTCCTCGCTTTGCTCTAGCTTGCACAGACGAATATAGGTAGATCAGCGGTCCGCCTTCGGGCCGTCCGCATCACTCCAGCTTTGGCGTAACCGGCAAGGTCGCGGCCATGGGAACTAGCTGGCTCGATCCAATGTGAGTAGGTACTATTCTGTGTCACTGGTCATGCGTTCGCCGCGCAACAGGAACGCCCGAATATCATACCGTCCGGGGCGTTCGGGCGTCAAATGGCCGGATTCTACCATGAGATCGAGCGGGTTGACACGCGTGCGCACGGGCATGACAACTTTTTCGTGCATCCGTGCGGATTCATAGACAGCGTGGATCATTTGGAGCGCTTTGTAGCCGTTCTGGGCATTGCCGCGGTGGACCACCTTGTCTTCGATCCAGTCGGCGAGTTCGTCGGCCTGTCCCGCGCTGCCTTCGTCCCATTCAAAGCGTTTGCCCAGATCTTGCAGCTTGAAGAATTTGCCGTCGGGCTCGTGCAATTCCCATTTGCCGCCCGTCTCTTTATTCATCAGCAACACCTGCTCGGTGGTGATGTCGAGCATCCCTTCGCTGCCAAAGATTTTGGCACCTTGGTAGTGATTGGGCACCAGGTCGCTTAACAAGAGCGCTCGCGCCCCGCCCTTGAATTGGAAGACCCCCAAGGCACAATCTTCGATCCGCGTGCTGCGTTCGTATTGATCGGTCTTGCGCTCAATATTGCCCATCACCCATTCGCATTCGTCATCGCTCAGGAGGTAGCGATACATATCGGTTTGGTGGGAACTGTAGTTGGGCAGACCGTCGCCACCGAAACTTTGGATCAACTGGACCTGACCAATCGCACCTTGGTTGATGAGATCTTTAGCCAGCGTATAGGCAGGCAAGAAACGGCGCTGATGGGCAATGGCTAATTTGACGCCGTTGCGCCGACACGCGACCAACATCTGCTCGGCTGCGCCAAGAGTGTCGGCCATGGGTTTTTCACAGAGGATCGCCTTGGGCTTGTAGGCTGCCGCGGCAACCGTCCACGGTGCATGGCCACCGTGCCAAGTGCAGACGGAGATCACATCCAAATTTTCTTTCGCTAACATTTCGCGGGCGTCGGTGTAGTGATTGGTGGTAAGGCTAAAGCGACTATCCATATCCGCCATGGCGCTCTCGTTGAGATCGGCCAACGCGGCAATTTCATAGCGCCCACAGTTCAGATAGCCATTGACATGGTTGCGACTCATCCCGCCGCAGCCAATAATGCCAACGCGGTATTTCGTACTCATGGAAACTCCTGGTTCTTGTTGGAAAGGACTAAGATTGGGGATGCTTGCTTTAGTATACACGCATTGGAGGTTCACCAACAATGTGGCGATTTTTGTAGTAAGCAGAACGCTATTGCTTTTGGGCGTAGTGTGGCCCTATGGTGTGCATCTGCTGTCATCACCCCTAGCGGTAGCTGCTATGCCTGCGGTTATCGTTCAATAATCACCGCGTAGAGCCCTTCTATGTAGGGATAGATATCTTCGAGATCGGCGGCGATGTCAACGCCAAGGCCGGGAAGTTGGGGCAGGGTGAGGTGGCCTTTTTCAATCGTTGGTGGGTTTTCGAGGATGGCCCACTGGAGGGGGCCTTGGATCATACACTGTTCTACCATCCGCGGGTTGGGGAGAGCAGCCACGAGGTGGGCATGGGCCATACACATGAGCCCATTGTGCCAACTATGGGGCGCAAAATCCACCCCATACCGCTCGGCTGCCGCGGCAATGCGAAGGCATTCGGTGATGCCCGCCACGCCAGCATCGGGCTGGACAATGCTATAGGCTTTCTTCTCTAGGTAGGGCCGAAATTGTTCCAGCGTGGCATACTGTTCACCGCCAGTAATGGGCATGGCAACCGCGGCATTCAACTTGGCGTAGCCTTCAATGTCACTTTGGGGAATGGGCTCTTCAAACCACGTAAAGCCGAGCCAATCCAATTCCTGGGCAATGGTTAGCGCGTCATCGACACTGAGCCGCTGGTTGCCGTCAAGCATCAACTCCATCCGCCCATTGACGGCTTGGACCAACTCGCGTACCAACGCCAAGAA
>JAHBVH010000021.1 GCA_019637645.1 Caldilineaceae bacterium
GTACGTGCTCACGTACCACGGCAGGCGCTCTTATTACGAAACAGATTGAGAAAGACCGATGATAACAACGCTCCTTTGGCAGCGCTTAGAGGAACGGCTTCAGGCTCTGATCACAGATTTTCCGGGGATTGCAGGGATCGCGCTCACGGATCTAACCAGCAATCAGACCATGGCGATCAACGCCGACGAGATCTTTCCGACCGCGTCGACCATCAAAATCCATGTGCTTACCCAACTACTCGTACGCGCCGAGGCCGGTGAGATCGATCTGCAGCAACGGGTGGCCGTATCGCCCGCCAATCATGTATTGGGTAGCGGGGTATTGGCCTACCTCGGCGGGCCGGTGGAATTGACCTTGCTCGATCTGGCGATTCTCATGATCATTGCCTCGGACAACACGGCCACCAACCTCTGTATTGCTGCCGCGGGTCTCGACGCCACCAATGGGTTGCTCCAGCAACTGGGGCTCCACCAAACCCGCCTTCAGCGCAAGATGATGGATCACATTGCCGCGGTGCGTGAGCAAGAAAATGTGGCAACACCGCGCGAATTAGTCACCATGTTGGCGCTGCTCCACCAGGGAAAGCCATCCCCGTGGGTGGCGGAACAAACGTTGGCGATTCTCCAAAAGCCCAAACGGGGCTTCATCGACCGCGCCCTGCCGCCAACGGTTGCCATTGCCAACAAGCCGGGTTGGGTGGATGGCGTTATGTGCGATGCCGCGTTGGTCTACTTGCCGCGGCGCCCCTATCTGGTCGCGCTTATGACCAAACATGCCCTGTGTACGGTGCGGCAACAAGAGCAATTCCTCTTTACCTTGGCGGCCACCATTCATGAGCACATGGTAAGCCTAGACACGACCAATCGCTATGGCCGCACGGTCTATCCCACCGGGTGATCCTGCGTAAGGCTGATCAAAGCTGGCAAAAGCCTGCTTATGGCGATTGAACATTGAATTCGGTCATGGCGCGAGCCGAGTCACGGACTCGGCGGGAGCGTTTTTCCCGCATGGCCGTCCGCGCCCAACGGGCACCCGAAAGGCACAGGGTGGTCATGGCAAAAAACTTAATCAACCGTGTGTTATCCACCTTTGCGATGATAACCCTTTATTGTGGACCAACATGAACTCATTTGACCTTCCTATTACCGCCGTTCTCTTTGATATGGACGGCCTGATGATTGATACCGAGCGCATGGCGCAACGGGCATGGCAGCGTGCCGGTGCCGAGTTTGGCTTTACGCTTTCGGATGAACTCTACCTACAAGCGGTCGGGCGCACCGCGCCCGCGACGGAAGCGCTCTTCCGCGCGGGCTTTGGCCCAACCTTTCCCTTTGAAGAAGTGTACGCACGCAAACAGCACTACCTCTACACGGCCATCGCGGTGGACGGCATCCCCACCAAGGCTGGGTTGCTAGAATTGTTGGATTTTGTCGATCAGCAGAGGCTAGCCAAGGCAGTGGCCACCTCGACGGCGCGGGTGCTGGCGCTTAAAAAATTGACCGCGGCAAAGCTGCTCACGCGGTTTGATACTCTCGTCTGTGGCGATGAAGTGCCGAATGGCAAACCCGCGCCCGATATTTTCCTGGCTGCCGCCCAAAAGCTAGGCGTACCCCCTGCTCAGTGTGTGGTGCTGGAGGATTCTAGCGCGGGGATCAAAGCGGCCCATGCTGCTGGCATGCGCGCCATTTGGGTGCCGGATCTGATCCAACCCTCCGCCGAGATTTCCCCGCTGGCTTTTCGGATCGTGCCCGATCTACACCAGGTGCGCGCCTTGCTGGCTACCAGCGGAAGTCTTTAGAGCCGGTTTGCAAAGGGGGGTAGGCGCTATTGGGGCCTTTTGACAGATGACCTGAGCTATGAAATAATGCCTCCACGGTAAAGTTGCCGGTTGGAACCCACGGCGGACGGCGAAAAGCCGCGTCCACTAGGCACCCGGCGGCTTTTCGCCGTTTGTGTTAGGTGTTATACCATCAAGCCCAGCAAAGTTATCTGTCCATGCGTGGACTGCTTTGCTGAGATGTTGTGATAAGGAGCAGGAATGAGCACTACTACCCTACGCCAGGATCGCGTACTGACCCCAGAACAGCGTGCTTTTTGGGAAGAGAATGGGTATGTCATTATCCCCAATGCGGTACCACAGGCCAATCTGGATGCGGTGATCGATGCCATTTGGGATTTCCTGGAGGTCGATCGCAATAACCCAGAAACATGGTACCAAGCTCCCGTGAGCAAAGGTGGTATGCTGGAGATGTATCACCACCAGTCGCTGTGGAACAATCGCCAATACCCAAAGGTCCATCAAGCCTTTGCCGATATTTGGGGCACCGATGAACTGTGGGTGAGTTTTGACCGCGCCAATATGAATCCCCCAGCCCGTCAGCCGGATTGGGATTATCAAGGCATGTATCATTGGGATGTCGATACTAGCCTCGATCCGATTCCCTTTGGGGTGCAAGGGGTGCTCTACCTCGCCGATACCCCCGCAGATGGTGGTGGCTTTCAATGTACACCTGGGATGCACAAGGATTTTTACGAATGGGTGAAGAGCCAACCCGCCGACCGCCATCCCCGGTTGCCGGACCCAACAGGGCTGAATGTGCAGACCATCCCCGGCAAAGCGGGTGATTTGCTGATTTGGCATAGTCTATTGCCCCATGGCAACACGCGGAATCGCAACACGAAGCCCCGCCTTGCCCAATACATCACCATGTACCCGCCACGGGGCGAGGAAGACCGCGCCTATCGTCTCCAGGCTTGGCAAGCGCTATTGCCACCCAAAGGCAAAGCTTTCCCGGGCGATCCGCGTGGCTGGGAAAGTCAGCATTATGGGTCCCCGACCTTGACCGAACTAGGGCAAAGATTATTAGGCGCACTGCCTTGGTAGCGGCTGGCCGGTGACAAATAGGACGAGCGAAAGCAGAAGCGCGGTCAGGTTCTAGCAAACCTGACCGCGCTTCTGCTTTCGCCGATTATCGGCAGATTGCTTAGCCAGTATGCAAGGCGGGCAAGACTTTTTCGCCGAGCAAGCGCAGACCGGTTTCGGGGGTCAAACCATGGGGCGTGCCAAACTCGACCCGGTCGGCTCCCGCCGCGAACAACTGGTGGGCATGCTCAGCAACTTCGCTGGGGGTGCCCGCAAAGGCAAAGCGGCCTAGCAACTCGTCGGAAATGAGCGCGGCGGCCCCGGAAAAGTCATAGCGGGCAGCGGCTTCCCGGAGCCCTTGTAATAGTTCTAGGTCTAACTCCAGGGTGGGGTCTAGTGCGGCCACCACGGGCAAGTAGAGGGCTACTTCGCGCTTTGCATACTGCCGAGCGGCCTGCCCATCTTCATCCACCACACAAACTGCGCCGATGGCAAGGTCAACCGGGCGGGTGGGCGCAGCCTTGGTCAATAATTGGCGAAAATGGGGGAGCACAGCCGGGTTGGCGCTGCCACCGATCTTGAGTTCATCGATCAACCCGGCACAAGCACGAATCGTTGCCGCTCCCCAGGTCCCCAAGAGAAAAGGTAGCTCTGGGCGCAGGATCGACCAGCGCAACGAGTCGCCACCGGCCAGTGGAAAGATTTCACCAGGGTATGGCTCGCGGGATTGGCGGAGGAGATGGCGAATGCAGCCAAGCGCTTCGCGGAGGGCTGTGACTGGGCGTGCGGCCTCGATGCCGACAAAATCCAGCCAACTGCCACGCGCTAGCCCCAGATAGGCTCGCCCTTGGGCTGCTTCATCGATCAAAGCTATATTGCCTGCAATATTGACCGGGTGGCAGGTAAAGGGGTTGACCGCCGCCACCCCAATGCGCACCCGTTGCGTCGCCTTGGCGATCTCTGCCAAAGGTAGCCAAGCTGGCTGATAGAGCATGTCGTTATAAACTGTGACCCCATCAAAGCCATAACGTTCGGCGGTGGCGGCCAAGGGGCCATAGGCACTTAATGGTTTATCGGTCTGAAAAGCAATGGAGATGGTTGGGTTGGTCATAGGCTAGCCTCGTATAAGCCTTAAAAGAATCGGCGTGCCTTCCGTGCCGTGACTAGCTCGGTGTTCATCCCCACCCAATGCAGGCTGCCGTTGTAGCGTCCATGTTCCATTTTGATACAACGGTCGATAATTACTTCTAAACCCGCTTCTTCGGCTAATTTGGCGGCTTCTAGGTTGACGATGCGTAGCTGCATCCAAACCGCTTTGGCGCGCTTTTCGATGGCCTGCTGTACGATCTCGACACAGGCTGCCGGTGGCCGGAAGATATCTACCAAGTCTACCGGGCCGGGAATGCTCAACAGATCCGGATAGGAACGCTCTCCCAAGATCTCATCCGCCGTCGGGTTGACTGGGATGACTTTATACCCTTCGTATTTGAGATAAGAACCCACAAAGTGGCTGGGGCGTTGGGCGTCCTTCGACAACCCAACAAGGGCAATGGTGCGCGCATCGGCGAGAATTTGGCGGATGCGCTGCGGGTCTTGATATTTGGCTTGTAGTTCCGGTGGCAAGACCGAATTCATGCGGATATCGCAGACAAGGCTTGATCCAGGTCCCATAATAAATCCTCCAAAGTTTCTAGGCCGATGGATAGACGGATCATCTCTGGGCCGACACCGCCGGCGCGCAGTTCTTCATCCGAAAGTTGTTGATGGGTGGTCGATGCGGGGTGAATGACCAAACTGCGGGCATCCCCAACATTGGCTAAATGGGAAAAGAGGTGAAGCGCCTCGATAAATTGTTGACCAGCCAGGCGCGGGTTGTCGGCGCGGAGGCCAAAGGTGAAGACTGCGCCGGGGCCTTTGGGCGTGTACTTTTGGGCCAGTTCATAATAGGGGCTGTCGGGCAATCCGCCATAGGCCACCCACGCAACTTGCGGATGGCTGTGTAAAAATTTAGCGATGCTTTGGGCGTTGCTGACATGGCGATCCATACGGACCGAGAGCGTTTCGAGCCCTTGGATCAACATGAACGCATTAAAGGGCGAGAGACAGCCGCCCGTGTCGCGCAAAGTTTCGGCGCGGGCTTTCATCAAAAAGCCATAGTGACCAAAGGTCTCATAGAATTTTAGATCGTGATACGAGGGCGATGGATCGGCAATGGTGCTAAAGCGGCTGTAGTCAAATTTGCCCGATTCTACAATGACCCCGGCAATCGAGGTGCCGTGTCCACCGATGAATTTGGTGGCTGAATGGACGACAATATCCGCCCCAAAGTCGATGGGGCGACAAAGATAGGGTGTGGCAAAGGTATTGTCGATGATGAGTGGGATCCGTTTGCTATGGGCAAGTTCGGCCAGCGCACTGAGGTCCAGAATACTGCCTTTGGGGTTCCCGATCGTCTCGCCATAGAGGGCGCGGGTTTTGGGGGTGATCGCCGCGGCCCAGTTGTCAAGGTGCGTGGGGTCGACAAAATGGACCTTCACCGACAATTTTTTGAAGGTATGGGTAAATTGAGTTACCGTGCCGCCATAGAGGTGGGCCGACGCTACCACTTCGTCGCCAGGCTCCAAGAGAGTCATCATTGTGACAAATTGGGCGGCCATACCGCTCGCGGTGGCGACCGCGCCGGTGCCTCCTTCTAGCGAAGCAATCCGCTCCTCAAAGACCGCCGTGGTTGGGTTGTTGATCCGCGTATAGATATTGCCATATTGTTTGAGTTCAAAAAGCTGGGCGGCATAGTCGGTATTGTCAAAGACATAGGAGGTGGTTTGGTAGATAGGAACGGCACGCGCGCCGGTGATGGCATCAGGGATATGGCCGGCGTGTAACATGCGCGTTTCAAAACCGAACTGACGTTTTTTATTCTGCATGATGGTTGGTTCCAAAACACTGTGCAAATTACGGATTTTTAGTAAGCTCTTTTGTGCTAAGCTAATCGCGGGAAGGGATTAATCTACATGAATCCCTATTATAACCAACCTCATGCATTTGTTTCAAGCAGACAGCCAGTAAAGGGACAATTCAGACTGAGGCGTAGCGGCACGCGATGGAGAATGGCCCGTTACCTCATCTTTGAGCCCGTTACCTCATCTTTGAAGGGGAGCTGACGCCAACTGCGCGTTGTACCTGTTTGCGGCCAGCTTCCCCGCCTATAACGCGCGTTGCTCGGTGTGGTCGAGGGTGTCAAACGCGTCAGCGCTATGTGCAAAAGTATACGCAACTCTTTGCCTTGTTCCAACGTATTGGCTTGTACATCGCAGGCTTGTAAACGCTACGCTATCGGGGTATTTGTGGATTCACAGGCAGCTTGTTGAAATCGGCTTATTCGCGCAAGGTGTGGTGGCTCATGCTGATGCCCGCTTGGATTGTGTTCGCGATGCCGTTATGCTAGGGAACAAAGTGGAACCTTTTGCTGTTATACCATAGGGCGCATTGGGCATTGACATTATCGCATATGTACGCCTTTGGTTAACCCTAGCTTAATTTCTGCGTAAAAAAGGCTTTGCCGTCTCTCGACAAAACCCGCATGCGCTGGGCTTCTACCGGAGATTCTACGCATGGGTTCATGACACTCGCTAGGCTACCTACGGCCCGAATCATTGGGGTATATTAACAAAACGCCAATGTTTCTCTAATGATTTTTATTCTATACCTGTGCTATTGTATTGAAATGTGATTTTGTTCACTATCTTGTAGCGTCTTGGCGAAGCGGGAATTGCTTACGGTAAAAAGAAGCCAGCCATTCGCGACCAAGCTAGACAAAAGATGTGCAAATTTTTTGTCTGTGTACTTGAATCAGCTCCATACAGCAAAGTTTTGTCTTCAATAAACTTTAAGCTAATTTTAATGATTTATGGATAGACAGAGCTGTCTATATATGGTTTAATAATTGCAGATATTTTGCACAATGTTTGCCCCGTTATACGAACATGATAATGGTAAGTTTTTATAACAAGAAAGTGGGTCAATCATGAAGTTAGCCATGCAACCTTCCGTCTATGGTTCAACGACAGCAACGGTAAACCAAAGCTATCACAACCTGACCCAAGCGTTTGCGCTGTTGCATGAAGAGGATCCAACCTTTAGCAAGGCTGTGCGCGCCCAACAATTTGAACGGGGACAATTGATTGCCACTGCTGATGATTTGGCTAAGCAGATGTATGTCTTGATGAGTGGCAAAGTCAACATGGTTTGTACCAATAATGAAGGCCGCCGTTTGGTGATCGCAACCCTAGAAGCCGGTGCGGTTTTTGGCGAAGGTGCCTTTGAAAATACAGGCGGTCCTAATATTTTTGCCGAAGCGGTTGATCATGTCGCCGTATGGATGGTGCCCGCTGAAGAAGCGCGGAATCTGACCATGCAATATCCAATTCTTGGTTGGGGCTTGTTACAGACCTATGGTGCTCGCCTGTTTCAGGTGGAGAATAGCCTCGAAAATGTGGCCTATAAGAAATTGCCCGAACGGCTGGCCGCGCTGTTGGTCGAATTGGCGGATGAAGAGACCGAAGTGATTAAAGGGATTAGCCATCAAGCCTTGGCGGATCATCTGGGCACTTACCGTGAGACAGTGAGCGCGATCTTGCGTGATTTTAAGCGGCAAGGGCTAGTGGAATTGGGTTATCGCCGCATTAGCATTGTTGATTCAGAGATGCTGCGCGATATTGCGGGTATTTGGGACTAGTTGCGGCGGTAGGCGTATCACGGTCGCCGCTTGTCTATCCGGGTTGTGGTTTTGTTGACCGGCAACCCCGGCCATCTACTATAAAACCAGAGCAAAGAGTGACTCACCGTCGTTGATGCACTCTTTGCTCTGGTTTTATAGCTCAACACACTGAATTCATCATTTTTACGTATTGACTTTCCAGAGCGGAATTGCTATAATGCAGTTCACACTAGCATAGAGTCCTCAACGCCCAATCGCCAAAGGTAATCTAATTTGTCGATATGATTTGGTGGAAAGCAGATCCCCGCTGGGTTGATTTACCTTGCAAATCCCTAAAATGTAATCAAGTAAACATTCAATACGCAATTAAATGTTTAAATAATTGTCATAAAATTTATTCATGATTGTACTAGTCTGCGGTACAGCCGAGAGTATTTATTTTTGCAAGCGCAATGATAGTATCTCATGGAATTAATCTAAGACCCGTCATATAGCTGCCTCAGATCTCTTTTCACATGCCCATTGTACACCAAAGGAAGCTGTGATAAGGCTTGGTGGAAAGCTATAGTATCGCCACTCCTCGATACTCCTCCGCATTATGGCATTGAGGAATACAGGGTCGATCGTTGACTCTATCCCGCGTTAAATCTCTAGTTAAATCAGAAACATTCGCTTTAGTAAAGTGAATACTGCCCTTGATGCTTCAATCGGCGACAGTCGATTTTTCTTCATTTTGTGCTTTTTGCTTCTCCAGTAAGTTTTGGGGAATAGATCTTGATGAAGGTTCGTGCGCGTGACGGATTGGTTTTGCGCAGGCGAACCTTCATAGGGGTTACGCTCGGGCAGCAGGGATGGTCTAGGCAAAGCCTAGGACACTATCTAGTGGTTCCTTCGTTATATAGCATAACTATTTATGCTTGAATTGTTATTAAATTTTTGGTGTACGAATAAAAATAGGTAGAACAGAGGCTTTAGATATGACAACATTAGAGCTAGCAACCATGAGCATATCCCAATTAGAGGCGCTCACATTGGACGAGTTGCGTGAGTTAGCGCGTACACATGAGGTGACTGGTTATACGCGCCTCAAGAAGTATGATCTAGTCATGCGCCTTCTGCGGGCTAATGCCGAACAGCAAGGCTATATTTTTGGCGGTGGTATTCTAGAAATAGTCCAAGATGGGATTGGCTTCTTACGCAGTGATCACCTGTTGCCTGGGCCTGAGGATGTGTATGTCAGCCAAAGCCAGATCCGGCGTTTTGGCTTGCGCACCGGCGACTTGGTGATTGGGCAGGTGCGCCCCCCAAAGGATACTGAAAAGTATCATGGTTTGCTGAAAGTTGAGGCTGTCAATGGCTTAGATCCTGAAGAGGCCAAGCGGCGCCCCATCTTTGAAAAGCTGACGCCCATCTTCCCGAATGAGCAAATTGCGCTAGAGACGCGTCCGAATGTCATCTCCACGCGGATGATTGATATGTTGGCACCGATTGGCCGCGGCCAAAGAGGGTTGATTGTCAGCCCGCCCAAGGCTGGTAAGACCACCGTGCTCAAGCGGATTGCTAATGGGATTACTAGTAACTTTGCTGATATTCACCTGATGATCGTCCTGATCGGTGAGCGTCCCGAAGAAGTAACGGATATGGATCGCTCGGTTGAAGCCGAAGTGGTGAGTAGCACCTTTGATGAGCCTGTCCAAAATCATGTGCGCGTTGCTGAAATGGCCTTAGAACGGGCTAAGCGTTTGGTGGAAAGCGAGAAAGATGTCATTATCTTGCTCGATAGCATTACACGCCTTTCCCGCGCGTATAATTTAACCGTGCCCCCTTCTGGGCGTACGCTTTCTGGTGGTATTGATCCAGCCGCTTTGTACCCGCCCAAGCGCTTCTTTGGCGCAGCACGCAATGTAGAAGAAGGGGGAAGCTTAACGGTGTTGGCTACCTGTTTGGTTGATACGGGCAGCCGGATGGACGACATGATTTATGAAGAATTTAAAGGGACAGGTAATATGGAGTTGGTGCTGAGCCGCAAACTCGCCGAACGCCGTATCTTCCCGGCCTTTGATATTGAGCGCAGCGGGACCCGTGCGGAAGAGAAATTGCTGGATTCGGAAACTTTGGCGAAGGTTTATACGTTACGACGTATGATCGATGCTATGGGTGGCGGCCATGAAGCAATCCTGCCAATTATCGAGCGCATGAGTCGTACCCGCGACAATCGTGAATTTTTAGATACACTCACGAAGAAATAACCAGTCAGCGTTAACAGCATTGGCCGATACGCTGCTACTCAGGTAATGGCACTTACCTGTTCGCAATGTATCCACTTCGCTGTGCGTTGACAGCCAACTGTAACGGATTTCAGGCGATTTTTACGGTAGGGTATCCGTATAAAAATCTGTTGATTTTGTCGGTAAATCGTAGGATGAAGCGCAAGGGAGGAACTCCATGTTCACGTCGATAGAGCGGTTTGTGGTGGCTAGGACAGAGCGTTTCCTATACAACGTACGCGTGCTTTCTTACACGTGCTGGTATCTTCTTCTCCAATTAAATGTATACGTTCATCCTACGGTGTTCCAACGATTTGTGTCTTTGGTCTTTCCTACCCCTAGATATGCCTATCAGAAGGTCCATAGACGGTTTGACAATTACTCGATACGTGCTATAATCCGCGACAACACATTTTGAATGGTCACCAGTATCGACCTCAAAGAAATCCATTCTAGCTTTGCTTCTGGCGATAAAAGATGGATATCAATTCAAAGAAGGCTCTCAACCGGTCTATGGGTAACCTCCAAAAGCGTCATCAGCAATTGTTTTATGACGCGTACATAGCCGACGATCGCGGACTAGAGATGTGCGTATCTAAAACTTGCACGCTAAGACCTCGCACCTTAGCCTATCGCGTAGAGAGCTCCGTCGCTGTCTTTTGTCCTAGAAGTTCATAAACGGAGACCAATCGTATATGTCAGCGGATGCTCACTCTGCGCTTAGCGATGAGTTTAGTTCAGCTGCGGCAAGCATGATTCGGCCACACTCACTAGCCCACAAGCCAACCTCCCGCAAATTATCGTCGACTGACATTTCTCCCCTTTCAGAACGAGAAGACCTATCACTGGGATTGCCTGCTGATGCCCCCTACGCGGTGCTCTCTTCCGCAGCGGCCTATGAGGCTGGGCAAGCGCCCGCTACAGTTGCTTCTGCTTGGCATAAAGCCCAAATGCAGATTCAACGGGCCCTAGGTGATCAATTTACGCCGTTGCGTTTGGCTGGACATTTGTCTGTTTTGGCCGTAGCCGCTGTGATTTTGTTGCTAAGTCAAGTCAAGATTCCAGATTGGAATTTACCCCTTGAGTCGCTGCCCAATAATATCCTAGCCGGGCAGTTACAAAGTTCAACAACCAATGCCTCTACTCGCTTATTTACCGCTGAGTTGGGTCAAGAAACAGGCAATTTTGAGTCCTTACAGCGCATTGCCCTCCCCTTTACTGTGATCCCAGAACGTCCCCGTGAAGCGCTAGAAACTTATATCGTCCAAGCAGGCGACACGATTCTCGGTATTGCGGCCAAATATGGCTTACAGCCTGAAACGATCATCTGGGCAAATCCAGAAATTGAGCGCAGTCCTGACCGAATCAGTATTGGTGACCAAGTCAAGATTTTGCCTATTAATGGTGTACTGCATGTTGTCAAGTCAGGCGATACTATCTCCTCTCTTGCCACAAGATATAAGGTTGAAACAACTGCGATTACGGGGTATAAGGGCAATAACTTGAATGGCGATGCGGCTGCGCTCGTGGTTGGTGGGGAGATTATCGTCCCTGGTGGTCAGAAGCCGACGGCTGCGCAGCAAGTTGTTACGACCTATACTGCGGCTGTTCCGGCGAGCGCTGCCCGCGGCTCTGGTGCTTTCCTCTGGCCAACCAGTGGCTCTATTACACAAAAATATTGGAGCGGTCATGCGGCCATCGATATCGGCTCTTGGATGGGAGCACCCGTTAAAGCATCCGATGGTGGCTACGTAGTACAAGCCGGCGGCGGTTGGAATTCTGGCTATGGCAATCATGTGGTGATCGACCACGGTAATGGCTATCGTACCCTGTATGCCCACATGACCAGTGTTTTTGTGAGCCCTGGCGAAAATGTGACCAAGGGCCAACAGATTGGTACCGTTGGCAATACCGGCAATAGCACAGGGCCGCACCTGCATTTTGAAGTGCTCTACCAAGGCGTGCGCCGCAATCCGTATAGCTATCTGCCATGACGGCTTTTGCTTAGTCTACTAAAGTTACAATAAAAGAGAGGATGGGTATCACCCATCCTCTCTTTTATTATTCGTATCTCACAAGAAGAATAGCCAACCAAGAAAACTTCTCTTGGTTGGCTATTGCTAGGGATCTCAGTCGCTCTCGCAAAGTTCTTGCGCTAGGCCGAATACGGCGCAGGAACGTATTTGCTGAAGCTGTGCGCGTGCTTCAGCTGTCCGGATTTTTAGGCTTCCTGGATGCCACCCTCGGTGAGCTGACGGGGATCGAGCAAGCGGTCTAACTCTTCACCCGTCAATTGGGTCTTCTCTAGCGCCACATCTTTCAAAAGCCGCCCCTCGGCATAAGCTTGCTTGGCAATTTTGGCCCCTAGTTCATAGCCAATCACAGGATTCAGCGCCGTGACCAAAATGGGGTTGCGTCCGACCAAGCTAGCAATTCGCTCTTCATTAACCGTAAACCCGGCAATGGCCTGATCCGCCAAGACCTCGCTGGCCTTCGCCAACAGCGTAATGCTCTGCAGGAGATTATAGGCGATCACGGGGAGCATGACATTGAGTTGGAAATTTCCCGATTGACCGCCAATGGTGATGGTGGCATCATTCCCGATCACTTGGGCCGCAACCATGGTCACCGCTTCTGGGATCACGGGGTTGATCTTACCGGGCATGATACTACTACCTGGTTGTAGCGCTGGTAGGACAATTTCGCTAAAACCCGCGATTGGCCCACTATTCATCCAACGCAGATCATTGGAAATCTTCATCAGACTCACCGCGATCACCTTGAGCTGCCCGCTGACTTCAACCGCAGCATCCTGGGCACTAAGACTTTCAAAGTAGTTGCTACTAGTCACCAGGGGTAAATTGGTCAGCTCGGCGAGGCGGGCCGCAATGCGGGGTCCAAACTCTGGGTGGGCATTGATGCCCGTACCGACAGCCGTGCCACCTTGGGCTAACTCTGCCAACCGCGGCAAGGTTGCTTTTACCCGCTGGATGCCATGCTCAATCTGGCTGGCCCAACCGCCCACTTCCTGGCCTAACCGCACCGGCATAGCATCCATCAAATGGGTGCGCCCTGTGGTGACGACATGATCGACTGCGGCGGCTTTTTGGATGAGAGTTTGATGCAGATGTTGAAGAGCCGGTAGCAAGGCTTCGTTAATGGCGAGGTAGGCACTGAGATGGATGGCTGTCGGGATCGCATCGTTACTGCTTTGGCTCATGTTGATGTGGTCATTGGGATGAACTTTCTTCCCTAGCTTTTGGGTCGCTAGATTGCCCAAGACCTCGTTGGCATTCATGTTGGTGCTGGTGCCCGAGCCCGTCTGGAAGATATCAAGGGGGAAATGGGCATCATATTCGCCCGCCGCCACCTCAGCGGCGGCTGTTTCGATGGCGGTCGCCATGGCGGCGTCCATGAACCCCAGGTCGCGGTTCACACTAGCGGCTGCGCCTTTGACGAGTGCCAAAGCTTTGATAAAGGTGCGGGGAAAGCGCAGATCGCTAATGGGAAAGTTATCGACTGCCCGTTGGGTTTGTGCGCTATAGAGTGCGTCACTGGGGACTTTGACCTCACCTAAGCTATCGCGCTCGATGCGGTATGATTGTTCTGACATAATACCCTCGCTCTGTGAATCGGCTAGAGAGCGCAAGGCGGCTTTAACAGATGTTGTATAAGCGATTAAACTTACCTGATCTCCCCGCCTTGGCCTATTGCCTGTAAATGCAGGTTGAATTTTGACTAATCCTTATTATTTTATCACCCATCTGGTTGGAATGCACGTTTAGCCGCTTGAGGGTGTCGTTCAGGTTTTGGGTGAGCAGGGCAATTTTATTGTCTGGCGTTGCGTAGTCTAATCATGTAACTGCCAAGAAATGGCCCTACATGCAACAAATGTTGTCAGGATGACTTGACACAACGATTCGGCTTACCTACAATCTGACTAGGCTGTGTTCCTATGGGCAATGGACAGATGTGTGTATTGTTGGGACATGGGGTCGTTTGTGCAGCTTTATAGAATTAGCAACTGAATAGGCGCTATGGTTCAGCGAGAAATGGGTGTTGATCGTATGATGGCAGAACGGATTCTGATTGTGGAAGACGACCGCCGTATCCGTGATGTGCTGCGGCGCGGATTGATCTTTGAAGGATATACCGTGGAGACCGCTGAAGATGGCGAAAGCGCGCTACGCCTTGCGCGGGACCAAATGCCCGACGCCATTATCTTGGATTTAATGTTACCGGGGATCGATGGCCTTGAGGTCTGCCGCCGCTTACGGAATGCATCCAATGTGCCAATTCTGATCTTGACCGCGCGTGATACGGTCCCGGATCGCGTCACTGGCTTGGACGCCGGCGCCGATGATTATTTGGTGAAACCCTTTGCTTTTGATGAATTGGTGGCTCGCTTGCGCGCCCTTTTTCGGCGGCATCGCATGGAGGCCACGCCCGAACGCTATGAATATGCTGATCTTTCCTTGGATCGGCGTACGCGTCAGGTCTTTCGGGGTGCCGAAGAGATCCAACTCACGGCCAAAGAGTTTGAGCTATTGGAATTATTCCTGCGCCATCCCAATCAGGTGCTTTCGCGCGAGCAGATCTTTGAGCATGTGTGGGAATATGACTTTGGCGGCGAGAGCAATATTATCGAGGTCTATGTACGCTACCTGCGGACAAAACTAGAAGCTAGCGGAAAATCTCGGCTGATCCAGACGATCCGGGGGGTTGGCTATGCGCTCCGTGAGAGTTAGCAGCGTTAGCGAGGACTTACCTTACCTTCATCTGCTATTTAACTTGATAGCGTAGATTGATGCTTGGTACCCGGATTGGCATTGGGTTGACTTATTCGGTTGAACTCGCAACCTAGCAATGTAATTGGCCTTTTGTATTCTCATGACTATTCGACTCCGCTTGACCTTATGGTATACCGCTCTGTTGGGCGCGACGCTTATTTTATTTAGTGTATTGGTCTATGCCTTATTGGCGACCAATCTATGGACTCAAGTTCGGCAGAATGTCGTGCGCCAAGCCGATGATATTGTGGATCTGTTGACACAGCAACTGTTGCGTACTCAACAGCTTATTGTCATCCGCGACAGTGGTTTTGGCTTCCCTGAATTGGATCTTTTTACCAGTGGTGCCGGTGCCCAGGTGATCAATGTGGATGGCACCGTTTACATGCGTAGTGAAAATTTAGGGAATATGGTGGTGCCGAACCATCTCAGCGCGCTGTCCAAGATCCGCGAAGGCAAAACCTATCTCGACTACGCCCAGAGTAGCACCAATATTCCTTTCATGGTTTATAGTAAGCCCCTCGTGGTCAATGACTTTGTCTTGGGCGCAGTACAGATTGTGCAGCCTATTGATTCGGTTGAAAATACGCTCAACCAAATCAGTCGCTATTTAATCTTAGGAACAGCGCTCAGCTTGGTGTTGGCCGCGATTGTCGGCGCGCTGATTGCCCACCGCGCGCTGGCACCCATCGGGGCTATCACCCACACGGCTAGTAGTATCACGCGGACGCATGATCTGCGCCGTCGTTTACAGATCGCCGATTCCGCTAGTGAGGTCGGTCAGTTGGCGGGTACCTTTAATGATATGCTGGATCGGATTCAGAAGTTGTTTGAGACCCAAGAGCGCTTAATTGCCGATGTTAGCCACGAAATGCGGACGCCCCTGACTAGCATGCAAGGCAATATTGAATTGTTGCAACGGATGGCGGCGGCTGATCAAGAACCGGCCCGCTATGGTGTCAACAAAAATGCGCTGTTACGCGAAACCTTGCGCGAGGTTGAACAAGAGACCCAGCGCATGAGCAAGATGATCAACGACCTTTTGCTCCTAGCCCAAGCGGATAGTGGCGCACTCCAATTGCAGCTAGCGCCTGTTGAGGTAGATACGTTACTTTTAGAGGTCTATCGCCAGACTAAACGGATGGCCGATCTGCGCAAAGGGCCGGGTGCATTGGACATTCGGCTGGGCCATGAAGATCAAGCGTTGGTGTGGGGTGATCAGGATCGACTGCGCCAATTGCTCTTGAATTTAACCGATAATGCCATTAAGTATACACCCGAAGGTGGTACGATTACCTTGAGCCTGACCAATGAGGCTGGTTGGGTGCAAGTGGCTGTCCGTGATACGGGGATTGGCATTCTACCGGAAAATCAAGCACAGATCTTTGAGCGCTTCTATCGCACTGATAAAGCGCGCAGCCGTGAATTAGGTGGTAGTGGCCTGGGGCTAAGCATTGTCCAATGGATTGCCCTCGCCCACAATGGCCGCATCACCGTTCAAAGCGAAGCGCACCAAGGCAGTACCTTTGCCCTCTGGTTACCCGAACTGGGTAATCACACAACGCCGACCTCGCCCCCGCTTGCCTAACCAGCTGATTACAACTTGTCCGAAGTAGGTGCGGTGGGCAGCCCCAGAAAAAAGGTTGTTCCTTTGCCTGGCTCGCTCCGGGCCCAAATCTGGCCGGCATGCGCCTCGATAATCGCTTTGGCCAAATAGAGTCCGAGGCCAGCGCCTGCCGTGCTACGGCGTAGGCTGCTATCAACTCGATAGAAGCGATCAAAGATCTTCGACAGATCCTCCGTGGGAATCCCAATACCCTGATCGGCAATATAGAGCACAACCCGCTTTTGTTCGGGGTTCCCTTCACTGCTTTCGCTCCAACCACCCAGCCGAATCAGACCACCTTGTGGTGAATATTTAATGGCATTGCTCAGCAGATTGGTCAACACCTGGCGCAGTCGCTCTTCATCGCCCCACACCAAGGGCAGCTTTTCGGGAAAATCTACGGCAATTTGGTGGTTCTCGGTCTGCGTGCGATAAGCCTCAGCTACTTTGCGCGCCAACCGCTCCAGATCGACATCGGCATAATCTAGGCGCAGACCACTGGCCTGAATCCGGCTCACATCCAACAAGTTATTGATGAGCGCCTCCAATCGATCCGCCTCTTCTTCGATGACCTGCAAGCTCTGACGTGCCGTTTCGGCATCCCAGGTGGCATCGGGGCGCGCCAGCGTTTGGGCATAGCCTTTGATGAGAGCGACTGGGGTCTTTAACTCATGGCTAATGATCGAGGTAAAGGTCGATTTAATCTCTTCCTCTTCGCGAAAGCGGGTAATATCATGAAGATTGACGATGATATTGACAAGCCGATCTTCCTCATCGTAGAGGGGCGTATAGGTTACCGAGACGGTAAGACGGCTGCCGCCGGGCCGTTGTAGATCGCCCTCACAGTGGAGACTTTCATGGTTGGGGAAGCCGGTAAAGTTTTCCATCTGGCAAATGTCATCGCCCTGCACATCTTGGAGATTCAGCACCTCTTGGCAAGACTTCCCCACGGTGTCGTGCAAGGTGACACCTAGCATAGCCGCCAATGCTTGATTGATCACCAGGACATGGCGCTCGGCATCGAGAATTAAGATGCCATGCGCGCTATTTTCCACAATAGTGGCCAGCCGACTCCGTTCATTTTCCAGTTGGTGATAGAGCCTTGCATTGCGCACCGCCACCGCAGCCTGATCGGCAAAGCCTTGGAGAAATTGCCAATCAAGTTGGGTAAAGGCATATTCGGTGCGAAAGAGGTAGATCATCCCCAGCAATTCCTCTTCGAAGAGGAGGGGCAGCCCCACCACTTGACCCAAAGTAACGCCTAGCTTGGCCTCGACTTGCCGCACGCGTGTCTGTAGATCCAACATATGCTCGTCGAATTGGGTGTTTGGCTCATCAAATTCATGTTGGATCAGCGGCACAACGTCCAAGAGGGGCTCAAAGGCGGGCAAAGATTGGGGCGTGAAACCATAATAGGCCCGAATCTGGTATTGTGTCACCGTGCGCAATTGCCCAAAGCCGATCTCTTCTTCGAGCACCACTAACCCCGAACGGCAGCCCACGACCTCGGCGGCGCTACTGAGGATCAGCCGGAGCAAGGTCGGAGAGTCTAGGCGCGAGGTCATCGCCCGCGTAATACGCAGGAGGTACTCCCGTTGGCGGAGTTGATAGGTTGCCATTAAGGCAGGAACATTCATTGTCATAGGCTTACCTAACGCTGGTTCGCTATATACTTCACGCGCACGAGTTGGGAGCAGGCTCTAGCATACCTCCGCATCATGACTGCGGTCGGCCTGTTCCCAATGTTTGTCAATAAAAAACTGTACTTGACCATCATTCTATCACCGTTATTTTATTACGGTCATTCTACCACCGTGGATGGCTGCGGTGTTGGCTGGCGTACTAGCCAGATCGCCAAAACCCCTAGCAAGCGTGCCACAAAACTTAAGAAGAGCGCTTCGATGAGGCCAAAGCTATCGGCCAAGAGTGGCCCGATCAGTGACCCCAACAAGACGGCTAGGTTAAGCGCTAGGTTATACCAGGCCAAATAGGCTGGACGATCGGTCTTTGGTACATTTTCCAACAGATAATTGCCGATGGCCCCACCGACCAATGACCAAGCTGCCCCGCCAATCACCGAAACAATCAGATAGACGCCTAGATTGGTCATCACCGCCGTTAGCAAAGGATAGAGACTGAGCAAGACCCCACCAACCACCGTAATCCGGTGATTGCCAAACCGTTCGGCCAATCGCCCTACGCGCAAAGATCCCAGCAGTACGGCACAATGAAAAATGGCTGTTCCCAGGCTAATATCGCCATCCGAAAAATGTAAGTGGTCTACCCAATAGAGAGGCATAAGCGGGATGGGAATATAGAGTGCAATATGAAACAAAAGGAGTGCGGCCACGATCTGGCCATAGGCTCCGCGCAAAACTTCGAGCCGGAGCAGATTCGCGCCACGCGCAAAAGCCCGCGGCGCAATGCTGGTGCGGAGGGTAATGCCCAAGATGCGGATATCGCCCGGGCGAGCTAAATCGCCAATCACCCCGCGAATTTGGGGCGGTCCCGGCTCGGTTTCACCCGTGATATGGCGCAAAAACCAAAGATGGACCGTACTCATGGCCGCGCCGATAAAGCCCAGCGTAAAGATCACAAAATAGCCCATGGTAAAGGGCAGACGATTGAGCAACCAGCCACAAAGCAAAGAGGTGATGACAAAGACCAACGCTAGCATGGCATTGCGAATCCCAGCGACATGGCCGCGCCACTCTGGGGCTACCGCCGAAGCATAGAGCGCGTTAAAGCCAATGGAGAGCACCGAGTTGGGAATGGTCATCACCAACACCAACAGCACTAGTGCACCAATTTGCAGTGATGCTGGCAAGAGCAGGGGCAGGACGGCCATAAGAAGGTAGCCAAAACGGGCGAGGACCGCCGACCAAAAGACGGCACCGCCCACGGGGCGACCTTGGAGCCAGCGGCCAGCGGGCAACGTAAAGAGGAGCCCCACTACCGCCGGGCCAGCGCTCAAGAGCCCGATCTGAAAGGCATCGGCACCGAGGCGGGTGGCATAGATCGATAGAAAAGAGAGTGTGCTGCCAGAGAGAATGCCAAACCAAGCAATATCCCAATATAAATGAAAGAAGACGCGGCGCAAAGCTAGGGGAATGGTCGTGGTCGGTTGAAAGAATTGGCGGATAGACTTCAAGATAAACATAAATTTCCTACGATGTGACGCGTGGCTCGCCCCCCCGCGCCCTATTTCATTGGCTGGCCGGCGAAATCGCCCAAAGGTCATAAGCGCGCAATGGACTTCAGACGCTCCACTTGGCCTACGAAAAGGCCGTCATACAACGCTCGGTTCCCGGTTAAAAGAAACATCTCTAATAAACCATGAAACGAAAGGTTAACGCAAGTTTTAGCTCGGTTTGGTGTCCATGTTATACTCCCTCAATGACCTCAGTAGACGTGATGGAGACCAGACGCAATCGCGTTGGTCGATGGTCGCCCTGACGAGGTTAGCTTTAACCAGCCGAGTGAGCTGAGCTTGGCGATGAATTATCTCTTGGTGGTTGGCGCGCAAGCGGGAGCCATTCGTGCCCTGACCCTCACGGTTGAGCCACAAGTGATGACCCAGCCGTAAAGTGAAGCGTAAAGACCAAAGAGTAAGCAGATAGTAAACATGACGTGCAGCGCTTTCTGGTCACTGTCTGGTAAACTACACTGTTACTGTCAGTGGTATCTCGTCGTGAATGCGACTAATTCCCTCATCTATCAATCTACCAATTTACTGATATACCGATTTACCCACCTACCGCGCGTCCAACTACCGAAGGAAAGGATCGTCTGTGGCAATTTGTCTTGTAACGGGAGCAGCAGGCTTTGTTGGCTCCCATCTCTGTGAGAAGCTAATCGCAAAAGGGCATACTGTGCGTGGGCTTGATGCCTTTATCCCCTATTATCCACGTCCGCTCAAAGAACAGAATGTGGCTGCGTTGGCAGGTGTAGCTAACTATTCCTTTCACGAAATGGACCTACGCACGGCGGATCTTACGCCACTGCTACAAGGGGCTGATGTAGTCTTTCATCTTGCCGCGATGGCTGGTCTTCGGCGCAGCTGGAGTGAGTTTGACAGTTACATGACCTGTAATATTCAGGCCACCCAACGTCTGCTCGAAGCCGCCGTCCAAGCGCAAGTGCCCCACTTTATTAACATTTCGACCTCATCGGTCTATGGGCGCTTTGCCACGGGCAATGAAGAGGCGCCAACTGCGCCGGTTTCGCCCTATGGCATTACCAAATTGGCGGCTGAACAGTTGTGTCGCGCCTATGAGGCGAACTACCAACTGCCGGTGACCATTTGTCGGCTCTTTTCGGTCTATGGACCACGGCAACGCCCCGATATGGGTTACCATATTTTCATTCGCGCGCTGCTCAACGGGGATCTCATTACAATTGATGGGGATGGCACGGATAGCCGCAGCAATACCTATGTCCATGACTGTGTGCAAGGGTTGATCCTCGCCTTTGAACGCCCGGAGAAAAGCCAGGGCGAAACCTTTAACATCGGGGGCGGCGAAGAGGTCAATGTCAATCAGGTATTGGCGCTCTTAGAAGAATTGAGTGGGAAAAAGGCCAATACCACCCACGGTCCACGCCGTGCAGGTGACCAACGACGTACGGTCGCGGATATTCAGAAAGCCCAACAGCAGTTGGGCTATAACCCCACCACGACAGTGCGGGACGGTCTGCTGGCTCAGTTGGTGTGGCAACAAACATTGGCTGATTAGCCGAGGCTGCTTGGCTGTTGGCGGGCTGGTGCAACCCAATGCACCAGCCCGTTTTCGCGTGATCGATAGGGGGGTAAAGCGGCAGTTGAAACCACCGCCGGCTAGCAGTGAGCTGCGCTGATGAAGATTACCCATGAACTTCGGTAATCCAGCGCTGATTGAAATCAGCGCCTGCTCGGTCAAGCTGGGCTAGAGCGCACTAGTAAGGTCTACTGGTTTAATTTCTTACCCTTCATAAGCGCACTGGGGTGGTAGCCCGCTTGCGCCGCGCATTTTTCTTAAGGCTGTAGCGTGGTCAACTGAAGGTAGTCCGTCAGCACTACCCCCTGTTCGTCGAGAATCGGCAGGCGCTGGCTGGTGGCCGGATCATACATTCCGGTGGTCAAGGTATAGACTGTTCCGCTGGTTAATGTGGTAAGCGGCACGGTATACTCATCGCGAATAAATTCACCGGCTTGCCAACTTTCCGTGGGGCAGGTGCGCCGACAAGGGGGATTATCCCATCCCCAAGCCAAGACGCCATTGGGATCGAGCAGTTGCACAAAGACGGTATAGCTGCTGTTGGGTTGGGTGGCGCTATGCCAATAGAGCCCGACTTTACCGACGCGTTTCCCGGCCTCTTGCTCCTCAATCCAATCATAGCCCAGCAACGTGATGCCATCGCCCAAGCGATGAAGCTGGGCTCTTTGCGGCTGGGGTGCCTGAAATTGAGGGGGAAAGTAAAGGTGCAGAACATCCCCATAGGGCCCAAAATTTTCAATCGTATAGAACCACCGATACCGATCACCCAGAATCGCGAAGAACTGGTCGCGTTCGCCATAGATCTGCCCCAGATCGAACTCGGTAAAGGCCGCCGCGCCTTGGGCCGCGGCTAGATCAGCAAATAAAATATCGTTGTTAATGACTTTATAGGCGTGGGCCTGCTCCAGCGTCCAGGTTGGTCGGTAGCTAAAGATCGCCATTTCATAGCCGGGGGGTGTTGGCCGTTGAGCTTCCAGCGCCAAGTGTTGATTAAACGAGACCAAGGGCGTGTTGGGCGCGGTGTAGTCGCGCACCAGTTGCGCGGCACGGCGTACGACGGCAATCTGATTTTGCGGCGGAAAAGTCAGGGCACCATCGCGCCAAGTGGCATACCCTTGGGTAAACCCATTCAGTACGACCAGCACCAGCGGAACCCAGTAGGTGAGTGGCTTGGCGATCGGACGGGAAAGTTGCCCCAGGACAAGCGCCCCCGCGGTGCAAAGCATGGGTAACTGCAAAGAGTTATAATAACTATCGGTCGTGCGCGGGATAATATGCGCGCCAAAGAGGGCGCCAGCCATCAGCGTGAGGCCAATCGCCACCGTAAGCGCTTGGGGCGCACCATCCCATCCTTGGCGTTTGAGGCGATAGAGCCCCCAAAGCGTGCCTAGGCCGCCTAGTAGAAGCGGAACAGCAAAGTCAAAAGCCGTTTTGAGGGTTCGCTCTTGAATTTTGCGCAACTGCCAACGGGTACGCAAGATCCGGTCTAAATGAAAGCCCCAGATATCATAGAGCATCAGCTCGCCGCTCCACCACCAGTAGCAACCGAGACCTAGCCCAAGCGTAAGCCCCATGGTGAACAGGGCCCACCAGAAAGTCTGTACGCGTTGTTCGCTACGCAGCACCAGATAAATCAGAAATATTGGCAGGACGACCACGGTCGATAAGCGTACCGTCACCGCCAAGCTCATGAGCAGGGCGGCGAGGATGGTACGGCGGCGTTCCGGTCCAGCGCGCAACGAAAGATCGATGGCTGCGGCCATGAGAAAAGCTGTCAGCGCGTAGGTGGCTGTATAGGTATACTGGGCCGCGGCGAAGAAAGAGGTGGCTAAGAGGGCCAGGCAGAAGAGGCCAGCGCGCCAACCTCCGAGCCGATAGGCGCTGCGGGCGCTGAGCAACCAAGCCGCCAGGGCCAATAAAACCGTGAGCGCGCGTCCTTGGTAGAGCCCTAGCCCCACCAAAGGCTGCAAGAGGCCATAAAGATAGGGCAGCAAAGGGGTCTGTGTGTAGGCAAAGTCGCGGTAGAGCGTCTGCCCACTGTAGACCAACCTTGCTGCGTTGAGATACCAACCTTCATCCAGATTAACCCGACGAAAGAAGAGAAAAAAGAGGAAGCTAGCCAGTATGCTCACGACGAGCATACTGGCTGCGCAGAAGGGGAGACGGGAATTTCTTTGTGCTAAATGATTGCTCACTGGCGTGCCGGATCGTGCGGGCAGAATTGGCCGTCTTGGCGATTGAAGTAGTCACAAAGGACGATATAGGCTGCGCGCCAATGGAGATCGGGATAGGCCGGGCTCATAATGGCCCACCAATATTGCTCTTCATCTTGCGGGTTGCCATCTTCCAGCCAGTCAATGTTGGGCATTGTCAACAAGCTCATCAAGCCAATCCACGGTTGCCAATTTTCGGTGGCGTAGATATAGGCGCGCTTGAGATAATCAGCTTGAACCATCTCGGTAATCCCGGCGTCAGCACCATGCCATTTGTAGCTAGCGTTGACTGAATCAAAGGTCCAGCCAAACTCCAAGAGCACAATCCGCTTGTTCGTGTCGCCGTAGCGCACCATGATCGCCCGAATATCTTCGACATGGCGGAAGGCAAAGAAGCGATAGCCACCATATTTCGGATTGGAGGCGGCCTCGGCTGGATCTAGTTCGGGGGGAGCGGCAAAGCCCGCACCATGGACCCCAAGCATATCGAAATAGCCGTTGCTGCTGCCCATGGCTTTGTACATCTCTTCATAGAAAAGATCATCGGGCATGGCCGCGTTGCTGTTGTCCCCGGTGGGGGCCATGCCCGCGCTAATGACAATGGCATTGGGGTTGCCCCGTTTGATGGCGGCGTAGGTCTTGCGCAACATTTCAACATATTGCGCCGGATTAGGGCGGCTGTTACCCCATTCGCGGCCGAGATTGGGTTCGTTCCAGATCTGGTAGGCGTTGATACAACCCACGGCCTGGGGCGTACAGTTATAGCGATTCGCCACGGCAAAGGCAAAATCAGCAAAGTTATCAATATTTTGTGGCGGCGCGCCTGCCCAAAAGGTGGTTAATTCGGGGTCGGTACTCAACCGGGCCAAGAGTTTGAGATTGTTGTCACGCACATGGCTCACGACCCGATCGGCGCGGGCCCAATCAAACTGGCCCTTGCCGGTTGTTTCAATGGTTTCCCACGCAAAGGTCTGTTTGACCCAGTTAAAGGCGGCATCTTGCATTAGTTGGAGGTCGCGGTCGGCCACTTCTTCTTTCCACCAGAGAAAAGCCTGTGCGCCAAAGTCAGGGCTTAACATATCGCTAGAGAGCGCTGGCGCATTAGTGGCTTGGGTCGGCGTGGGGCCACTGGCGGTTGTGGTGGAACTACCCGCGGCTTGGGAAATGGTGACAAATTCGGTGGTTACCCAGCCAACCGGTTGGCCGTTGGTGGCAATTTGAACCCAACTCCCATCGGCACTGCGAGCCGCGACGGTAAATTGCTCGCCTTGGTTGGCCGTGCGGACAATTTGGTCATTGGTGCTAGGCCCACTACGGATATTCAAAAGATCGATATTGATCACCGCGATCTCTGCGGCAGGGGCCGTTGTCGCGGGGGAGCCCCCTTCGGTTGGGGCGGGGGGCTGTTCGCTACTCGTCGTTGGTTGTTCGGTACTGGGGTCGGCAGTGGGGGTGGCGGGCGCCTCTGGTTGGGCACTGCCGGTTTGCCCTAGTGGTGTTTTTGTCGGTGTCGGTGTTGCCTCGGGGCCGCTGCCGCAGCCAGCCAGCAATAGCACAAGAAGTAGACCCCAATAGCCAATCAGTTTTTTCATAGACCCTTCCTCAAAAAATTGGTAAGTGTGGATGATGGATAGATAGGCGAGTTTGTGCGCTTATCTATCCATTATTGTGCTATGCCGGGTGCCCACAGGCTTAGCGGGGCAAGCCTTTTAGCGCTTCATAAGCCGGTCTCCCGATGACGCTAAACTGGCCCATTTCACCGTGGGTGTAGTTTAAGTTCCAGAGAAAGGCAACGCCAACCCATCCCCAGTTGCGCATCATCTGATAAGAATCAACAATGTACTGTGCTTGCTGGGCCTCGCTATTATAGGCTGCGTATTCATACCCAGGATGGGGAGAGACGCTCGAGGCCCAACCAAATTCGGTCAACCATAGGCGTTTGTTCACATCCCCATAGGCCACCATGACCTGGCGTGATTCTTCCATCGTGCTACGAAAGTAGAAACTCCGGTGATTGACATGCGACGGCGCATTGTAGGTGCCTGCTTGCCAATCTTGGATCGTCACATTGGGAGGATTGCCATAGCCGCTGGGGTGGATGCCAATGGCGTCGCTATAATTTGCCAAGCCATGGTTGTACATGCCGCGCAGATAATCAATATCATCCACGGCAATAGGACTGTTACCCGTCGGTGTCGTTGCCCCACTCACGACAATCATGCCTGGGCACGCGGCTTTGATCGCGCTATAGGAACGGCGCAACAGATCCATATAGAGTGCTGGATCGAGCGGAAAGCCTTCCCACTCGCGCTGCAAATTCTGTTCATTCCATACTTCAATCGCGCCTAAGCGGCCACAGTAGCGCCCGGCGATTTGCCCGACAAAGTTGGCAAAGAGATTAAAATCGTTAGGCGGGCCACCTGTGCCGGGCTTATCGGGGCGTGTCCATTGTGGCGCAGTGACAACACTAAAGAGTACCTGTAACCCATTGCCTGTCATGGCATCGAGAATTTGATCCATCTCGCTCCAATCCACCGCACCGGGTGAGTTCTCTACAAATTCCCAGCGTACCTGCTGTTTGACCCAGGGAAAGCCAATCTCTCTGGTCATCGCGGCTGAACCGGCCTTATCGCCTTGCCAAGCATTCACCTGAATCCCATAGGCAAAGAAGCCGCCGCCCGAGGGTGGCGGTGCATTGACACTGGCCGCCGCAGTAGCGGTTGTGGCGGTGGCCGCCACTGGTGCCGCAGGTAATTGATCGGCAGTTAACCGAGCTACGCCATCCAGTGTACCGGTGGTGCGGGTTAAGGAAGCAAAAACCCAAACCGGCTCGGCTTGTCCGGCTAGTTGGACTTGATACCAATCGCCGGCTGGATTCAGCGCCAGGATTTCGAGAGCAGTGCCAGCAGAAACTGAGGTTGCGATGGCATAGTTGGTCCCTGGTCCACGGCGAATGTTGATCCGCGCGGGAATGGTATAGGCGGTTGCTGTTGTCGATGTTGCTGTGGCGGTGGTTGCACTGGTGGTATCGGCTGTGCCAACTGCCAGCGGCGGAACAGCGGCGGTGCTACGGCTGCCGCCACTGTGGGTGGCATAAGCCGCGGCAATCCAGCCATTGGTGCCATCAGGCAAGGTTACTTGGAACCAGTCACCACTTGCCGTTTGGTCTGTAACATTGACCTGGGCGCCGCGGGTCAGCTTGGCGATGGTGGCATGTTGGGTGCCAGGCCCACTGCGTACATTCAAGCGGTCGGCAGTAATGGTGGCGGTAAAATTTGAGTCCGCTTGTTGGGGTGGGGCGAAGCTAGCTCGCGCCGCGGCCGGTTGGGGCATCCAAGTGAGGAAAAGCCCAAAGAGAAGGGCAGAGAGCCAAAGTTGTTTTGGCAATACGGACGGGAAATTGTTACCGAATTTTGTCATCGGATCATCCTTTTTTACATTGGGTAAAAGGGATAAAACTAGGCGTTTTATAGCGTAAAGCATAAGACGGTTTTCTGCCAAATTGGGGGATAAAACAGCGCTCCATCAGGGCAGCGCGCTGCTTCTGCATCAGAACACCCTACAATCATTTTCCGTGAAATGGGGTCAGGTGAGCGAGAGGTGTGAAAAAGCCGGAGACCTTGGCGTGTCTCCGGCTTTGGGCAATACACAGAACCGTGTATCAGGTTATGCCGTACTGACGTAGCGTTTTGCGATTGGTCCTAAGGGACCATGCTGAACACTGGCTTATTTGGCCATGCCTGCTAGGGCATTATAGACTGGGAGAGGACCCCAACCCGGATCAACAATGCCCCATTGTGCTTTTTCGGTGCCATTCGCAACAACCCGGAAGTTGAGGTTCCAAAGGAAGGCTGGGCCAACCCATCCCCACGACTTCATCATTTGATACGCCTGAACCGTCCACTCGGCCTGTTCGTTGTAGTCATTGTCATTGGCATAGGCGTAACGAGAATCGAATGCGCCGCCTGCCGCCCAACCAAACTCGGTTGGAATGATCTTTTTGCCACTGGCACCATAGACATTCATGATATTGCGATAGCCTAGCATCGTGCTCTGGAAGCTCCAAGAGTGGTGGGGCGAGTCACAAGCCCCGTTGAAGCTATTCCCCGTTTTCTGAATTTCGGCACAAGCCGTGTCGGTGGTCGCCCACGGTGGGACATTGTAGCCACTGGGGTGAGCGCCAACCGCGTCTAGATAGTTATTGGCACCGGCTTGGAACATCTGCTCCAGATAGGCAAGGTCATCCATGGCAAACGAGCCATTGTTCCCGGCGGGCGTCAACGCACCACTGACCACAATCATCGACGGACAAGCGCTTTTGATCGCATTATACCCGGCGGCCAACAGTTGGACGTATTCGCCGGCATTCAGCGGCTTGTTGCCCCATTCATAGTGGAGGTTCTGTTCATTCCACACTTCGATCATCTTGAGCGAGGTGCCACAATATTTCCCGGCCAATGCACCGACAAAGTCAGCATAGGTTTGCGGATTTTGGGGCGGGCCACCAACATTGCCATCGAACCCTGGCTCACGTGCCCAAGCCGGTGCATTAACGACGCTAAAGAGCAGATTCACACCGGATGCCGCAGCAGCATTGACGATGTTATCGAGCGCCCCAAAGTCGCGTCCTCCTTGGCTAGCTTCAAAGACTTTCCATTCAACCTGTTGCTTGACCCAGTTAAAGCCCATGCCGGTGGTCATCGCCATGACTTTGTCTTCTTGGCCGGTATGCACCATGTGAGCCTGTACACCGTAGCCGAAGCCACCACTACCACTTGGGGCGGCGACTGGCGCGGCTGGTGCCGTATTTTGGCCACCCGTTGCTTCTGGTGCTGTCACCGCGACCTGTTCGGCTGGTGCCGCCAGTTGCGGAATGTCTTGGGCAACGGCGATCGATTGGACATCGCCACCGGTGCTGACAAGTTGGCTGGTCACCCAACCAGGGCGGCCATCGCTCATCTCCACTTGCCACCAGTCGCCCTGTTCGTTCTTTCCGAGGAGCTTATACGCGATGCCTGGGTTGAGCTGGCCTAATACACTGTAGCCAGTGCCTGGACCTTCGCGAAGATTCACAATCTGGGCGGCACGTGCATAGGGAAAATCAGGTTCAGGCGGGGCAGCTGTTTCGACAGCCGCCGCCGTAACTTCGTTGTTTGTCGTGGCAACTTGAGGTTGGGTCGTTTGATTCGCTGCCGCCACTTGTGCCACTTCTGCGGATTGGGCGACAAATTCATTGGCGATCCAACCACTTTGGCTGCTGCCAATATCAATTTGCCACCACTGGCCCGACTCATCTTTGCTCAACGCTTGGTAGCTGTTTTCTGGCGCAATTTGACCTAAAATATTATAGGTTGTGCCAGGGCCAGAGCGAACATTGACAATCGTATTGGCATTAATGCGGGGTAAGGAGGGTTTGGACTCGACCATCGCAATTTCAGTCGATTCGACCGCCGCCTGATCGCTCCCCTCCTTGGCGGTCATATTTTGCGCTACCGCACTATTATCAGCGACAAGGGGTAAGGACAATGCTGTGCCCAATGCTTCGCCCCGGCTGCCAACCAACTGCGCCTCAACCCGCAATTTAGCCAACTCGACATTAGAAGCAAAGTTCAGTCTGGGATCGGTTAGCGGGCGGACATTGTTGGTAACGACATTGCTGTCAGCATCATAGACGGTATAGGCAACCGAGACAGGCTCGTAGAGTGTGGAGAGCGAGACGCCCGTTTGGAATTGCAGAAGCACACTCCATATATTGGGGTCTACGTCACCGGATTCTGGTGTATGCAGGGTCACATCCACCAAGTTATATTTGCGGAGCAGATTTAGCTTGTGGCTGATGCTGGTGGCATCTTCCAAATAAACGGTGCGTTGTGCACCTTGATCATCCGTATAGGTGTAGTAATAGCTACCCATGCTTTCGTCCAAGCGCAATTGCTCGGCGATACGTGGGTTGCTTGCGGTAAGACTAATCTCTTGGCCGTTGCTCTCGGCACTAATTTCCTTAAGCAAAGGTTGAAGCGCTTCCTTATATCCTTTGACAAAAAGGTAATTGCCTACCGTCTCGACGGACTGGACGGGCAATTCGATTTGCAGTTTGCGCCGTTCCACCATTTCGGTGGCCCAAGAGAGTAGCGCATCCATCTCGCCACCCGCTCGGTAGGCACGTGGGTCGAGGGGCGCTGGGATGATCAACTTATCGACGACCTGGCTGAGGGCAATCCAATCATAGCCAAGGGTATTCCACTCATCTGCCGAAATCTGTGAAGGCGTGGCCACGCGCACAATTAATTCTTTGTTATTGGCGTGAAGCCGTTCGGCCATTCGTGTCATTAGGAAGACAAAATCGGCGCGTGCACTGGGAAGGGCATCCACTTCGCGATAGTCGACCACTGCCCCGCGGAAGTTCCGTTCCAGTAGCACTTGCTCGACCGCATTGATCTGATTATCTTGTTGACCAGGATCGAGCAACAAATTGTTGATCAAGTCTGAGCGGACACTGCCATTTTCAACATTGGTGATCAGCAGGAGCGTATTACCGGTGCTCTCGGGCACTTCGCCACTGAGTGCACCATCGCCGCGGAGAATCATGCCGCCGCGTACTTCGCTCGCCACGCGCACATTTTCGGGCAACTGCTGACTGTTGGTTAAATTGGCCGTCACTTCGGGGATATCGGGGCTGGTCTGCATAACCATAAAGTTCGGCGGTACTGTGGTCAGCCGCGCTTCGACCTTATCTTCGGTAATCAGCACTTTACTCGGGAGATGTTCCCAATTGGTCCCATTCCAAGAGTAAACGCCCAATGTTTCATAGGGAAGGCTATCGTTCGGGATAGGAATTTCAAAAATGACCTGTCCCGGTTTTTCTCCGCGCACCTCTAAACTATAGATGGGGCTTTTCGCGATCAAATAGTCGGGTAGGGCGACCGCCGCGTCGTAGAATTGACGACCCGCTTGGCCTTCAATGAAATCAATCCGGGGAATGCTGCTAAAAGCGGCATAGAAGCTTTCTTGAACACCCTCTGGTGGGAAACTAACCAAGGTGCCGTCGGCGTCGCTCAATACACCGCCTGTGACACCGATCCTGGTATATGCAAATAATTGCAACCGTTCCCAAAGGTTCACAGGGGGCAAGAGCAGCGCAGCCGCGATTAAACAGGGGATGAGCAAAAAGGAAGTCAGCCAGGCGGCAGGCCCTTCGACGACTGAAGAAAACCCCTTCCAACTTTGCGATGGGCGCTGTTCGATCTGAGCGTAACGCACACGCCTGTCCAACTGCGTGTTTTGGGCGCGCCTATCAAGTTGCGAATTCTGCATAGAATCTAATCTCCTTACTGATCAAAGAGTCAGCAACCTCAACGTAGAGCAACCTAAAGTTTCTAATATAGGATATTTGCTAATCTATTGAAGTCCGTCTTATCTTAGCACATCTAGACAAAGCCGCAAAAATCGACTTTTGAATAACTATCGGACTTACCCAGTAGTTCACTTGCGGACGACCGGCTGGGGGACTTATACCATCTGCTCTAGAAACACTGTAAATGAAATACAATGGGAGTGGCTGCATGACTTCCCACTGCGATTTATGCTATACTTCGAACCATGCAAATCCGATCTTCCTTACCTGCCTACCCGACCCGGCCAAAACGAAGCGTTTGGCTACAATCTTTATTACTACTGGGCTTCGTCATTTGTCTTGTAATTGGCCTACTCGCTTTGGGTGCACTTTGGTGGCTCTATCGTTCGCCACAAGCACGCCAAGTCGATTCTGCTTTGCCAACGTTGCAATCGGAACGAATTGTGCCATCGCTAGCGTTAATGCAACTAGCTGGTGATCCCGACGAATCATTGGCCTATCAGGCGCTGAATGCGGGGGAGCTAGAAACAAGCCGGGCGCTCGCTTGGGTTGGCCTAGAAAAGATGTCGGCCGCGCGGATTGCCTTGCTCCTGAAACTTGCCCAGCATTTTGCTGCAGACGATCAACCCCAAGCCGCTCAACAACTTTACCAACAAGCACGTGCATTGGCGGTTCTGGATACAGCGCTAACACCAGTGGAGCGCAGTCAAGCCTTACTCAATTGTTTAACAGGGCTCCAGAAACTCGGCGAACAAGCCGCCGCGCTTGATGTTGCGCGGCAGGTTTTGCTGATTGTACAACAAGTTCCTGATCTTTTGCCAGCGCAACGTAGCCAACTATTGCGCGATCTAGAAAAAGCAACGCTGCCTCTCCAAACAAGAGAATTGAGCCGGGAATTAACCGAACTACTGCGCAACCCCTATCTTGCACCCCAAACAACGATCTTTAGTGGGCAGTGGCCGCGCTTGTCAGAAGTCCCACCAGTAGAGCCGACCTTGTTGGCCCTTGTGAACGAGCGCCAACAAGTGGCTAAAACATTGGCAATCCGTTTACTCCAGGTTCCCCTGGTCGATGCGGAGGCAGAACGCCAACAATTGGCCCGAACCTTACTGATCGAAGATCAACAGCGGACTGCTTACTATGATCAAATTTTTGCAATGCCCGATCTCACCTTTTCGCTGCAATTCTGGGCGCTGCAACAGAAGCGAGAGTGGCTCATCTTAAAGCTAGCTGTCGCCCAACGTGTCTATGGCATCCCCTTAGTCGTTGAATGGGAGACCGAATCCGCCACCATTTTGCAAACAATTGCTGCGGTGACTGCCGATCTCCATCAGGCTCTGCTCGCGGTTGCCCAGACGGAGTCTCCTGTCGATCAGCAGCTTGCGCAACGCTTCTTTGCGCTCACGTGGCTTGCCCAACAAATTGAGTTTGGCTTTTATCCTCGGCAAAATGCGACAGAGGTGAGTGAGCAACTACGTGTGCTGCAAGGGGAGATGCGGCAGGCAGGGCTTTCTCCAGCTTTGCCCGTTGCCTATCGCGCAACGGCAACTCCGCCTAGCTTTCAGATCATTGCGTTGGATCGCTAGGGCTAAATTCCATCAAAGCGTCCCCTTGCCGAACTAGATTATTTTTGCTGATCAAAGGCGCTCAAACGCTTAGGGCGCGATCGCACTATAACAATAGGAACAGCTTGCTAAAACGTGGATGAAGGATGATCGGTTCCCCTTCAAGAACCCCCTTGATCAGATTTGCCAAAAATCGTATATATATAGTAGTGTCAGCGTATTGTGATGGACTGAAGTGAAATAGCCTAAGCGTTACGCAGTGGGTTGTTCCAAAATATTCTGCTGTGGCTCAAAAATCTAAACGCTACCAAAGAAGGACTAGGTCGATGGCCCTAAAGTTTGCTGCTAACTTATCTATGCTGTATCCAGAATGGGCTTTTCTAGATCGCTTTGCCGCAGCCAGGAATGCTGGGTTTGACGCGGTTGAGTTCCTCTTTCCCTACCAATTTGGCTACACGGCCATTCGTCAGCGGCTCGACGAGCATGGGCTACAGGCGGTATTATTCAATATCTCACCCGGTGACTACGCTGCTGGTGACCGGGGTACCCTGAGTCACCCCGAACGGAAAGCAACTTTCCGTCAAACGATGGAGGAAGCCTTGACCTATGCCCATTACCTGCAGGTGCCACGTATTCATGTGATGGTCGGCAACCGATTACCAGGTGTTGCACCGGCCATGCAGTTTGCCACCATCCTCGAAAACCTTGCCTGGGCAGCACCCCTGGCCCAAACTGCCGGTGTTACTTTGTTGATCGAGCCCTTGAATGCCACCGATCAACCCTACTATTTTGTGCATAGCACGCTAGATGGCATGGCAATTGTCCGTGCCTTGAATCATCCCCATGTCCGCTTGCAATATGATTTCTATCATGCCCAAATGACAGAAGGGAATTTGTTGGCTACCATGCAAAGCTATCTACCCTGGATCGGCCATCTACAAATTTCGGATGTTCCAGGTCGGCATGAGCCAGGTAGTGGGGAAATTAACTATCCAGCCATTTTTGCCAAATTAGAGCAACTAGCCTACTCCGGCTACATTGGGTTAGAATATATTCCCACTGGCGATACAGAACAGTCATTGGCTTGGTTACCAGTACCCGCGCGGCGTTCGCGTACGGCAGACTAATTTTGCCGCGTCGATATTCATATGGCTAGGCCTGACGCTAGCAGATCTTCCCAAAGCGCGTAACGCCTAGCTGATTGAACTAGCATACAATAACAACCATAAGCATAGAGGAGAGAAGCGTCATGAAATTAGAACATGTTGCCATCAATGTGCCTGAACCAGCCGCCACAGCCGCGTGGTATAGCCAACATTTGGGAATGCGCATTGTGATGGCGAGCAAAGAGTCGCCCTATATGCACTTTATTGCTGATGAAGCTGGCAGTATGGTCGAGCTCTATAATAATCCAGCCGCCCCCATGCCTGATTATCCCAACATGAGCCCTTTCAACTTTCATCTAGCATTTTCTTCAAGCGACATTGAAGCCGATCGGGCCCGCTTGGTGGCTGCTGGGGCAACAACGGTGACTGAGATTACCGTCACGCCACGCGGTGACAAATTGTTGTTCTTGCGCGATCCGTGGCAGGTGCCTTTTCAATTTGTGCAGCGCAGCTCACCGTTGCTGTAAAGCCGGCCATTCTAAAGACGATCGGATGTCCGTCACGCTAGAGCGGACAGGCTTCGAAAGCCTGTCCGCTCTAGCGTGACAAACTGTGCTACGGACTCTGTCATCACATTCGGTGTAGCACGCTCCCCAGCCGCGGCAGTACACGCTCCACCCAATTTTCGTGCTTATACAAAATTGGCTTTGCTGACCGAATCAGCTACAATTTATCCACAATTCTCATTTTTCTCTCTGCATTTGGCTACTCACTCAACGCATGATTTTTATGCAATTCCCAAAGAATTGCAACTTGATGTGCTGTTTTTAGCTGCTCCCTGTATTCCTGTCACGAATGTAAGCATTTTCCCGCAGTATTCTTTGAATCAAAACGGCGTATTGTATCGTCATCTATGGTAGATCAGCGCAAGATCAACGTTGTTGGCGTATTATAAACAGTAGGTGGATCGCAGAATTGCTGTGATCAAAAACGATCAATTTGTGACGCGTCCCGAAGTCGTTTTTACAAAGTTTATTTCACCCTTGGGGATCACCGTAGGTTTATCGCGACAATAAGACAAGCTCCCTCAGAAAGCTCTGTCTTATTGTGGTAGAGGAGACCAGCTCTTCTCTACCAGCGTGCCTATCGTACCGATAAGTTTTCTTTGCTTACCTTGAAAGGAGCAACCTATGTTTGCATTAGTACCTTCTAAGAAAGTACGTCGTACTGTCTTCCTTCTGTTATTATGCATGACCCTGATGGCTACCCTTGTGCCTTCGGCAGCTTTCGCTGCACCGGCCAATGCGCCAGCGGCAAGTGGTAACTATCATGTGGTAAAGCCAGGCCAAACTCTTTCCCATATTGCTCGTTATTATGGCGTGACTGTAAACGCGCTGAAGAAAGCGAATAGCTTGGGTGATGCAAACTACATTTACGTAGGGCAACATCTGTACATTCCGACGGGTGGTGGTGGTGCGCCGGCTGGCTGCACTAGCTATTATTATGTGCGCCATGGCGATTCGCTCTCCAAAGTTGCCGCTTGGTATGGCATG
Source organism: Caldilineaceae bacterium (assembly GCA_019637645.1). The sequence continues at coordinate 34,790 of JAHBVH010000021.1, forward strand.
AAGACCTCGGCGTTAGCTAGTGCCAATGGGTTGAGCAATGCCAACTACATTTATGTAGGGCAGAAGTTGTGCATTCCCAACATCTATGGCGGTGGTTATGGCCCAAGCAAGCCGGACCATGGTGGTGGCTATGGCTATGGCGACTATCGAGTCAAGGCTGGCGATACGCTTTCGGAGATTGCCAAATGGAATGGCACCACCGTGCGTCGTCTGATGCACTTGAACGGGCTGAGCAACCCCAACTACATCTATGTGGGGCAGTGGATCCGGCTTAGCTAAGTAAAGCTTGTATGGGTAGAGCTGCCAGGTTGGGGAAACCTGGCAGCTCTTTTTGCATGACAGGTTGCTCGATAGCTCCTCCCCTCCCTAACCTTCTTCTGTTACGCATACTCCCTCTGCTCTGGATAATCGACTAAGCGTAAATTCATCTAATTGTCTACACCAATGAATGCACTTGTCAACGCCGTTAATAGTGTTTTTTGGGTTGGCGATATGTCCAGTATACTATGTACTATTGGTTGTATCCCTTGGTACTCTTCTTGTAACAATCTTTTCGATAGCTTACCCCTGTTGTTGCTGTACTTTTACTATTTCATGGCTGTGGTAGCAGTATTTTTACCAAGCAGCTAGCGCCGTAGAAGATCACGCAGTCAGCGCGGGTGGCTATCTCAGGAAGGCGGGTAATTCAGTAAGCAATGAGCAAAATAGGTCGAAAACTTAGTTATTATTGGGTCGGTTTGCTATTCTTGAGCGGCTGTGTGCCCTTGATTCAGCCCGAAGTTCGTTTGCGCCCGCCTGCACCCCCCGCGGCCCACTTTACCCGTACACTTAGTGAAACAGAAGAGATCGATGGCCCTCTGACCGTGGCTTTGGCAGCCAATTTGCCCGATGGCTATGCTAGCTCCTTGTTGAATTTGCTGTTGCAAATTCCCTTTGTGGTAACGAACAGCGGGGAACAACCGTTGATTGTGCTCGATCAACCAGAGATTGCCAGCACACAAATTACCTATGGTCATATCGACCCGCTCGCTGCTCCTGTGGTGGAACGCTATTATGCCGTTGTGGCCCCCTTTGCGACGGTGCGTGACGATATCTCCCACAATGAATTACAGCAACGTTGGCAGGGTTTTGATCAAACCCCGCTTTTTATTACGACCGAAGCGGCACCCTTGTTACAAGCGCTTTGGGGCACCACCAACAGCACCATCTTGTCCGAAAGCGAATTGCTGGCCAGTCTCGAGAGCACCCCCAATGCCCTGGGGATTATTCCTTTCGACCAGATCAGCCCGCGCTATAAGGTGTTGACGGTAGATGGTATCAATGTTCTCGACAACCATTTAGATCCAGCTACCTATCCGCTCGTCATGGCCGTGAGTGTACGTGGGATGGGGGCAACGTTGCTGGCCTCGCTACTACGCCCAACCTTGACGCCATCTACGAACCGCGACCCCGAACAATTGACAACCTTGATGATGACGGGCGTCACCGCCATGTCGCGTGGCACGGCGGCGGCCATGGAACGGAGTGGTGTTCTGTATCCTGCGCAGATTATCTCGGCGACCTTCGCCGCGGCCGATATCACCCATATTAGCAATGAGATCCCCTTTTTGGATGATTGTGTGGTCAATAACACGGTCAATAACCTGGTGCTCTGTAGCCATACTTCCTACTGGGAAACATTGGCTGCCGTCGGGACCGACATTGTGGGGCTGAGTGGTAACCATGTCAATGATTTTGGGCGCGAAGGGGCACGTCGCTCGCTTCAATTCTACAAAGATAATGAAATCCCGATCTATGGCAGTGGGTTGACGATCGAGGAAGCCTGCGCCCCGCTCTATTGGGAGCATAATGGCAATACGTTTGCCTTCTTTGCCTTTTTAGCCTTTGGCCCAGCCAGTGCTTGGGTAACCGAGAGCGAACCCGGTGCTTGCTACTACTATGATCGTAAAGAGGAGCGTCTGGCGGCGGTGCGTCAGGCCGCACAAGAAGTGGATCTTGTGGCGGTAGAGTTACAATATGTGGAGACCTATTTCCCCTACCCCACTGGCGAACAAGTGATCGAATTCCGCGAACTGCGCGACGCCGGCGCGGATTTGGTCACAGGGGTGCAGAGCCATGTGCCCCAAGCGCTGGAGCCCTACGGGAGTGCCGATGTCGGTGGCCCAGGGATGATCGCCTATGGCTTGGGCAATCTCTTTTTCGACCAGATGTGGAGTTGGGAGACGCGCACCGAACTCTATACGCGCCACACTATCTATCAAGGCCAGCTGATCAACACTGAAATTCTAACCGGCGTCCTGGAAGATTTTGCCCAACCGCGCTGGGCCACGCCGGATGAGCGCGCCGAAATTCTCACCCGTATCTACAACGCCGCCCCACCCCGGCCCTAACGCCCCGGCTGGCTTGCTGTCTCCCCTCCAAGCGAAGGCTCACACCTGACAGGTTTTTGGAAACCTGTCAGGTATTTAGGGTACCTTTTCAAACCGTCTCGAAAGGTCATCCCTGGTTAACAGCAACCCCTAGCGCCTACCATGGCAGTTGGGGTGTGGCCCCGTTCAATGAGCGTCCGCTGGTTTTCGCTCATTTCGATCCAAGGCATGGGGGCATCATCACTGCTGCGCGCCAGTTCGCGCCCATTGATGATGGTGAGGGTATTGGTCAACAATTGTTTCCCTTGGCGTGGGCTCATGTGAATGTCATAGAAGGTAAAATCCCCTTCGGCGACTTTCCAAACAGCTACATCGGCCAATGACCCTGGCCGCAGTGTGCCAATTTCGTTGGCCATGCCCATAACTTCTGCTGGTTTACTGGTCGCAGTGGCAATGGTCTCTTCGAGCGACATACCCAAGGCCAAGAACTTGCTCAAACAGGTGGGGAGGTCGAAGAGCGGCCCGTGGACACTAAATTGGTGAATGTCGGACGAGATGACATGGGGTTGATAGCCACTTTCGAGCATGGCGGCCGCCGTTTCAAAAGAGAAGGAGCCCGCACCATGGCCGATATCCATGATCACGCCCATATCCCAAGCCCGTTTGGCGACATCCAACAACTTGCCTTGCTCGTTAATCATGCGCATGGATTGCCCCGTAAAGCAGTGGGTGAGAATATCCCCGGGCCGCAAAAATTCCAATACTTCGCTCAATTCGGGCGGCCCTTTCCCGATGTGAACCATCATAGGGAGTTCGGTCCGCTCGGCCGCGATCAAGCCCCGCCGGAGCCCCTCAATGCCGGTTCCGCTGGTCGTATTACTGTCGATCCGCACTTTGACGCCCAAAATCAGGTCGCGGTTTAGATCGATCAACTTGCAGCAGAGATCAATGTCCATATAGTTGAGGTTGGACAGCTCCCACGTGGAAGCCGTTAAGCCGATGGAGGAAATGTTAAGCAGCGAGTAGATCCGGGCGGCGGCGGGCTTGACAATAAACTCGCGAAAGCCAGGAAAGTTATAGGCACCTGCCGAACCAACATCGAGCCAAGTCGTCACCCCCGAACGGGCCGCGACGGGATCGGCGCGAATGCCCCAACAGGTCGCGCTATGATAGACATGGGTGTGAAGATCGACCAGCCCCGGTGTGACGACCTGGCCGCTGACGTCGATGACGCGGAAAGCGGCTTCTGCGGGAAGATTGGCCTCGACGGCGGCGATGCGGTTGCGTTTGATCGCCACATCCAACGCACCACAGTGTCCCCCGCCGGGGTCGATGACCTCACCGCCTTTAAGTAGTAGATCGAAATGCATAGAATTGCTTCACTTTCGTCACTGATTTGATCGCAAAATTGCAGCCTGCTTGCCAGTTTAGCGCAGCTTTTCGACGAAAGCAAACTCTCTTTTAGCCAGCTCGTTGGCCGTTGCGCTTATAACGCCGGTGACAACCGGAACCCTATTTTTACATCACGGCAGCAATGGTATACTAAAGAGGCGCGTGATCGGTGCCACCCAATGGCTGTGGTCCATCGCCGATCACGCGCGCACTCTGCGATTGTAATAAGATGACCTGGTAAGGATAGGATTTATGCATACGATTACTGCCACGACTCCCTGCTTTCCCCCGCCAACCTGGGCGCTGCTCGAGCGGCAACTCCTGGCGCGCATGAACGAGGCCACCGCCCCCTTCTTGGCCCGCTATGTGCGCGAAGATGGCGAATTAATCTGGCGCGAAGGGGGAACGGGTTCCCGCGATGGCGCGGACGATTTTTATGAAAGCGCCTTTAATTGGCCGCTTCTTTACCTGCTCGGTGGCAGTGACCATCTGTTGCACGAAGGCCAGCGCCTGTGGGACAGTATTACGCGCCAGCTGACGCGCGCAGGGATGGTGTACAAGGAATATGAGCTGGGTTACGATCAATTCCACCAAGGGGAAAGCTATATCTATTTCTACTTTCTCTGCTTGGCCGATCCCACCAATGAACTGAATCGCGCACGTGCCCAGCGCTTTGCCGGTTTCTATCTAAACGAAGATCCCGAGGCGCTCAACTATGATCCCGAACACAAAATCATCCGCGCCGCCCACAATGGCAGTGGCGGCCCGCGCTGGGGCTTTAGCGATAGCACCGAGCCCAGCTATGGCTGGGGCGCGAGCATGCGCATCTATGGTCTGCCCTTCCATGATCTGCCCAATATTGAACACTATGACGATCTCCATGACCCTGTAAAGGCGCGCCAGATGGGCCAAGCCATGTATGAGCGCATGGGCCGCGGTGACGTGGCGGGCAACTTGATTGTCACCAGCCTGGTGGCTAATGCCTATCTTATGACTGGCGACACCAAATATCGCGATTGGATTGTCGAGTATGTGGATGGCTGGCTGGCCCGCGCCCAAGCCAATGGCGGCTTGCTCCCCGATAATGTCGGGCTGGCGGGCCAAGTGGGCGAGTATATGGATGGCAAATGGTATGGCGGGCTCTATGGCTGGACGTGGCCTCACGGCTATTACAACATCGGCATGGCGGCCACCGTCGCTGGCCTTAACGCCTATCTTTTGACTGGTGAGACAGCCTATTTGGAACTGCCCCGCAGCCAGTTTGATTATATCTGGGCGCTTGGCGAAAAGCGGGATCTCCGCACCTTGGAGATGAGCCTTGGTCACCATTGGCTGAGCGCTTTTACCGCGCAAGGCGAGCCACAAACCGATGACGACTATCAAATGTTTGTCGCGCCCTATCGCTATGGTGACCACGGCTGGTTTGACTATCAACCGCTTTCACCGGTCTACCCCACTGCCTTGTGGAATATCTCGATGGCTGCGGCGGATTGGGCGCGCATTGAAGCACTGCGCCAAGCAGAAAAGTATGATTGGCGTACCGTGATTCCGTTCCGCAACAAAGAAGATGCCGGCCATGAGCAGCCCTGGTTGCGCTACCTCGCCGGGGAAAATCCTACCTACCCAGAAACGATCCTGCGTGCTACCATTGGCATGGTGAACCATCGTCTCGCCCTAATTGCCCACGACCAGGCCGATCTGACCAAAGTCAACATTCACCACTGGCAAGAGCATAACCCGATTATCTGTGAGGCGCTCGTTCAACTGACCTTGGGCGCACCCCAATTTATCTACAATGGTGGCTTGCTTCACTGTCGCGTGCGCTACTTTGACGCCGACCAACAGCGCCCTGGCCTGCCCACAGATGTAGCCGCGTTGGTCGAAACCATCACCGACGAGCGGACGGTAGTAAACTTGGTGAACCTGAGCCCCACGGCTGAACGGACCGTCATTGTCCAAGCCGGCGGCTTTGGTGAACATCGTTTTGAAACGGCGACCTATGATGTACGCACCAGCGACTATCCCGGTACGCAGAAAGCCTACGCCCCACCGCCGCTAGTGACAAAGACCGAAACGGTGCCGGTTAATGATCGCTATGTGCAGATCGTTCTCCCGCCCAGCACCCAGATCAAGCTCGATCTGGCGACTGCGCGCTATGTGAATCAGCCCAGTTATGCCTTGCCTTGGTAGCTGCCAAGCATAAAAAGGAAACCCGTATGAATCAAAATTCTGCTTTTGCTTATTTGGATGCCGCCCAAGGCATTCTGGACCGCATTCGGGCGACCCAAGTGCCCAACATTGCAGCGGCGGCGGCGCTGTGTACCCGCGCGATTGCCGGTGATGGCTTGGTCCATCTGTTTGGCACCGGCCATTCGCGGATGTTTGTGGAAGAGATGTTCCCGCGGCATGGCAGTTTCCCCGGCTTTCATTCCATGGTGGAACTTTCCCTCACCTTTCATAACCAGGTTGTTGGCTCCAATGGGCAACGGCAGGCCATGTTTCTGGAAAAGGTCGAAGGGCTGGGCAAGACGATCATGCGCAACTTTGTCATGGGCCCACCCGATGTCATGATCATCTTCTCCAATAGCGGCGTGAATGAGGTGGTAGTCGAGGTGGCGTTGGAAGCCAAAGCCCGCGCGCTAGCGGTCATTGCCGTCGTATCGCTCGAGCACTGCTTGGCCTCTAAAGCGCGCCATTCATCGGGTAACCGCCTGCCCGATGTGGCCGATGTGACCATTGACAACTGTGTGCCTGGGGGCGATGCTATGGTCCAAATTGCTGGCCTCGCCGACCCCGTGGGGCCGGGCTCCACCATTGGCGCGGCGACGGTGACTAACATGTTGAAATGTCTTATCGCCGAGCAACTGACTGCACTGGGCAAACCGCCCCTAGTCCTCACCAGCAGCTACTTTATCGGCTCCGCGGCTGCCGCCCAACGTTTTGATGATTGCTATGATGACTATCGCGCCCGCGTCAAACGGGTCTATGGCTGAGCGTACCGTAGCAAGACCTGTCAGGTTTTATAAAACCTGACAGGTCTTCGTTACCCCCCATCTTGTTGTGTAGCACTTTCCTCTAGCAAATATTGTGACGGTTGCCGGCCTAGGCAGCCGTCACAAAACGCTGCATTAACTTCTTCAGGACCTCATTCTCCTCTGGCGATAGCCGTTTCTCCATCACCTGAAAAGCCTCGTGGACAAGGGATTTGGGCAGGGAAATAGAAAAGGTGATATCTTCCTCCGCGTGTTTGGTCCAGGCTTGGCTAATCGATTGGCGGACAAACTCGCTCCGGTTGTCGGTTAATTGATCGAGACGATCAATGTCTTCGCCATAAAGGCTGATATGCAGTTGTTTGCGTTTCTGACCATCGGGCTTGACAGGGCGACCAGGGCTGTGTGACATACGGATAACCTACCTATGCATAAATGCTTGCGCTGTGGATGAGTGGCTTATCACAAGGTAGCGACTATGGTTTTGCCATACCGCCACGCGCTAATAAGCCGGAATAAGTTCAGGTTGTTACAGCTCCCATTGTATAAGAAAAGTCCTTTTTGTCAACACCAAATTGTCTATAAGTGCAAAAGTTTAATATGTAGAACATGTGAGCTAAATTACAATTTTTGTAGTCACGAAAAAGGGTTAATTTTGATTGAATTTCGCGATTTTTGTTGACAAAAAACTATTTTTCGTGTATAATTAATTCGTTCTCCAATGCACTTGGGTGAAGAGAGGGAGGGACACAGAAATGTCAACAGCCATGGTGATTGCCACGGTAATCACCACCGATGTGGACGTGGAAAAGGTAAAAACTTTTACACTAGAACAGATTCGCAACAATGATCAAGGGCTGGTCAATCACCTGCTGGATCGGGGTGTTGACGCAAGTGTGGCGACGGCAATTCTCAACATCGACGAGTTTCTGGATTACATGCGTATCCAACGCCGGAAACGTGTAAAACGGAAAGTCAAGCAGCCAGCCCCAGCGTCCGTAGAGACGGTCGTTGTCACGGAGAATATGAGTGAGCTTGAGTTTATGGAGCATACTTTGCAACAGATCAAGCAAGAGCAGCATCCGCCGTTTGCAAAATTCAGTGAAGAAGCGTTGGCGGCCATCGAGAACGAGCGCATTGGAGAAGAGTTCTCGCGGCACCCCTTCTTGTACTGAGCGGCTTCTGCTCAAGGGTCGAGGTTTATGTGATCATCTATAGCTACTATAACCGCCGCTGGTTGCTCCGCACGCCACCGCTTGCCTGGCCCAGCTGGGAAACGGGAACCCCGTGTGAGCAGACCCAATGGGAAGCGTCCCAGGATGAACAAAACCAATATCAACAGATAAGGAAAAGGATGATGAACAGTGACCACATGAATGATCTCTTAGGGGAATTGAGCAAACCGTTCCACCCTTCGCGCATCACCTGGCGACCGGGTGCGTTGACGAGCAAAAAGGACAAAGCGCTGGCCTTGGCCTATGCCGATTTGCGAGCCTACCAAAATCGCCTCGACGAAGTCTGTGGCATGGATTGGTCAGTGAGCTACACGCCGTGGCGCGATCGCATTATCTGCCATCTGACAATCCAAGGTATCACGCGGAGCAGCACTGGTGAGCCGGATAGCGACTCGGAGCGCTCCGAAATCGCCGGGACCACCGCCGAAGCCCAGGCATTTAAGCGGGCTTGTGCCATGTTTGGTTTGGGCCGCTATCTCTACAACCTGCCTTCGCTCTGGGTTGAATATGACGCGCCCAATCAGCGCTTTACCGAGAAAGCGAAAGCGCGGCTCCAAGGGTTAATTGCCCAACATTATCAACGTTTTCTCGATGGTCAGCCGGCCAGCCCGCTCATGGCTGAATACGATGAAGCGCCGGAAGATGGGCAAGTTGCTGGGCCAAGTGATGCTGCCGCCGCACCCGCACAAACAAATGAAACACCCCTGCCCGCGCCAGCCACAAAGACGCCCGAATCCAAGGCCGCGAAGCGGGTGGCCGAAACAGCCACCAAACGGGTCGAAGAAGTGGTGAGCACAGCCGTGATCACCGCCAACGGGACACAACCAGAAGGGCCGGTAGCCATGCAGAGCAGGGCCAAGGTGACCAACGCCCAACCGGTGGCCACGCTAGAACGGGTTGGCGAAAGTAGCGGCACCGCGCCGGATCCCTTGTCGCCGCTCCACAACAAGCTGGATGAATTGGGCAAGGAACTCTATGGTGAGCAGTGGGCCCATGTACGCGCCCATAACATCAAGCGCTTGGTCGGGGAAGAAAATGATGGCAGCGGATCGCTTTCCCAAGCCCAGATCCAAACTTTGATCAATGGCTTGAAGAAGCTGAAGCAGCAACGCCAAGCCGCCTAAGCCGAGCATTCGTGCTAGAAAATTGGGTCAGCACAAGCGTTTTATAATGGCGAAAAGACGAATGGGAGTTCGTGAGCGGCTACTGGGCATGGTACGCTCCCCATCGAACTGAATCGCCCATGTCAATCGATTTGACTATTTACCTCCTCCTCCCGCCCCAAGAACAACAAGGGTTGCGGTAGGGGTCGATGATTGAAGGAGACACAGACATGTATCAACAAATTACTTTGATCGGCAATCTGGGTAGTGATCCGGAACTGCGCCACACGGCGTCGGGAGTGCCGGTATGTAGTTTTCGGCTGGCCGTCAACAAGCAATGGCATGCCCAAGATGGTGACCAAAAAGAAAAGGTGACGTGGTTTCGTGTAACGGCTTGGCAAAAGCTAGCGGAGGTGGTCCACGCCCATCTGAGTAAAGGACGGCGGGTACTCGTGGTAGGCGAAGTAGAAAGTCCCCAAGCCTATGTCAGCAAGACCGGGGAATTAGCCGCCACCAATGAAGTAACTGCCCGTACGATTCGCTTCCTAGATGCCCATGGGGGTGATGAGCAGTCATTGGATGACGCGGGAACAGCCGACAGTGTTATGAGCAGCCCGGCCCGTCAAGGGGCGCGGCGCACCGCCATTGACATTCCTTTTTGATGGGTAAAAAGGAGCTGTCCGCCGCCGTTGGTGGCTGATTGCAACAGTGAACCACCGTGCATAGGAAAGCGATGGATACATTGATAGGTGAACAGATGGTGGCTAGACCACAATTACATTCCGGTTGGCCGTCAGTGGCAACCAGCGATCGAGCCAGCTCAATCTTATTCCCAGCCCCGATAGTGCCAGAGGATATCACCTTTATGATGCTGGATGAGATGGTAAAGCGGGCCATTCAAGATGCCACCCAAGCCCAAGATCTGGCGTTGCGGTGGGAAGCGCTCGCGTGGCTTTGGGTCTGTTGCCCCGATGTCGCTGATCAGTTCCAATTACCCTGGCCAACAACCGCCGATGTACAACAGCAGGCAACTGCTTATCTAGAGCGTTACCCAACGCTTTAACCGAACTCCGTAGTTTGCCAAACACGCTGCCTTTGTCACCGCAGCGTGTTTTTCTTTTCTGGCAAAGTTGACATCCCCTAGCGGCCTCTGGTAAGATTGCCTCCATTGTTATTTTCTTATTCACAGAAAGGAGGTGCTTACCATGTTAATACGCAACGATCTATCCCAAAGCATGAGCACTACCACTGTGAACACCTCTCGGCAATGGCAAGCCGTGGCCTAATTTGGCTACACCCCTTCCTTTCCAGAACGCGGTCACAAGGGCAGTTGCTCTGTGACCTTTTTTATTTCCACGCGAATTTACATGCCACGTAAATACATTGTTGATTACGTTTTTGCATTGGTGTGCGCACTGCCCTAAAGGGACGGTGCTAGGCCGCAACGCCCACTGAAGCGGGCTTGAGCGGTCTACCAAAAAACTTTGTGAACAATGTAGAAATGGCCGAAAGCATAAGAAAACCGTTCCACGAAGTCACCCAAAGAAGCTCACTTTTGGTTCGTATTGCGTGGCTGGTATAGCGGCCCGTCTCACGATGTGCCGCGCCGCTTTCTGTAGTTCAAGGCAATAGAGCAGGTTACGGGATAGCACTTGTCTGCCCGTATTTTGGTCTTGCTTGGATCCAGGATTGGATATTCTCCGCCGCGGGCACCATGCCCGCGGCTTTTTTTTGTTGTCTGGGTAGGTAGCATGATGGTAATTGTCGCTCTTTCAACTCAAATCACAATAATTTGGAAAATACACTTCATTCTCTTGGAGGTAGGCTTGTGATGGCTCCACAAGTTCGTTCTTCGCTTTTACTGACGTACTTTGCCCCCCAGTGGCGTCGCGTGCTTTTATTGGCGGTGCTCTTGGTGGGTACATTGGCGTTTCAACTGGTAAATCCCCAGCTCATTCGGTATGTCCTCGATACTGCGCAGCTGGGCGCGCCGACGACCCTCTTGGCGCTGGCGGCGGGGCTCTTTATTCTCTTTAACTTGCTCCAGGCTGGGGCTGGGCTGGCACTGAATTATGTGGGCGAAGATGTTAGCTGGACGGCGACCAACGCCCTGCGTGCTGATCTCACTCGTCACTGTCTGCGGCTGGGGATGGACTTTCATAATAGCCATACGCCCGGTGAATTGATCGAGCGGGTCGATGGCGATGTCAGTGAGCTGGCTAGCTTTTTTGCCCAGCTTGTCCTCCGTGTAATCTTTAATCTGCTGTTGATTGGCGGCGTGATTCTTTTGCTTTGGCGCGAAGATTGGCGCATGGGGGGCGCGGCGCTGCTCTATACGTTGTTGATGGTGGCTGTCCTCCAAGCCATGCAAGGGCGCAATGTGCGCTATGCCGCTGCCTTTCGCGCGGCCCAGGCGTCCTTTAATGGCTTTCTGGAAGAGCGGCTCATGGGCCGCGAAGATATTCGCGCCAATGGTGGCGAAGGGTATGTGTTGCGGGGCATGGCGCTGGCGCAACGCACCATCTATCAGGCCACCTATCGTGCCCGCCTCTTTGGGGTCTGGCTCTTTTCGGTCACCCATCTGCTCTTTGTTGGCGCAACCGCCTTGGGCTTTGGCGTGGGCATCTATCTCTTTCTCCATCAGCAGATCACGCTAGGGACCGTCTATCTCGTTGTCTATTATCTGGCGATCTTACGCGACCCCTTAGAGCAGATCCGGGATCAAATCGATACCCTGCAACAGAGTACAGCAAGCATGCAGCGCATCCGTGAACTCTTGGCCCTGGCGCCCGAGGTCGATGCCGCGGCGGTAACACAACCCCCCACCCAAACGGAACCCACTGTGGCACTTGCCGTAACGCCATCCAGTGTGACGGAGCCGGTCGCGGTCCGTTTTGCCCAGGTCGCGTTTCGCTACGCACCGCCAACTGCCCCAGCAACGTCCACCCAAGTGGCTCCCGTCCCGCCAGGCGTCTTAGCGGATCTTTCTTTTACGGTGGCACCGGGCCAAGTATTGGGACTCTTGGGGCGCACCGGCAGCGGCAAAAGTACCTTAACGCGCCTGCTCTTTCGGCTTTATCACCCCACCGCGGGCCAGATCTATCTGAATGAGCAAGCGATCGACACCCTGCCCCTCCGTGTGGTGCGCCGTCAAATCGGCATGGTTACTCAGGAAGTGCAGCTCTTTCAGGCGACCTTGCGGGATAATCTTACGCTCTTTAATCCCACCTTGGCCGATGCGCAAATTCTGACGATCTTGCAAGAGCTCGGGCTGTGGACGTGGTACGAAGCGCAGCCACAGGGGCTAGCAACCCGGCTACACGCGGGCGGCGCGGGGCTCTCGGCTGGCGAAGCGCAACTATTGGCCTTTGCGCGCGTCTTTCTGACCAATCCCGGGCTAGTGATTCTCGACGAAGCCTCCTCGCGGCTGGACCCGGCCACGGAAGTGTTGCTGGAGCGCGCCACGGATCGGCTACTCGCCGGCCCCCAAGGTCGGCGCACGGGGATCATCATTGCCCATCGCCTGCACACCTTGCAGCGGGCCGATCTAATTCTGATCCTCGACCAAGGACGGATGGTGGAATTTGGCCCGCGCACCGCACTTGCCGCGGATCCAACGTCGCACTTTTATCGCCTTTTACAGACCGCGTCCACTGGGCCTATCGATGGGCGTATAAATGATGGGCCTATAGAGGAGACTCTGTTATGAGTGTAGAAACTAGCCAAGACACCTCTACGATAACCGCAACAGCGGAGCGGGCGCTACCCAAACCCACCATGGCGACGCTGGCCTTTGTTTGGGCATTGATCCGCAAGCGCCCTTGGGGCTTTCTCGGCTACACCGTCGGTTGGAGTACCTTTTTCTTGCTCTACCTAGTGCCAGGCTTGGTCGAACAGCGTATTTTCGATACGCTCAGCCGCGGCGATGGCTTGCCTCCTGCGGCCATTACCACTATCTGGACCTTGCTCGCCTTCTACATCACCGCCGAAGTTGTGCGCGTATTGGCGAATTACTTGGTGCGGGTCAGTGATATTGCCTTTCAAGAACCCTTGCGCGCCCTGCTCCAGTTGAATCTGTTGGCCGCCATCCTCCAACAGCCTGGCGCGCAACCGCTGCCCATCTCCACTGGTGAGGCCATTAGCCGTTTTGGGGACGACGTGGCCGAGGTAAAAGATTTTCCCATGTGGCTGCCGGACATGTTGGGGAAATTGCTCTTTGCCTTGGTCGCCATCATCATCATGGCGCGTATTGATCTGACCATGACCTTGGTCGCGGTGGTGCCGGGGCTGATCGGGCTCTGGGTGGCGCGCATTGCTTGGGCGCGTCTCTTGCGCGCCTATGAAGCCAGTGCGCGGGCGCGCGACGCGGTGATGGGCTTCTTGGGGGAGATCTTTGGCGCGGTGCAGGTCGTCAAAGTGACCGCAGCCGAGGAGCATGTGATCCAGCATTTCCAGGGGATCAATGAGGCGCGGCGCAAAGCCCAATTGCGCGAACGCTTTTATCACTATCTTTCTTATACGACCAGCGATCAAGGCACCTATATCGGCATTGGGTTGATCTTGCTGCTGGCTGGGCAGGGCATCCACAATGGCACCTTTACCGTTGGTGACTTTGCCTTGTTTATGTACTACATCTGGTTTATTACCTGGTTCTTCCGCGACTGTGGCTCCTTTGTGGGAGATTACCAAACCCAAGCCGTCTCGTTAGCCCGTTTGGAAGAGGTGGCGCAAACCGGCGTGCGCCAAGCGCTCCTCCCGGACCGCCCGCTCTATTTACACGAAGTGCCACCGCCACTCGTCCAGCCCGTGAAGCAAGCTACCGATCAGCTCGATACGTTGCGCATCCGCCAACTTACCTACCGCTACCCAACCTCTGGCCGGGGGGTGGCAGCCGTCGATTTGACACTGCCGCGCGGCTCTTTTACGGTTATCACGGGGCGAGTGGGCGCGGGAAAGAGTACCCTGTTGCGGGCTCTGTTGGGGCTACTGCCCAAAAACGCGGGCGAAATCTGCTGGAATGATCAGCGCGTGACCGACCCGGCGACCTTCTTCAAGCCACCCCGGGCCGCGTATACGCCTCAAGTCCCGCGGCTCTATAGTGAACGGCTCCGTGACAATATTCTTATGGGGCTTGGGGACACTGCTGAAGCGATGAACGGGAGTCCCCAAGCCCAAGCTGTAGAAGCACAGCTTAGCGACGCCTTATACGCCGCGGTGTTAGAGCGCGATCTGGCCCACCTCGAACAAGGCGTCGATACCATCGTCGGGCCGCGTGGGGTAAAACTCTCGGGTGGGCAGATCCAACGGGCTGCCGCGGCGCGGATGTTTGTGCGCCAGGCCGAGTTGTTGGTCTTCGACGATCTGTCGAGTGCATTGGATGTGGAAACCGAGCGCACCTTATGGGAGCGGCTCTTTACCCACCGCCAAGGCGCGCCGCCAACCTGCTTGGTCGTCTCGCATCGCCGCGCCGCGTTGCAACGCGCGGATCAGATCATTGTTTTGAAAGAAGGCAAAGTCGAAGATCAGGGCACGCTGGCTGAACTGTTGGCACGTTCGGTGGAAATGCAACAACTGTGGCAAGAGGAGATGGGCCAACGGACAATAGAAAACGGCGAAAAATAGAAGAATGAAACAGGCCGAACAGTCTATTCTGTTCGGCCTGTTTCAAGCAACGATTTGAAACGGGGATATGACTTCCACACCAGGCCCGTTTGCAAAAACCGGCCTGGTGTAAAGAAAATCTTTTCCAATAGCCCCTACGCCACTTGCACCGCGCGCCGGCGCATGAGGAAAAGGGTCGTACTCACCGCGCAAGTGAGCAATACCATCATCAGAACAATTAGCCCCCACGGCGTTTGTGGCTCGGGTTTGTCCACGCGGGTGCCAAGAACGCGCTGGGCGTGGTGTTGGCGGTGGGTTAGCTCTAACGCTTTGTGTAGATCGTGGCGAAATTGGGGTGCTGGTTGCACCCGCGGCACGGCTTGGTCAACCTCTTCGGCGAGTTCGGTTAGCGAGGCTAACCCCGGTGCTAAGGCGGTCAAGGCCCGATTTAAATCCCCCTCGACGTGAAAGGTCAGATGGGGTGTCTCTAGCCGGCGGCTAAAATGGCTATCGAGAACATCTTCGGGCTCAACAAAGCGGCCATCCCCGAGGTCAACTTTTTCGGCGGGTAGGGTCGGCTGCTCACGTACTTGCAAAAATCCCCAGAAGCGAATCATATCTCCTCTTCCTGCTTGGCCTGCTCACCGTCCGGCGCACCCCAGCCGGTTGTCTCCAATTCCTTGCGCAATGTGGCCAGTGTTCGGAAGTAGAGCGACTTAATGGCGCTTTCACTCTTTTGCAAGAGTTCACCAATTTCGAGATTTGAGAGCCGGCTACCAAACTTGTAGAGCAATAGGTTGCGCCGATCTTCCGGCAGGCGTTCAATAGCCTCCCACAACGCGGCCTGATTTTCCTTCTGCTCCACCTGTTCCTCGGGCGTATCCCCTTCTTTGCTGTGCGACCACAACTTGTCGAGCGACAAGAAGCGCCGCCGTCCGCGGTCACGGTGCCAGTTGGCGACCAGATTATGGGCAATGCGAAATAACCAAGCGGAAAAGGGCAGCCCGCGGTCTTCGTAGGTGTGCAACTTATCGAGGGCCCGGTAGAAGGTGCGCGCCGTTAGATCTTCGGCATCTTGTGCATTGCCCACGCGATGATAGATATAGGCATAGACCCGATCCACATAGCGCTCGTACAAGATGCCAAAGGCGGCTGGCTCTTCTTTGGCCTGCTCAACCAAGGTTGCTTCTTCCTGCGCCGCGGGTACGGGCACAGGGGTTCCCAGCGTCGATGGTGCGGTGGTCGGGGCTGCTTGGCTACGGCCATCACGCTCGCTGATTTCTGCTTGGTGGGCTGGTCGCGTACTAGCGGTTTGTGGCCGGATAATTTCTGTAAACATAACTTATTGAAAGAGCTGTCCTAAGTTTTCGCCGGGTAGCGTTGGCTTATCTTCATAGAGAAAACAAGAGGCAACTTGTTTTTCCCCGAGTTGATACAATGGTGGGGGACTCTGTCGACATTTTTCCATCACATGGGGGCAGCGCGAGGCAAATTTGCAGCCTTTGCCAATGCGGGCGGTCTCGGCATCGACCATGGTAATCTCTTGTTGTCCCCATTGCCGGTTTAGATCGGGCCAAGGAATCGAATCAATAAGTAATTGAGTATACGGATGCTGGGGGTTAGCAATCACCGACTCGACCTCACCCGCTTCCATGACCGATCCTTTATATAATACAATAATATGATCGCAGACATGGTAGGCTGTCGTCAAATCATGCGTAATGTAGAGGATCGTAATCAAATAATCCTCTTTCATTTTACGCAAACTTTCCAAAATGGTCGCGCGCAACGAAGCATCGACCATGGAAACCGGTTCATCGGCCATGAGAAGGCGTGGCCGGAAAAGCAGCGCACGCGCCACAACCAAGCGTTGCCGCTGACCACCACTCAACTGGTGGGGGAAGCGGCCCAAGGTCTCTTCTGGCCGTAAACCGACACTGACCAAGGCTTCTTCAATCTTTTGGCGGGCCTCGGCGCGTGAGCGGGCGAGCTTGAAATTATGGATTCCCGTCTCAAAAATATGATCCACTCGGTAAAAGGGATTGTAGACGGCAAAGGGATCCTGGAAAACAGCCTGCACTTCTTTGCGGAAGAGCATCTGCTCCTGGCCGCTCATTTTGCTCAGATCTTTGCCCTTGTACAAGATATCGCCTTGCGATGGGGTCAGAAAGCCAAGGGCCATCATGCCTAAGGTCGTCTTACCGCTACCGCTTTCCCCAGCGACCGCAATAATGCTTGGGCTCTCTGCATCGATAAAAAAGGAGATATTATCTAAGGCAACCGTACCGCCTTTGTAGACTTTGGTTGCGTTTTTTAGTTCTAGTAAATGGCTCATGGTTGCGCCACCCCATCTTCATGTAAATGACAAGCAGCCCAGTGACTGCGGCGATACTCGCGATAGGCTGGCATCTTCGCCCGACAAATATCCATCACTTTCGGACACCTTGTATTAAACACGCAGCCTGGTGGTAAGTCGCGTAATAAAGGCGTGATCCCAGGGATGCCTTTAAAGACGCCACGTTTGCCAATGGTCGGCAAGCTATCAATTAACATTTCCGTATAGGGATGCAGCGCCTGGGTGAAAATATCTTCCACCGACCCTAACTCCACTAAGCTTCCGGCATACATGACTGCCATCCGCGTTGCGAATTGTGCCATCAGCCCCATGTCATGGCCGATGAGAATGACCGCGCTGCCCAGATCGGACTGAAGGCGTTCAATGGTCTGCATGACTTGCCGTTGGGTCACGACGTCGAGCGCGCTGGTGGGCTCGTCGGCGATGATCACTTTGGGATGCATCGCCACGCTAATGGCAATACAGGCCCGTTGCTTCATGCCACCGCTTAATTCGTGGGGATACATACGACCAACTTTGCGGTCCAATTCCACCACGTCCAGCGCGGCATAGGCCCGTTCATTCAACATGCTCGATGACAGGCCAAGATTATGATCTAACATGCTGTCGATAATTTGGTCTTTGATGCGCATCACAGGGTTTAGCGAATTCATCGCGCCCTGGGGGATCATGGAGATCTCTTTGCCACGCATCTGCCGCATCTCTTCTTCGGTGAGGGTGGTTAGATCCGTATTGCCCAAGAAGAGCTGACCACCAGCAATCCGGCCCGGTGGTTTGATCATGCGTAGCAGGGCCAACGCCATCGTTGATTTGCCCGAGCCAGATTCGCCCACCAACCCTAGCCGTTCGCCTGCTTTGAGATCAAAGTTGATCTTGTTGTTGGCATAGACAATGCCAGCGTCTGTGTAGTATTGTACATCCAGGTCTTTAACCCGTAAGACGTAATCACTCATGAAACCTCTACGTCCTTGTTGATAATTCAAGTTGCGACCTACCATCAGCTACGCTGGCAATCGGCACTCTAGTTGCTCCTCTGCCACGTGATGGGGCGCACCTGATTTTTATAATGCTATCCGCGGGAAGGGCAAAGCGGCGTTACCGATCAGCGATCGCCCTTCGTTGCACGCAGATGAGCTTTTCTGAAAAATACTCGTTAAACCATAGAAAAGTTGCCTAAGAAAAGTTGCCTATTTTGTGCAGCTTTCATGGGGTTTATCGATCCGTTGCGAAACCGGCCTATTCTGCTCGCCGTACGCGTGGGTTGGCGATTTCGTCTAGCCCAACCGAGATCATGAACAACATCACAAACATCAGAATAATGGTGACAATCGGCATCATGAGCCACCACCACATCTCACGCAGGAGCGCATTTTGGTTCATCGCCCAGTAGATGGTGACACCAATGGTTGGCTCACGCAGCGGCCCGAGGCCCAACGCAGGCAAACCGACCGAGGCAAAAATGGCCCCGGTGACCGAGCCGACCAAGCTGGCACCCAAGTAGGGCAAGAGGTTGGGCAGTAATTCGCGAAAGATAATGCCCCAACTATTCATCCCATTGAGCCGCGCCATCATGACATAAGAGCGCTCGCGGAGGGTCAGCACCTGGGCGCGAATCGTCCGGGCTGGCCCCATCCACGCGGTGAGCGCAATGACATAGGCCATGCTGGTTAAGGTGAAGCTTTTGGCATCCATCGACGAAGCAATCACGATCAGAATCAGCAAGCCAGGCACGGTCAACAAGACATCGACAACCCAGCGCACGACCACATCATACCAGCCGCCAAAAAAGGCCGAGGTAAAGCCGATGAAGGCCCCAATGCAAAGCCCAATCACACCGGCAATAAAGCCAATCCGAAAGGTTTCCCAGATGCCAAAGACCGCGACGGCCAAGAGCTCGCGTCCTTGCCCATCGGTGCCAAAGGGATGCGTGAGGGAAGGCGGTTGGCTGGCGGGTGCGCCTAAAGGATAGGCGGCCTTTTCATCCACGTACAGTGAACCAACTACGGAAAAGAGAATAAAGAAAAGCAAGATGCCCAATCCAATGGTCAACTGGATATTCCGCCGTAAATAACGGAAGATGAGCAGGGGGCTCCCAGCCTCTTTGGTTCGCGTCGTCGTTAAATTGGGGGCAGATGCACTCTGGACACTCATATTACTTCCCCTCATAGGCAATGCGCGGGTCAAGCAGTGGATAGATCAAATCGACAATAAACATGGCAATGCCAATGGCAACCGTGAGGATAAAGACAATGCCGTAGATCAAGAAGTAGTCGAGCTGCCGGATCGAATTGGCAAGCAAGGTTCCCAGCCCTGGGTACCGAAAGACCACCTCCACCAAGACGGAGCCAGAAATAATATAGCTAAAGGCAATAGCCAACCCCGTGACTTGAGGCAACAAGGCATTACGCACGGCGTAGCGGTAGAATAACCGCCAATTCTTCAACCCCTTGGCCTCGCCAAAGGTCATATAATCCTCACCCTGCACTGTCACCATCATGCCGCGCATGCCAATGGCCCAGCCACCGGCGGTGGTAAGGATAAAGGCCAGCGCGGGCAGCGTGGCATATTTGATGATCTCCAGAATGAAACTGAGGTTTAGCCGCGGTAATTTGGTGGCATCATAGGCCCCGCCAAGTGGGAGCAATTGCCACTTAAAGGCCACAAAATAGATCAACAGTAACCCGACAATAAAGGCGGGTACCGCCCCGATGATCAAAAATCCTGGCATAATATGCCTAAAGAAGAAACTCGACCTACTCCAGGCCATGAGCGCACCAATTAAGGTCCCTAGAAAAAAGGTGATTAAGGTGGTGACCGAGAGTAAGCCTACCGTCCACCAGATCGCTTGGCCGATCAATTCGGGGACCGTTTTGGGGAAATTGGCAATGGAATAGCCTAGGTTGAAACGCGCCATGTCACCCATATAGGTGAGGTATTGTTTCCAAACCGGCTGGTCTAGCCCAAATTTCTTTTCATAGCTTTGGACCATCTCCTCAAAGCCGGGAGGAATGTACCCACTGCGAGAAGCCTGTTCCAGTAGCTTCTCGCGCAGCGGATTACGCGGTGTCAGCTTGGGAATGAAGAAATTTAACGTTGCCGCCGACCAAATCACCAAAAAGACGAGCAGCAGACGTTTGACAAAGTAGGATATTGGCATTGATAGACTCCCAAAAGGAAAGCAACGGGATCGGAACCCCGATCACCAATCCCGTCAACACAGAAAAAAAAGCGACCTACGGCGTCGTTGCCTTCCCTCCTTGTTGGCAAGACAGCGACGCCGCAAGGTTAGCTGACAGCACTACGCTGCCGGTTTTAGATGTTGTAAGATGATCGGGAAGGTTAGGTGCCAGAAAGCGCCATTGAGATAAGGATCATCTTGGGTGGGCCAGCCGGTCCAATAAGTCTGGTTGTAGGGGATGCGATGCAGCCATTGTTGGATCGGGCAGTCGGGCAGCTCGTCCAAGAAGATCGCCAACGCTTGTAGATAGAGATCCATATAGGCCGGATCTTCCAGGGCCACTTTTGCCATTTCCTCCAGCACCGCGTCATAATCTGCGTTGCGGAAGCGCGAGTTGTAGGTGGTTGGCGTGCCAACGGGTTGGTAGTATTTGCTGGTGTACATGTCCAGGGTATCGAAGGGGTCGTTGATGCTACCGCCATGGCCGTTGAGCCAGATATGCTCGCGGCCTTCGCTGATCTGCGTGCCGTGGTCGGCGGGCATTTGGAATTCCAGGTCAAAGCCGCCTTGGCGGAGTTGCTCGGCCAACACCGGCCCAATGTCGGCAAAGATCCCCCAGCCACCGATAATGTCGCTAATGCGGGCGCCATCCTTGACCCAGAAGCCTTCGCTGTCCTTCTCATACCCAGCGGCGGCCATGCGTTCGGCGGCTTTTTCCAGGTTATGTTCGGCGGTGTTGTACTTTTCCAGCAAGGGCTTGGCGGCTTCAAAGAAGGGTTCCAACCCGGCATATTGCGGGAAGGGCAGGGTCGTGAGAATCCCCGAGCCTTCGAGCGCTACTTCTAACATCTGTTCGCGATCAATGGTGTAGCTGACCGCCCACCGCACATTCTTGTCGGCAAAGGCCCCTTCGTCGCAGTTGAACCAGAAGGAGGTCGGCCACCAGTCCATATACCCCAGCGGCAGCTCGCGACCTGTGTGCGTGATGATCTTGTCGTTTTGGGCCACCACCTGCTTGATGGTCGTGGCACGAAGATCCAACAACGAATCGAGTTCGTTGTTGATGACCATTTGGGCCAAGGTGGTTTCATCCGCGGCGGGCAGATTGAGAATGCGTTCGACCGCGGGCAATTCGGCCACGAAACCAGTCTTTACCGCCCACCAATCATCCCGGCGATCCACAAATTTCTGTTGCGGTGTCCACGCCGTGATCTTATATGGCCCGGTGCAGAGGGGCAACCCTTGTTCCGGATCATAGCCTTGATACGCGGCCACATCTTCCACATCCTTGTAGATGTGTTCGGGCACAATGTAGATGCCGGTGTCGAACTTGTACATCAGATGGCTGAACATGAAGCGGGGGCGGGGCTCAAAAAAGGTAATGAGTGCCGTGGAATCATCCACCGCGGTGGCGGACTCGACCCATTTAGAAACTTCCGTGGAGTTGCGAACCTTGACAACATCGGGATTGTTGCCGTTTTCCATCAGCATGTTGATGGTGAAGGCGACGTCTTTGGCGGTAAAGGGGGTGCCATCACTCCACTCGACGCCACTGCGAATTCTGATGGTGAGTTCGGTGTAGTCGTCGTTGTACTCATAGCTTTCGGCCAACCATGGGATGTACTCGTCGGCAAAGGCTGAGTAGAAATAGAGGGGCTCCCAGAGCGCCGCGTTGCCGATCTGGTGGGTTGCGCCCGTGGCATAGGGATTGCCCAACCCGACATCGACAAACTGACCTTGGTTACCGCCGTTCATGAGGATCAGTGTGCGTTCGCGAGGTACTTCCGGCAGATCGGCGAGCGCTGCTGTATCAGCCGCCGCGGGGGTGGTCGCATCGCTGACCGCGGTGGCTGCGTTGGGGTCAGCCTCGCTGCCAGGCGCCGGTGGTGTACCACAGGCCGCTAGCGCAATCCCAGCGGAAGCAATCCCGCTCAGGCGGAGAAAATCACGCCGATTCAAATTTGCATCTTTCATTGGGTCACTCCTTGGTTCTTCTTGTGAATCCGGTTTATTGAAGCGAAATGAAGAAGCGGAACGTCGTCCTATCCATCTGCTCGTCATGCCCGATCGCTATGCCCGCTTGTGGGGTGGAGTGAGCAGGGTTGGCGGAAAACGGATAGTGGCATAGGTATGTCAATTGGGGCTCGGCCTGGAGATAGTGGGAGCCAGAGCAAGCCCCAAAGTAACCTCAATGGAAACCGTAAGCCCCCGGCCAAGTCACACAACGCACGGCGTGTTCCCTGCAATACACCGCGTGGCTTGGCGGGTTAATTTAGGCGGCTGGTTTCAGATGCTGTAGAACCAGCGGGAAGGTTAGGTGCCAGAAAGCACCATTGACGTAGGGATCGTCTTGGGTGGGCCAGCCAGTCCAATAGGTCTGGTTGTAGGGAATTCGGTGTAAGAACTGCTGGATTGGGCAGTCGGGCAGTTCGTCCAAGAAGATCTCCAACGCTTGCAAGTAAAGACCCATATACGAAGGGTCTTCCAGCGAGACTTTGGCCATCTCTTCCATAATGGCATCAAAGTTTTCGTTGCGGAAGCGCGAGTTATAGGTGGCCGGTGTACCAACGGGTTGATAGTACTTGCTCGTGAACATATCGAGGGTGTCGAAGGGATCGTTGATGCTGCCGCCATGCCCATCAATCCAGATGTGCTCGCGGCCTTCGCTGATCTGGGTGCCGTGATCGGCGGGCATTTGGAATTCTAGGTCAAAGCCGCCTTGGCGGAGTTGCTCGGCCAACACCGGCCCAATGTCGGCAAAGACGCCCCACCCACCGATGATGTCGCTGATCCGCTCACCGTCTTTGGCCCAGAAGCCTTCGCTGTCCTTCGCATACCCGGCCGCGGCCATGCGTTCGGCGGCCTTGTCTAGGTTATATTCGGCCGTGTTGTACTTTTCCAGCAAGGGCTTGGCGGCTTCGAAGAAGGGTTCCAACCCGGCATATTGGGGGAAGGGCAAGGTCGTTAGGACCCCAGAACCTTCGAGCGCTACTTCTAACATCTGTTCGCGATTGATCGTGTGGCTGACCGCCCACCGCACATTCTTGTCGGCAAAGGCCCCTTCGTCGCAGTTGAACCAGAAGGAGGTCGGCCACCAGTCGATGTAGCCCATCGGCAACTCGCGCCCTGTGTGCGTGATGATCTTCTCATTCTGGGCCACCACTTGCTTGATCGTCGTTGCGAGGAGACTCAAGCACGAGTCGATCTCATTATTGATGACCATCTGGGCCATGGTGGTTTCGTCGGCGGTGGGGAGCGCCAAAATGCGCTCGACCGCGGGCAACTCGGCCACAAAACCGCTCTTCACCGCCCACCAATCCTCGCGGCGGTCAATGAACTTCTGTTGGGCTGTCCACGCCGTGATCTTATACGGCCCCGTGCAGACCGGCAAGCCCGTGGCGGGATCGTAGCCTTGGTACGCGGCGACATCTGCCACCTCTTTGTAGATGTGTTCGGGAATGATGTAGAGCCCCGTGTCAAATTTAGAAGAGAGATGGCTGAACATGAAGCGGGGGCGCGGCTCAAAGAAGACAACCTTGGCGGTCGAATCGTCCACGGCGGTCGCTTCCTGCACCCATTTGCCGACTTCGGTGGAGTTTCGAATTTTGGCCGCATTGGGATCATTGCCGTTTTCCATCAGCATATTCAGCGTAAAAGCAACATCGTTGGCGGTGAACGGCGCACCGTCACTCCACTCGACGCCACTCCGAATCTTGATGGTGAGTTCGGTGTAGTCGTCGTTGTATTCGTAGCTTTCGGCCAACCAGGGAATATACTCGTCGGCAAAGGCCGAGTAGAAATAGAGGGGTTCCCACAGCGCCGCGCTCCCAATCTGGTGGGTTGCGCCGGTGGCATAGGGATTGCCCAGCCCTACATCCGTAAACTGGCCTTGGCTGCCGCCAAACATGATGATCAGGGTATTCTCACGCGCTACTTCTTTGATGTCACCCGTTGCCGCGGGCGCGCTTGTGGCGTCGCCTGCGACAACAGCAGTGGTATTAGGATCAGCTTCGCTGCCTGGTGCAGGGGGGGTGCCACAGGCTGCTAGCATTACCCCAGCCGAGGCTAACCCACTCAGCCGTAGAAAATCACGGCGGTTGAGATTGATGTCGGTCATGCACTAGACTCCTTGGTTCGTCCTCGAAAATAGTTGCTTGTCGAGCGAAAGTGTTTGCCGCACCCCGAAGAAAGGCAGAGGAGCGGTCCAATGGCGACAATTTGGGGAGTTGCCATTGGTGAAGGTAGGCTCGGAGGACGGGCCTACCTTGGGTGAGTGGCGCCGGTTGGGGGCAACCGTTGGCTGGTACCCCTGTCTGGCTGGTCCGCGACTAGGCGGCTGGTTTCAGATGTTGCAAAATCAGCGGGAAGGTTAACGCCCAGAACGCGCCATTGACGTAAGGATCGTCTTGGGTGGGCCAGCCGGTCCAATAGGTCTGGTTGTAGGGGATGCGATGTAACCATTGTTGGATCGGGCAGTCGGGCAGCTCGTCCAGGAAGATCTCTAATGCTTGCAGATAGAGATCCATGTAGCCTGCATCCTCTTTCGGCACCTTGGCCATCTCTTCGAGGATGGCGTCATAATCGGTATTGCGCCAGCGGGAATTGTAGGTGGTTGGCGTGCCGACAGGTTGATAGTATTTGCTGGTGTACATGTCGAGGGTATCAAAGGGGTCGTTGATGCTACCGCCGTGGCCGTTGAGCCAGATATGCTCGCGGCCTTCGCTGATCTGCGTGCCATGGTCGGCGGGCATTTGGAAGTCCAGGTCAAAGCCGCCTTGGCGGAGTTGCTCGGCCAACACCGGCCCAATGTCGGCAAAGACAGTCCAGCCACCGATGATGTCGCTAATGCGCGCACCATCCTTGACCCAGAAGCCTTCGCTGTCTTTCTCATACCCAGCGGCGGCCATATGTTCGGCGGCCTTATCCAGGTTATGTTCCATGGTATTGTACTTTTCTAGCAAGGGCTTGGCGGCTTCAAAGAAGGGTTCCAACCCGGCATATTGCGGGAAAGGCAAAGGCGTGAGAATCCCCGAGCCTTCGAGCGCTACTTCTAACATCTGTTCGCGATTGATCGTATAGCTGACCGCCCACCGCACATTCTTGTCGGCAAAGGCCCCTTCGTCGCAGTTGAACCAGAAGGAGGTCGGCCACCAGTCGATGTAGCCCAGGGGCAGCTCGCGACCTGTGTGGGTGATGATCTTCTCATTCTGGGCCACCACTTGCTTGATCGTCGCGGCGCGTAGATCGAGCACTGAGTCGATCTCGTTGTTGATGACCATTTGGGCCATGGTCGTTTCGTCGGCAATGGGGAGCACCAAAATGCGCTCGACCGCGGGCAATTCGGCCACGAAACCCGTCTTCACTGCCCACCAATCATCGCGACGGTCGATAAATTTCTGTTGCGCTGTCCACGCCGTGATCTTATACGGCCCGGTGCAGACCGGTAGGCCGGCGGCGGGATCATATTCCTGGAAGGTAGCCACGTCTTCTACATCTTTGAAGATGTGTTCGGGCACAATCTTGATACAGGTATCGAATTTGGCCGAGAGATGGCTGAACATGAAGCGGGGGCGGGGCTCAAAGAAGACAATGCGTACTGTGGAGTCATCAACTGCGCTGGTTTCTTGGATCCACTTGGCGACTTCGGTCGAGTTGCTGAGCTTGGTAGCATCGGGGTCAAGCCCATTGGTCTGCAACATATTCAAGGTAAAGGCAACATCGTTGGCGGTGAAGGGCGTGCCGTCACTCCACTCGACACCACTGCGAATTTTGACGGTGAGTTCGGTATAGTCGTCGTTGTATTCGTAGCTTTCGGCCAACCACGGAATATGCTCATCGGCAAAAGCAGAATAAAAATAAAGGGGTTCCCATAGGGCCGCGCTCCCCATTTGATGGGACGCGCCGGTGGCGTAGGGGTTGCCGAGCCCTACATCCGTAAACTGGCCTTGGGTTCCGCCGAACATGACAATCAATGTTTTGTCGCGTGGAACATCAGCAACCGCCGTGGAAGTGGTGGGTGCCGCACTGCTAGCTGTATCGGCTGGGGCTGCATTGGGATCAGCTTCACTGCCTGGCGCGGGGGGAGTGCCACAGGCGGTGGCCACGACACCAACGGCAGCTAAACCACTGAGGCGAAGAAAATCGCGACGACTGATATCATAGTTGACTTTCATTTCGCTCTGCTGGGGCGTCTTTGCAGACATAAGTCCTCCAAAATCATGTAATACATATAGGTGACAAAAATACTGCCACTATTTTTGGGTGTAAGCGAAGGTGTTAAATTGGGCAGAACAACAATGACAACAAAGCTTGCTATGGGGAGAGTTCTAACGTGGAACTTCCAAACAGCCTAGTTTTACCGGCAACAAGGGAGCGGCAACGCAACGAGAGTTATCTGTGCAAGGTGTTGAATAGACACTTGCCTGAGATGCGTAAAATAACGCGCACGTGCCTTATTGTCTTTTGTCTTGTCATCCTGTCAAGGAGCGGACGCCTATACCGAATAGTGAATGAACGCAATTCCGACAGGAGATGGTAGGCGTGGTTGACATTAGTTTGCCCGAGGGAACGCTATCTGTTTTGCCCGAGGGAACGCTCTCTGTAAGGTAGAGGCACGTACCAAAATGATGGGAGCCTTGGTCATGCCAAATGACCTAATGTGTAACCACGGCAGAAAATTGTCGGTAGAGTTGCTTGAGTATAGAATAGTTTTGCAAGCGTGTCAAAACTGCGGAAATTGAATCTAGCAATTGTATGATATACTTGCAAGCAGACACACCACGCAAGTAAGCCCAGACAAAAAGTTGATCTCCTACTTTGATCGACATTCTCATGGTTGGCTGGGCCTACCTATTTGGAGAAACGACTGTCAAGCGGAATGAATACAACTCGCCTACCTTCCCCGCTTCCCTCCCCGGGAACAGCGGAATTTGATCCTACCCAAGTGGCTTTACGTCGTCTGCAACAAGTACGTAAACCCCCCGTGTGGCTTCGCCCCTTGCGGGGGCTGCTCGACCTAATCTACCTCTCAGCGCAGCGGCTCCGGTATCATGCCGGGTTGAGCTTGCTTTCGTTGCTAGGCGTGATCCTCGCCATTGCGTTGGTCAGTAGTGCCGCCTTTTTCTCGAATGCGGTTGATACGGTCATTATGCGTCAAGAATTGGCCGAATACAGCCGTGTGACAGGCCGTCCGCCCCTTTCGTCGCGGATCTACAGCCCCTCTTCGCGGGTAGTCCCTTTGACATTAGAACGTACCGAAGCCTTGGGCGAAAATGTGGCCGCTACCCTTTCGGCGGAAGTGGGCTTGCCCGCGCGTTCTGTCGGGATGATGGCCGATAGCGGTGTGTTGAATTTACAACCCCTGGCTGATGACGCCCGCTATGCGGGAAAGCGCTCGCTCGGCAATGTCAATGTGGTCTATTTTCGGGATATTGTGGAGCATGTCCACTTTGACGGACCCCCGTTAGATGATCAGGCATCGGGTGAACGGCTGGAAGTCTGGATGTCGGCCGCGCTGGGGGCCAAGCTTGGGCTCCAGCGCGGGG
Organism: Caldilineaceae bacterium; assembly: GCA_019637645.1. The sequence goes on from JAHBVH010000021.1 coordinate 62,558, forward strand.
ATCAATTTGATCTCACGGGCAGCCAAAATGGGATTCCGATCCCGATTGTCGTGGCAGGTTTCTGGGAAGCCAACGATGTGAAAGATCCCTTTTGGTTTAGCGATCCAACGCAAACGCTGGCCGATAAATTGCTGGTGCGCCGGAGCGATTACATCGGCCATGTTGAGGCGCGGCTCGAGCCGAAGGTACGCTCGGTTACGTGGTATGTCATTTTGGATGATGCACAAGCCACGCCGACGCGCGGACGCAACTATATTGAAGGCTTTCAGAACGCGGCCGTTGTCATTAACAAATATCTGCCCGAGGCGCGGTTGACCTCGCCTTCCGTCTCATTGGGGCGTTTTGTGGGCCGCCAGACGGTGCTAACGACCCTCTTGCTGGGCTTCAATATTCCCGCTTTGGGCTTTTTGCTCTATTTCTTGATTGTCACCTCGGCGGTCATTGCCTATTGGCAGCGCCGTGAGACGGCCATTATGATCAGCCGTGGAATGACCCGCTGGGGCGTCCTCAGCTATGTGCTAGTCGAGGGTTTTGTGCTCTTTCTCATCGGCGCACCCTTGGGCTTGGGGCTGGGGATGTTATTGGCGCGTCTCATGGGCTACACGGTGAGCTTTCTCGATTTTCGGGAGCGGGCTGCCTTGCCGGTTTCACTAGATGGGCTGAACTTGCCGCTGATCGGCATTACCATGGGTGTGCTCTTGTTGGCTAAACTGTGGACCGCCGCTGCTGGCAGCCGTGAAACGGTATTAACCCAACAGCGCGAACATGCTCGCCCGCCCCAAGGCCCTTTTTGGTATCGCGCCTATCTTGATCTGATCCTGCTGATTCCGGCTTGGTATGGCTATCAGCAATTGTCGCAGCGCGGCTCATTGGGGGCGCTGGTTGAGAATCGCCCCGAAGAACTTTATCAAGATCCACTGTTGATTGTGGTCCCTGCCCTCTTCGTGGTCGTGATGGCTTTTCTGGCAATGCGTCTCTTTCCTTGGATCATGCGCTTGTTGGACTGGTTGGCTAATCGCACGCCCTGGCTAACGCCCCACTTGGCCTTGCGTCAGTTGGGCCGCTATAGCCAGAATTATATTAACCCCATGCTGTTGGTGATTGTCTCATTGGCGCTGGGGGTCTACACCTTGTCGATGGCTGCTAGCTTGGATAAGTGGTTGGTGGACCGCATGTACTACAGCGTTGGTACTGATCTGACCTTTGCGCCCTATTCCGAGACGGAAGCTATGTCTCAGACGCCTACTGTAGGTGCCGAGTGGATTCCGCCGATTGACGAGTTTGAAACGTTGCCTGGAGCCATCAGCGCGGCGCGCGTGGGCGACTATCGGGCCGAGATCGCCTTTGCTGCCGAATCCGGCGGGCGGATACGCGGGCGTTTCTTGGGGGTCGATCGGGTTGACTTTATGCAAGTGGCTTGGTTCCGCGGCGATCTGGCGCGTGAATCGCTGGGCGCGCTCATGAATCGGCTCGCGGCCACTGATGATGGGATCTTGATCTCGGAAAAGCTGCTCACCGAGCGTAACTTGCAGGTCGGCGACAAGGTGAATATTCATGTCATTACCGATTTTGGCACCAGTGTCAACACCGCCTTTACGATTGTCGGGGCCTATGAATATTTCCCCACCGTCTATGATGACCAGATCGCTGTTGTGGGCAACTTGGAATTTCTCTTCTCCTTCTTTGGCATGGTGATGCCCCACCGCGTTTGGGTCAAAATGCAGCCGGCGGTTGAGGGCCAAACGTTCCTCGAAGCTGTGCCAACCTTGGGCATTACGACCATCGAGCGTAAGGATACGCGCACCATCATTCAGACTGAACAGGCCAAGATGGAGCGGGTGGGCGTCTTCGGGACCCTCTCGGTTGGCTTTATCGCGGCGACGTTTATGGCGGCCCTCGGCTTACTCACCTATAGCTATGCGTCCATGAATGAGCGGCTCTATCTCTTTTCGGTCATGCGCTCAATTGGGCTAAACCGGGGCCAAGTCGTCGGGCAGGTTGCGCTTGAGTATACCGTTCTTACCGCCTATGGGGCCATGGCGGGGGTGATCGCTGGTTCAACCGTGGCGACTTTGTTTGTGCCGCTCTTCCGAGTGACAGGTGATCTGGGCACCGCGTTGCCACCCCTGCTGCCGATCCTTGCCCGCGATGAAATTTTCCCGCTAGCCATTGCCTTTGCAGGGGTCATGATTGTGCTAGAAATTGTGGTGATTTCATCGGCCTTGTACCAGAAGCTCTTTAGTGCCTTGCGGCTGGGGCATCAATAAACGCCGAAAAGGAAGCATTATGAGTCAACCAAACAAGCGCGTGCTGCGTCATGTGGTCTTATTCAAATTCAAAGCGGACACAACGGCAGCGCAGGTGCAGCAGATTGAAGCGGCCTTTCAGGCCCTGCCCGGCAAGATCGACGCGATGGCTGGCTTTGAGTGGGGCACCGATGTTAGTGTCGAGGGCAAGGCCGATGGCTTTACCCACTGTTTCTTTGTCACCTTTCGCAGCGAAGCCGACCGGGATGCCTATCTGCCCCATCCCGCCCACCGGGAATTCGGCACGCGCTTGCGTCCCCACCTCGATAAGGTGTTGGTCTTGGATTATTGGACACAGGAGTAGGCAGCAGGTATATAGACCATCCGCTCTATGCACCTCCTCGGTTATGATCACAGCAACCGCACCTGGCAAAATTATTCTGATCGGCGAACACGCCGTGGTCTACGGTCGCCCGGCCATTGCCGTACCAGTGTGGGAAAAGGTGGCGCAAGCGACGATTACTGCCACATCCCCAGGCACGGGTTGTATGCTTGTTGCCCCTGATATTGCGCGCCAATGGCGGCTGGCCACCACGAACGACGACGAGCCACTCGCTTTGGTGACCCGCCTCACCTTGGCGCAACTCAACGCTACACCGGATCCGGATTGGTTGATTGAAGTGCATAGCCAGCTGCCGATTGCCAGCGGCTTGGGGAGTGGTGCCGCGCTGAGCACGGCGCTGGTCCGCGCCATTTATGCCCACTTGGGCCAGCCGCCCGACCCCGCCCAAGTGAGCGCGCTGGTCTATGAAAGTGAGCGTCACTATCACGGCACGCCAAGTGGCATTGACAATACGGTGATCGCGTATGGCATGCCGGTTTGGTTTATCAAAGGCCAACCGCCCACGACTTTCCTTGCTGCCCAACCGCTCACGCTGGTCATTGCCGATAGTGGCATCGCCGCGCCCACCAAGGAGACCGTGGGCGATGTGCGCCGGGGCTGGCAGGCCCATCCGGCGCGCTATGAGGCGTGGTTTGATGAGATCGGTGCCATTGCGCACGCGGCTCGCCAAGCCATCGAAGCGGGCGCACAACAGCGACTTGGAGAGTTATTTGATCAAAACCAAGCACTTTTGGCAAAGTTGGCCGTCTCTTCGCCACGTCTCGACCACCTGATTGATGTGGCGCGCCAAGCCGGGGCACTCGGGGCCAAACTTAGCGGTGGCGGCCGGGGCGGGAATCTGATCGCCATTGTCGAGCCCGCGCAAGCGGCTGTGGTAGCAACGGCCTTAGCCACGGCTGGCGCGCGTCAAGTCATTGTCACCACAGTTGCGCCCTAGAACATAGGAGCCGGGTTTATACAGGCTTAGAAAATCATCCGACAACCCGGCTTCCACCCGAGGCTGGGTCACGGAGGCGGTGGGAGCCATGACCGCTTTACTTTCGGAAGGTTCATTATCCGGCGCTGGACGAATTTAGACCCCAAATGTGCGTTGATAGAGCAGCGTGGGCGGCTCCTCGCGGAAGAGACGATCCAGCAAGCCATATTCCTCGGCAATCGCTTGTAGGTGGGCTTCGGCGGCCCGGGCCTCTGCGAGCGAGGTCGCACTCATCTCCAATTCGATCAAATATTGTTGATCCAGGATCGCTTCACACTGACAAAGCTTGGTATGTAAGCCCAGTGGCGCATAGTAGCCCAATCGATCGACACCGGCAAAGCCCATAAATGGCGTGTGACCGGCCTGGGTGAGCGCGGCTTGGAGGGTTGTCACGTCGGCATAGCTGCTTTCCAAGCCCAAGGTGGTCAGCATGGTGCTATCCTGAATGCCATTCGTGATCTCCTTGTCCCATTCCGCGCGGATGTTGGCTAGCGTGCCCAAGTCTGGCCCTTTATAGCCCAGATAATAACGAGTAGGGCCGGTGGGTGGGACAAGCCCTAGGCGGAGCAGGCGGCCTGATTCGTAGAGCGGACGCCCAAGAATCTCGGTGGACCAGACTTTGGGCGCGCCTAGGCTGCTTTCAAAAAAGGGTAAAAGGGCAAAGACTTCTTCGGGGCGATCAACACAGAAGCGAATTTCAATTTCATAGCTTGACGAATCACTCATTGGGTTAACCTCTTCTGTGGCATAGGCGTTTGGGGGCCTGCCACCGTTTGTGTGGTTGAAAGTGTGACTAAGGCTCTGCATAGCGTACAATAGAGCAATTGAATGCTGAAAATAAACAAGGAGTTTGCGCGCTTGAACCAGACCTGTCAGGTCTCTCGTCCCCAGCCAACGGCGCAACCCCTAAATCATAAGGAGTTTGTGCACCATGGTAACTGCTGTCATTGTTGGTGCTGGTCACCGAGCCTTGACCTATGCTGCCTATGCCCAACATCACCCCGACGAGCTACAGATCGTGGGGGTGGCCGATCCGATTGCGCCACGGCGTCAATTGGTGGCAGCGCAATATCACCTGCCGCCTGAGCGCTGTTTTGCTTCGGCAGAAGAGCTGGTTGCTCAGCCCCAATTGGCCGATTTTGTGATCAATGGCACCATGGATCACCAGCATGTGGCGACTTCGCTCCCCGTGTTAGCCGCTGGTTATGATCTGTTGTTGGAAAAGCCCTTTGCTACCAATGAAGCCGAGTTGTGGGCGTTGGCCGATGCAACGCAGCGCTACCAGCGGAAAGTCGCAATTTGTCATGTGTTGCGCTTTGCCCCTTTCTACCGTGCCATTCGCCAACAGGTGGTAAATGGGGTGATCGGCGAGCTGCTCAATGTTCAGGCAGTTGAACATGTTTCTTATCATCACATGGCGGTTGGCTTTGTGCGCGGCAAGTGGAACAGCAAAACCAAATGCTTTTCGCCCATGCTCATGGCTAAATGTTGTCATGATCTGGATCTGATCGCGTGGATGAAAAGTGGCGTGGCACCTGTGCGGGTCGCGAGCTTTGGGAGCAACTATCAATTCCGGCCAGAGCGCGCCCCAGCCCAAGCCGGGACGCGCTGTTTGGTCGATTGCCCGATTGAAGTGGATTGTCTCTACTCGGCGCGCAAACATTATATCGATCACCCGAACCGCTGGGCTTTTTATGTGTGGGATGCATTGCAACAAGCAGGGACAGCCGCCCGCCCTACGCCGCCCGTCAAACATTATACCGAACTAACGCTGGAAGAAAAGATCGAGTGGCTGAAAACCGATAACCCCTATGGTCGCTGTGTCTGGAAATGTGACAATGATGTGGTGGACCATCAAGCGGTTGCCATTGAGTTTGCCGATGGGACGACGGCAACGCTGAATATGGTGGGCGGCGCGGCCAAGCCATCGCGCTCCCTCCATCTGATCGGGACCAAGGGCGAGATTCAAGGTAATTTGGAAGATAGCCGTTTTGTGATCCGCCGGATCGATCCACGCCCTGGCTGCGAATATGCCGAAGAAGTGATCGATCTCAACTTGGGTGGCGACATGACCGGTGCCTTTGGCGGCCACGGGGGTGGTGATTTGCGCCTCATGGCTGATTTCGTACAACTCGTGCGCGGTGAGCAACCTTCGATCTCGACAACGACCTTGGCCGATTCCATCAATGGTCATCTCATCGGCTTCTGTGCGGACCGGGCCATGGAAGAGGGGCGGGTGGTGGCCGTACCGCGCGGGCGCGGGTAGATGCCGCAAAAACAAGGGGCTAGATCACGAAAGGGCCAGTCGGCATGACTAGCCCTTCGTGCTGGTTGCCAGGGCAGGTCACTTGGGCCATGCCCCCGCGGTTATTTATTCGGGTTGCCAAAACAGGTCATCTAGGCCATGCTTTCGCCGTTATTGCAAGAGCCAGGAGCGGTCGCTTGGGCCAACTCCTCGCGTTTGGTTGCAAGTGGTTGATAAACGTCATGCTTTTGGCGCTGCGTCTTAACTTGTATCCAAGATAGCACGTTATCGTTTACAAATCGTTGCAAAAACGTTAAATGTTATTGCACTTTCTTGAACGGTTGACCAGCGATTACAACGTTGCTTGTGGCTTATTGTATACTGGCCAAGGGTACGCGGCCATGTGGCAAGCCACAGTAGAGCTGTGTGCTACCGCACAGATACCCGTAGAGAAAAGGCTTGTTTTTAGCTAGAAGGAACAGGATGAGCGATGGAAGCTGGGGAAGAAACGATTAAGTTGGATCAATTTCTCAAGTTGGCACAGGTGGTAGAAAGTGGTGGGCAAGCGAAACAGCTGATCCAAGCTGGGCTCGTCTTTGTGAACGGCGCGATCGAAACACGCCGTGGGCGCAAATTGCGTGCCGGGGATGTCGTGGTGGTCGATGGCGAAGAATTTATGGTTGATACGGCGGCCCAAGTGTAGACAACCGTTGTCACACTGGGTGATCGCTGACCACAGCGTTATGAACCGACTACAGACGGCGCGGCCGTTAACGATTCGCTGAGCGGTTGTGTTGACACGTTTTGGGGAATCACACCGTCGGCGGCCAAAACCGGCTCGAGGGCACGGATCGCACATTCCACCATTTGATCATCCGGCGGGCGGGTGGTCAGTTTTTGCAACCACAACCCTGGTGTAATCAAGGCCCGCATGAGCGGATGTTGGTCATGGGCCGCGCTAAAACGGATGATCTCGTAGGCAATGGCCGCGACAAAGGGCACCAACAATAACCGCGTGACAAAGCGCAGCAGTAGGGCTAACCAACCGGGTTCGACCCCGGCAAAGGTGAGGGGCGCAAAGAGAATAATGCTGATCACCAAAACATAGAGCAGAAAGCTGGTGCCGCAGCGGGTATGTTGGACGCTAAATTTTTGGACTTCTGTCACCGTTAGCGGCGCACCCGCCTCGTAGGCATTGATCGTTTTGTGTTCGGCCCCGTGATAGCCAAAGACACGCCCAATTTCGGGAATGCGGCCAATGGCCCATAGATAAAGCACAAAGAGCAGCAGGCGAATCGCACCTTCAAAGAGGGCATCGACGACGGGATGGTCATTGACCGCCGCGGCGAGTAGGCGGCTGGCAAAGGTGGGCAGCAGAAAGAAGAGGGCAATGGCAAAAGTGAGGCTGCCGGCAATGGTTGTCCAGGCTACAGGCCCAGAGAATTCCACCTTTTCTTGGCCTTCTTCTTGGGCCGAGACCTCGGCGCTCCAAAAGAGGGCGCGCATGCCAAGGCCCAACGCATCCCAGAGCATAGCCAGCCCCCGTACAAAGGGCCACTGGCCCCAACGGCTGGTGTAAATCTTGGCCGTCAGCGGCTCTTCATGCAACACAATTTCGCCCTGCGGATTGCGCACAGCTACAGCCATGCTCTTGCGCCCCCGCATCATCACCCCTTCGATCACGGCTTGCCCGCCGTAGTATTGTCTGCTCATAGGAAGGGATTGTAACATTAGCCTGAACCCTGGTCAAACGATTAAGGGGATGGCGCGTCTCCACTGCGTGGCGTTCCGGCTTGGCCCAGTGCGTGGATGAAGATGTTGGTGAAACATGTGAGCGAAGCGGTGTTTGGCCGGAACGGTGTCAGGCTCGGGACAAAGAGTAAGTTAATTGTAAATAGAGCTTTTATTCCTTTGGTCTTACAATGGATTGATCTATTTTCCACTTGACGGCTCGCTCAAACTATCGGTTCGCTCAACATCCTGCTATAATTGACCCTTATTATTGAAACCAAGGAGTCAATACAAAAAGTAAATTATGTCATCTTACACACGTACGCATCTAAAACAGTTGGAATCTGAGGCAATCTATGTCATCCGCGAGGTGGCGGCCCAATTTGAGCGGCCAGTTCTCCTCTTTTCGGGGGGCAAAGATTCGATCGTTCTCTCTCACCTAGCCTATCGCGCCTTTTATCCAGGACGGATTCCGTTCCCGCTGCTGCACATTGATACCGGCCACAATTTCACCGAAGCGTTAACGTTTCGCGATGAGTTGGCCAAACAATTGAAAGTGCAGCTCATCGTTCGGTATGTCCAAGATTCGATTGATCAAGGGCGCGCCATTGAAGAGACCGGCCCGAATGCAAGCCGCAATGGCTTGCAGACCGTGACGCTGCTTGATGCATTGGCTGAATTAAAATTTGAAGCGGCCATGGGTGGGGCGCGGCGTGATGAAGAAAAAGCACGTGCCAAAGAACGCTTCTTCTCCCACCGCGATGCCTTTGGCCAGTGGGATCCCAAAAATCAACGGCCTGAATTGTGGTCACTCTACAATGGCCGCAAGAATGCCAGTGAGCACTTCCGGGTCTTCCCCATTAGCAATTGGACGGAAATGGATATTTGGCAATATGTCAAGCTCCACAATCTAGCCTTGCCTTCTCTCTATTTTGCCCACTATCGGGATGTCCTGCAGCGCGACGGCACCTTATTGGCGGCTTCGGCGGTTGTGCAACCACAGCCCCACGAGACGGTTCAAAATAAGCTCATTCGTTTTCGCACCGTTGGCGATATGACCAACACGGGCGCTGTGGAATCGGCGGCGAGCACCCTGGAGGAGATCATTCAGGAAGTGGCATCGGCGCGGATGACCGAACGCGGTAGCCGCGCCGACGACAAGCGGTCGGAAGCGGCCATGGAGGATCGCAAGCGCCAAGGCTATTTTTAGTCTGCCGGTGGCGTGGTGCAGGGATGGTCGGCAAGGTGGTCAGAGGCCGCCATCGCCATGCTCGTTGCGGATGCAGAGTGGTTTCAAAACAGAGAGAAAACAACGCGATGGTTACAGAACAGACAGGGACAAAGCCTAACTTAAATGGGCAGCGTGCCGAACCGGATATGATAGCGCAGCCCAATGCCCATATGGCAAGCGATGCCTATTTGGCTATGGACATGCTACGCTTCACCACGGCTGGCAGTGTGGATGATGGCAAAAGCACCTTGATTGGCCGTTTGCTCTATGACAGCAAGGCCATTTTTGAAGATCAATTAGAGGCCGTCGAACGGGCCAGCCGCCAACGCGGTGATGCCTATGTGGATCTGGCCTTGCTGACCGATGGGTTGCGCGCCGAACGCGAGCAAGGCATTACGATTGATGTCGCGTATCGCTACTTTGCGACGCCCAAACGCAAATTTATTATTGCCGATACGCCCGGCCATATTCAATATACGCGGAACATGGTTACGGGGGCTTCCACGGCGGAGTTGGCGATTATTTTGATCGACGCGCGCAAGGGCGTGGTGACCCAATCCAAACGCCATGGTTTTATCGCGTCGCTGCTCCAGATTCCCCATATTCTGGTGGCAGTCAATAAGATGGATCTGGTGGATTATGATCAAGAAACCTATCAGCGCATTGTCGCTGAGTATACCGATTTCGCTGCCAAGCTCTCGATTCAAGATCTGACCTTTATCCCCATCTCGGCCCTCATGGGCGACAATGTGGTGAATAAAAGCGATAAGACACCGTGGTACGAAGGCCCCAGCTTGTTACATCACCTGGAAAATGTGAACGTTGGCGCCAGCCAGAATCTGGTTGATTTCCGCTTTCCTGTGCAAACGGTCGTGCGTCCGCATCAGGATTTTCGGGGCTTTGCCGGGCAGATCGCCTCGGGCAGCATTATGCCCGGCGAGGAAGTTGTGGTCTTGCCCTCGGGTAAAACTAGCCGGGTGAAAGCCGTGGTCACCTATGAAGGCGATCTCGCCGAAGCTATTGCTGGTGATTCGATTATCCTAACGCTGGAAGACGAGATCGACATTAGTCGCGGTGACATGATTGTCCGTCGTAATAACTTACCCCACGTGGACAATCAGTTGGAATGCACGATCTGTTGGATGAGCGAAGAGCCCTTTAATGCCAATACCTCCTACGTTTTGCAACACACTTCGCGACGGGTGCGCGCGTTTGTCAACGAATTGAATTACCGTATTGATGTCAACACCTTGCACCGTGAGGAAACGGACACGCTACGGTTGAATGAAATCGGACGGGTAAAGATTACAACCACCCAGCCGCTCTTCTTTGACAACTATCGGCTTAACCGCGCCACGGGCAGCTTTATTCTGATTGACCCGGCCAGCAACACCACGGTGGCCGCCGGGATGATCCGCCGCCGTGCGCGCACATTGGAAGAAGTGGTCCCCAAGCAGTTAGAGCGCCAGAAATCTACGAACGTAGTTTGGGAGAGCAGCCAGATCACCCGCCAACTGCGTGAACAGCAAAATGGTCATCGTGCGGCTGTGCTCTGGTTTACCGGTCTCTCGGGTTCGGGCAAATCGACCGTGGCACGCCAACTGGAACGGCGCCTCTTTGAATCCGGCTGCCGCACCTTCTATTTGGATGGCGACAATGTCCGCCATGGCCTCAATGGTGATCTCGGCTTCTCCGATGCCGACCGCAAGGAGAATATCCGGCGAGTGGGTGAAGTAGCCAAATTGAGCTTTGAACATGGTAATTTGACCATTTGCACCTTTATTTCGCCCTTTGCCGAGGATCGCGACTTTGCCCGCTCACTCTTGCCGCAGGGGCGCTTTATCGAAGTCTATGTCAAATGTGATATTGAAGTGTGCAAACGCCGCGACCCGAAAGGGCTCTATGCCCGCGCTTTGCGTGGCGAAATTCCCGAATTCACTGGTGTCACTTCGCCTTATGAAGAACCGCAACAGCCCGAACTGATTGTCGAAACCGACTTAAAGAGTGCCGACGAATTAGTCGAACATATCCTAGCCTATCTGATTCGCCAGGGTATCTTAGCCGAAGCCTAACCTCGCTGCCGACTCCGCATCGCACCACTAGGGTCGTTCTGCGCTGGGATTCTGCCCAAGCTCAGCGCAGAACGACGAAAGTTGTATCCATTTTTTAGGTACTTTCCTGTAGATCAACCATTATTTTGTCGCGTATAATACATTTTATGTATATTTTCGGGCGCACTGTTCCATGGCAGTTGGGCAGCTATGCGAACAGCCTGAAGTTATGCTGTATGGAACTTTCCATACAGCCCGCAGGATAGCGCAGTAGGACGGATGTCGCTGCGAGAGGGTGTTCACTAAAGGGGTGAAGCTTTTATGAAAGATGCACTGATTGCAAAATTACAAGCACACCAGGCACAGGTGGCCGTCATTGGGCTGGGCTATGTGGGATTGCCCCTTGCCCTGAACTTTGCCAAAGCTGGTTATCAGGTGGTTGGGATTGATGTGGATCAACGCAAAGTGGATGCCATTCATCGCGGCGAATCTTACATCGGGGATATTAGCTCCGCCGAGTTGGCAAGCTATGTCCATGGCACAAATGTCGCGCCGCGGGAAGTCGCGCTGCCGCCGGTTGCCGAGGGCCCGCTTGGCCTAGCCCCCCTGCTCGCTACCATGCCATTATCGACTGGGCGTCAGGGTACCTTACGCGCGACAACGGATTATGCCGTGCTGGCTGATTGTGATGCGGTTTCGGTCTGTGTGCCAACCCCGCTGAACAAGACCGGCGATCCAGACATTTCCTTCATTGCCTCGGCCACCGAGCAAATTGCGCGCTACCTTCATCCTGGCATGGTCATTGTGCTGGAATCGACCACCTATCCAGGCACAACCACCGAAGTATTGCTGCCCCGCCTGAGCGAAGCCCAACCGTCTCTGCATGTGGGCGAAGATTTCTTTCTGGCCTTTTCTCCCGAGCGCATTGACCCTGGCCGCACCGATTGGATGACGCACAATACGCCCAAGGTCATTGGTGGTGTGACACCGGCCTGCACGGAGGTCGTTACAGCCTACTATGGGCAGGCGATTGAAACCTTAGTCCCGGTATCGTCGCCGGACGCGGCCGAGATGGTCAAGCTCTTTGAAAATACCTTCCGTTCGGTCAATATTGGATTGGCGAATGAATTGCTGCTCATGTGTGATAAGTTGGGCCTGGATGCCTGGGAAGTACTCAATGCCGCGGCGACTAAGCCCTTTGGCTTTATGAAATTTACCCCTGGCCCAGGCTTGGGCGGCCACTGTATCCCGATTGATCCCCTATATCTCTCGTGGAAGCTGCGTACGCTAGCCTACAATGCGCGCTTTATCGAACTGGCGAGCGAAATTAACACCGCCATGCCCCGCTATTGGGTGCAGAAAGTGCAGGATGCGCTCAACGATGCTGGGCGGGCGGTCAAAGGAAGTCGTATCCTGGTGATGGGGGTTGCCTATAAAAAGAATGTCGATGATATGCGCGAATCGCCCGCATTGGACATTATTCACTTGCTCGAAGAAAAAGGCGCCCATGTCTACTACCACGATCCGCATGTGCCCTCCTTCCACCATGAAGGCATGGAGATGGTGAGTGTCACTGATCTAGATGTGGCGCTGCGCATGGTTGATTGTGTGGTCATTACCACCGATCACGACGCCTACCGTTGGGACGATGTCGCACGTAAGGCCACGCTCGTGGTGGATACACGCCATGTGATGGGGTAGGCTTGGGCTCTATCGAACCAGCAAAATCACACCACTGGCTATCCGTCACAAGCGCGTTCATCTAGTGTGATTGCCAATGATCTTAATGATCTTAACAAAAAGCTGTGCCAATAGAGCACAGCTTTTTCTTTTGGATTGCTTTGTGAAAAAGTTGACGGACTACTGAGAAATTGTGTATGCTTGGCGGTTGAAAGAAAAGATAGCTGACGAAGAGTCTAAGTTACTGCTGATTTGGGCGTATCAAAGCTGCTGCTTGGAGCGTATCAACAAGGATGGTGACAACGATGAAGGAAATGGGTTCATGACTGTTCAACAAGAACGTGTACCAGCACCGGATACTTGGGCTGCCGAAGATGAGATTGATCTGCGCCAATATGTGGATGTGTTGATTCGCTGGTGGCGTGAAATTGTCGTCATTACCCTCGGTGTCATGGTGCTGACCGCTGTTAGCATCCTACTCCTCCGCCTAACCCTATCCCCCCAATATCAAGCGAGCGCCGACGTCGCTATTGTCCGAACCATTAGCGATGTAACCTTTGATGAGCGTTTTCGCACGAACGCAGAAGAATTAGGCACAGATACGACTAGCATTAGCGCGCGGCGTAGCGCCTTGCTGGGTTTAGTGGCAACAGGTGCTATTGCCCAAGCGGTGATCACGCAATTGGGTGATACCCTGAGTGTTGAAGAGAAAAATCCCGCTACGTTGCTAGAAATGGTCGAAGCTGAGCTAGCCACTGTCAACAGCGTTGGTAGCGTTAGTGACTTGATTCGCATCAAGGTCACTGCCGATAACGCTGAAAAGGCGGCGGTGATTGCTAATGCTTGGGCACGTATTTATGTAGGTGAAGTCAATACGATCTATGGTCAGGTGCCGAACGAAGTGCTTACCTCGATTGAGGCGGAACTAGCCAATGCACAAGAGCAATACTTAACTAGCCAAGCAAATTTAGAAGCTTTTATTGCTACTAATCGGATCGATGAGCTGTCGAGCTTAGTTACTGTGTTACAGCAGCGCGTTAACCAGGAAGTTGCGCTACAACAAGCCTATTTACGGCAGTGGCAGTTGACTCAGGAGCAGCTTAATACGGTACAGGCCTTACGAACCCAAGTCGAGCAGGGGGGTGAAGGTGCTGTCCGTAGCAATATGGTCGCGATTCAAGTTCTCAAGCTAAGTATTTATGGCATGGCTCCGGAGAATTTACAGCTAGGGATCAATGATTTACCAGAAGTGAATCAACAGGCGATGCTCGCTGACTTGGCGGGGTTGTGGCAGTCCCTTGAGCAGCGTTTGGCCACCCTGAATGCCCAAGTGATTGCTGGTAGTGCACAGTTAGATGCAACCCAAAGTGTAACATCAACCATTGCCGGTGCTCTTGACAGTCTGCGTATCAGCAAAGCGCAACTCGAGACCGAAACCGCCAAACAATTGCAGCTTACCCAACAGCGTGAGCTGACCTGGGAAACCTATAAAACTCTCAGTAGCAAAGTCGCCGAATTAAACCTGACCCGTGCGGCAGCTAGTAGTGAGGTGCGGTTTGGTGCACCGGCTGTGCCGCCGGTCGAGGAAGTCGCGAAGATAAGTTTGATATTAGCTGTAGTTGCAAGCGGGGCACTCGGATTAATGGGGGCCATATTCTATGCTTTTTTGGCTAATTATTTGGATAAACCTCCGTTTCTGTTTAATCGTCAGGCAATATCAGGGGCATAAGGAAGGCATAGTCTATATCTTATAAAGATAAGCTGAGTTTCTGGCTGAGGCAAAGAACAAAGCTATTGCGTACAGCTTCGCCCCTTCAGGTAGGAATCTTTATGCTTCCTATTGCCAAGCAGTTCTGAATGATGTAGCGTTGTTCCTGATTAAAATTTCTCGAGAGGACAAAAGACTTTGCCGTCACTGGTGAAGCGTTATTCGGGAACGACTCTACCGTGAAAATATAAAGGCACAATAGTGTATCTAGAAACTACTCCCTATGTATATTGGCCCGATAGCAAGCCCTTCTGGCAGGATAAGCGCGTGATCGTAACTGGTGGTAATGGCTTTCTTGGTTCTGTGGTTGTCGACAAATTAAATGGACGCAATGCCGCAGAAATTATCACGCCACGGCGTAGTGAGTATGATCTGCGCGATATTGTAGCAATACGCCAGTTGCTACAGGATACAACTGATGTACAGGGCAGACCCGTGGATATGATCATTCATTTGGCGGCAAACGTGGGCGGTATTGGTGCCAATCGGGCGCGTCCTGCTGAGTTTTTCTACGATAACTTAATGATGGGAACTCAGCTGATTCATGAAAGCTGGCAAGCTGGTGTTGCGAAATTTGTGGCACTAGGGACAATTTGTGCTTATCCTAAATTTGCACCGATTCCTTTTAAGGAAGAAGATTTGTGGAGCGGCTATCCAGAAGAGACCAATGCTCCTTATGGCTTAGCCAAGAAGATGATGCTGATCCAAAGTGAAACATACCGCCAGCAATATGGCTATAATTCAATCTTCTTATTGCCTGTCAACCTCTACGGACCGCGTGATAATTTTGATTTAGAAACTTCGCATGTTATTCCGGCATTGATTCGTAAGTGTGTAGAAGCCCAAGCGCGCGGTGATGCTCAGATCGTTGCCTGGGGTGATGGGTCTCCTACGCGTGAGTTTCTTTATGTTGAGGATGCGGCCGAAGGCATTTTGCTCTCCGCTGAACGTTATAATGACAGCGCCCCGGTTAACCTAGGCAGTAGTTATGAGATCAGTATTAAGGCACTTACCGAGATGATTGCTACGTTTACCGGCTTTTCTGGCGAGATCATTTGGGATACCAGCAAGCCGAATGGTCAACCCCGCCGCAAATTAGATGTAACTAGAGCCGAACAGGCCTTTGGTTTTCGTTCTCACACCTCATTTGAGGATGGACTGCGTAAGACTATTGACTGGTATCGCTCTGTTGCCTAAACTCCAAAAATCAAATCGACTATATAAAAACTTTTTGATGCCAATGGTGTAATTTCTCTTTTCTGAGAGCAGCTCCCCGCTTGTAGAAAAAGTGAAATCTACGCCATTAAATTGGTTTCATGGTTATTTCCAGAGTTCTATAGTCGCTCTCGCCAACGTGTAATTTTTAACTAGACTTGTCTACTAGCTATGGGCATCTAGTAGCTTAGCTGCTTACTTTTTGCCAATCAATGATCTGGGTGTATGCGAGTGATATCTTTGGTTGACTGGTAAAAAGTAAATGTTCGCTGCATTAGTCGTGTCGTAAACTGTAGATTTTATCGTCGGCTGATAGGCAAATAAGTGTCTCTTTCAGGAGAATAGATCTTGAATAAAAATAAAAGAGACTTTGTCATTATCATGATAGGTCGCATTCTTCAGATTGCCTTTGCCCTTCTGTCGGTTCGCCTAACTACAACATTATTGGGGCCAACGCAGGTTGGTCGTATGAATTTAATTCTTGGTATCACTTCTTGGTTTGGGCTCCTACTGATTAGTCCGGTAGGTAATTACGTATTTAGACAAGCCCTAGAGTGGAATGATGAAGGTAAATTACTCCGTTCTGTAGGGCGTTATGCCCTCTTTTTGGCCGGTGTTGGTGTCATAGAATTGCTGGTTCTATTGATAATTCATTTAACTATGGGGATTGGGACGCCGATTCAACTGTCCTGGTTACTATGGCTCGTGATCGCTACCTTACTCTTTGGCGCGCTTAACACGACTTTTATTACGCTTATCAATACACTAGGATTTCGTGGGTGGTTTGTATTATTTTCTAATTTGAATAGCTGGTTAGGTTTAGGCTTTGCACTCGCACTTGCCTTAGTCTTTAGGGCGCAGGCCGAATATTGGATGACGGGGCTAATCCTCGGACAAACTATTGTCATGATTGGGGCAGGCTTGCTGCTCTATAAAGTAGCAAACTCTTCCCCCAATGAGTCTGCTGGTTCAGGCAGTGTAATTGGTTTTGACCTAGCTTCGGTCTTTCGTTTCTCGTGGCCTTTAATGATAGCAACGGCTTTTTATTGGCTTCAGAATAGCGGTTTTCGTTTTATTCTTGTTGGCCTAACCGATGAAGCAACGGTAGGTTTGCTGGCAACAGGGATGGCCATTGCGATGTCGCCAATGGTTATGTTCGATACATTGTTCACTGAATACTATCGTCCGATTTTCTACCGAGATATTGCTCACAGCAGCAATGTGCAGAGAGCGGAAGCATGGAATCGCTATGCCGACTCTTATTTTCCTGCTATTATCCTAATTGCTGTTTATGTTGCATTTGGCAGCCCTTTTCTAGCAAGATTACTTGTTGGCCCAGCATTTCAGCATGTGAGTTGGTTAGCATTTGGGGGTGCTGTGGTTCAGGCATCATTAATGATATATGCAACCTATATGTCTTTAGTCTATGCATCTTTAGATACCAAATCGGCGATTGGGCCCAATATTATCGGTGCATTGGTTGCGGTTATTGGACTGCTAATTTTTGTACCTAGACAGCCGCTTTTAGGCGCGGCAATTGCGCTCTCGATGGGAATGATTGTGACAGCATTTCTCTTGGCACGTAAATTGAAACGCACTTTTGCCTTGCGGGTGCCGTGGCGCAGAATTACACAAGCTGTACTCGCTTCATTGCCTCTTGCAATCGCCCTGGAAGTGTTTCATCGAGCTTTGTCGACCCCTACTTTGCTGCAATCAATAATAGGTCTTGGTGTAGGTGGTCTATATCTTTTAGTAAGCCAGTATATTTTGGCGCGTCCTTGGTTATTTCCAGATTCAAAAATAGCACTCAACACAATTACTCCGTATGTAGGCTCAACTGATGGCTAATTTTCGTAATAGTTTAAAACGTATTTCACCAAGCTGGATTCGTCAGGTATATCGTCGAATCTATCGTGCACGCTCGAGTCCTAGCCTTGGCTGGGTTTTAAGTAATTTAGCTTTTACACCGCACACGGTCTTTGATATTGGGGCGAATATCGGTGATACGGTTAATACTTTTCTGGAGTTTTTTCCTACCGCAACTGTCTATGGCTTTGAACCGAGTGCTGCCACATTCCAAAAACTACAGGAAAACGTGGGGGATAAGGGGCAACGAGCTCATTTACATCAACTTGGATTTTCTTCAAGTAATCAGACAGCATTGCTTAATATTACTTCGTTTCATGGCGCCAATTCATTAGTTGATATGAATCCGGATTATTCCGATATTCATCCTCAAATTCAGACGCTAAGGCACGAGGCAGTTCGACTGACTACACTGGATGAATTTGTACGTGAACACAAGATTGAACATATTGATCTTGTGAAAATTGACGTAGAAGGATTTGAACGGCAAGTGTTGTTAGGGGGAGCCGAAACATTTAAGTCCCAGGTTGATATGGTGCTGATGGAATTATCATTTGTGCGCCATGGCCTTGGTTCGGATGAGTGGCTTCAAGCTGTAAACCTAATGCACACCTATGGCTTTGATTTGATCGCCCTGTACGACTTAAGCTATAGCCGATGGGCTAATCATGGGCGCAGATTAGAACAGATGGATGCGGTCTTTGGTAAACAGAACAAGCTATTATTAAAGTGAACCTACTTAATGCTTAATCTTTTGAACAAGGCGAAACGACGATTAGGTTTTTACCCCCATCCTATCATTTCTCAAGCTCAGGGTTTGCTCAATCCCTATGAAGCATCGCGTACCTTCGTTGTGATCTGTGGCAGCGAATTTGATCAAACCTTGCCGAATGCTAGCACAACGGCACGAATGGGCATTTGCCGAGGTTTTGAGCAGATCGGCATCCCTTATTTGCTGCTGAGCGTTTTTGAGCTTGAAAAGCGCTTGCCAGAGCTTTCCAACCCAATCTGCTGGATTAGTGGGTGGGACTATACCTTTCTGAATCGTGCTAACCTTGCCGCATTGAAGCGGTATAAGCATATTGTATGGGTTAGCACCTGGTTCAACGATGAGGGTAAGTTTTATCAACGGAATAACTTACCCAATAATTCGTGGCCGAAAGAACTTAACCATAAAATTCTATCATCTGAACCGGCGTTCGTTTTTACGATCTCACCCCAATGTAGCTTTGAGTATTATGATCTTTGGGCTCGTGCGGGCGTACATTTAATTTCTCTGCCATTAGCCTGCGATACAGCCATTTATCGAAGTGATACAACTACATGGCCGGAATTTTCCAGTGTAGAAATGGCTTTTGTTGGCGGATATTGGCCTTATAAAGCGCAGCAATTTGATCGCTATTTAAAACCTTACCAAGACCGGCTCACTGTGTTTGGTTATTCGGCATGGCCCTATGCTGGCTATGGTGGACGATTACCAGAAGCAAAAGAGCCATCGTTATACCGACAAGCGCATCTTTCACCTACCATCAATGAACCCCATGTAGAACGTATGGGAATTGATTTGAATGAAAGAGTTTTTAAAGTTTTGGGCAGTGGGGGTATGACAATTACTGACGCTATTATTGCTTATCGAGAGTGGTTCGATGAAGATGAACTACTCGTGCCAGCTGGACTAGATGAATACCATGCCATGGTGCAACAAGTTTTGCATGATGAAGATTTCAATTATCAATACAGACAAAGAGGTCAACAAGCTGTGTTAACGAAACACACTTATACCGAACGTGCCCGTGCAATTCTCGCTCACTTAGACAATAGAGTTGTGCCTAATTAATCTTGCTCCAGAGTAGGCAAATTAGCTAGCTTGCTGTACGAATTTTATAAAGGAACAACTCTAGTCTGCATACAGTCAATTAGCTGAGCTTTATTTCTGCAAGTACAAAAGATTTAATTTTATAGAAGTTACGCACTTGAACAGCGTGACTAGAGACCTGACCGGTTTGCCAAACCGGTCAGGCCTGGCCCAACTGCGTAACTCCTATTTTACTAAGGGCAGAAAATGGCAAATAGATTTTGGGATAATTTTTGTGTGCCAGCTCTTAAGAAACTTGGTCTGTCTTTGATAAAAGCCAGCCATTTGCTTGAGCGTGTAGGTTTAAATTTGTATGATCCTGTCCAACATAGAAGGGTGGTACCCTGGTTTCATGATCAGGGTGATAAAGTATTACGCCTTGATTACGCTTTGGGTGAAAATTCGCTTGTTTTTGATGTAGGCGGATACGAAGGGCAGTGGGCAAGCGACATCTTTGCAAGATATTGCTGCTTCATCTATATCTTTGAACCTGTACATAAATTTGCGGAGCAGATCGAATACCGGTTTAAAGAAAATAAAAAAATAATTGTACATAAAGCTGGTTTGGCAGATAAAAATGCATCCGTACCTATTACGTTGAGCAACGATGGTTCCTCTGTTTTTACACAGGGTTCAGTTCTTGAGCAAATTCAATTAATCAAGGCAATGGATTTTATTGAGCGAAATGGGATAAAAAAAATTGATTTAATGAAGATTAATATTGAAGGTGGGGAATATGATTTGCTCGAACATTTGATTGATTCCGGCTTTGTGCAAAATATTCAGAATCTTCAGATTCAATTTCATGACTTTGTCCCCAATGCTGAGACTAGAATGCTCAATATTCAGCAAAGCCTTGCAAGTACGCACGAGCTTACGTATCAATATTTGTTTGTTTGGGAGAACTGGAAGCTTAGGAATTAACAAATATTTCTCTATAGAACTTGACTAGCAGGCAAATTATTATGCCTATCCGGGAAAAAAGTTATTTAGGAGCAAGTCTCGTAATTAAATAGGTATTAGCGTTGTTCTCTAATTAATTTTTGCCTAGAGTAACCCAAAAAGTCTCTTTTTTGGTGAATTTTTATTAGGGAGTAACTCTATTATAAGGTGAGCAAATGATCCGACCTATAAAGCGAATTATCAAATCTTCATTTGTTTTTGACCGATACAGTCCTCCTCGTCAATATATAGAATTATTGAAATGGGAGTTAGCTGGCAAACCTGTTCCTGTGCCGCATTTGGTAAAGCAGAAAACGGTTAAAGCGTATGCAGAACAATTTTCAGTAAGAACCTTAATTGAAACTGGGACTTACCTTGGAACAATGATCGAGGCAACTAAGAGTAGCTTTTCCCGCATCTTTTCGATTGAACTTGATCTTGAATTGTATGAACGCGCTCAAAAACGTTTTGCTCATTTACCCCATATCGTACTGTTTCAAGGCGACAGTAGTGATGTACTTCCCAAGATTCTAGCGCAGATTGATAGCCCCAGTTTGTTTTGGCTTGATGCTCATTACAGTGGCGGAATCACGGCAAAGGGCAGTTTAGATACGCCAATTATGTCAGAGTTACAACAGATTTTTGAGCATTCTCTAACTGGACACGTTATTTTAATTGATGATGCTCGTGAATTTATGGGGCAGGATGGTTATCCAGCCTTGCAAGATTTAACAGATTACGTACTTTCTCAGTCCCCTAATTATGTTGTTAGCGTGCTGGATGATGTGATTAGGATTCATCTGAGGACAGAATAACGCGATGCGGATTTTTGAGATTATCGAATCGTCGACCAATCTTCTCTTGCCCAGTAATCGCACATGGTACCGTAATCTTTATGAGCCATTGGTAGAGATGGGGCATGATGTGATCTTGTTCGCAGCCGAAGAAGGGCGGCAGGCGATGCAATCGCACAACAGCGAGGCCCGGGCGCGCTTTAGCCAAAAATTGCTTGGAGCTTTTCAGGCTGAACAGGCAAAGGCTCCAATCGACCTTGTTTTCGCTTATTTGATGGATGGTATGATTGATGTCGGCGTCATTGATGAAATTCGTAAATATGGCGTGCCAACGTGTAACTTCTCTTGCAATAATGCGCATCAATTTGACTTAGTTGATGAACTTTCGCCGCACTTTGACTTTAATCTGCATGCGGAGAAAGCGGCACGCGAAAAATTTCTGTCGATTGCTGCTAATCCGCTTTGGTGGCCGATGGCGTCTAACCCGCGGTATTTTAAGCCACAGAATGAAGACCGTTCGGTTGCTGTTTCGTTTGTTGGCGCAAATTATGCGTTACGCGCACAGTATATAGCTCATCTCCTGGAGAACAATATTGATGTCCATGCGTATGGTCCAGGGTGGGTTGGAAGACAGACGGCTTTCTTGAAGCGATATAAATTACTTTTGCAGGCCCTTATTCCTGTTTCACCACAGGCTTGTTATCGAGCATCGGCGGCCTTAGCGGAGCATGACCAGCGATTGTATCTGCGCTCTCAATTTTCGCGCAATCTGCATCCGCCCGTTTCAGACGAAGAGCTAGTCGCGCTTTACAGCCGTAGCCAAATTAGTGTGGGCTTTCTTGAAGTCTATGATCAACATGATGCTAGCCGTCCAGTTACTCAGCATTTACATTTACGCGAATTCGAGGCTCCCATGTGCGGTGCCTTATATTGTACCGGTTATATGGACGAATTGGCCGAGATGTTTGAACCCGAGCGCGAAGTTATCACTTATCGCAGCCCGTATGAAATGCTGGATAAGGTACGCTACTATTTAGCGCACCCTACAGAAGCTGAAAAGGTAAGGCAGGCCGGTCATGCGCGCGCATTGCATGAGCATACGTACCATCACCGCTTTGAAACTTTATTTCAAAAAATCGGTCTAAAGGATAGTTAAATGCCACTGGTCAGTGTAATCATTCCTACTTATAATCGCGCCGACCTCATTCAAAAGACACTGGACAGTGTTCTCGCTCAGACCTATCCACAAATAGAACTTATTGTGGTCGATGATGGCTCAACCGATAATACAGAGCAAGTTGTTGGAGAGTATGATAATGGCTCTGTTCAATACATACGCAAAGCAAATGGTGGCGAAGCATCGGCACGCAATTGGGGGATTCGAGCTGCAAAAGGCAAGTATATTGCTTGCCTGGATTCAGATGATCTGTGGCAACCACTCAAACTCGCACATCAGGTCGCCGCGCTGGAACAGAGTCAAGCCGCCTGGGTATATTGCGACGCCGAGCTTTTTGATGGTGCAACCGGCAAAGTGATAGGATTATATAGCCAACAACACTATCCATATCAAGGCTCTATTGCGCCAAAGTTGTTGCTAGATGATTTCATTGCTTGTCCATCACCACTGATTCGACGCGATGTATTTGAGCGTGTTGGATATTTTAATGAATCGAATATTTTACGTATGCGGTCAGATTGGGAAATGTGGCTAAGAATTGCGGCCTGCTATTCAGTTGTTTATTTATCCCAGGCGTTGGCTCGTTACCGTGTCCATGCTGGTAGTGCTTCGCAGCAAGAAGATGTGCTTAAGTTGCACCAAAGCCAAGTCCAAGTACTTGAACAAGCGCTCTTATATGCACCTGCAGTCTATGGACCTGTACGACAAGCGGCGTTTACTGCACAATATATACGTACCGGTCGCTCTTTGATTGGTCAAGGGAAGAGCGCTGAGGCGAGAAAGATGTTCGCGCAAGCGATCCGCTCTTCTCCCACTCAATTCCAGGCCTATCCATTCTTGCTGACTACATTCTTGGGACAGTCGAGCATTAAAAGACTTATTGCGCTCAATCGCTGGCGGCATAATAGACAATGACAGGCCTATCCACAAAAACTGCAGCTACCAGGATCAAGATCGCGCAAGTACGTTGGGCAGAAATCAATGGTGGTCCAGAGCGTATGTTGCGCGACTTGGCGGCTTACATCGATCGTGAAAAATTTGATCTCCGCTTCTTCTTTTTGCAGCGTGGTGGACCTTATGCAGAAGAACTGCGCGCGCTGGGTTATGTGGTGGAGATAATCCCGGCATCGAATGGCTATGATCTCGCAATGCGTTGGTCTTTACTAAAACTGGTGCGTGCTTTTGATCCAGATATCATTCATGAGCATGGCGTACCGCCCCTGGTAAGACCCCTTCTGCGCTATGGGACGAAGGCAACCCTACTTGGCTTCGAGCATGGAGAGATCGAGATCAATCGGCGCAAGCACAAGGCTTGGCTAAACTGGTTGAATGCGCTTGAATATCACCTCTTGACCACGCGTGTGGTTGTCAATTCTGTGGCTAATGGACAATTAGTACGCACCACTCATCACCTGCCGCCGGCGCGTGTTCAAGTGATTCATCTGGGCATTGATCTACAGAAATTCCAGATAGATGGGATAGCGGAAGTTGGGAACGAGCCAGCTACCTTGCGGATTGGTTATGTTGGGCGCGTCCAAAACTACGACAAAGGCACCGATTATTTACCACAGCTTGCCCAGACGCTCCTCCAACTAGGCTTTTCTGAATTTCGGATTCTAGTTATCGGCGATGGTCCCGATCTGGAGTCTGTAAAAGAGTTGAGCGCCCAGTTAGGCGTAGCTGATTTGATCGCCTTTCTCGGTCGGCGGAGCGACGTGCCAGCCTTATTGCAGCAAATGGATCTGCTGGTGATGCCCTCGCGCATGGAGGCATTTGGGCTGGTCGCGGTAGAAGCATTGGCAATGAGCACCCGCGTTGTCGCTTTTGGTGTCCCAGGACTGGCTGAGGTCCTGGCGGGCTGCCCTGCGGCGCGGCTCGTTCCCCCAGGTGATATACAAGCATTCGCACACGCTGTGTTGGCGCTCTGGCAAACCTATGGCAAACAAAGAAGCACTGAGGCACGCCGTTATGTTGCCGATCACTTTGATGCACGGCGAATGACCGCAGAACTTGAACAGTGCTATCGGGCGTATCGGCGATGAACTATAGGCTAAGTTGCTGATGGGACAACGATTTTGGCTAGGCGTGGGCGTAACCATGGTTATCGCTACACTTTTATTGACAACCGGGCGCGACGCAATAACGACAAATTTGTTGCATATCGTAACATCGCGGGCAATTTTTCGTTCTGATTTATCATCAGACTGGCGTACTGACCTGCCGCGCGATGGCTGGGTGTCCCCGCGCGTGATGGCAGATTATATGTGGAAAGCAGAGATCTATAGTGCTTATCAGGCGGGGGATAGCGCGCGAGCAATGTATCAAAAGTATCGCGACATGGGGGGTGAGCCAAAGCTGGCCTTGCGCCGGTTGGTGCAAATTGCCGCGCTGCATCAGTGGTGTTTAACCCAGACCCAGATGCTTTTAACTTTAGCTACAACCTTGAGCAGCAAAGCTGACGCATACCAAGCTTGGGGGGATGTGTGTATCGCCAATCGGCAAATTGAGACTGCCTTAGATGCGTATCGTCAAGCCTTTGAAATTTCCCCAGAGCGCATCATTGCAGGCAAATTAGCGGCTGTGCTCTTTCAGCGTGCCGAAGCCGCGAGTGGCACTGATCCCGCTGCTCGCCTTGCCTACTTTGCGGAAGTTGCTCAGATTCTAAAAGCTGTTACATTGCAGCCAGAAGATAGCCATCAGTATTACCTGTTGGCCTGGAGTGAGTGGCAGCTAAATCACTTTGACGATGCTATTGTGGCGTATGAGACATGCGTAGCAACGCCGCGTCAAGCGGATCGATATGCTTTCTCGTGTGCGCTTAATCTAGGGTATGCCTACTCAGCTTGGTTGCCTGCCACAAGCTGGGATCTGCCAAAAGCGACTTTTTACTTTCGTCACGCACAGCTACTAGCTTTTGATGATAGTAGCCGCTTAGCCGCACAGCATGCTCTGCAAAGGTTGGAAGGACTTGAACCGTGAAAAGTGAACAAGCTTTGACAACCGATTTCGTTTGGCCCAAACGAATTTTTTTTGCAGTAGCTTTTTGTGCTTTGGCCAGCTTGCTAACCCTTATTTTGTCGCGTTTCCCCATAACCTTACTCCTACTCGGTATCGGGATTGTTGCCGGAGCGGGGCTTTGGTTCGTCCTGTTGGGTAGTGGTCGTGATTTTGAGATCTTATTGCTCGGGCTATTTTTAATCGGCTATTTCCAAGGCTACGGCGCGAAGCTCTTGGGTGAGTCGATCCCGCAGTCTATATGGGGGGGGGCAAAATATGGTCTATTGGGGTTAATGCTGCTCGGGTATGTGGCTAGAGTGCTGCAAGGCACGCGCGTAAAGATGAATATCGCTATGCGGCTCTGGCTGGTCACTTGGTTCCTCTTTGGCATAGTAGCCACCTTTTTAATGGTAGAGGCTTATTTAGCTAATGGGAACTATAGCCCGATTGGGACAATTCAACAGTTTGGTATCGTCAATATGTCCTTAGCCTTTTTGGTCTACCTGCGGGCAAAACCTACTCAAATTGATCGCTGGCTTCAGCTCTTGATCTGGGCGGGGATTGTGGCCGCTTGTTTTGGAATCGTTCAGCGTGTGTTGGGCCCAGCGCGCTTGTCAATGTTAGGTATATCGTCGGATACACTGTTGGCTAGTATGGCTTTTTTGCCTGCGGATAACCCAGAAACTGGATTTCTTGATCTAGAAAAAGGTTTACGTGTCTTCTCCTTTTTTGATACACATCATGCCTTTTCTGGCTTTCTCGTCTTATCGATCCTCGCTTTACAGATCCAGAAGCTGCGGAACCGCGTGAAAGGCTCTTTCTATTGGCCTAGCATGGCGCTGATGTGGGCGGGCATGACGGTAACTTTTAATCTGACGAATCTGCTGACCTGTCTACTAACCCTCTCTATGCTCACCATTTTGCAACATGGCGGTCGCTTCGTATCTCTTCTCCGCATTGCTTCGAGCAAGCGCTTTTGGCAGATTGGTATTGCTCTCTTTTTTATTCTACTCATCACCGTTGTGGCCTATTCCCCACTGCGTAATCGGCTAGTGGGCATTTTTGATGTTCGGCAGGGCTCATCAACCGCAGGCGGTTCATTTGCCTATCGGCTAGAAGGGTTGGTAAGTGGCATCCATGCAATCATTGATTATCCTTTGGGATTTGGCTTATATCTCAACAGCACCTATGGTGGCCAGACGAATCCAGAACTGAATCATTATGCCCGTGTTGATGGCTATTTTACCAGCCGCGGCGTATTTTTTAGTGGAGATAATTGGTTCCAATGGTTGATGGTACAGATCGGCCTGCCCGGTTTTATCCTTTATGCGTCCCTCTTTTGGATCCCGATAGGGTGGGGCTGGTACTGGCGCAATCGCCTGCGTAACCGGGATTGGCGAATCATTGCTCATGGGTGCTTGGCCTTGCTGATCGTGGTCTTTGTGGCTGGTATATCTAACTCCCCAATTTTGGCATTTCCGCCCGCCAATCTGCTCTTTTGGGCCATGGTTGGCCTTCTAATAAAAGCGCCGGTATGGGCGCAGAATGAAGTATAAGCTCATGCGTATTGGGATAGACACTCACTTTATTACTAGCGCACATGCCACGGGGAATCGTACCTATACCGCAGAATTAGTACGCGCCCTGGTTGCGGTCGGTCAGCAACATGAGTATGTGTTATATGCGGTTGGGGATCATCCTTATTATCAACAGTTTGTGAATAACCCACGCGTGCAAGTGCGCCATGTTTTATCTGGTCGTGGATTAATCCGCAATTTTATCTCTTTGCCGAAGGCCATTGCGCAAGATCAGCTCGATATTGTCCATTTGCAATTCATCTTGCCCTGGCTGATAAGCGTACCAACTTTACTAGCCATCCATGATCTATATTATTTACAGCCATCTGGCCCAGCCTTCTATGAACAGGCGATTGGCAAGCTGACGGCCTGGAGTGCCCGACGCGCACGGCATATTGCCACCCTTTCTGAATATTCGCGACGCGATATTATGGCCCAATGTGCCGTGCGAGAAGACCGGGTTACGACCATTCCAGGGGCCATTGATCGGCGCTTTGCACCGGTTTCTGATCGCGCTGCTATACAATCCCTTCGGGAAAAGGTAGGGATTGCGCGTGATTATGTGCTGTTTGTGGGGCGCACAGAGGATCCACGTAAGAATATTGGCTCCTTATTGGATGCATATATCGCTTTGCGCCGCCAGGGCCAAATTACTGATCAACTTGTCATCGCGGGGCGGCATGGGGCAGGTACCGCGTTGCTGCAGGAGAAGGTCCACTCCGCAGGATTGGCTGAGGATGTTCTGTTTCCAGGTGTGATTGCAGATCTAGATTTGCCGATTTTAATGACGGGAGCCAAACTATTTGTTTATGTTTCCTCGTTTGAAGGATTTGGTCTACCAGTTCTGGAGGCTATGGCCTGTGGAACGCCTGTCATTACGTCGAATACTACTTCGTTGCCAGAGGTAGCAGGCGATGCTGCCTTGTGTGTTACACCAGGTAATGTAGATGAACTGATGAGGGCAATGCAACAAGTGTTGCAAAATGCTGAACTACAAAACCAGTTGCGTGAACGTGGTCTGCAGCGTGCAAAATTATTTTCGTGGGAGCGGGCCGCACGTGAAACGTTAGCAATTTATGAGAAAATCGGCTTGTCGTAAAAATGTATACGACCAAAGTACAAGCCAATATTCGCATCGATAAAGAGTGAAGAGGGGATGGGTATGACGAAAAGTCTTGTTACCGGAGGAGCCGGTTTTATCGGCTCGCATGTTGTCGATGAGTTGATCCAAATGGGTCATCAAGTGACAGTGTTAGACGATTTAAGCGGCGGATTTCTCGAAAATGTAAATTCACTTGCCCATTTTGTGCAGGGTAGCGTTACCGATCATGCGCTGGTTGATCGCTTGTTTACGGAAAGTCGTTTCGATTATGTTTTTCACTTGGCTGCTTATGCGGCTGAGGGGCTTAGTCACTTTATTAAACGCTTTAACTACACCAATAACTTAATCGGCAGTATTAATCTGATTAATGCTGCTGTCAATGTTGGAACAGTAAAATGTTTTGTCTTTACATCATCAATCGCCGTATATGGCACCAATCAAGTGCCTATGGTGGAAGAAGCGACGCCTTTGCCAGAAGACCCCTATGGTATTGCCAAATACGCGGTTGAACTTGATCTAAAAGAAAGCCATGAAATGTTTGGCTTAAATTATATGATTTTTCGACCGCATAATGTCTATGGCGAGCGCCAGAACATTGGGGATCGGTATCGGAATGTCATTGGGATCTTTATGAATAACATTCTACAAGGCAAACCGATGACCGTCTTTGGTGATGGCAAACAAACACGCGCCTTTAGCCATGTCAAGGATGTCGCGCCGATCATTGCGCGTTCTGTTCAGCGTGAGCAAGCCTACAATCAGGTATTTAATGTTGGGGCTGATCAAACCTATTCGATTCTGCAACTTGCGGAGACTGTTGCTGCCGCCATGGATGCCGCGCCCAATATTTTGCATTTAGAGGCACGGCAAGAAGTTGTAGACGCCTTTTCCTTACATACCAAAGTTCAGGCTGTTTTTGGTGATTTAATTCAAGATGTTTCACTTGAAGATGGCATTAAGCAAATGGCTGCTTGGGTTAAACAGAGTGGTAGCCGAGCTAGCACAAATTTTGAGGGAATCGAAGTAGAAAAAAATATGCCCCCTGCCTGGCGAGCCAAAATTACGGATTGAGTATAGGTCAAGGATCGAGAAATGAAAATTGCCTTTATCGGTGCTCGTGGAATCCCTCACGGATATTCAAGTGCTGAACAAATCGCCCTAAACGTTGGCAAACGACTTGTGGCGCGCGGGCATCAATATACTGTCTATTGCCGTAGTCAGCTATTTAAAGATCGTGCCCCAGTTTATGAAGGGATACGGCGCGTATTCCTGCCTACAATCGATCACAAAATATTCGGTCAAATGTTGCATGGGTTTTTAGCAGGGACACATTCAATTTCTCAGGATTTTGATGTTGTTCACTTTCAATGCTTGACCAATACCTACCAAAGCATCCTACCTTGGTTGCTAAAGCGTAATATTGTGATCAACGTGAATGGGCAAGAATGGGATAATCCGAAGTGGCCGAAAACTTTGCGTCACACTTTCTTCAAGTCAACCGTATATATTACATTAGGGATGTGTCGCGAAATCATTACAGATGCGCAAGGAATGTACGATATCTATGTGGAGCGCTACAATCGGCGATCAACGATTATTGAATACGGGACCGAGATTGTCACTCCTCGCGAGCCTAAAATTCTTGAGCAATATGGCCTATCACCGAAGCAGTATTACTTTGTGGCAGCGCGTATTGTGCCAAGCAATCAGATTCATGTGATCGTGGAGGCCTTTAAGCGCTCAGGTTCTAATAAGGTGTTAGCGATTGCTGGTGGCGGTGCCTATGGGAGCCAGTTTTATCAAGAACTGACTCAAAACGCCGGTGATAAGGTTAAATTTTTAGGCCTGATTTCTAATCAAAGCCATATGGACGAGCTTTATGCCAATGCGTATGGTTATTTACATGGGGCAACTTTGGGTGGGGTAAACTCGGCGCTCTTACGACCACTGGGCGCTGGCTGTCCTGCATTGGCTTTTGAAACCCCGTTTAACCGCGAAGTATTAGAGATGCGTGAAGGCGAAATTTGCGGTCGCATCTGGGGAAATCCAGCGCAGTTAGCCGAGGGCATTCAAGAATTTGATAGCAACGCAAAGCTGGTAGAAAAATTAGCCGAATTGAGCGTTGTGCAAATCAAACGGAACTTCACCTGGGACCTGGTTGCCGATCAATATGAGATATTTTATAAAGGGTTCGTTGAGCAATGGCCTGTCGAGAAGATTCGAGCAATGGTCGCTGCCCAAAAAGAAAAATATGTATAGCAACGCGTGGAGAACAGGTATATGACATTAAATCCCATTCAGGTTCCATTTGTTGATCTTGGCGCTCAACACCTTGAAGTACGGTCTGAAATTGATGCTGTGATGGCGCATGTGGTAGATACTTCTAGCTTCATCGGTGGACCTCTGCTCGCCAAATTTGAGGCGAATTTTGCTCAATATTGCGGTGTCACACAGGCGATTGGGGTGAGTGATGGGACACATGCTCTCCAGTTAGCGTTGCGTGCAATTGGCGTTACGCACAGTGATCTTGTTTTGACTGTTTCACATACATTTATCGCGACTGCCGAGGCGATTGTCCAATGTGGTGCCGAGCCAGTTTTTCTAGAGATTGATCCAGAGACCTATACGCTCAGCCCGCACGCTTTAGCCGCATGGTTGGAAGCTGAGTGCCTGCTTGATGAAAACGATGTTTGCCGTTACCAACGCACGAATCAACGGGTAGTGGCTATTGTTCCCGTACACCTCTATGGCCTTCCTGCCGATATGGAGCCAATTCTAGCGATTGCTGAGCGCTATCATCTTAGGGTGGTTGAAGATGCTTGTCAAGCGCATGGTGCATGGTACAAATTCAGCGACGGTAGACAAATGCGCGCGGGCAGTATGGGTGATGTGGGCTGCTTCAGTTTCTATCCAGGCAAAAATCTCGGTGCCATGGGGGAGGCTGGGGCCGTCGTTACGAATGACCCAGACCTTGCCCACCAAGTGCGTATCTTACGCGATCATGGTCAGAATCGTAAGTATATTCACCA
This sequence comes from Caldilineaceae bacterium, assembly GCA_019637645.1. The sequence goes on from JAHBVH010000021.1 coordinate 93,443, forward strand.
AACTCGCTATGGCATTAATGCACGGTTAGATGCACTGCAGGCCGGTATTTTAGATATAAAATTAGCTCGTTTGGATAGATGGAATCATCGACGCCGAGAAATTGCGGCCTATTATGATGAGTGCTTAGGGCCAATCGATGGCATTCAAATACCGCGAACGCCTGATTGTACATACCATGTCTATCATCTATACGTAATTCTTCTTGACCAGCGTGATCTTGTCCAACAACAGCTTCAGGCGCTTGGCATATCAACTGGGCTCCACTATCCAACCCCGGTTCATTTACAGGAAGCTTTTGCTGATCAAGGTTATCAGCCAGGCGATTTGCCAATCACCGAGCGAGTAGCCCATACCTTATTATCATTGCCAATGTTTCCCCATATGAGTGATAGTCAGGTGGAATATGTAGTAACCAAATTGCGCCAAGTTCGTCAATCTCTGTAACACTGAAATCGTCGGTTATTTAAGGAAGGTCGAACATGCTGCGTCAATTTAGCACTCGGCGTGTGCTTGGTTTTATTACCTTTGATTGGTTCGGTACCATAAGTGTACTTTTTCTAGCCGCTTATTTGCGCGTCTGGATTGGAAACTTGCCTGACTTTATTTTTGACGCAACCCGCATGTTAGGTATTCCAATCAATACTTGGGAAGTTAACTTGGCTTCCGATGCGCTTACCCCACAAGTGTTTGCTGTAGTGAGCTTGATTTGGCCCTTTTTCTTTCTTGTTTTTCATGTCTATGATGGACGTTATAACGAGACGTTGAAGGCTGAACTTGCCAATGTTTTTCTGGCCGTACTTGCGGCGACTTTGACCTTTGCTGGTTTATTATACTTCACCTATCAAGAGACGTCACGCATCCTCTTTGTCATGTTTTTTTTCCTAGACATGATCCTTTTGATCAGTGTTAGAGTGATCTGGTGGGCATTACGTCACTCCAAGCAAATCAATCGGACCGTGCATCCCGTGCTGATTGTAGGAGCAGGTCACCTCGGTCAACGAGTTGCAAGCGAATTAAAGCGGTATGGCCCTGCACAAATTATGGTCGTTGGTTTTGTCGATGATGATCGATTAAAACAAAATACCGTTATTAAAGGACTTCCCGTTTTAGGTTCGCTAGAAGAAATTCCAGCAATTGTCCAAAAACATGTAATCCGGGATGCGGTCGTTGCCTTGCCACTTGATGCACACATTCGTATGGTTGATATTTGCCGCAAATTACAAGGCATTGGTATTCGCGTTCATGTGGTGCCTGATCTGTTTGCACTCTCTTTTCCAAGTGCGACTCTGTATGGCTTTGGGGATATCCCCATAATTGACTTAGGCCAACCTGGAATTTATGGCTGGCGGCGTATCTTTAAGCGTGTATTTGACGTTGTCGTGGCAACGATCATCTTGATGCTTGCTGCCCCGTTGATGCTCATCACCGCGGCATTGATCAAATGGGATTCACCTGGCCCTATTTTTTATCGGCAGAGGCGGATGGGCGAGAATGGCCAACCGTTTGATATGGTGAAGTTCCGTTCGATGAAAGTCAACGCTGATGACAAGCTACATCGTGAGCACTTAGCCCGTCTAATTAAAGAGAATGTTTCTCTGGCAGAGGGTGTCAATGGAAAAGCGGATAGTTTGAAATTGCAAAACGACCCACGAATAACAAGGGTGGGCCGCTTTATTCGGAAGACCAGCATAGATGAACTGCCTCAGCTTTTGAATGTGCTACAGGGCGAGATGAGTCTAGTCGGCCCCCGGCCCCCGATCCCCTATGAAGTGGATATGTACCAAGAGTGGCATAAACGGCGCCTTGAGGCAATCCCTGGCATGACAGGTTTATGGCAGGTACATGGTCGTAATCAAGTGAGCTTTGATGAAATGGTACAAATGGATATCACCTATATTGAGCAGCAATCCCTTTGGTTAGATTTCAAGCTCTTATTACTCACCCCGTTTGCTTTACTGTCCAGCCGTGGCGCTGGTTGATTTTGGAATATACAAAGGAAACCAAGCAGTGATAAAAATTGGCGTTATTGGCTGCGGCTATTGGGGGCCAAAGCATGCCCGTAATTTTCATGAGCTTCCAGGCGTCAAGCTAGCTTGGGTAGCCGATTTGAGCAACGAGCGGCTTGAGCATATGAAATCTTTGTATCCCCATGTTCAGACGACACAAAATTATCGGCATATGCTAGAACAAGATATCGATGCCGTTGTCGTATCGACACCTGTGTCAACCCACAAGAAAATCGGGTTGGATGTTCTAATGGCTGGTAAGCACGTCCTGATTGAGAAACCTTTAGCGGCTACATCAGCAGAAGCACTTGAATTAATTCAAGTCGCCAAGGCGATGAATCGCATCCTAATGGTTGGGCATACCTTTGTTTATAACCCTGCTGTTCGGGTGATACGTAACATCGTTGCTTCGGGCGAATTGGGGAGCATCTATTATATTAACGCGACACGTGTCAATTTAGGGCTTTTCCAAACGGATATTAATGTGATTTGGGACCTAGCCCCCCATGATATATCCATTTTGAATTATATTCTGGACGCCGCGCCGACCGCTGTCAGCGCACGCGGTGGCGTTTACGTCCAGCGTGAGCGCGGGATTCATGATGTCGCGTACATCACATTATCTTACCCTCAGAATATTATGGCCGAAGTGCGGGTGAGTTGGTTAGATCCAGTTAAAATCCGCCGATATACCATTGTCGGCAGCAAAAAAATGTTGGTTTATGACGATATCGCGCATGCCAAGGTTGTTATCTATGATAAGGGTGTAGATGTTCCGCCTTATTCAGATACATTAGAACAGTTCCAACTTTCTTATCGACATGGCGTAGAATATGCATATCCAATTTACTGGACAGAGCCACTCCGCAATGAATGTGAGGAATTTGTGGAGGCAATCCGCACCGGCCGCGCGCCGCTTAGCGATGGCTATGCCGGGCTAAGCGTTGTACAAGTTTTGGAAAAGGCCCAACGCTCATTATTCAACAATGGCTCCCATGAAGAGGTAAAGTTGTGAGTGGCCAGTGGTAGAGCAGTTACCTGTGCCCGTTGGCCCAACGGGCACACAATAGCCACTACTTTATGTTTGATCAAGAATAGGGATGGAGTTAAGAAGTTTTGTCGCGTATCTCCGTGCTTGAAAGACTTGTGTGGTGGGAGCCGCTCTGGATCCTCCTACTGACCCCATTTGTATTATTTCAAGGTCGATTCCTTCCCCTCGCTTGGCATCCGTTTATAATTGGCGCTTTGTTCCTAGGCGGGCTGCTGCGTACCTTCGTCTATCAGAACGTAAGTATCAGTGCCCCAGCTAACTGGTGTATTGGGTTCTTATTGGCCTGGTTGCCAATTAATTTCTGGGCTGCGTCAGATAAAACGCTAGCGTGGGAACACATGGGCTATCTATGCCTTGGGGTTTCCTTCTATTTTGCGCTCATTAATTGGCCGGTGGCGCAACGTCGCCCACAGTTGGTTGCGTGGATGCTCATCAGTGTGAACATCGGATTGGCACTATGGGGGCCGATCATTTTTGCCTATTATCCTACTAAATTGTTTAATGTGTCGAGAGTACAGAATTTGTTGCAGCCCGTTGCAAGTCGGCTAGGGGAGACGATGCATCCAAACATTCTAGCCGGCGCATTAATCATCACTGCATCGCTGTTGGTCGCGCTTGTCCTCGGCAGCAATAGAGGGCAAAGTTTACGCCGGTCGGCACGATTCATGTTAAGTATAGGGCTCTTATGTACCTTTGGCGTAATCGGCCTCACGCAAAGTCGCGGTGGCTATCTAGGAATCCTGATTGCTAGTGGTGTCATATGCGTATTAATTTGGCCCCGTCTATTCTATGGGCTCTCATTCGTTGTGCTGGCGGTGCTGGCGGGTGCCTACTGGCTAGGTAGCGAGCGTGTGCTTAATTTATTGATTGCTACTGATCCTTTAGGTGGACTGGATGGTCGCATTGAATTATGGAGCCGGGCATTATTTGTGCTAACAGATTTCCCTCTGACTGGCATTGGTATGGGTACATTTCAAAAAGTTGTACCAGTCTTGTATCCATATTTCCTCTTATCGCCTGAGAATGCCCCTCATTCGCATAACCTTTTTTTACAAGTTGGTGTAGATTTGGGCTTGCCGGGTCTGATTGCTTATTTAGGGCTGCTGATTAACGTTTTTGTTATGCTTATGGCCATTCTTCGCCAGCGTACTTATGATCTACACTGGCAACTTGGGGCTGGTGCATTGGGGGCTATGGTAGCGATGGTGGTACATGGTTGCTTAGATGCTGTGACCTGGGGTACCAAACTTGCCTTTATCCCCTGGTTGCTTTTTGCCCTGGTGACCCTGCTCTTTTTGCAGGCGCAACAAAGCTCAGCGTCTGCCCATCTAAGGAAATTGTGCGATGCGAGCCGAGTGATGTCTAAGGAATGATGCCGGGCAGCGCGGTAGCTTTGTTGCTTGGTGGCAAATCCAACCGGGTATGTAACCTTTTGCAAGAACAACGCTAGCTGGCAAAGATGCTAAGACAAAGCCACTGTGGGCGATGTGTGGTAGGAACAACCTATTTCAACGTTTTGTGAAACGCCTGCTTGACATTATACTATCAAGGATTGCCCTGTGCGGCTGTCACCTCTTTATCCGCCGTACGACTCTTGGTGAATTGCCGCAACTCTTCAAGGTCCTGAAAGGGGAGATGAGCCTAGTCGGCCCTCGCCCCGAATTGCCTTGGTTGGTTGCCAAATATGAGCCGTGGCAACATAAGCGCTTTGCCGTCCCTCAAGGGATCACCGGGTGGTGGCAGATCAATGGGCGCAGCGACAATCTCATGCACCTGCATACGCAACAAGATCTCTACTATATTCAGAACTATTCCCTTTGGCTAGATCTACAGATCCTATGGCGTACCATTACGGTGGTATTGCGCGGCCGAGGAGCATATTAAGGGCTTTGTAACTGGGCTATGACCGGACTTTCTCCGCAACTCTCAACGTTGACCTTTGTTTTGTTCTCTTTTCTGCTATTCTCCTGTTGGTATTATTGTCATAGCCATGGCTATCAAAAATGGTGGCGCTTTGGAAAGCTAGGAACTATGTTCCTACTCTTCCTAGCGCTACTTTTATGTCCTCCGCAGCAAAAGATGGCCCACGCCGAGCAAGGTCTTGTGACCAATGTGCTCCTGCCCACCGTACAAAGTTTCCGTTGGCGCCTGCAGCCGGTGCTCACTGATCTATTGGGCGAAAGCGGGCCACGCACCTATTTGGTGTTGGTGCAAAATAACCATGAATTGCGCGCAACCGGCGGTTTTATTTCGGCGGTAGGCAAGGTGACCCTGGAAAATGGTGAACTGGCCGAGTTTGACTTTGTAGATAGTTATGCGTTTTTTCAAGAAACGCTGGCATACGGCCCCGCACCAAAGCCCATGCAAGAGTATATGAATATCCAGTTGCTTCTGTTGCGTGATGCCAATTGGTCGCCCGATCTCCCCACGACGGCCAAGCTCATTCAGAGCCTTTATACGCAACAGACGGGAATCCCTGTGGCCGGTGTGATTACAGTCGATTTAGACGCGGCTGCGCTGGTGGTCGATGCCATTGGTCCCTTAGCGTTGCCTGGGGCCGCGCCCATTACGGGTAGCACTTTTGTCGAACAGGTTGTCCAACTGTGGGAAAGGCCGCTTGGCACTGATCTCCAGGTCAATTCTACGGAATTTAATGAGTGGTGGGGCCAGCGCAAAAATTTTGTCACTGACCTTGTACAAGCGGCCCGGGCCCGTCTCCAAGATGACGATGTCAGCTATTTCAAACTACTCTGGAATCTTCAGCAAGCTCTCCAGCAACGATCGATCCAAGTGTGGGTGACTGAGCCCTACCTCGCCCAACAACTGCGGGTATTGGGCTGGGATGGTGGGCTCTATGCCGATCCAGATGCAGACTTGGTGGCGTTGGTCGATACCAATATGGGCTTCAATAAAGTGGACGCAGTGCTAGGGCGAAGCCTGAGCTATACAGTAACCTGGCCAGACGGCCCTACGCAACCAGCATTGGCAACGGCCACCATCACTTATACGCATCCCATCAGCGTCCCCAACTATACGTGTACCAATGCGCCTGAATATGGTGACAACTATTCCTTTCTCATCGAACGCTGCTATTATGATTATGTCCGCTTATATACCCCGATCGGCAGCCGCTTAGAAAGCGTAGAAGGTGTCGAGCCAGATTCAGTGGTGACCCAGCGGGCAGAGAATCGCACCCAATATTTTGCTGGCTATTTTATCCTGCCGGTTGGCGAACAACATACCGTTACCTTTCGCTACCGCTTGCCCGCTGCTTTCACACCCGACACCTATCGCTTGCTGGTACGCCGCCAAGCCGGAACCCATCCACTTCCCTTCACGCTCACGTTCGCGGATCAACCGATCACAACGACGCTGACAAATAATAAATGGCGTTGGTCTGCCCCCTAGCGATGGCTAGAGATTGGTTGCAGTGCGCGTCTAAACCTATCAGGCTTAGACGCGCGTAAGCCGCGAGAACGCGCTACCTGCTAAACGCTCCACAGAGCACCACATGGCCCAGCTTTGCTTTGGCACCTTCCCGCGCCATTAGGTACAATAGGAGGACAGGGGTCTGCCTGTCCTATCCCCATGTGCCATGTCCACCCCTGATCATTCTTCCAAGCGTAAAGATCCAGAACGGCTAAAGGCCCAGAGAGGATGTGCGCTATGCGCGCCATTGTTTTTACTGAACACAGCCCATCGGTAGATGCCTATCAACTGGTTGACGATCTGCCCGTGCCAACGCCCAAAGCGGATGAGGTCTTGGTGCGCGTTCGCTATGCCGCGCTCAATCGCTTAGACAACTTTGTGCGGATCGGCTGGAAGGGGCTAACGCTTGCTTTCCCGCATATTCCCTGTGCGGACTTTAGTGGTGAAATTGCTGCTGTGGGCGAGGGCGTGCAAGGGTGGGCCGTGGGCCAACGCGTGACTGCCAATCCCTTGCTCTGGTGCGGCCGCTGTCCAGCCTGTGTGCGTGGGGAACAGCAACGCTGTGAGCATTTTGATATTTTAGGTGAGCATACGCGGGGCGCTTGTGCTGACTATGTCGTCATTCCGGCCCGCAATCTGGTCGCCATCCCACCAGGCTATGCAATGCCACAAGCCGCCGCCGCCTCTTTGGTCTATCTGACGGCGTGGCACAGCCTTATCGTGGCTGGTCAGTTGCGGCCTGGTGAGCAGGTTTTGATTGTCGGTGCTGGGGGGGGCGTCAATACGGCAGCGCTGCAGATTGCCAAGCTCATGGGGGCCACGGTCTATGTCATTGCCAGCAACACGGCCAAAGCGGTACAGGCGCAGGCTGAAGGAGCGGATTGGGTCCATGATCGAAGCGCTGAGCCCCATTGGGCCAAAGCCGTTTATCTTGCTACGGGCAAAAGCGGTGTTGATCTGGTTGTGGATAATGTTGGGGCAGCGACTTTCCCGAGCAGTCTACGCTCTTTGCGGGCAGGTGGACGTTTGGTCACGGTGGGTGGTACGGCTGGCTATGAGGCGACGGTGCCAGTCAACTTGCTCTTTGGCAAACATCTCAGCATTATTGGCAGTACCATGGGATCACAAGCGGACTATGGGCGTGTGATGGATTTTGTCTTTCGGGGGAAGTTGCAGCCGGTTGTGGATAGCGTCTACCCCATGGCCGAATTTCGCACTGCCATGACACGGATGATAGAGAACCAACAGTTTGGTAAAATTTTGATTGAAGTTAAGCGCGTAGCCGTTTTGCCGAATGCCCAGAGTGTCCGCTTGTCCTTGCCAGATCGATAAGGTACAATGGGGAGACAGGTAGGCAAACCATCGATACCTTAGCTTTGCTTGAGCAATTGCTCGTTGCGCGTATAGATAGGTATTATTCCAGTCATTATGAGCAAACTTGACAGCCGCCGTGACGCATCATGCCCCCTCTCCAGACATGTTTGAACTACCCGAAAACGAAGGGCCGCTCGCTTTAGATGACATCGCTGCAGATGGCATTGACCCCCTAGATGATGGCGATACGAGCCCCTCGTTGCCTATCATCTTGTTGAGCGCGGCCAGCGCCATTGCTGGCGGAATCATTGTCCTCTATATTACCTATCGATTGCTGGCGTTGGAAATCGAGCTAAGCGCAGGTATTGCTACTTTTTTCGCCAGTATTACGCTCGGGCTGACCGGTGCTGGGCTATCCATGCTCAGTGGTTCGCGCGCCGCCATGAGTAACATTGCCTTTAGCTGTGGCCTCATTGTGATTTCGGTGCTCTTTTTGGGGATCTGTACCCTGATGGGGGCTATCACCGCATTGCTCTTAAGCATGCTAAGTGGGTGAGCAGAATGTCTTTGCCAGCAGAAGAGAGCACGCCTGTTAATCGTCAGGCGCGTTTAACCACGATCGCGGCACCCGACAAGCGCAATAGTCTCGTCCTTTGGCATCGCACCGTCTCGGTTACCAAGGCCGTTCGCAATGGCTTTGTGATCATGCTCGCCCGCCATGTGCCAAGTTTGGCCTTCAAACGCTGGCTCTATCGCCAGATTGGCATGCAGATTGGCCGCCATGTGAGCTTTGCTTGGCATGTAACACCCGATTTGTTTTTTCCAGAATTGATTCGTGTGGGCGATAACACCATTATCGGCTATAATACGACCATACTTGCCCATGAGTATTTGTTACACGAATGGCGTACAGGCCCTGTTCACATCGGGGAGAACGTCACCATTGGCGCGAATTGCACACTTCTCCCCGGTATTGTGATCGGGGCGGGTGCGGTGATTAGTGCCATGTCCTTAGTCAATAAGGATGTCCCCGCTGGTGCGGTGGTGGGTGGTGTGCCAATCCGGCCGATCCAGCGTAGTCTGGTGTCCACCGATGACGAACGCACTTTGGGCGGGTAGTAGGATATGACTGGAAAATACTGAGATCGTAGTCAGTGAGTCAGTGAACAGTGAGTCAGTGAACAGTGAGTCAGTGAACAGTGAGTCAGTGAACAGTAAAGACTGTCTACTGACTCACTGTCCATACGGCTGATCGCTAAAATGAGATAAACGATGAACACTTGGCTATTCCTACAATTGCGCCGCTTGCAAGGCTTGGCAGCCACTGCGCCCATCTTAACGCTGATTGTCGTTATTGATATGGTTGCCTACTTTGGTGGACTGCTCTATTGGTATGGTGAGGTCATGGCGCGGCCAGGCACGCCGATCTGGTCTTGGCTCTTTATTCCCGATTGCCCCCTCTTTGGGCTCCTCGGTGGGTTGGGGATGTTGATGGTGACAGCCCATTGGTTTTGGACAGAGCCGGCGCGTACACTGGCGCACCGCTACCTTTGGGGTGCTGCCGTGTTATTGATAGTGCTTTGGCTCTCGACGTATGGGGTGGGCAATACGGCATGGCAGGCCCAACGGGCCATGTTGGCGGTTTGTAGCTGGTCTTTGTTGGTAGCGGCGCTTTGTTTTCAACGGTTGCCAGCTTGGCTGCTAGGCATCATTGCTTTTGGGCAGATCAAATATGGGATCTGGACAATTACAGCCTGGCTGGTCTACTGGCGCAACACGGCGCTTTTCTTTGGTACACCTCACTTTTCTTTTGATAGCGTCTTTATGACGTTGACGCATATTGGCCTCTTGGCCCAAGGAATTTTTCTGTTGACCTATTTCCGCCCCACTCTGTTCGCCGCGTTGGTTAGCTTTGGTTGGTTTGCCCTCAGCGATTTTATGGACTATGGGCTAGGCTTCTATCCTGCGCTGCCATTGCAATTTATCCCTCTGCCGATTATGCAGTGGAGTACCATTGCCGTTACCCTTGGCCTGACTTGCCTCTATCTGTGGTTGAGTCGGACGGCGGGTCCCCCCTGGATCGCTCAGCCTCTTTCGGGGCGTTTTATGGCTGCTCACTCCGCCAAAGGATAGGCTCCCCTGCAGATTGGTATCGACTAGGCGACGAAGAAGCATGTACCATGGTTGCACCTAGGACCACTGGGATAGATAAGAGCTGGGGCTGGTGATGATGATCATTGCCACCTAAAGGATTTTGCTGTATTTCATTATCCGCTTGAACTGTATGAATGAGAAAGCAGGGCTTCGTTGAGCGAACAATCAAGAGACCCCAAAATTCAGGACTTATATGCCCGCAAGGCCGCGGCCCGGCTGGGCGGTGGCGCCGAACGGATTGCCCGGCAACATGCACGCGGCAAGATGACCGCACGCGAGCGCATTGAACTGCTGTTGGACAAGGGTAGCTTCCGTGAGATCGATGTCTTTGTCACCCATAAATCCAACGAATTTGGCCTAGAAAAGATTCCGGGGGATGGGGTTGTGACGGGCTACGGGACGATTGATGGGCGGCTTGTCTATCTCTATTCGCAAGATTTTACCGTCTTTGGCGGCACGGTGAGTTGGACTCACGCCATGAAGATCTGTAAAGTGATGGATATGGCTGTGAAAAACGGCGCACCCATGATTGGCATCAACGATTCTGGGGGGGCGCGCATCCAAGAAGGGGTCCATGGGCTGGCTGGCTATGCCGAGATCTTTTTCCGTAATGTGATGTCCTCTGGCGTGGTACCTCAGATCAGTCTCATTATGGGGCCTTGTGCTGGTGGCGCGGTCTATAGCCCTGCCTTGACCGACTTTGTGGTCATGGTCAAAGATACGAGCCAAATGTTTGTGACGGGGCCTGATGTGGTCAAGACGGTGACCCAAGAAGAAGTTACCTTTGAAGAGCTTGGTGGGGCCTTTATCCACGCCAGCAAGTCGGGGGTTGCCCACTTCGCCGCCGAAAATGAAGAAGATGCGATCTTCATTGTCCAAAACTTGATGAATTATCTGCCCAGTAACAACATGGAAGATACCCCCAACAAGAGCGGCCAAGATGATCCACTGCGGCAGGACCTTGAATTAGACACGATTGTGCCCGATAATCCCAACCGGCCTTATGATATGAAAGTGGTGATTCGCCATATTGTCGATGACGGCCAATTTTTCGAGGTACATGAGCATTGGGCCATGAATATCCTCGTTGGCTTTGCCCATTTGGGTGGCCGTGCAGTCGGGATTGTGGCGCAGCAACCAGCGGTGTTGGCGGGCGTCTTGGATGTCGAGGCTAGCCAGAAATCGGCTCGGTTTGTGCGTTTTTGTGATGCCTTTAATATTCCTCTGATTGTTTTGGAAGATGTGCCAGGCTTTATGCCAGGGGTGAACCAAGAACATGGGGGGATTATCCGTCATGGTGCGAAACTGCTCTACGCCTTCTCTGAAGCGACGGTCCCCAAAGTGACGGTCATTGTGCGCAAAGCCTATGGTGGCGCCTATTGTGTTATGAACCCACGCCATCTCGGGGCCGATCTGGTGTTGGCTTGGCCGAGTGCCGAGATCGCCGTGATGGGGCCTGAAGGCGCGGTCAATGTGATTTTCCGCCGTGAAATTAATGAAGCAGCTGATCCAGTGGCCCGTAAGAATGAGTTGGTCAATGAATATCGGGAACGCTTTGCCAACCCCTATGTGGCCGCGGGTTCGGGCTTTATTGACAATGTGATCGAGCCCCATGAGACACGGCCACGGCTTATCAACGCGCTGGAAATGTTGCAAAACAAGCGCGGCAACCTGCCTCCGAAAAAACATGGGAATATTCCGCTTTAATGCTCGCTGCTATACGGCTGTGAACATTAAGCTTTTTGTGGGCGCTCCACGAGGATGGCCGTTGGTCTAGCATGATGGAACTTGAATTTGAACTGCCTGCGTATCAATATCAGCTCATGGGTTATGCTGGGCTCAAGCAGGGCGAACCGCTATCGGTAACCTTGGAAACCGATATTTTGGTGCCTGATCCGGCGGCAAGTGGTTGGTTCGCGGTGCAACAAGGGGCTTGGCCTGACCGCTTTGAGCGCATTGCGCCCGCAACCTATGCCTTTGCTGGTCGAATCAGCGCGGCGGAGCTTTTGAAAGAAGGCGGCAGCGAGACGGCAACCTTGTTGGTCCAATGTGGCGAAATTCCCTTGCGCGTCAGTTGTACGGCTGACGAAAGTGGCCGTCTTCCCTTTGGCACCTGGGAAACCCGTTATCTCGCGGGCGTTAGTCGCCTTCATGGGTTGGTGGAAGATGATTTTCATACTGCCATTGGCCGGTCCGTTGATGTGACGATCTGGGATATTCAACGATTGGTCTTAACACCTGGCGATGCTGTCTTTGGGCAATGGTACGAGACCGATCGGTTAATGCCAGCCCCATACCACCATGATCGCATTGTGATTCGCTGTCGCCTCCATCGCAACCGGCTCGCATGAGGCCATCCTTGTTGGGTTGTTCGGCTGCCTTTTTCTTGTTTTCCGCAGATTCCTGCCATGATGAAATACGAGGCGCGTGGTATGTGGAATCGACGGATCAGCTCTACTGAGGAAATGTATGTTTAGAAAAGTCTTGGTTGCCAATCGCGGTGAGATCGCTGTACGGGTGATCCGTGCCTGCGAAGAGCGGGGGATTTCAACGGTGGCGGTCTTTTCGGAAGCAGATCGCACGGCTTTGCATGTACGCTATGCCGATGAGGCCTACTTGTTGGGGCCAGCCCCCAGCCGTGAAAGCTATTTGCGTATTGATAAAATGATTGATATTGCCCGCAAAGCTGGTGTGGATGCCGTCCATCCGGGCTATGGCTTCTTATCCGAAAATGCCGAATTTGCCGCAGCTTGTGGTGATGCTGGGATCACCTTTATTGGGCCAAGCCCCGATGCCATTGAAAAGATGGGCGACAAGTCCACCGCACGCGCCACGGTAGCCAAGCGAAATGTGCCGTTGGTGCCTGGTTCTGCCAAGGGGCTCAATGATGACGAATTGCTGGCTGCGGCACAACAGATCGGCTTCCCCTTGATGATCAAGGCCAGTGCTGGCGGTGGTGGTAAAGGCATGCGCGCCGTCCATGAGCCCACTGAATTTAGTGGTGCCCTTGCCGCGGCCCGGCGTGAAGCTAAGGGCGCTTTTGGCAATGATGAAGTCTACTTAGAAAAGCTCATTACCAATGCGCGGCATATTGAAATCCAAATTCTAGCGGATAGTCATGGCAACACGATCCACCTCGGTGAGCGCGAGTGTAGCATCCAGCGGCGGCATCAGAAGTTGATCGAAGAAGCACCCAGTGTCGCGGTCGACGAAGCGCTGCGCCAGGAAATGGGGCGGATTGCCGTGGCCGCCGCCGAGTCCGTCAATTATGTCAATGCGGGCACCATTGAATTTCTCTTTGATAGTAAAGAGAATAAATATTACTTCTTGGAAATGAATACGCGGCTCCAAGTGGAACATCCCGTCACCGAAATCGTGACGGGTGTCGATATTGTGAAAGAGCAGATTGCGATTGCGGCCGGACGCCGTATGCGCTATCGCCAAGATGATATCACCCCAAAAGGCTGGGCCATTGAGTGCCGCATTACAACCGAAGATCCGTTCAACAATTTCTTGCCTAGCACAGGTGTCGTCAATTATCTCAAAGAACCGACGGGGCCTGGTGTGCGGGTTGAAAGTGCTTTATATCGCGGTTGCGAAGTGAGTTTGTATTATGACCCTATGGTAGCCAAGCTGATTGCCTGGGGCGAGAATCGCGCCGAAGCGATTTTGCGGATGCGGCGTGCGCTCAATGAATATCGCATTGGTGGCTTAAAAACCTCCATTCCCTTCCACCAAGAGATTATGGATAGTACCGAATTCATTTGGGGAACCTTTGACACGGGCTTTATTAGCCGTCGGCAGATGACCCGCTCAACCGCACAGGCGTCCGAACATGAACGAATTGTGGCGGTGGTCGCTGCTCTTATCGCGCATGAGGAAGGGCGCCAAGCGGTTCACATTGGTCAAGCAAATCATCCTAACAAAGGAAACTCCACGAGCGCGTGGAAGACAGCTGGCCGGATGCGCGCCTTAGGAGGACGCTGGTGAAATATTATACGCGGATTGGCCTCAATGAATATGAAATAGAGATCAACCAGGATACGATTACAGTGAATGGTGAACAAGTATCTGTCGATCTCTGCCGCAGTGGCGTTCCTGAGCTGTATAGCGTGCTCTTTGGCGGGCACAGCTATGACATGCTCATTGAACCCAATCGATTTGACTACACCATCACTTTCCGTGGCGAGCAATTTCTGGCTCAAGTCGAAGATGAGCGGATGCGCAAACTCAATACGGGCCGCAAGGCACCCGCTTTGCCCCATGGTGAGCTGGCGATGCGTGCGCCTATTCCTGGGCTGGTGGTTAAAGTTTTAGTCAACCCAGAAGATGAAATTGTCGACGGGCAGCCCCTCGTGATCCTCGAGGCCATGAAGATGGAAAATGAGATCCGTTCGCTGCGTGCTGGCAAAGTTCGCACCATCTCTGTTGCAGAAGGCCAACGGGTTGAGCAGAATGAAGTCCTTCTGATCATGGATTAAAATCCTGGGAGAGTGGTTCCCTGTGGCCTGACTATGTCAGATGCT
>JAHBVH010000022.1 GCA_019637645.1 Caldilineaceae bacterium
AGGCTTGAATGCCAGCCAGCGACTCTTCCGAGCTGAAGGTGGAGGTCTTGAAATCTTCACTCACGGGTTGACCACCGTAGCCCACGACCCAAGGAATGAAATAGGCCCACCAATCCCAGCCGCTGGCCCCACCAATGGCAACACAGTTTACATCGGGTTTGGCCGTCTGGATCGTCTTACAGGCTTCGATCAAGTCATCCCAAGACCACTCATCGGTCGGCAAGGGCGCGCCGGTTTCGGTAAAGAGATCCTTGTTATAGTACATCTGCACACTATCCCACGAAGCAGGGATCATAAAGGTACCCGGTGTGCCGATCACTTGCCCGAGGCCCAAAATGTTGGGATAGATGTCATCAAAGGAGAAGTTACCATCGACCGAGGCGAGATCTTCCAGATTTAGCAAAACGCCATTTTCCACAAAGGGTACGGTAAAGAGATCCGCCGAGAACATCACATCGGGGAGGTTACCCGCCGCGGCTTTGGCATAAATCCCCTCGGCATAGTCGCCTTGGGCACACTCAATGGCCACCTTGGCATTGGGGTTAGCCGCTTCAAATTCCTTGACCAACATGTCGGTGATCGGGGTTGTAATGGGAGCACAGACATCCAACCAAGTTATGGTGATGGGGCCATCTTCGGCGGCTGGGGCGGCGGGTTGGCCGGGAACAGCACAAGCACTGAGCACGAGGCTCAGGACGGTCATACAGGCGATCAAATACCACCAGTTATGTTTGGGGTGCGCGCGCGACATACAGGGAGGTCCTCCTTTGTCATAATGCCAAGTATGGGTTCAGTTGAGAGAAGTTAATAATGGGAAACTGGGTGAGAGTCAGTTACAGTCGAGCATAAATGCAAACAATATGAGCCTAGACATAGCTCTGCCTAGTGAACCCAACGGAGAAAGGAATGGGCTCACAACGACGGATTAGCATGCATTGGGAGAGTAACTTGAACTGACATCAACCGAGTGTTCACTCTACCATTTTGCAAAACGGTTGTCAAATGGCAAAAATTCGCAAAATTGCATAGAATGTAGGGAGTAGGAACTATGCACCGGAACAAACCTAACAGCTCTTGAAAACTTGTCAGCACTTTGATGGCAACCCATTGGTTCGTACATAGCTTCTACGCTTCCAACCAGACAATTCAGCTAGACCCAAGGAGAAGCCTTGCCATGCCAGCCATTCAATTCGGCTATAGTGTCCCCATTTTTGCCTATCCCGGCGGACGCCTCTTTCGCACCCCCAACTATGCCAAACTCGAGGTTGCCACTACCATGTACCTTGCTCAACTGGCCGATCGGCTTGGCTATGATTCACTCTGGGTGGCTGATCACCTGATGCTCGGCCATGAGAATGCAATCATGGAAGGCTGGACGACCTTGGCGGCGCTGGCCGGGTCTACCAGCCAAGCCAAGTTAGGCATGATTCACCAAGGCCATTTTTTTCGGCATCCTGCAATCGCGGCCAAGATGACCGCAACGCTCGACCAGATCAGCGGGGGTCGCTTTATCTACTTTATCGATGGCGGCTACGGACGCCAGGAGCACTACGCCTATGGCTTGCCCTACCCCGCCACCATGGAAGACCGCGTTGCTGAAGTGGTGGCTGGGCTAGAAGTGACCCTAGCCTTGTGGCAAGCCGATAAACCTATCACCTTTGACAATGGTCGCTATCAACTACACGAAGCGACTTGTACCCCACGCACCGTTCAACAACCCCACCCACCCGTTTGGTTTGGCGAAGCGCATCCGGCCTTGCTAGATGCCTGTGCGCGCTATGGCCAAGGCTGGAATACGGTGCCAGTTGCGCGCCCCGAACTTCAACAACGCTTAGCGGCCTTGGATGCCGCTTGTCGCGCCGTGGGGCGGAGTGCCAACGAGTTGGAAAAGAGCCTGGAAATCCAAATTTTAGTAGCACCGGATCATGCAGCGTTACGCCGCCAATTTCAAGCCATGATCGCTCTAGTCCCCGGTGGCGACGTGAACCCCGATCTACAAGCGTTTGTCAATGGTACAACCGACAAACTCCCCGCCAACCTGACCGATACCCAGCTTATCGGTACGCCCGACGAAGTGACCCAACAGATTGCCGCCTATATTGAATTGGGAATTACCCATTTCCTCTTCTGGTTTATCGATGCGCCCGACACGGCAGCGCTGCAACTCTTTGCAGAACAAGTGGCACCCCGTTTCCGCTAGACCAACCCTGGTATACACTATGGGATTGGCGCAGGTAACGCCAGGCAGAATGACCACTACCTCCCGACAAAGGTGGCAAAGATCGGAAAACTTGGTACAATAGGCCCAAATTCGCATATGTCAGTCAGAACTTGCATCAAGCTAAACCTGTCAGATACAGACAAGTCAGCCGGGAACGCGGCCTTGTCTACTTGATCACCTGTCCACCTATAGCTGGGAGAATCTCATGCGCTTGCAAAGAGAATACTACAACGGGTTGCGCACCGCCCTTGGTCTCTGTCTACTTTTAATCATCAGTGGCTGTGGCTTCGATCTGGGGTCGGCTGGCCCCGAAGCCACAGCCCTACCACCGGTTGATGAGGCGCGCGCCCTCGTGCCAACCTTTACGGCCACCGCAGTTGAGCCGCCAACCGCCACAGCTGAGCCGCCAACCAATACCCCAGCCCCACCGCCCGTTGAACCAACCGCAGAAGCAGCCGCAGAAGCCCCCCCAACCGATACGCCCGCGCCCCAGGCCAAATTAACCGTGCGCGAACAAGCCATTAATGTCCGTAATGGACCTGGCACCGCCTACGGCCTGGTGGGCAGCGCCGAAGCCAACCAAACATTTGACATTATTGCCAAAAATCAAACAGGCGATTGGTGGCAAGTCTGCTGTGTTAACGGTCAACAGGGGTGGGTCTTTGGCGAATTGGCGCGCGTCGAAAATACGGCAGCAGTGCCTGTAGCGGCCAACATCCAAGCAGCACCTGTTGCGGTGGCTCCAGCAGCCACGCAGCCACCGGCAGCCGCACCAACCACGGCCCCACCCCCAACCGCAACCCCGCAGCCAGCAGCACCGCCGCCCCCCGCCGACGATCCCTGTGCCAACATTGGGGGCGATGGCTGTAAATTCAAAGTTCGTGAGGGTCCCAAATTTGCACCAAATGGCGGCACCGAGATCAAACTCCAGCTGATTTTTGTTCATAGTGGCGTGGATGGTGGGCAACCACAGGGCAGCTATTTTGTCGTGATGATGAAAGATGGTCAAAAGCTACCCATCAGTGATGGCGTACGCAGCATTGCCCAAAGCTCGAACCAAGGGACCCTTGGCGCTTACAACTACGAATATAAGATCGGATTGGATAGCATTCCGGGCAATAACGTCGCTGGCAACTATGTCATGTATGTGCTAGATGGCAACGGCGAACGCGATAGCCGGGATATCTCCTTTACTATCCCCGAAGGCCAAGGCGAAGTCTGGGTCAAGTGGGATCAAGGATAAGTTGTTACGCAATCTTGCAGTAATTGTGTACCCATCTGACAGGTTGCATACAACCTGTCAGATGGGGCGAAAAGGAATTCATTAGTGATAGACCCCGCAGCGATTCAGTTTGATGATCCCTTACTTCGCCCAGGCTTATACGATCTTGGCGCAAGATCCTTGGTTGGTAACCAACGCAACCGACCGGCTGGCACGGCTCAAAATGCTCGGTCAGGTGAATATATAATTGCATAGTTGGCTAAGGCTATGCTATGATGTAACGGTGAATTGAATTGGAGAGGTCGCATAGTCCGGCTGAGTGCGCGCGTCTCGAAAACGCGTAGGGTTCGCGCCCTCGAGGGTTCAAATCCCTCCCTCTCCGCTCGACCAAACTCCAGGCTTTGGGCCTGGAGTTTCTTTTTGTTCTAAAGAGCTGACCGATTTGGTATAGCCACTCGTTGTCCAGCAGCCCCAGGAGCCGCCAAGCGGCCCAACGACGCCTGTTAAAGCCCGCGCCAATCCGTAGGTAATCCGCCCGGTGCTGAAGCCACTGGGCGGTCACCGTATACCGCAACATTTGCTTCATCTTCATCAACCACGGCTTTACGCGGTACGTAATCAGCTAGGACAGTTGCAATTTGTACGATTCCCTACGCAGTAGCGTATAATCATCACCATGATTGCCGTACCATCGCCCTATCAACAGCTTGGCCGCCTCCTGCTGATTTGGCTTGGCTTGAGCTTGGTCTGCTGGTGGCTGGCTACTCAGCCGCTACCCATTCTTGCCCTAGCGCTCTGTGCTGCCACGGCCTTTGTCTTGCTGCTGCGAAGGCCATGGTTGATTTGGCTTGGCATCGCGATTGCCCTCCCGGTCAGCAGTGGCATCAAATTGGGACCCCTCAGCCTAACGGAGCTAGGCGTCGCCATGAGCCTTGCCCTATGGTTTATGGATGGCGTACGCCGTCGGCAATTACGCCTCGACTTTTCACTGATTAGCCTTGCCCCCTTACTCTATGCCGGCACCTTGATTCTTTCATTATATGGTGCTACAAATTTAGGCGAAGGCATTGCCGAAGTGGTAAAATGGGTAGAAGTAGCGGTGGTCGTACTGTTCGTACGACAAATGGTGCCAGCAGCACAAGCCCGGTGGCTAGTAGCAGCCCTCATTGTGGGTGGTGTCAGCCAAGCGCTTTTAGGCATTTACCAATTTATCTTTCAGATTGGTCCTGAGTGGTTTATTGTTTTAGACCGCTTTATGCGGGCTAGTGGCAGCTTTCATCAGCCCAATCCCTATGCTGGCTATTTGGGCTTTTGTTTGCCGGTTGCCGCCAGCTTGGCACTTTGGCATTGGCATCAACTCTGGGCTACACCAGTTGATCATTCTGTCTCCCCAGGGATCAGTCTGAACTTCCATTCTCGGCAAAATTCTAAAACATTTCTCTGGCTGCTTTTCTATGCGAGTGCAACCGGGACAATTGCCCTTGGCTTGTTAGCAAGTTGGAGCCGGGGGGGCTGGCTGGGTGCAACAGCTGGTGTGGTTTTAGTGCTGGTCTTATACAGCCGGCGTGCGATGCTCGTTACTGTAGCCGGTCTTTTGGTGCTCTTCTTGGGCATCTTGCTGAGCAGCACTGTCCCCGATTGGGTCCCTGACCCCATCGAAGCCCGTTTTCAAGATATCCCAGCCTACTTGGGGTTAACCGATGTCCTGAGCCAACCCTTAACTGACGAAAATTTTGCCATTGTTGAACGGGTCGCTCATTGGGTTGCCGCAGTTCGCATGTGGGAATTGGCCCCTTGGCTTGGGGTAGGGCCGGGCAATTATGCCACTATCTATCCCATGGTACATCTACCCGGTTGGGAAGAGGCGTTGGGCCATGCGCATAATATCTACCTGAATGTCCTGGCGGAGACAGGGCTGTTCGGGTTAGGTAGTTACCTACTCTTCTGGGCTGTTCTAATCGGTTGGGTATGGCAGCAGCGACAAAGGGCAAGGCAGCAACAAGGAGGCTGGCAGGTGGCCATTGCAGTAGGCACGCTCGGCGTAATTGGTCATAGCCTGGTTCATAACTTTTTTGACAATGTCTTTGTCCAAGGAATTTATTTACAGTTTGCCTTTTGGCTAGCCGCGCTCCAGCTTGCAATACCACCATCACCGCGTTTGCCAGAACAGCGTGACCATATTGGATAAAGTAGCGCAAGATGGACGCTACACGATCATCGGAAGCATATCATCGGAAGCATATCATCGGAAGCATATCATCGGAAGCATATCATCGGAAGCATATAGTCAATCCATGAAAGGGAAGACCCGTTTATCTATGAACCAAGCCTTGACCTATGCACGTGGCAATCGCGAAATCAAACGTTTTGCCAAGTTTGCGCTTGTTGGTGCAGCTGGCTCTGTCACCGATTTTACCGTGCTTAATCTTCTCGTGCAATTATTAGGGTTTAGACCAGTTTTCGCCAATACCTTCAGCTTTGCTGCCGCCGTCATTCAAAATTTTGCCCTCAATCGGCGCTGGACTTTCCCAGAGAGTAAGCAACGCCAAGCCGGTTGGCAATTGGCCCAATTTGCGTTAATCAGCCTGGTCGGTCTGGGCATTAACACCTTGATTCTAGCCGCAGTCGATCATCTGCTGATTAATTTCTGGATTCAATGGGTCGGCCATGAACACCTCGGCTTTACCATCAGCTACAACTTTGCCAAATTGGTTGCCATTGGCGTTGTCCTCTTTTGGAATTTTGCCGGCAATCGGCTTTGGACCTACCGTGGGTTGAGTGCACCGCTTGAAATCAATAGCGATTGATTATACACCAGCCATTCGTCAGCGGGCGGGGATTGGCCGGATCATCCGCGGCCAAATTGGGGCGCTGTTAGCGCTGCAGCCGGACTTTGACATCCGGCTTTTGGTCGTTGGTGCGGTCACCGCCGCAGAAAAGCAACTTGCGCCCCTACCCCTAGCAACACCCCCGCTTAGCGAGCGCAACATGGTGCGGCTTTGGCATCGGCTAGATAGCCCTTGGCCGCCTATCGAATGGTTCACGGGGGGGCCGCTGGATCTCTTTCATGCCACCGATTTTGTCTTGGCACCTAGCCGTGCACGCCGCAAGCTTGTTACAGTGCATGATCTTGCTTTTCTCTTTTATCCCGAAGCAGCGATGCAGAGCCTACAGCGCTATCTCCATGTAGTAGTGCCACGCAGCGCGAAGCGGGCGGACCATCTCCTCGCCGATAGTCATAACACAGCCAAAGATCTACAAGAGCAATGGCAAATTCCCCCAGAGCAGATCAGCGTAGTGCAAGGTGCCGTGGACCATGAACGCTTCTACCCGCTCCAAGTAACCGAGCTACTTGCCCAAGTACGCCACCGCTATCAGATTGGTGAGCGTCCCTTTATTCTCGGCTTGAGCACCCTGCAACCGCGCAAAAATTTTGCGCGGTTGATCGAGGCTTTTCAGCTGGCGCGCCAGGAGGTGGCCCTCCCCCATCGGCTTGTCATTGGCGGCGGGAAAGGGTGGCTCTTTGATGAAATTTTTGCGCGCGTGCAGACATTGGGGCTGACCGACGACGTGCTTTTTCCAGGCTATATTGATGATGCTGATTTACCGGCGCTCTATAACGCGGCTGACTTTTTTGCCTTCCCATCACTATACGAAGGATTTGGCTTACCAGTGATTGAGGCATTGGCATGTGGCACCCCGGTGTTGACCGCAGATAATTCCTGCCTACCGGAAGCTGGTGGCGCGGGTGCGCTTTATGTCAATGCCGAAAGTGTTGAAAGCATTGCCCATGGCATCCTCACCCTGGCCCAAGATAGCGCCCTGCGCCAACGCCTACGTACAGCTGGCCTAACCCATGCGGCCCAATTCACCTGGCAACAGAGCGCGCAACAACTACTGGCGGCCTATCGCCACGTCTTAGCGTAATCCCCACCTGTCCCACATGCCAAAGCAAGGAAAAAGTCTTGATGAGCGATACAAAACCTCTTCTCACCCCGCGCACGGTTAGCGAATCTGCCTTAACGCTCACCCTGTTTACCCAACCGGAACATTCCAATAGTTTGGGTAATGTCCATGGCGGCGTTGTCTTGAAACTTTGTGATGAATGTGGCGGCATTATTGCGGCGCGGCATGCCCGTCGCCCTGCTGTTACGATTACGGTCGATAGTGTGACCTTTCACCAGCCGGTCTTGCTCGGCAGGCTCCTACTGGTGCATGGCCGCATCACTTGGGTCGGTAATACGAGCTTGGAAGTTGAACTGCGCGTCGAAACCGAGAATCTTCTCACCGGTGAAGTGCTCCACACCAACAGTGCTTATTTTGTCTATGTAGCACTGGATGAGGAACGCAAACCGACGCGAGTGCCTCGCTTACTCTTGGAAACGCCAGAGGAAGAGCGGCGTTTTCAGGAAGGGCAGCGCCGCCAAGAGGCGCGGTTAGCCCGTTCAAAACACCCATAATGACTTCTGTAGTATGCGGGAAAGGGCTGTACGCGGGTTCGTCCCCAGCGGAGCAACGCCGACACCCGCCGTAGAATTCCCGTAGTGAACCTGTAAAGTTTGACATGAGGGTAAGGCAAGTCTATAATGTCGTAGTTTGGCCTGATTTCTTCCTGCTTGTCAGCCCAAGGTTCCTATCATCCTGTGCCGATGAGTCACCTGTAGCTTGTACCGAGACATAGCTTATGCGCAACAATAGTATGATTTCGCTTGTAATTGTGGTCTTGCTGACCTTAGCCGCACTCTATATTGTGCTGCCGGTCGATCATCCAGCTTGGCTGGAACGGTCGCGTTCTACTGATCCTAACGCACCCCGCGAATTACTGGATCTCCGGTTAGGGTTAGATCTGCGCGGTGGCACGCAAGTGTTGCTCGATGCGGACCTGCCGGAAGGCCGTACCTTGGCCGAAGGCGATATTAACGCGGCCAAGGCGATTGTTGAGAATCGTGTGAATGGCTTGGGCGTTGCCGAAGCGGTTGTCCAAGTACAGGGGAGCAATCGGCTCATTGTGGAACTACCCGGGATCAGTAATGCCGATCAAGCAGTCGAAACAATTCGCTCAACGGGTCAGCTTGAATTTGTCGATCCAGGTGGCAACACATTGGCCTCCGGGATGATCATCAACACCACCAATCACCCCAACGCCGTTGCCAATGCCCAAAGCGGCATCGCCAGCGGGGATATTTTGCTCTCGGAGATTCCCTATCCAGACCAGATCTTTACAACGGCGATGACAGGCGACGTCTTGGCGAACGCGACAGCCGCCCCCAACCAATTTAACCAATGGATCATCAACTTTAGCCTCACCAGTGCGGGCGGGGCGAAATTTCTTGAATATACGCGCAATAACATCGGGCGGCCCATGGCGATTGTGCTCGATGGGCGTGTGCTTTCAGCACCCGTCATTAATGCGGCGATTGGGGATAGCGGCACGATCGAAGGTAGTTTCACCCAACAGGATGCCGAATCGTTGGCGATCCAAATGCGCTATGGCGCGTTGCCTGTGCCGCTGATTGTTTCCGATATTCGCACGATTGGGGCTAGCCTTGGTCAAGATTCGGTCGATCAAAGTGTGCGCGCCGCCGCGGTTGGGTTGGTCGCCATTTTCATCTTTATGATCACCATCTATCGCCTGCCGGGCCTCATGGCTGTGCTTGCACTCGTCTGTTATATTTTGTTCAACCTGGCTGTCTACAAGCTGATACCCATCACACTGACTCTACCCGGTATCGCCGGCTTTATCCTCTCGATTGGGATGTCACTGGATGCCAACATCCTGGTCTTTGAACGCCTCAAAGAAGAGCTGCGGGTTGGGCGCTCCTTACGCCCGGCGCTAGAATCCGGCTTTGCGCGTGCTTGGCCCGCGATTTGGGATAGCAACTTGTCAACGATGATCACTTGCGTCGTGCTCTTCTGGTTTGGCAACACCTTTGGGGCGAGCACCGTCAAAGGCTTTGCGGTCACCTTGGCCATTGGTGTCGGGCTTTCGATGTTCTCCGCGATTTTGATCACCCGCACCTTTATGCGAGCACTTTTTTATAATTCCGATGCAAAGCTTGCCGAATCGCGCAATTTAATGGGCTACTAAAGGAATCTACTCATGTTCAGATTGATGGAACGCCGGGGTTGGTATTTTTTCTTCTCCATTTTATTCATGTTGCCCGCCATTATCTATATGGCTTGGTCCTTGGCAACCAAAGGTCATTTACTGCCGCTAAGCATCGATTATACGGGTGGTACGCTCTGGGAAATTCAATTTAGCGAACCGCAACAGCCGCTGGAAGTGCGCAGCGTCTTCACGGATGCGGGCTACAACGATACATCGGCTTTTACGGTCTCTGATGATCGGACCATTCAGCTTAAGTTCAAGACCATTTCGGCAGATGAAAAAGCGACTTTACAAGCGGCCTTGCAAGAGCGCTTCGGCAGCTTTGACGAACGCTCCTATCGCAGCATTGGTCCCACCATGGGGAACGAGGTGAGCCAAGCCGCGGTGATTGCCGTCGCCGTCTCTTCACTTCTCATTCTTGCCTATCTCGCCTTTGCCTTTCGCCAAGTCACCCATCCCATCCGCTTTGGGATTTGTGCCGTTGTCGCGATTGTTCATGATGTGCTGGTCACCTTATCCTTTGTTTGTATCATGAACTTGGTTGCCGGTTGGGAGATTGATGCCCTTTTCCTCACGGCAATTTTGACCGTCATCGGCTATAGCGTCAATGACACCATCGTTGTTTTTGACCGGATTCGGGAAAATTACAAGCGTTATCGCGGGGAAACGCTCTCCACGATTGCCAATCGCAGCATTATCGAAACGGCGCAACGCTCCTTGGGCACGGGGATGACCAGTATGTTCACCCTGGTGGCAATTTTGATGTTGGGGGGCGCAACGTTACAGCAATTCGTGGCTATTTTGCTCATCGGCATGGTCTCTGGCACCTATAGCTCGATCTTTAACGCCACAGCCCTTCTCGTGGCTTGGGATGAACACTCGATTTTCCCCACAAAATCTACGGTTGCACCATCTGGCAATGGTCAAGCCGCATTGGCGTAAATTTTCAGCTACCCCACACGGCGAAGCGCAAAGGCTTCGCCGTTTTTCGTTTGGCGCTCGAGCACCGATGCACGATCAATAGAACAAAACCGCATTGACCTTAGTAAAGTAGTCTTACTTATGCAAGCAATTGTCCTAACCGATGAGGGTGTTCGGCTGTGCAACGATTATCCAGATCCGCAGCCAACGCCCCAGGAAGCGCTCATTCGTGTACGCCTAGCCGGAGTTTGCGCTACCGATCTGCAATTGATCGCTGGCTACAAAGGCGGCTATCGGGGGATCCTTGGGCATGAGTTTGTCGGCGATGTCATTGCCGCGCCTGGGCATCCCCAGTGGGAGGGACAGCGCGTCGTCGGTGAGATCAACCATGGCTGTGGGGTTTGCGAGCTTTGTCAACGGGGCTTGGGCAAACACTGTCGCCAACGCCAAAGCTTGGGTATTATCAAACGCGATGGGGCCTTTGCAACCTATCTGACATTGCCGGTAGCCAATCTCCATGCCGTGCCACCGGAAATGCCTGATGAGGTCGCCGTCTTTACCGAACCAGCGGCAGCCGCCCTCCAGATCCGCGAACAGATATCCATCGCCCCAGACAGCCGAGTCTATCTCTTAGGCGACGGGCGCTTGGGCATGCTTGTCGCCCAGGTCATCGCCTTGACGGGCTGTGAATTAACCGTCCTTGGCCGTCATCAAAGCAAGTTAGCCATGCTTGCCCAGCTGCCGCACCCCTGGCGTTTGGGTGTCAACACACCCACCTTGCGCGCCGAACTAGCCCAACGCCCAGCCGATATTGTCATCGAAGTGACTGGCTCAGCACAGGGGTTTGCCCAAGCCAGTGCCTTAGTGCGTCCAGGCGGGACACTCGTCCTCAAAAGTACTTTTGCCGAGTCGATCCAGGATTTTAACCTAAGTCACCTCGTGGTTGACGAAGTGACGGTGATTGGGAGTCGCTGTGGCCCTTTTGCTCCTGCCCTCCGTCTGCTCAACAGCAACTTGCTTCAGGTACGCCAACTGATCCAAGCACATTATCCCCTAGCACAAGGCGTGGACGCCCTGGCCCACGCCAGCCGCAGAGGCGTGCTCAAAGTCCTGCTCCAACCGATGGGCTGATTTTCTGTTCTTGGGAGCAGATCATTCGTTTGCCAACAGCCTGCCCCTCTTGATCAGAAGCTTGACGTGACTATCAAATATCGGTAGAATGCATCCATGTAACGCAACTAGAAGCTGCTGGCCCTGCCATAATCCCAGATGGCTGGAAGCTGGTTTCCATGCCTGCCACGGCGCAACGACAGCACAATCTCCAATCTGAATTTATCCATACCATGCTGACTGACTGTATACCGATCCAACCAGCGCGCATGAAGCTCCTCCTTTGCTGGGGCCTAGGTTTCTTGATGCTACCCTTTCTCACTGGTTTTGGCCCCCCGCAGCTCGTGGATCGGATCTATGTTCCCACCCAACGCGTTGGGGTAGGTGAATTGCAACAGCGCAGCCAGCTCTTGCCCCCTATTTCGGCAGAAGCCTATTTGCTCTATGACGTAGATGCCAACCAAGTACTGCTGGAACAGAACAGTACGGTCGCGCTGGCACCCGCGAGCTTAACCAAATTGATGACCGCGCTCCTGGTGCTCGAACAAGCGGATCTCAGCGCGACCGTCGTCATCCAAGGCAGTGACTTGGTGGGCGGCGCGACAATGGGCTTACAAATTGGCGAGACCTTGACGGTTGAACAACTGCTTTGGGGGTTGCTTATCCCCAGCGGGAATGATGCGGCAACCGCGCTCGCGCGCCATGTGGGCGGCACAGTAGAGGGCTTTGTCACCGCCATGAATGAACGAGCCCAACAGCTTGGCCTGACGGCAACGCACTTTATCAACCCCCATGGCCTAGATGCAGCTGGACACACCAGCAGTGCGGCAGATCTACTCCAGATCACGCAGCAAGTATGGCGCTATCCACTTTTCCGTCAGATTGTTGCCGTCGCAGAGACGCGCATCGCCGGCCACACACTACGCAATACGAATGAATTATTGGCGGTCGATACCCGGGTCAACGGCGTCAAGACTGGGACGACCGATCTAGCTGGAGAATGTCTGGTCGCGGGCATTCAACAAGATGGACACCAGATCTTTGCCATTGTCTTGAAGAGTCGCGATCGCTATGCGGATATTCAGACCCTGTACGCGCGCTACACAGCCAGCTACACTTGGTTCGACAGCCAACACGACGAACTAACCGTGCTCAACCGACTCTACACTGCCGATGCGACCACTTGGTATCTTCGTCCCGAAGGAACGCCGCTGGCGTGGCTGATCCGCACCGCCGATCGCGCCCGCCTCCGCAGCTTTCGGCGGCTCCATTTACCAAGCACAGCGCAAGCCTGGCAATCGGGTATGCCGGTTGGTGTGTTAGAATGGTGGCTAGATGATGAGGTAATCGGGATGCAGCCATTAGTGCTGTGGTAAAGGACACTTATGCGGGAAGAACGTTTACAAAAAGTATTAGCCGCGGCTGGCGTGGCCAGTCGGCGCGCTTGCGAAGAGCTGATTGCCGAAGGCCGTGTCAAGGTCAACGGCCAAGTGGTAACTGAATTGGGCACCAAGGTTGATCCCAGCAATGTACAGATTCAGGTCGATGGCAAGCCCGTTCATATGAGCAAACGTCACCAATACGTCAAGTTGCACAAACCACGTGGGATACTCAGTGATATTGGGGGCGACACCGGTGACCGTGAGACGGTGGCCAATCTATTGCCGCCCGATAGCCACCGTCTCTTCCCCGTTGGCCGTCTCGATCTGCACAGCGAAGGGTTGATGCTCTTGACCGATGACGGCGAGCTAGCCCACAAGCTGACCCACCCGCGCTATGAACATACCAAGACCTACTATGTCTTGGTCGAAACAAGACCCACCGATCTAGCGTTGAACCAGCTTCGCCAGGGCATTGATCTACCAGAAGGGCGCACAGCACCAGCCGCAGTTCGGGTGGTCAATCAGCTGCCGGCTGAGTTAAAGCTTAGCAAAGGCCCCATGGAGGGCGTCTGGCTCGAAATCATCTTGCGCGAAGGCAAAAAACGGCAGATTCGCCACATGACGGCGGCGGTGGGCTATCCAACCTTGCGGCTCGTGCGGTGGGCGATTGGTCCCTTAACCCTTGGCGATGTAAAGCTGCGTGAAGTACGCCACCTATCCCAGCGCGAGGTAGCAGCCTTGCGGACATTGGTTGGGCTTGCCCAATTGCCCAATAGCCAACGGTCCACAGCACCATCGGGTTCACCTTCAGCACGGGCCCGGACGCCGAACCGCCGGGCGCCGCGCAGCCCAGGCAGCCGCACGACCACCAGTCGTAATCTCGGTCAGCGGCCAAGACCGTCAACCGCCAAACGGGGTGAGCCGCGACGTAGCGGCAACGGTGGGCGCGCTAAGGGTAACTAAGGTAGAGACATCGCCCGAATGAACGTTAAGGAAGTAAAGCGGTAAACCGGCAGGCCATGGTTGAAACCAGCGCCTGCTCGCGGCAAGCTGCGCGCAAGCGCACTGGGGTGGTAATCTTCATAACTTTTTCCTAGAATTTGGAACTCTATGCAAAGCGCACCCAATTTGTTTGGTGAGGAAGCGGACAAGGGATTGGACGAACAAGCAGTGGCAGGATTGGCTGCGATTCGGCTTCTTCAACCGGCCATCATTACAATTGATGGACCTGCTGCCGCTGGCAAGAGCACAATTGGCTACCAATTGGCCCAACTGATCAACTATCTATATTTTGATACAGGGATTATGTATCGGGCGGTCACCTATGCCGCGATTCAGCGTGGACTCGATCTGCACAATGCCGAACTCATCGGCCACTTGGCCCAAACGATTCAGATTGATATTACGCCAGCTCCCCCAGAGCAAGCCCACAACAGTTTTGTGCTTGTCTATGTCGATCAGCAAGAGGTGACAGGACACTTGCGCACCCCTGCTGTGGATCGCACGGTCTCCATTGTCAGTGCTTATCCAGCTGTACGTGAAGCGCTCAGTGCGCAACAACGCCGGATCGCGCACCACTATGGCAGTGGCAAAGGCGACTGCCTGGGCATTGTCATGGTAGGCCGTGATATTGGCACTGTTGTGCTGCCGGACGCCCAATTCAAAATTTATATGGAAGCCTCCATTGCCGAACGGGCGCGGCGGCGCTATGACGAACTGCACGACAAAGGCAAGCAAGTTACCCTTGCCCAGATTACGGAAGAATTGCAGCAACGCGATAAATTGGATAGTGAACGAGCCCATTCACCCTTGCGCCCTGCCGACGATGCTCGGCTCATTGATACATCGGCCTTATCGACCGATGAAGTGATCCATGCGATTCTAGCAGCGGCTTATCAAACGCTCCCTGCCCCTAAGCCCGAATAAGCCAGCGTCTCCCCAGCCAAGGAAGCTTTAGGGCACGGCCCACGACTGAAAGCATGGCAGAAAAGGTCCCCGTGAAACGCTCACTGCTATGCCTAACATGTGGGTATGCGCCCATTCATGCAAGCGAGAAACCGAGTACGATAGGAACCA
Organism: Caldilineaceae bacterium; assembly: GCA_019637645.1. The sequence goes on from JAHBVH010000022.1 coordinate 15,042, forward strand.
TGACCGAGAATTGTCTGACGCGCGATCAACAACTGGAACTCTATTACTGGATGCGCCTTACCCGCACCTTAGATGAGATGGCCGTTGCCCTTTGGAAACAAGGACGCGGGGTGGGCGGCATGTTTAGCCAGCGCGGCCACGAAGCCATTAGCGTTGGCACCGGCTATGCACTTGGTCCGCATGATGTAGTCGCCCCGATGCACCGCGATCACGGGTGCTACATGCTGCGTGGGCTAACCCCGCGGCGCATTATGGGCAATTTGCTCGGCCGCGCGACGGGCGTCAGTCGTGGCCGCGATGCCAATATGCACGGGGTGGGCGATCTCAACCTCAACCTCATTGGCTTTATTAGCCATCTGCCGCATTCTCTCCCCGTGGCGCTGGGGGCAGCCATGAGCTTTCGCTACCGCGGGGAACCGCGCGTTGCCATGACTTATGTAGGCGATGGCTCGACCAGTGAAGGACTCTTTCACGAAACGCTAAACCTCGCTTCCATCTTTCGCGCCCCCTATCTATTGATTGTGGAAAACAATCAGTATGCCTACTCAACGCCACTTGACCAGCAAATGAATATTGAACACCTGGCCGACCGGGCGGCAGCCTATGGGATTCCGGGCGTCATTGTCGACGGCAATGACGTAGAAGCGGTCTACCAAGTGACCAAAGAGTATGTCGAACGGGCACGCGCCGGGGGTGGCCCCGCTTTGATCGAAGCCAAAACCATGCGGATGATGGGCCACGCCATCCATGATGGCGCCGAGTATGTCCCGCGTGAATTGCTGGCAGAATGGGAACGCCGCGATCCGGTTATCACCTATGAGGAGCGCTTGATCCAGCAGGGGATCGCGGATCAGGTGGAGATCGACGAGCTCAAACAGCGCTGTACGGTCGAGATCACCGACGCCATCCACCATGCCGAAAACAGCCCCTTTCCGGATGCTGCCACTGTGACCGAAGGAGTCTACGCGCCATGAGTACGGGTTCCAATTTTGGCTTTGCCGAAGTCGAACAGAGCACTGACGAAAGTCGTCAGCTTACCTACATTGCGGCCATTAGCGAAGCCTTGCGCGAAGAGATGGCGCGCGATCCCAACGTATTGATGATGGGCGAGGACATTGCGGGCTCCTTTGGGGGGGCCTTTAAGGTGACCAAAGGCTTTGAAGAGCAATTTGGTGCGCGCCGCGTCATGAATATGCCCATGGCCGAGTTAGGCTTTGTTGGCATGGCCACCGGCATGGCGCTCATGGGGCTACGTCCGGTGATCGAAATGCAATTTGCCGATTTTATTACGTCGGCCTTTGATAGCATTGTCCAATATGCCGCCACCAACTACTACCGTTGGCAAGGCGCGGTTCCTTGGGTGATCCGTGCTCCGAGTGATGGGGGCTTGCGTTCTGGGCCATTCCATAGCCAAAATCCAGAAGCCTGGTTTGCCCATGCCCCAGGGCTCAAGGTCGTCGCGCCGGCCACCCCCGCCGATGCGAAAGGGCTCATGGTGGCGGCCATCCGCGACAATAACCCAGTCATCTATTTTGAGGCCAAACCCCTTTATCGTTCAAGCAAGGGCTATGTCCCGGCGGGTGACTATGTGGTGCCCATTGGCGAAGCCAAGTTGGTGCACCAGGGAGCAGATCTCTCGATCATCACCTATGGGGCGCAAGTGCGCGAGGCACTAGCCGCGGCGGAACGCTTGGCCGACGAGGGCATCCACGCGGATGTACTCGATCTCCGCACGATCAAACCACTAGACACCGCGGCGATCCTCACCACCGCCCGCAAGACGGGCAAGGTGTTAATCGTCCACTCCGCGACTCAATTATTGGGTGTCGGGGCGGAAGTGGCTTCGCTGATTGCCGATCAAGCCTTTGAATGGCTTGACGCACCGGTCCGGCGCTTGGGTGGCTTGGATGTCCCAGTGCCCTTTAGCCCCACTTTGGAAGATGCCTATCGGCCTAGTGCGGAGAAGATTTACCAGATTGCGCAAGAGTTGGCTGTGTTTTAGGACAGAGGGTAGAGGACAGAGGGTAGAGGACAGAGGGTAGAAGGCGGTATGAGCGGATGGGGATGAAATTGGCGACGCTTTGTTATGTGCGGCAGGCGGGCAAGACGCTGATGTTGCATCGCATTAAAAAAGCGAATGACATGCATGCGGGCAAGTGGAACGGCCTGGGCGGTAAGTTATTACCAGGGGAAACACCGGAGCAGTGTGCCATCCGCGAAGTGCAGGAAGAGAGTGGCTTGACGCTGATCGAGCCTGTGCTGCGAGGGATCATTACCTTTCCCGGCTTTCGTCAGGTCAAGGAGAGTTCCCCAGAGGGTGAGTTGCTAACCCTCGAAGATTGGTACTGTTTTCTCTTTGTCAGCAATACCTTTACTGGCGAGCTGATCGATTCACCCGAGGGCCAGTTGGCGTGGATCGCAGACGAGGTGCTCTTTGATCTACCGCTGTGGGAAGGGGATCGCGTCTTTATGCGTTGGCTGGATCAGGACGGCTTTTTCTCGGGCTCTTTTCGCTATGTTAATGGCGTGCTCCAAGGGCATGAAGTGGTCTTTTATTCGCCTACCGGTGTTATCACCGCGGCCAACCAACTTGCTCCGCTAGCGCCCCCCAACGCGGCCGCCATCACCGACAGCAGCCACAGCGAGGTGAAGGCCGCCCCCTATCGATACCAGGCAAGCGAAGATAGCTACTGTTGGATGTGTCAAGGATCGGTGATCAAGCGCCACTGTAAAATTGTCTGCCAGGTTTGTGGCTTTACGCGCGATTGCAGTGATCCCTAGCCGTTATTAGAATAGAAGCCACGCAGCTCGTACCAACCGACTGCGTAGCTCCTCTAGAGAATGATCACGAAGCGTGGGGCGCTTGGTCGTCTTGCCGCCGCCACGAAGAAAAGTTAGGAATTGCTTTATGACGTTGATGAGAATTATGGATGTAGACGCCGCCCAAGCAACGATTCTACGGCGGGCCGCCTGGGATGAATGGGAGATTCCCAGTTCCATGCTCGATTTTAATGAGCGCTTGTTCGGTGAACGGATCGGGCCAGAGGAGGTTGTTCGGCGGATTTTGGCCGACATTCGCCAACGGGGCGACACGGCGCTTGTCGAATGGAGTGAACGGCTGGACCGGGTGACGCCCACAACGTTGGTGGTCACCTCACAGCAGATCGCGGCCGCTTATCAACAGGTAGATGCGGCATTGGCGGTGGCCATGCAACTAGCCGCCCAGCGTATTGAAACATTCCACCGCCGCCAGCCCTCCTTGGCTTGGTCCCATAGCGACAAGGAAGGGCTGCTAGGCCAGTTGGTACGTCCGATTCCGCGCGTGGGCATCTATATTCCTGGTGGGCAAGCACCCCTCTTTAGTTCGCTCTTAATGACCGCGATTCCCGCGCGGGTGGCTGGTGTCCCCGAAGTGGTGGTCATTACCCCGCCCCAACGCGATACCGGCTTGCCCCACCCCGCGGTGTTAGTCGCGGCTGATATTGCGGGCGTCACCACGGTTTATGTGGGTGGCGGGGCTCAAGCAATTGGCGCGTTGGCCTTTGGGACAGCCACCATCCCCAAAGTCGACAAGATTTGCGGCCCTGGCAATATTTTTACAACCTTGGCCAAACGTCAGGTCTTTGGCATGGTGGGCATTGATGGGCTGCCTGGCCCCACCGAAACGTTGGTCATTGCCGACGACGGAGCCGATCCGCAGCTGGTCGCAGCCGATCTATTGGCACAAGCAGAGCATATTTTGGCCTGTGCGATTCTCCTAACGCCCAGCCGTGCTATGGCGGAACAGGTGCAAGCGGCGGTGATGAATCAATTGGAAGAGCTCGAGCACACCGACGAATTAGTCAGCTCGCTGGCAAGCGGCAGCGGGATTGTGGTGACGCGCGACCTGCCCGAAGCCTTCGACCTCGCCAATAGCTATGCGCCGGAACATCTCTGCTTGCTGGTAGACCAGCCAGAGCAATATTTGGGCCGCATACAGAATGCTGGTGGTATCTTTTTAGGGGAGCGCAGTTTTGAAGTTCTCGGCGACTATGTAGCGGGGCCGAGCCATGTGATGCCGACCGGTGGTACAGCCCGCTTTGCGAGCCCGGTGAATGTCAACGACTTTGTCAAGCTCATTAGCGTGATCGGCCTCAATGAAACCGCGCTCCAAGTCACCGGCCCAGCGGCGCAACAGATGGCTGAAGCCGAAGGATTATTCGCCCACGCGGCGGCGGTCAAACGGCGCCTGGCCGAATAAGACCGAGAGGGTGCGTTTAGTGACGGTGGGGCCGACTTTCGCGTTCTTCTAGATCTTCGATCTGGAGCACAAGCGCGCCAATGGAGACCTGCACCTCGCGTAAGGAAAGCGCTAGCGAAATCAGCAAGAGGATCAGGCTACTGCCAAAGACCCACTGACCAATCAACGGCTGACCGGCAAAGAGCAGAAACATACAGAGGACACAAAGAAAAAAGCTGGAGACACCACAGACCTGCATGTTGCGAATCAAGACAATACGATAGCGCAAATTGGTCAGCTGTCGCTTGATCTTGGTGTCAGGGTGGGCTTTGTGGAGGTCATAGAGTTCACGCATGAGGGCAGCCAAGGTCAAGAAGCGGTTGGTATAGGCCAGCAGCAAGAGCGAAATGGCAGGAAAGAGCAAAGCAGGGGTGGTTAAGGTTAAGTCCATGAGCGACCATCCATCTAAAAAGCACGGCGTAACGCCTTGTCCTAGAAAAACAAAGCTGACCGGTTTTTGCCATCGGTCAGCTTTTCTATATTATCGGCCAGCCTATGCTAAACCGCGCATTTGTCCGCGTCCGTCATTGGCTTCGGTGGCGCAGGGGGATACCACGCCGCGACATAGGCGCGATCGACGACGGAGAGCGTTTGATTCCAACCCACGCTCGAGCCATCGGTGGTAAATTCCGCCGGGATGGGATAGAGCATGATCGACTGTGGATCAAAGGCCGAGTGTTGGGTTAGTTCGGCAGCATAGGTACGAAAGAGATTGACCTCGACCTGTTCTCGGCTCCAGTTGTTGGGCGGCCCGGCATAGTAGTCATAGACCGCCTTGGTATTCCAGGGGATGGCCGCGGCTGGGTTTTGGTGTTCGTGGATCAGCCCAATGGCATGACCAAACTCATGCAGCACCACACGGCGCACTTCATCATTCGGCGTGCCACGAGTGAGCCAGCCAAAATTCATGGTCGGTTCTGCCGCTGGGATGGCCAGTGCATCCGTCCCAATAAATGACCAAGAACCAGGCTGTTGAAAGGAGATCCGGATCTCGGCATGGGCATGCTCCCCAAAATCAAAGTGCAGGTTTGCCACTTGGGTCCACTCTTGAGCAAAATGGATCACCTTCTGTTGCACGGCAGCATCGCCATCGAGAAAGCGGATGCGCAAGGTGCGGCCAGCTGGCTCCCACAGCTTGTTACGCAGCATAGCGGCCTTGGTGTTGTCAGCATATCCCTGCTGCGCTAGTTCATAAGGGCTTTCGCCCGGTAGATAGCGGTCGGAACAATGATAAGTCATCATGAGCGCGCTCCTTTTTAGCGAGTGAAACAGTGGACAGTGGACACATTCATTTACTGACCTACTGACCCTACTGTCCTACTGACAACCAACCCTGTACAACCTAACCAGATAGATCTGCCACGGTTCACGCCCGGTAGACGCCGATCTGGTAGGCACCGGTACGGCGGCTGGAATGATGACGCACTTTGAGTGTATAGGTCCCCGGTTGCAAGTTGGTGATGATTCGCGCGTTGAGTTGGCGGCCACTGTCGTCATCCTGAAGCAGGAAGCGCGTTTCATCGTTGGGACCAAAGAGACTCATGACGAGATCCAGACTCCCCGTGGTCTCCATCCGATAGCGGCCCGCCGCCGTCACGACAAAGGTATATTTGTCTAGTTCCCCAAAGGTCCCAATGGTGGCAGCACGAGCTGGTGCGTCGATGGGTAGTTCATGTTCCGGTTTGGCCGCGCCAGGGTAGAGGGTAGCAATATACGCTTTATCGGTGGCAGACAAGACTTGATTCCAGCCTACTTCAAAGTCGCCAATGGTAAATTCGTTGGGGATGGGATAAAGCATAATCGAGGCTCGATCAAAGGCCGAAAATTGGGTAATGTCCGCGCTGTAGCGAGTAAAGAGATTGATGTCCACCTGCTCGCGCGTCCAATTGTTGGGTGGCCCCCCATAATAGTCGTAGACCGCCGCTTTATCCCACGGAATGTTTGTGGCTGGGTTCTGATGCTCGTGGAGGCAGCCCAAGGCATGACCAAATTCATGGACGACGACGCGCGAATATTCATCATTGGGCGTCGAGGCGGTTAGCCAGCCAAAGTTCATCGTCGGCTGGTTTTGTGGAATACTTAAGGCATCGGTGCCAATATAGGACCAGGAACCTGTTTGGCGAAAGGAGATCCGGATCTCGGCGTTGGGATCGTTGCCAAAAGCAAATTGAATGTTGGCATACTTACTCCATTCCTGCACAAAGGGCTCAATCCGCCGTTGGACAGCAGGATCGCCATCCAAGAAGCGCACCCGTAAAGTCCGGCCTGGTTTCCACAACTTGCCCGTTAGGGCCGCAAGCGCCACCGGCGAATCAATCCCCGGGAGACGCACCCCTTGGGGCAAGGATGGCGCATTGTCGGGATTTTCAGCAATCGCAGCCCGGCTCGCCTGTAACATTCGTTGCGTGGGTAGCGTCAGATCAACACAGGTTTTGATCGGCGTTACCTCAGTCGTCAGTTGTGACATGCGTAACACTCCTTTGGTCGCAAAGACGGATCACACAATTCCCGGGGTGCGTCTTTCATGAGGGAGTAGACGAAAGCACAAAAGCGGCTGACTACATTCGGCAATGCGCACCCATTTGCCATCGTATAGGTATAGCGTAGAAAAGATAAAAACAGTTCCCTTTTCTTTACGACAGCGTCTGTCAATCAGCTATTATACAGCATTACATAAATTTTAGGATAGGTGATGTGTGCAGCACCATGCAGCGAGGCTAAAGCTGCCATTTGCCCATCAACTAGCTTTGCATCAACCCTATCCTACACTTGGGCGCATAGCTATTTTGCGCTACAATGATGACATTAAACATAGTTAGATTTCAGCAAAGTGAGAGAAAACCAATATGAGTGGAATCATCTTGCCCGGTCAGGACAAACGACCAGCCGCCCAGGGCAACACGGGGAGCGGCATTGAATTGCCCAAAGGCTTTTCCCGTCGCCGCGAACAAACCGCAGAGCAAGAGGCCGCCAAGCCCGCCCCCCCAGCCACACCGGAAACCCCCGCGCCACCGGCGGCGGCAGCACCAGCAGCGACACCCGAAGCAGCGGCAGGTCGTCCACCAGTCGATCTGCTTTTTCCGCCCACGGGGGCCCAAATTCAATGCCCAAATTGCCGAACGCCCTATGTGGTGCCGGTCTTTACCATCATTGATCTAGGCGCTAACCCCGAGTTAAAGGCCCCTTTACTCAGTGGCCAGATCAATGTGGCATCTTGCCCCAACTGCGGTATGGGCGGACCCCTCAGCGCCCCCCTTTTGGTGCATGAACCGGAGCATCAATTCTTGGGCGTCTTTGTACCACCGGCGCAAAGCAACCAGGCAAGTATGCAACAACAGAAAGCCATTGGCGACCTCACCCAAACCTTAATGCGCAAATTGCCCACCGAAGCGCGGAAGGGCTATATGCTGCAACCCAAGCAATATATGGATTGGCAGCGCTTTATGGAGCAGATCTGGGAATTTGAGGGGGTGACGCCCGAAATGCTGCGCCGCCAGCGCAATCAGGGTGAATTGCTCCAACGCTTGGTTGGCCTGGCCAATGATCCCAAAGCCCTCGGCATCGCCCTAGAGCGCAGCCGCGAGCTCGTTGATCGCGAGTTCTTTGCCCTGTTGGATCGCTTCTTGATCATGACGAGCAACCAAGGCCAACAAGCCGGTGTCGCCGCCCTCATGCAACTGCGCAACCAGTTGATGGAGACCACCGAGGTAGGCCAGCAGATCAAGGCGCAACAAGATCGCGTGCGTGCTATTCTCAGCGAATTTACCACGACGACCACGCGCGAAGAAGTGTTGGACAAAGTGCTCTCCGTTTGGCAAGCGGAAGAAGATGAAGAGTTTATCAACAGCTTGCTTGGTGCCCTCGCGCCGATGATTGACTATCAATTCCTGCTGCTAGTCTCTCAACGGCTCGAAACTACCACGGACGAAACCACGCGCGAACATCTGGAGCAATTCCGCCAACTCGCGCTTTCTTTGCAAGAACAGAAGAATGCGGCCCAGCAACAAATGGCGCAGCAAATGCAACAGATTTTGCAGGAAGTCCTCCAAGCCCCAGACATGGCCGCGAAATTGCGTGAGTTTGCCGATGTCATCGATGAGAGCTTCCTAGCCATGTTGGCCGCCAATATCCAAGCCGCGCAACGCAACAATTCCACCGCCGCGGCTCGCCGCTTGCAACAAGTCTACGAACAGGCCATGCTCATGTTGCGCGAGCAGATGCCCGAGGATGTGCGTTTGTTAAATGAATTGATCGCCGCCCCAGACAAAGCGACCTTGGCGCAATTGCTCAAGGAGAACCGCGCCAAATTCACCAAAGAGTTCATCGCCTCCATGCAAGAGGTGGAGGGACAGTTGCGCGAAGCAGGCCGTAAGGAAATTGCCGACCGGCTCAAGTCGCTGCGCAGCCAAATTGCCCTCCTCTAGGCAAGATCATCCACCGTGTAGAGACGCAAGAACCTGACAGGTTTTTCAAATCTGTCAGGTTTGAGATTACGTACCCCCTGCCCATTGACCCAGGTTAGTTGTGCTCCCAAGCGAGAAAGACAGCGTGTCGCTCGAACAGACCATCCTTCAATCATCCACTGAGCTGCAAATGCTCAAGCAATTGCCGCGCACAGGTTGGCTTTTGGCCGGGATTCGCCAGCCCGAGTCCGTGGCGGAACATAGCTTTAGCGTTAGCTGGCTTGCTATTTGGCTTGCCGAAGCGATCAACACCCACTGGGAAGACCACGCCCTGACTGCACCGCTCGACCTCACCCAAGTGATGCAGATTGCGCTCGTCCATGATCTAGCCGAAAGTATCCTGACCGACTTGCCCAAACGCAGCACGGATCTCCTTGGCAAAGCAATCAAACATGGGGCAGAAGCCAAAGCCATACAGCAGATCTTCCAGGAGCTGCCCAACGGTGCGCATTACATCACCTGCTGGCAAAGCTATGCCCAAGGCACAACCCCAGAAGGGCGGCTCGTGCGTGACGCCGATAAACTGGAAATGATCCACCAAGCCCTTTGCTATGAGCAAGGCGGCCAACGCAACTTGGATGATTTCTGGCAGGGTCATCAATGGCATTACACCCTCAGCCGGAACCTCTTTGACGAATTATGTCGTTTACGGTTTAATAAGCAACGATAAGTAGAAGTTACGCAGTTGATCAGCGTGACCAGAGACCTGACAGGTTTTCCAAACCTGTCAGGTCTGGCCCAACTGCGTAACGCCTATATAAGTAGAATTTTCAACAGCAACACCATCAACCAGTTAGAAGTTACGCAGTTGGTTGGGTAATTAGAGACCTGACAGGTCTAGCCCAAGTGCGTAACTCCCACCAGTATAAGTTGGTACTCGTGAACCAATTTCGCATTTGCCCACCAGCCCGATCATCGCAGCCGGTGCTGATAACGCTCTGGATCATCTTTGTCTTATTCTTAACAAGCTGTGGTAGTGGCAGCCAATCGGTCGCTGCCCAAAGCAGCACCCCCACTGCAGCGACCGGCACAACCCTAACCGCGTCGGCAGTCGCCACGGCAACTGCCGACCCGACCGCGGCACCAGCCACAGAAACCCCTGCCCAGGAGCCCTCCCCAGCGCCGCTACAACCCAGCGCCGCGGCACCGACTACCGCTGTCGCGGCCACTACGGCTGTCGCGGTCACAAGCGCTGGCACAGCTACCACCGCGGCTATGACAGAAGAGACGCTGCCCCTTGCGCGCACCCTAAATATATTAATCCTTGGCAGTGATCGTTTGCCCAATACACCCAACTGGCGCACCGATGTCATGATGGTCGTCGCCTTGGATTTTGACGCACAACGGATTGGCGTTCTTTCCATTCCGCGCGATCTCTATCTCGATGCCATTCCTAAGCACCAGCCGAACAAAATGAACGTGTTAGACTATCTTGGCGAGCGCGATGAACCAAACGGGGGCGGGCCGAAGTTGATCAAGCAGATGATCCAAGAACGCATGGGCCTGACCATCCACCATTATCTACGGTTTGATTTCAACTCTTTTCAGGCCGTGGTGAATGCCCTCGGTGGGGTAAAGATCGATATCGACTGCCGCTATGTTGACGCCGTCATTAATTTACAACCGGGTGAGCAACGCCTCACGGGTGAACAAGCGCTGCGCTATGTCCGTAGCCGCTCGACCGGTGGCGACCTCGATCGAGCGCGCCGCCAACAACGTATTGTCTGGGCCGTGCGCAATCAGGTGCTCGAAGAAAATCTCTTGCCTCGTCTCCCCGCGCTCTATCAAAGCTTGGCGGGTTCGATCCAAACGGATATCGGTTTGGTTACCGCGCTGCGTGTGGCGCGCTTTGTCTTGGGGATCAATCCCGATAATGTACACAGCTTTGTGATCGCCCCACCCCAGCTCGTGACAGAAGGGTGGCGCCAGGGGATGTTTGTCTTCGTGCCGGACTGGCCAGCCATTACAGCCGCGGCCCAGAAGATCTTCGATCGCCCCCCCTTTATGGAGACCAGTACACCGAGCGTCTGCCCTTAGCAATTGGTTAAAAAGCAGCTTATATCGGTCTTTGAATCCTGCCAGGTGTGGCATGCACACCGCCCTGCAGGAACGGTGCTAGGCAGCAACGCCCGCGGAAGCGAGCTTGAGCCGGCGTCGTTCCGTAGCCCAGTGGCATACTAGTTTTGAAAACCGGACAGCGCTGGTACTGCGCAAGTCCTTGATAGATTACGCGACTGATGACGCGGCCTTGGAGAAACGCGATATGCTTGGTTATCGAAAACGTCTGGCGCTCCTCATGATCATGACTTGCGCCGCTCTATTTGCTCTCTTTTTGACTAGTGTGGATGCCACGGCTAGTACCGATCATCCGATAGGAATACAGCCAGCACAACCGACACCGCCGATTGGCGCCGAGAACGCGACCGACACACCCCCCACGGCCGATCGCCCCCGACCTAATATTATTCCCCACTTTGCCCCGCCCATCCCCACCGCAGCGCCAGTGACAGCTCCCAGTTCGGCTGTCCCAATGGCAACCCCAGTTTGGGAAGCGCCGATTGGTCCAGCCATCAATTGGCTCAACACCGAAAATTATCTAATCCTCGGCACCGACCGCCGTGCCGGGGCAGGTGATTGGCGAACAGATTCAATTATGATTGTCGGGTTGGATCGTGCGCAACGGCGAGCCGCCGTCTTCAGCATCCCCCGCGATCTTTATATTGAAATCCCCAACTATGGCTATGGTCGGATTAACCAAGCGGATTTTCTTGGGGAACGGATGGCCGACGAGGTTGGCGGTGGGCCCAAACTCGTCTCCCAAATCATTAGCAAGACCTTGGGGATTCAAACGAATCACTGGGTGCGTTTCCAGATGGACGGTTTTGTGCGCGTGGTCGATGCGGTGGGGGGAGTCAATGTGCATCTCGATTGTCCCTTCTATGAGCCGATCTTTAACCTGACGACCCAAGCCTGGGATTTCTTCACCTTGCCAGCTGGGGATAATTTGCTGGATGGCGACAGTGCCTACTGGTTTGTACGCCTGCGCCTGCGCGAAAGTGATATTGGTCGCTCGGCCCGACAACGGCAATTCTTGTGGGCCTTGCGCGACAAGATGCTCTCGGCCAACCTGATCACGCGCTTTCCTGAGTTGTGGAGTGCCTTCCAAGATAGCTTTGCCACCGATCTTAGTTTGATTCAACTGGTTGAACTTACCAGCTTTGGCATATCGCTCAATTCAGAAAATGTACGCGCCGGTGGTTTAACCCTAGCCGATCTCCAGAACTATCGGACAGAGCAAGGGGCCGCGGTCTTGCGCATTGCTGATCCAGGCCGCGTACGGGCGATTGTCAATGGCGTTTGGGATGCGCCGACCATGGCCTCTAGCTACCAACAAGACCCCACCGCGTGTGCGCCCTTACCCCAAGGCGTGCCCATCATTGAGACCAGCGCGCCCGTCACCACGACGGAAGTTGTAAGCGCGCCGATCACAGCCGGGGTCGCCATGACCACCAGCATCGGCAATTAACCCCTCCACCGCGAAGAAGCGCTCTCCACCGCGCCACGCAATCCCATTCCTGCGTGGCGCGGCGGATTCCTGCGTTGGCAGGACCTAGCCCGCTTGCGACCAGAGTTCCGTTAGCCGTTGCGCACTACCCAACAGCCAACGGCGATCACCCTGGATCTCCAACGCAATGGTGCCATCGTATTGGAAACTCCGCACAGTTTGCAATTCCCGCACGCAGTTGAGGCCGCCATTGACCGCGCCCAGCGGCAAATATAAGTTGTGATGACCATCGTTATCACTGATCCGGATGTGGGCCAGACGGTCGGCCAGGGCAAAGAAATATTCGCGCGTCATGCTTTGCATGGTCTGCACATTGCCATGCCCCATGTGATAGGCCAACTTTAACGCCGGCACGCGCTGGAAGATCTCGCGAAAATATTTGAGCTGATGGAGATTCTGAGGACTATTTTCCAACGCCACAGCGACCCCTTGCGCCTGGGCATGTTTTAGTAACATTTCCAGCAGCTGGCGGTAATATTCATACCCGGTGCGTTCCTCTAAATGGGCGGGCCAACCACAGAAACGTACGGTACAGAGCGTGGCCCCCACGGCGGCGGCGGCATCCACGGCACGGCGACACTCATCCAACGCGGCCTGCCGCACCAATGGGGCCGGGTTATCCAATGGCAAATAGGTGGCCGCCCGCCCAACGACTTGCAGGCCACGATCAGCAATGGCAGCTTTGACCTCGGCCCACTTGACGCTTTCTGGCGCAGCGGCTGGCGCTTCCAACGCCAGATCGAGCAAGGCCAGACCATGATCAGCGGCCCAGGTAATTTCCGCAGCCAGACTCTGGCGCGGGTTGGTCACAAACCCAAGATGCATGAGGAACTCCGTTCAGGATCAGTCGGTGATTGAGGGAAGCATTAGCGGTCGTCCGCTGCTGGGGCCCAATAGGGTAGCCATTGGGCAACTACGAGGAAGAGCAGCCCCGCCAACATAAGGTAGAATCCCCAGCCCGGTTGCAGCGGTTGTTGGTAAAGCTCACGAATCGCTGGCAACACTTGTAGGAAAGCGCGCGGGGGGAACCAAGCGGCAGCAGCACTCAACGCGATGACCAGCATGGTATAGAACCACCGCGGCAAGAGCGCCAGGAAAGGACTCACCGCCACAGCCCCCAAGCAAAGCCCTAGCGCTAGGATCTGTTGACGAAATTCGGGGTTGACAAAGGTGTGTTGACTCCATGCCGGTGGTAGCAGATTCAGGGCAGCGATACCGGCCCACAAGAGGCAGAAGAGGCGCAGCGGCCACCCATACCGATAGGTTGGACGAAAAGCGGTTAAGCTCAGCGTTAGGCTCACGGCGACTAAAGGCCCATAAAAGCCTTCGCGCCAGATCAACACCTGACCATTGCGAATCACCGGGAGAAATTTCACATACTCGCCCAGATCGAGGCCAGTCACGACCAAACCCGCGACGCGGTGCGGCACCCAAGGTCCCCAATAGCCCACCAAAATACATAGGGCACTGAGGGGCAAGAGCCAGCGGTGCACGTCAGTTTGTCTCCACCACCTTTGCGCTTGCCGGTTTTGCTTTGCCTGGACGGAACGCGCTTGCATTGTCTCTACCATACGCCCATTGTACTCGAAGCAGCGCCAATCTGCACACTCCGGCGCCAACTAATAGAGGATTCGGCTAGTGTGTGGCATGCTCATGGCAAACGCGAACCCGCAAAAAACCGGGGTAAAACCCCATCCCTAGCCCGCCCGATTGCCCGGACGCGTTCATGGCGTGCGCGCTTGCCCTGTGGCCTTCCTGTCCACTCCACTTTTTGCCCAAAGCCATGCTATAATAGCGTACATTGGTGAAATAGGTTCACCAGATGGCGTGTCATGTTTAACACGCTACGATTCATGTTTATTGAGACCAAAACACACGCATGTCTACACGCTGTTGTTTTCGCAAAGGAATCATTCCCCATGGCGACTGAACGCTTTGAATGGCTCGAAATTCCCGAAGAACCAACCAAGCGCAAGCAAAAGGTGGAGGCAACGCCAGAAACGCTCATGGGCAAGCGTTGCCCCCAGTGCAGTTGGCTCGATGAAGAGACGGCCACCCTCTGTTTCCGCTGTGGGTATCGCTATAATGTCGATCATAACCTCACGAACCAGATCGCGACCTTGGGCGTGACGCTGCCCCCGCGTGTGATTGAAACGCCCCAAAACCTGGAAAACTTTTTCCGCACCCATGGCCGGGTTCGCGCCCCCGAGCCCTTGCCCATCTATCAGCTACGGCTCCAGGCCGAAATGCTGCGCCTCAGCCGTGGCTTTGATGAGTTGCTCTGTCTGGACGAGATTGCGGTTGAGCACTATGAACACCAGATCGAAACCGCGCTCAAAGCCCTGCGCGATATGCGCGGCCGTGCGCTCCTAGCTGATGAAGTGGGGCTAGGGAAGACGATTGAAGCGGGCATCATCATGAAAGAATTGATTCTCCGTGGCTTGGTGCGCTCGATCTTGGTGCTAACCCCGGCTTCGCTCACCGAACAGTGGCGCGAGGAGTTGGATCATAAATTCCACGAATCCTTTCAAGTCATGGAAACGCCCACCGCGTGGCGCGCGGTCCAAGGGGATGAAACAGGCCGCTGGATTGCCAGCATCGACCGCGCCAAGCTGAAGCATCAGAGCGAAGCGATTTTGGCGCGTGAGTACGATCTGCTGGTCATCGACGAAGCCCACAAGCTCAAAAATCGCAGTACCTTGGCTTGGCAATTTGTCAATCAGGTCCGCAAGCGCTATGTATTGCTGCTGACCGCGACCCCCGTCCAAAACGACTTAATGGAGCTTTATAGTCTGATCACCATTCTGGCACCGGGCCAACTCGGCACCGTGCGCGCCTTTCGGCGTCATTTTTTGGAACAAGCCGACGAACGCCAGCCCAAGAATACCCGGTCACTCCGGCGGTTGCTCAACGATGTCATGATCCGCAACCGGCGCAGCAAGGTGGATATTCAATTTCCCAAGCGCCAAGCCGCCATCTATCATCTTAGCTTAAGCACACCCGAGTGGCAGCTCTACGCCGATGTCACCGACTATATCCGCCGGCGCTTTCGCGATGTAGACAGCAACAAACATCTCCGTCTGACCTTGGTCACGCTCCAACGGGAACTGAGCAGCAGCCCACAAGCTGTCGCCGCTACCCTGCGCAAAATGGTGCAAGATGGGGCCCACGGGGAAACGACCCGCGCCGAATTGCAGCGCTTCCTGGCTTTGGCCGAATCGATCCCGATTGGCCGCAAATTGCATGCCGTCAAAGAGATCCTCGAACGCTTTCCCGGCAAATTCCTCATTTTCACGGAATACCGGCAAACGCTCGATACGCTTGTCACACACCTGCAACAAGCGGGTATCCCGGCCATTGGCTTTCATGGGGGCTTGAATATCGAGCAAAAGGAAGCGGCCGTCGCAGCATTCAAGCAAGAGATGCGGGTCATGGTCAGCACCGAAAGCGGGGCCGAGGGGCGCAATCTCCAATTTTGTCATCAGTTGATCAACTATGATCTACCCTGGAATCCCATGCGGGTTGAACAACGGATTGGGCGGCTCCACCGCTTGGGACAGCAACAAGATGTGAAGATCTTCAACCTCAGCTGCAATGAGACCATTGAAGCCCATGTCATCGAACTATTGGCGCGCAAGATCCGCATGTTCGAGTTAGTCATTGGCGAATTGGATTTGATTCTCGGCAATCTGGAAGGGAATAAATCTTTCGAGGATCTGCTGCGCGAGGCATGGGAATCGGCCAGCAGTAGTGACGATCTCCGCAGTCGCCTAGAGACATTGGGCGATGTCCTGGTGCGCGCCCGCCGTACCTATGAGCAAGTGCGGGAAAGCAACGAAATAATGGATGAAGCGCTCGATCTGTAAGTAGTCTAGGATTTAGGAGTTGCCGACAAAGGTTGGTCGATCGCCGTAGCGCTGCGGCAGCTCTAGAGCTGTTGCCAATCAAAACCAATCAATTCATTAATCGTTGCCACCGTATGGTGTGGCTGCACAGCCAAGGTAGCGGGCCAGGGGAGAGCGCCACGCCGCCAGATCGTCTTCATCCCGACTTGGTATGCGCCCCATATATCTGCTTCTGGATTATCACCCACCATGACACATTCCTCTGGCTGCACGCCCAACCGTTGGGCGGCCAGCCGGAAGATCGCCGCCTCTGGTTTGCGAATCCCTTCCGCCTCGGAGATGAGCACCTGATCGACAAGCGCTTCGATACCCCCATGCGTAATTTTGGGCCGTTGGGAGCGAACCGCGCCATTCGTAATGATGGCCAAGGCATAGCCATCACGCCGTGCTTGGGTCAATAGGGCCAGTGCCTCGGTAAACAAGAGCGGCGGTTGCCAGCTATTGGTATAAAAATCATCCACCAACTGGGCCGGTTCAACCGCCAAGGCAAACTCTTCGACCAACCGCTGGTAGACAATCTCTTTCGCGGTATAGCCATAGTTATCATGACGCAAAAAGCGTTCGCGATAGGTAGCCAGCGGGACATGACCAAGGTTGGCATGGAAACGGGCATGTTGTTGCGCCAGAAACGCTTGGATCGAAGCATGACGATCAAGCAAGGTTTCATCCAGATCAAAGAGTAAGGCACGGATCATGGTCATTTCCCATCATTGGATTAGGCCGCCCCGAGGCGCGCCATGAGCTGCATCATAAAGCGTAAATTGTGAAGGGTCGCCAAGCGCATAAAGGCCGCTTCATTGGCCGTATAGAGATGGTTCAGGTAGCCACGGCTATAGTGTTGGCAAGTCAGACAGTCGCAGTAGGGCGAAATTGGCTCTTTACTCTTAATGTATTTGTCATCAGTTAGATAGAGGAAGCGAAACCAATCGGGCTGTTGTGCCGAAGGGGGCGCCGACGGCTGGGCATTCTCACTGGTAAAGGTATAGAGACGCCCCCGCCGTGCATCGCGGGTGGGCAGCGCCGAGTCGAAAATGCCATAGCCCATGGCGACACAGGCTGCAATATTAGCCGGGTGACCAACCCCTAAGGCATGCATGGGAAATTCCGGCGGGATCAAGTCACGAGTATAGGCTAGGATCTCAGTCAGCAGCTCCCCGTTGGCATCCAGGGGCCAGCCGCCATAGCCATAGCCATCAAAGCCAATGCGGAGCAACGCTTCGGCACATTCCTGACGGAGTTCCTTGGAACCGCCCCCTTGCACCACGCCAAAGAGCAAAGGTCGCTCAGTTTCGGTTAGCTTTTTCTGTTTCACCAAGCGATCAAACTCTTGGCGACAGCGCTTGGCCCAGGCAATTGTCCGCGCAACCGATAGCTGTTGTGTCTCGGCTGGATCATCGACATGGGTACAATCATCCAGACACATGAGAATATCCGCGCCATAGCTCATCTGGAGCTGAATACACTTTTCCGGCGTCAGTTGAAATTTGCGCTGGGCGCCGTCCGGCTGAAAGTGAATGCCGTCATTGGTTAGCCGCCCGTAGTTGGCATTTTGGCGGATCAGGGAATAGGCTTGAAAGCCACCCGAATCGGTCAGAATCGGGTGGGGCCAGCCACACATGGTGTGGAGGCCGCCAAGCGCTTGCACCGTGGAAGAGCCCGGATTCTGCATGAGGTGGAAGGTATTCATCACCACCCCCTGAATCCCAGCATTGGCGAGATCGACACTATCCACCGCGCGCACCACCCCTAGGGTTGCATCGGGGAAAAAGGTGGGCAAGGTCAATTGACCATGAGGTACCGTAAGTTCACGCATGCGCGGCCACAGTCCTAGTAGCGTTCTTTCAAGACGCGGCGCAATTCGCGATCACTCTCGCGCTTGGCGATCGTCTCGCGCTTGTCATGCAGTTGCTTGCCACGCGCCAGCCCGATCTCCACCTTGGCACGGCCCCGCTCATTGATATAGACCCGTAGGGGCACGATGGTCCAGCTCCGCTGGGTGGCATTGACATGTAATCTTTCGATCTCGCTTTTGTGCAAAAGCAATTTGCGCTGCCGTGTCTCTTCGTGGTTATAACGATTGCCCTGTTCAAAGTGCGCAATATGCACATTCATCAGCCACGCTTCGCCATTGCGGATCAGAACAAAGCCATCTTGGAGCGTGACTTTGCCCGCGCGGACAGACTTGATCTCGGTGCCGGTTAGAGCAATGCCAGCCTCAAAGCTCTCTTCAATAAAATATTCATGGCGCGCTTTGCGGTTGCTGGCAACGGTCTGCGGCCCTTGTCTGTCTTTGTCTTTAGTCGTCTGTTTTGCCATATAGAATCTACTGGCCTATCTCTTCTTCGAGTAACGTAATGGCCGCCGTCAGTTGCGGATCCGTGCCATTTTCGCGGTCTTGATCAGTCAGTTCAACCACAATATCGGGGGCAAGCCCGGTGCCATCGATGGTGCGGTCATTGGGCGTAAACCAGTGTGCGATGGTCACCCGCATAATCGCGCCATTGCTCAGGGTGTGCGGTAGTTGGACACTGCCTTTGCCATAGGTTTTTTCACCCAATAATTTTGCGCGCCCCGTATCTTGTAGCGCGCCCGCCACAATCTCGCTGGCGCTCGCGCTCCCCGCATCCACCAAGACAAGTAAGGGGATCTGCTTGGCTACGGCGGTTGTGGTTGTTGCATAGGTCTCGAGGCGGCCATCGCTAAAGCGTTCTAGTAAGACAGTACTATCTTCAATAAAGACATTCGCCACCTTAATCGCCTCGCGCAAGAGACCACCGGTGTTACCGCGTAGGTCAAAGACCAAGGCGGATGGGCTGCGGCTCAGCGCATCTTCCACGGCTTGGCGCACCAGTTGGCCGGCATTTTGGTTAAAGGTGGTCAGCTTAATATAGGCAATCTCACCTTGCGCCCCCAACGTATCGGTCGCAATGGTTGGCGTTTCAATATGATCGCGCACCACCGCAATTTCAAGGGGGTCAGGGGTGCCTTCGCGCCGAATGCTGAGGACAACCGTCGTCCCTTTTTTGCCCCGAATCTTGGCAACCGCCGCATTGAGGGTCGTGCCGATAATGCTTTCCCCATCCACCGCGACAATCAGATCACCACGGCGGAGACCGGCCAGCCACGCGGGTTGATTTTCAAAGGGTTCGCTCACCCGCAGCGTGTCTTCAGTTTCATCCCACTCGACCCGTGCGCCGATGCCCTCAAATGAGCCCTGCAAAGAAGTCCGAAAGAACTCAGCCTCTTGCGGCGTTAAGAAAGAGGTATTCGGGTCGCCCAGCTCATCGACAATCCCGCGAATCGCGTCATAGGTTGCTTCTTCGGGATCGGGCAACTTCCCATAAAAATCTTGGTAGAGTAGATGGAGCGCTTCCCAAAAGGTGGCAAAGGCCGGATAGAGCACTTCCTGGGTTTCAGAACATTGGCTCGTCGCCGTCCGTTGGCCGGTGAACGTATTCCACCACCCCGTATCGGCAGAGGCAGCGGCATCCGGCGTGCGGGCAACCGCATAGCCAACCCCTGCGCCAACCACAAAGGTCAAGACAAAGGCCAATAGGAGCGCTAGGAAAAGCGGGCGAAAGAAAAACGCAGGTGTGGCATTGGGCTCAAGTTCTGGTTCTGGCTGCATAATCTACTCTTATCAATCGGAAAATAATTTACGCCTTACGGGCAAAGGTTAGTCTGCCACGGCAGAGCTGTCAGCGCTAGCTTTGCCTAAGTCCTGTCATCAATCCATTAGCGTTGGGCAACCACGATCTGTTGGACAGAAGCAATCGCGACAGGCAAGGGATCAACCTGCTCATCCACGACTACATCGGGAGCCAACCCAACATCGGCAATTTGGTGGCGCTGAGGCGTGAACCAGAGCGCGTTGGTGACAAAGAGGCTACTCTGGTCGGCCAGTTGGTGGCGCAATTGGACACTGCCTTTGCCATAGGTCTGGGTACCGACGAGCGTTGCCCGCTGGTAATCACGGAGAGCCCCCGCCACGATTTCGCTGGCACTGGCCGTCCCCTGATCAACAACAATCACCAACGGCGCATTGGTGATCACCTGACCCGCCGTTGCCTCAAATTGCTTCTCAGCGCCATTGCTCTCTTCTTCAATCAACATCACCCCTTGGTCAAGCCACATATCGGTGATCTGCAAAGCGGCATCAACCGGCCCGCCCGGATTGTCACGTAGGTCGAGAATAAAACGATCAGCCCCTTGTACCGCCAATTCATCTAAGGCGCGCTGCATCTCTTCTGGGCTATGTTCGGTAAAACGGAAATGGCGGATATACCCAATATTCGCGGTGGTGCTGTCTTCAGTAAGCAAACGCCATTCCATGCTAGGGGTCACGACAACGACACGCCGCATCTGGAAGTTGAGAATCTCACCAACGGCTTCACCTTGTGTGCGCGTCGCGGTTGGAGATGCTAACGCGCGCTGCACCACAATGACCACATCGGTATCAGGCTGACCATTGACCAGCGCCATCACTTCATCAACCGACAAGGTGGCGGTCAGCACCGTTTCATCGACCTGGAGCAAAATGTCGCCATCTATAATACCAGCCTGCGCGGCGGGTAGATCAGGCAAGGGATAGAGCACAAAGCCAGCTTCGGTCTGATCCACCGTCACGCCAATCACCCCGTCACAGCCACAAATGGCGGCTTGGGAATCAGCGCTTTGAGGCGGCGGCTCGTAGCGCGTATAGCGATCATTAAAAGCGCCAACCAATCCCTGGATCGCGCCATAGCGACGTGTCTGGAGGTCAGGCTTGGTACCGTAGAAGTCGCGCTCGAGGATATCGTTTACCTGCCAAAAAACGGTCATATCCATGGGATCAGCCACAGGAGCGATGAACTGCGCCTCGGCAACGGGCGGTGCTACCTCAACCCACTGGCTAACCAACAACGGGTGCAGCGTCGGATAACTCAAAAAACCAGCGACAAAGGCCAGCATTAGACAAACTACCAGAGAGAGATACAAGATAAAGGTGCGAAAGATCATAAACCTATCCAACTATCAGGAGAAGCGGTTCCGGCTTGTTATTGTACCATAGCCACCTAGCCCCCCATAATGAAGCCAGCATCACCACAACTTTGACAAGAACTTTGACAAGCGCTACCGTTCGACGTATTGTAAAGAAAATCCTATCGAACCGTTAACCAAAGAGGTTTGCAGAGGAATAAGCAAAATGGAACTACTTTGTCAAGGACAACGGGCGGTGGTCACCGCGGCAGCCACCGGCATCGGGCGTGTCATCACCGAAACCTTGGTGGCCAATGGCGCGCAAGTCTATATTTGTGATGTGAATGAAGCCGCGTTAGCCGCTTGCCAAGCGGCTTTACCTACCATTGGCGCGTGCAAGGCCAATGTCGCAAACGAAGCCGAGGTCGATGCTTTTTTTGAACAAGCCGTCCAGCAGTTAGGCGGGATCGATCTCCTGGTCAATAATGCTGGCATTGCTGGCCCCACGGCACCCGTAGAAGCGATCACCTTGGCCCAATGGGAAGAAACCCTGGCCGTCAATATGACCGGGCAATTTCTCTGTACGCGTCGTGCCGTTCCCCATCTAAAAGCCGCCAAAGGCGGCCTTATTGTCAACCTCTCCTCGGCGGCTGGCCTCTTTGGCTTTCCCAACCGGACGCCCTACGCCGCGGCCAAGTGGGCGGTGATTGGTTTTACCAAGTCGCTAGCCATGGAGCTAGGCGGTGATCATATTCGGGTCAACGCCATCTGTCCGGGTATTGTTGAAGGGGAACGCCAAGACCGCGTGATTGCGGCCAAAGCCCAAGCAGAAGGCCGCACCATCGCCGAGGTCCGCACCCAGATCACCCGCCAAAATTCGATGCGCACCTTTGTTCAAGCCCAGGACATTGCGAACATGATCTTATTCCTTGCCTCGCCAGCGGGCAACAAAATTTCCGGCCAAGCCTTGAGCATCGACGGCCACACGGAGAGTCTGCGCACGTAGGCACGCTATTTCGTAACGTTCATCCAAACCTGTTAGCGCTGGCCAAGTTCGCAATGGCTACGCTGTAAACTCAAGTACAATAAATTGCTTACAATTGTACCCAAATTGTTATAACTTCCCCTAAATTTTTTATGATATGATGAAGGATATAGCAACTTGATCCTCCATTCATTCTGATAGGTAGACATTGCATGAAGATTTCCAAGGCTGTGATCACCGCCGCCGGGCGGCACCAACGGACCCTCCCACTCCAAACGCTGATCGATCGCGATGGCGTTGAGAAATCCGTACTCACGATCTTATTAGAAGAAATTGTACGTGCCGGGATTAATGACATTTGCGTCGTTGTTCGCCCAGGCGATGAAGGGGCCTATGCTGATGTGGCAAGCGATTACGCTAACACCCTCGGTGCCCGTCTCCACTTTGTGCCCCAAGCCGAGCCCCTAGGGTATGGCCATGCAATCTACTGTGCCCGTGCGTTTGTTGGTCAAGAAGCTTTTCTCCATTTGGTAGGTGACCATCTCTATGTAGCGCGTGGCGAAACCGCTTGTGCGCAACAGCTCGTCGAAGTGGCCGCCAAAGAGGCTTGTACCGTCTCTGCCGTTCAAGCCACGCGCGAAAGCTTATTGCCCTATTATGGCACCATTGGTGGCCGCCGCCTGGCTGGCAGCGGCGAGCTGTATCAAGTAGAGCGGGTGATCGAAAAGCCAACGCCCACCCAAGCCGAACAACATCTCATTGTTTCTGGTCTGCGCGCGGGCTACTATCTCTGCTTCTTTGGCATGCATGTATTGACACCCACGATTTTTGAGATTCTCGAAGCACAGCTAGCCGCCCTTCCCGCAGCAAACCAAGGTGGTAAACCGGAAGGCTTGACGTTAGCCGCCGCGCTAGCCGAATTAGCCGGGCGTGAGCAATATTTGGCCCTAGAAAAGCATGATTCCCGTTATGATGTGGGCGTTAAATATGGGCTATTGACCGCGCAACTCGCCCTAGCCCTCAATGGTAGCGATCGCGATGAGGTGTTGGCCAAGCTCCTTGCCCTCCTTGCGCAACGTGAACTCAACACACAGCAAGCCTAAGGAGCGGTTATGAGTGAACTGATCAAAATTATCACAGCGACCGAACCACAAATCCGCAACCGTTCGCTCGATGGCTTTTGTCGCACCGCCACCGCCGCGACACTCCGCCAAGAGTGTGAAGCACTAGACCTCTTCCGCCGCAGCAGCCCCAATCTCTATGAACGGGTCCGTGCGCTTTTCTTTCTCTATGCGATCTACCGCTTTCATCTACCAACGAAGCCCACGATCCAAGCGGCTGGTTTCATCCCCTTTGATGGCTACACAAATCTCCTAAAACGTCGCTTTGAAGAAGCCATTGATATTTTTCTGGCAACACAGACGCAGGATGGCCTCAGTGACGGTTTGGCTAGTGCATTGGCCAGCGCCTATCACAATTTAGCCTTTCAGACCCTCGCCGACCAAGTGCGGCATAGTGTGCGCTCGGTGCGTGGCAACCAGTGGATGTTTCGCATCGGCCATCCCGCAGACCACCCCTTGCGCGTCCGGCCCATGCTCTATGAAGGGGTGGGGCAAGCAGCCCATCAACAGCCGCTGTTTCCAGTGCTGCGTGAATCTACACCTGTCCGCATGGACCTTACCCACAGTGGCTGGAGTGATATTTTCTTTCTGGGCATGGATTTTCCCGAAGGGGCGCGCGTGCTCAATGTCTCCATCGACCTGGGCGTACGCGACGGCAGTGGCCCGGCAACCCCCAAGCCACCAATTGAAAGCTACCTGCGCATTATCGACCAACCCATCCTCCGGCTAGTCAGCGTGGATTTGGGCGCGAGTGCCGAGATCACCAACCTGGCCGAAGTCTTTGACTTTGCCAAAGATTATCTGGGCCTGCTCAAAGCCGCGGTCATCGCATCGGGCATCATTCCACCAGGCACCGAGGGGGCCCAACAGCCGCTGGCCGATCTCCTGGCCCGGCTGATCAAACCGGGCTATGGGCTGGAGTTGGTCAGCCATGTGAATGGTATTCCCAAAGGCTCACGCTTGGCCGTTTCGACCAACTTGCTGGCATCGCTCATTGCCGTCTGTATGCGCGCCACGGGGCAAACCCAATCGCTCACCGGGCAACTAACCGAAGAAGAACGGCGTGTCGTGGCGGCGCGGGCGATTCTCGGTGAATGGCTCGGCGGCTCTGGGGGCGGCTGGCAAGATTCGGGGGGCGTTTGGCCGGGCATGAAGGTCATTCAGGGCGTCGAAGCCACCATGGATGACCCCGAGTATGGCATTAGCCGTGGGCGCTTGCTGCCCAACCATCAGATTTTGGATGGAAGCGCGGTTGCGGCCGCGACCCGCCAGAAAATTCAGGAAAGCCTGGTCATTGTCCATGGCGGGATGGCCCAAGATGTCGGCCCTATTTTGGAGATGGTTACCGAAAAGTATCTATTACGCTCAGAGGCCGAATGGACAGGCCGCCAAGAGGCCATTCAGATCATCGATCAAATTGTCGAGTTGCTGCGCCAAGGTGACATTCAGGCGATTGGTGCGGCGACCCATCGGAATTTCCACGGGCCGATCCAGACGATCATTCCGTGGGCCAGCAATCTCTATACCGAAAGCCTCATCGCCACCGTCCAACAAGAGTTTGGCGAGGATTTCTGGGGCTTCTGGATGATGGGCGGGATGTCGGGCGGCGGCATGGGCTTTATCTTCGATCCAGCCGTGAAGCCACGCGCCCAAGAACGGCTCCAAGCCATCATGAGCGCCACCAAGCGCCGTCTCGAAAGTGCGGTGCCTTTTGCCATGGAGCCGGTGGTCTATGATTTTGCGATTAATGAGCGGGGCACCGATGCCGAACTCTTTACAGGCGATCAAGCGCTGATGCCCGCGGGGTATTACACCTTAACGCTGCCCCGCCTCTTACGCATGGAGCAGCGCCAACTCAGCAGCTTCCGCCGCGCCGAATTAGATCGCTTTGGGGTGGCCTGTCGCACCGATCCAGCCTTGCGCGGCATGGTGCAGACCCTCTTCGATCATATCCTGCCTCAAGGCGAGCAGGTGACGGATGAGAGCCAGAGCTTGAGCGCCCTGCTTAACACCTTTGGCTTTGACCGCGTCCAGCATGAACAGATCCGCGCCGATCTGCGCAGCGGGCGGATTGGCTTGGCCCAAAACCGCCTCCCCGTCAGCAGCAAAATCGAAGATGTCGCTCCCACGGATGTCTTTGACATGACCGCATTGACGCAGGAGAGCCAAAGTGAACTAGCCCGCATTGGGCAAGCCGCGCTGGCCGCTGGTCAAGCGGCTGTGGTCACCTTGGCGGGTGGCGCAGGTAGCCGCTGGACCCAGGGCGCGGGTGTGGTGAAGGCGCTCAATCCCTTTGCCCGCCTAGGCGGCAAACATCGCTCCTTTATCGAAACGCACCTTGCCAAAAGTCGCCTGGCGAGCCAACGCAGCGGGACGCCTGTCCCCCATGTGATCACAACCAGTTACTTAACCCATAGCGCGATCGAAGCCGTGTTACAACGAGAAGCCAACTATGGTTATACAGGGCCACTTTACCTGTCACCCGGGCGCAGTATTGGGCTGCGCATGGTGCCTATGGCGCGCGATCTGCGCTTTGCCTGGGAAGAGATGCCCCAACAGTTGCTGGACGAGCAAGCTCAGAAGATGCAAGATAGCCTCCATGCGGCACTGATTGGCTGGGCCCAGCAGACGGGCGAAGGCAGTGATTATACCGATAACATTCCCAGCCAATGTCTCCATCCCGTCGGCCATTGGTATGAAATTCCCAATCTGCTGCGGAATGGCGTCTTGCAGCAGTTGCTAGCGGATCATCCAGCGTTACAATATTTGATGGTGCATAATGTCGATACCTTGGGCGCCGATCTTGGTGGTCCGCTAGGCATGACGCTCTTAGGCCATCATATTCGCCAAGGCGCGGCGTGGACAGCCGAAGTCATTACGCGGCGGCTGGAAGACCGGGGCGGCGGCTTGGCGCGCATTGATGGCGGTCTCCGGCTGATCGAAGGACTAGCACTACCGCGTGAGGAGCTTGAATTTACGCTCACCTACTATAATAGCAGCACGACCTGGCTCGCCATTGATCAACTGCTCGCGGTCTTTGGTCTGCAGCGCCAAGATTTGACCAATGAAGCCCGCGTGGCCGAAGGGGTACGGCGCGTCGCGGCCCGGATGCCAACCTATGTCACGCTCAAGGATGTGAAGAAGCGGTGGGGCAAAGGCCAAGAGGATGTCTTCCCTGTGGCCCAGTTTGAAAAACTTTGGGGTGATATGACGGCTTTGCCCGAACTGCGCTGCCAATATGTGGTGGTGCCGCGGGTGCGGGGCCAACAGTTGAAAGAAGTGGACCAATTGGATGGGTGGCTGCGTGATGGGTCCGCCCACTACGTTGAGTCGATCTCGGCTTGGTAGGTACGCACAGCGAAAGGCAACGAGGGCATGGCGAGGAAACAGCCCGCGCATCCACAGAATTATACGGTGTTGGATTCTGATCAGCTAATCACCACCATTGAGCGTCTCTGCCTACGCGTTGGGGAGCGCTTTCCACAAGCGGGACTCTACCAGGTGTCGCGCCAGTTATTGGCGATTGCCAATCAATCCAAGGAACGGGCCGCCACCATTGCGCGCCCGCTGCTGTGGGTGCGCGTGCTGATCACCCTGCTCATTGCCTTGGTCATGGTGGGCATGGTGGGGTTGGTCAGCGCGGTCAATTTCCAAATGGGTGAATTTGACGTTTTAGAATTAGTCCAAGCGCTAGAGGCGTTGATCAATGAAGTCGTCTTTATTGGCGCCGGGATCTTCTTTTTGGTGACGATCGAAGTGCGGATCAAGCGCCGCCGGGCCTTGAAAGCACTCCATGAACTCCGGGCCATGGCCCATGTGATCGACATGCACCAGTTGACCAAAGATCCAGAAAACATGCTACAACGGGACTTGGACACGCCATCGTCCCCCAAGCGCACCATGACGCCCTACGAACTCAGCCGCTATCTCGACTATTGCAGCGAAATGCTCTCCCTGACCGGCAAGTTGGCCGCGCTCTATATCCAAAATTTTGACGATGGGATTGTGCTTAGCGCGGTGAATGAAATCGAGACCTTGACAACCGATCTATCACGCAAGGTTTGGCAAAAGCTCATGATCATCCATGGCTATTCGCCCCAACAGGAGGGAAAAGAGTAGAGGCTAGAGACTAGAGCCTAGGAACCACACGCTCTAGTCTCCAGTCGCTCGGCTCCAGCCTAACTATGTTGCAGTAGTTTACGCGTATGCTTATTGCCATCATAGGCGAAGACGGCTTTACCTTTTTCACCCATGACAGTCTCCAGGTGGACGGGGCGGCCCCAGATGGCTTGGAGATTCTCCAGGGTGGCTTCGGCGTAATCGACGCGCAGGTCGATGGTGTCCCAATGGTGAACGAGATAGAGTTCGCCGCGATTCTGATGGTTGGCATTGACCACCTCAATCATGGGATCGCCAAAATTGGTGAGGTTGAAGAGCAATTGGCGCTTGACATCTTCAAATTCGCGGCTAGCGATCGCATAGTTGTTCTGTTGCGTGTTATAGGCAAAGGTGAACAAGCGCTGCTCGGCGGCAAACTCCGGCGTTAAGAAGGTTTCAATAAAGCCGATATCATTAAAGATACGCCGCACCTCAAAGATCTTCTGCCGTCCCAAGCCAGCGTTGGTGTTCCACAGCGCCCGTTCGCGCAGATCTTCACAGGCCGCATAGTCCGGCCCAAAGGCCCCGCGGTTCCAGCGATCTTCAATATGCCGGAAGAGTTCGATGCCCACTTTGTAGGGATTTAAGCGCCCGGGCGAGGTCGCCAAGGTGCCGGAATGATGGTCGGCATAGTCGATCAGCTCGCTATCTTTGAGGGCAAAGCGCGTCATAATGTGCGAATGCCAATAGGAGTTATGGTTGATCAAACCATTAGCGGCGTAGCAATGAGTCTCTTCTACAGAAAGATCATAAACCGTTGCTTGGCTTGGTTCGAGCATAGCCACCTCGTCTACCCAGCTTTCGGCTTTGAACCACTGGCGATCTTGTAGATAGGCATTAAGCGCGGCCTGTTTTCGTGTCAAGCCAAAGCCGATCTCTTCGGCAAAGCAATGGGCACTCTGTCCAGCAATGTGAAGATGCCAACCACCATCGTGCTGTTGCCGCCGCCGAGAGAGAATCCCAAATTGCAGCAGGAGCAGTTGTGTCATACGGCTTAAGCACTCGCTAAAGGTGCTCAGAATCACGCCTTGTTTGCCTACATAGCCATCACAGTCAAAATAGGCGCGCAAGAAAGCACTGACCACCACTTTGGGCGACTGTAAAATTACTGCCGGCACTTGCTTTTCGCGAGCCGCAACCCCGGTCGGCAAGCCCAGGTGCACGAGCAAATCAATCAGGGTTTGCGAATAGAAGCGAACACGCCAGCGGTTGCCATCGCGCTTCCGTGCAGGCATCAGGCCAAAGAGAGCAGATCCCAGCTGCATAAACCGTTCCGCCTGCTCCTCGTCGGCTGTCGTCAAACCAACTTCGCGATTCGTACGGCTAATATGACCATCACCGATGAGATAGCCCAGGAATGCGGCAAAATCAGCTGTGATGTGGGTCGGTAGCGGTAGATCAATACGATTGTTCTGCTGGAAAGAGAGCGTCGTACGTTCCTTTTCATAGGCAGCTAACACGGGCTCTAGTACCGCAGCGTGACGGCTAACATGGGTCTTCTCACGATAGCGAATGACCGTCGAAAGATTGACACCAACATCCATTGCCACATCTTGTAAGGTCATCCGCCGGATGGGCTGCCAGGTGAGGGAGTGTAATTCGGTAGGCCATTGATGAATGGCTGGGGCGACTGCCACCGTGTCACCAAGCTGCAATTCGTCCAGCCGTCGCCAATCGCCATTTTGAAGACGAATCCGATGCGTAATAGAGCCTTCCAACACAAAGCCACGCCGCGTGGTCATGCGCACCGTCGCCCGATCCGCAAACTTTGCCCAATCATAGACCTGTTGTTCGCGGACGCCATCACTCACGCGCACGGGTAGCCGGTTTTCCACAATCTCGTCCAAGCGCAGCAGCCCCAGGTTCGTCGAAACTAATGTGTCACCGACAGCACAGGCCCAACCCTCGTTCATGATCTTGGTCTGGCGTTGCGGGGCAAAGTAGTAGGCTTCTTCCCGAATAATAGCCAGGACATCCTGTTGCCAAGCTTCGAGGGGGGCATGTTCCAGAAGGAACAACAGGACATCGCGCTGAGGATGGGCCGGGAAGTTCCGTTCTTGCTGGCGTTCGGCCTCATTTTGGCGGCGGACCGAATCCAGGTATTCCGGCGGGTTGATATAGTTCTCCATATACCCTTTGCTCGGTAGCCGACCTAGCTCGGCAGATTGGTTGCCAGCCGTTTCCACCATGCGCGAAGGTTGCCGTCGAATGCCGGTGCTGTGCAGATCGATCAGATTTTCGAGCGAGAGGCAGCGATCGACAAAGGTTTCGACGGGCTCTAGCCCATAGCGCTCGATGTAGCGCCGAATGCGGGCACCATGATTGGCCGTCTCATCCAACATCCGCCGATTGGTGTGGGCAAACCAGAAGTTATTCTTAAAGAAATCGGCGTGACCATAGACGTGCGCCATGACTAACTTCTGATCGATCGGGAGATTGCTGGTGAGCAGGTAGGCATAGCAGGGATCGGTGTTGATCACCATTTCATAGATACGGTGGAGACCCCAAGCATAGCTTTTACGCAGCCGCTCGTATTCCATGCCAAAGCGCCAATGAGGGTAGCGGCTGGGAAAACCATCATAGGCCGCAACCTTATTCATCTGATCAAAATCGAGCATAATAAAGCGTACTTCCGGAAAGTCGAGCCCCACATCCTGGGCATATTGCACGATCTCTTCCATCATCGCTTGTAAGTCGCGCGGTAGGGCACCAAAAGTGCGGTCCATTATCGCCCCTTTCCTAAAAAGCACTTCAATGCATCGAAGATAGCATCGTCGTTCCGAATGTGCGTCATGACCACATTTTCGAATGAGTCCACCCGTTTCAAGGTGTTGATAAAGGTTTCACCATAAGAACGTTCATCGACTTGGCCGTAGCAGTAGAGATTGGCAATCGGCAACAGGCGTTCGGTTAGGATCGAGAGCGAACGGTCATTATCACTCGAGAAGTTATCGCCATCCGAGAATTGGAAGAGATAAATGTTCCATTCATCGGGCTTGAAGTTGGCTTGCACTAGCTCATGACAGAGTTGGAGGGCCGAAGAGATCTTGGTGCCCCCGCCCTGCCGCAACCGATAAAAGGTGGCTTCATCGACTTCACCAGCCGCCGCGTCATGGACAATATAGCGGCGCTGCACGCTCTTGTAGTTCTTCTTCAACCACGCGTCAATCCAAAAAGAGGTATAGCGCACCAGCCGCTTTTCGCGTTCGCCCATCGAACCGGAAACATCCATCATGTAAATAATCACGGCATTGGCGTCGGGCAAAGGCTTGGTTTCAAAGGAACGATAGCGCCGATCTTCACGATAGGGGATAATAACAGGATTCTTGGGATCATACAGGCCCGCGGCCAATTGGCGTTTGAGAGCTTCGCGATAGGTCCGCTTAAAATGGCGCAGCGACTCCGGGCCGACCCGGCGGATATCGGTATAGCGCGCCACTTCGCTTTGGATGCTTTGGCTGCCTTTGGGCTGGATCCGCGGCAGTTCTAGCTCTTCCGCCAACATCTGGACGAGTTCATCCAGAGAGATCTCAGCCTCCAGCATATGCTGCCCGGGCGATTCCCCAGCTTGACCGGCCCCGTCGCCCGGCTGGGGTTGCCCCAACGGATCACCGGGCTCGCCGTCGCCTTGGCCGACACCGCCGCTCCCGGGTTTGCCAAAGGTAAAGCGGGGTAGATCGACCTGGGGGACAGGGATACTGACGAGTTCTTTGCCTTGGCGGCCAATCATCTCACTATGGGTAATATACTTGCGTAGATTCTTGCGGATCTTGCCGCGCACGATCTCATGGTAGCGCGAACTATCCTGTTCGATTTGAGACATAGTGTCATCCTCCGTGCTACGCGAAACGTGCTACGTGAAACGTGCTACGTGAAACGTGCTGCTCGACAACCCTAGGCGACCAAGGCACCATTAGGGGAAAGCTTTGGGTATGCTGGTCGAATAGGATACCCCCATGCAGCACCTCACCTAGTCACGCCTCACGCATCACAGATCACTAGCCCATCCGCGCCTTGACATCGCCACGCGCAAAGATACTGGCAACGTAGTTCAAGACATCGGTTGCACAGATATCACAGTAGCCAAAGTTTTTGATGAGGCGCGCTTTCACCACCGCAATCTTCTCTTGGGTCTCCTGATCAATCACACTACTGACCAAACTCGTTAGCTTGATACTATCCTTCTGGTCTTCAAAAAGCTTGAGTTCAAGCGCCTTCCGCAGCCGCTCATTAGAATCCCACTCAAAGCGTTTGCCATCAATCGCCAGAGCACCAATATAGTTCATGATCTCCCGGCGGAAATCATCTTTGCGACTGACAGGAATATCGATCTTCTCTTCAATGGACCGCATCAGTCGTTCATCGGGCTCTTCATCACGCCCCGTAAAGGGATTCTTCACCTTTTCGCGCTGCGTATAGGCTTTGAGGTTGTCAATATAATTGGCGGCTAGGCGTCGAATGGCCGATTCATCGGCGGTAATGGCCCGCTGCACTTCGTTTTTGACAATCTCGTCATACTCTTCGCGCACTTCATTGAGCAGGAGCCCAAAGCGTTCACGGTCTCGTTCATTCGTCACGAGCGAATGGTGCTTGAGCCCGGATTCCAATTCCCGGATGACGACAAAGGGGTTGAGACAGCCAACCGCGCCGTGAGCCACGAGGGCATTAGAAAGCTTATCTTGAATATAGCGGGGGGAGATGCCCTGCATCCCTTCCTGACCGGCATTGGCCTTGAGTTCGCGCACGGTGTCTTCGGTAAAGCCGGGCAGCGAGCGGCCATCATAGAGCTTCATCTTCTGCATCAAGGTCAGGCTGGCATGTTTGGGCTCTTCGAGACGGGTCAGGATCGCCCACATGGCGGCAATATCGAGGGTATGGGGGGCAATATGCTTGCCAAGCACGGTGCGGCGGTTGAAATCACGCTCGTAAATATGGACCTCATCGCGGAAGCGGGTCACGTAAGGCACATCGATCTTCACCGTGCGGTCGCGCAGCGCTTCCATATATTCATTGGCCAACAATTTGCGATATTCCGGCTCGTTGGTGTGGCCGACAATCACTTCGTCAATGTCCGTTTGGGCAAACTTCTTGGGCTTGATCTTATGTTCTTGCGAGGCCGTCAGCAGATCATAAAGGAAGGCGACATCGAGCTTGAGCAACTCAATAAATTCCACAACGCCACGATTGGCAATGTTCAGTTCACCATCAAAGTTAAAGGCACGGGGGTCCGAATCCGACCCATATTCGGCGATCTTGCGATAATTGATATCGCCGGTCAGCTCGGTCGAGTCTTGATTCTTCTCGTCCTTCGGTTGGAAGGTACCAATGCCAATCCGATCTTGTTCCGAGAGAACCAAGCGGCGCACATGAACATGCTCAATTACTTTGCCCCAATCACCCTGATAGCGTTCCATCAACTGGCGATAGACATGGCGACAGGCTGGGCAGAGTTCACCTTTGATGTTGATGGTATAGTCAGAGCTGTTATTGGCATTCAATTGCTCAACAATTTTCGGGCGTGACGACAGCGGAATCAAGCGGAGCGGCTCTTCGTGCATGGGGCATTGCATGAGCCCATCTTCGGTTTCCCAGGCCAAGGTAAAGAGCGCGCCTTCGTCGGTCTTTGAATAGGCTTCAATCCCTTTTTTGATCAAGCGGGCAATGGTACTTTTGGCGCTGCCGACAGGTCCATGCAAGAGCAGCACACGGCGTTCGGTGCCATAACCGCGTGCGGCCGATTGAAAGACTTGCACGACTTCCATCAAGGCCGGATCAAGGCCAAAGACGGCATCGCGCCCATTATCAAAAGGATCATCAAAGAATTTATAGTGGAGTAACTCTTGGCGGAACCGGGTATAGCTTTCATAGCCATATGACATGATCATGTCATAGAGCCGCTGATAGGCGGTGCGTGCGACTTTGGGGTTCTTGTGAACGATGTCAAGGTATTGAGCAAACGAGCCTTCCCAGTGTTGATTGCGGAAGGTGTACACATCCTGCATATCGCGTACTAAGTCAATCAAACTTTGGCCGTTCATATTCATTTTTCACCTCACAATAAGGGTCTGTCACCAGTACCGTACGTTCACCAGCTAGGAGTCCGCGAAACATCAGTACCAAGCGACATACCACGGCACCGTATACAAATAGATGAGCAGTTGGTAGACAAGCGTCTTGGGGGGACCTATGGTTTTCTGCCCAAGCCATCTACTGTACAGAAAACAAAAGGGGACCAACCTTTGATCGGTTAGCCCCCTCCAGCACGCAGATCAGAAGTAAATACGTTGTTGGCAACTTAGTAGCGTTGTAAACGAAGGAATCGACGCTTACATTCAGGTCACGCTCGGTGTGACCTAAACGAAAGGACAAAAAGTTCATTTACACTGTACTTATTGGTTTAGCTACTTACTTTTTATCAATCGCGTTACTCGTTGAACGCTTATCTACAGTCTGTTGATTGACAAAAAGTAAAGGTCTGCGACACCAGTTGTTGCAACAGAGTCCTTGCCAACGCCATTGTTGTTGTGATGGGCTAACCGATCTCTTCTTGTTGATAAAGATCGCCGGCACCTTCAAGACGCAGCTTAAACCTGAATCGTTCCCGCCGTCTGTATGCAGTTATCCGGTGGATGCAACCCCTCATCTACCCTGATAAACTGCTTGATTCTCGCTTGAGTTTCTAGCTAAGCGTAGCGCTTAGTGGGAGGGCGCCCCCGGTTGTCATCGCCCCAATCGATGGTTTGCTTCCAGAAACTAGCCCATGCGCTGTTGGGTGGGCAAAGTATTCTGCAAGGATAAACGTGCTCGACTCAATTTTTTGGAGGTATCGCCCAGTGTATATGGCAAGTTTGCAAGAAGTTGGCCGGTTGCCAGGTGGCTTGCCATTGATAGTTCGGCGGCAGGCATCGCTGGTGGCGTGCCGCTTTGGCTAGGCTTACAGAGGTTCTTGATGGCGGTATACGCAGCGTGCTGCCTGCCGTTTCCGTGAACTATCCACTACCAACATCAGCTAAGTTTAGCACAAATTTTCTACCCTGTAAAATCAGCATTTTGTAGGGTTTTCTGGTCTAGAGCAGCGGAAATTCCCATGCCCCTTACGGGGTTCGGTTGCCATTGGCTACAACCGCCAAGGCAACCAAACCTAGCCTTGTTACCAGGTAGGCGTGACACAGTTGGCCAAGAGCTGACCGGTTTTGAAGACCAGTCAGCTTTCTAGTCACACCAGGCACCTGCGTCACTTCTAATTACGATGAGAAGATTGTACACGCATCGCGGCTACAGATCTATGGGCAATTTGAATACAAATTCTTCCTAGATAACTGTCACTTCATACCGGTTACTTTGTCGGGGAAGGCCAAGCCGGACAAGCTTGCGCTTGGGCAGTGGTCGCAGTGGTGGGGATACTGGTTGTGATCCGTAGTGCCGTTGTGGCATCGCGCACAAGGATAAGATCGGGTGATAGGGCCAGCCAAGCGGCGACTTGGGGATGATTGGCAAGGGTAAAGTAACAGTCACTCCCAAACGCTACCACTTCCAGCTGCATGGCCTCAGTGTACAACGTATCGACCCATAAAGTCAACCCCGGTTGTTCCGGCCCCGGTTGCGCTGCGCCCGCGGGGATTTGTCGCTGTACAAAGGTACGCCCCTGAATAAAGCGCATGGTTTGGGTCTCCGCCACCACCGCGGCGTTGGCGAGTTGATTTAGCTGCTCACTGGCAGCCACCGCTTTTTGACCAACCGCAGCATAGGCGTCCGTCTGCATTTGCGTGGTTAGATTTTGCGCCAGTGCCTCGCGTGCCATGTCAGTTGGTGCCGCTTGCAATTCATCGTTGTCTTCTTCACCACCCGTGTTCGGCTGCGTGGGAAAACCACGGCCAAGATTCGGTTCAGGGACAAAGGCCGCTGTATAGGGCGTGATAATGCCATATTGTAGGCTTAGCTCAACAATGGCGTCGATCAGCTCCTGTTGTGGCCCTTGCTGGCGCACTTGAGCCAGGAGCGCACTGACCTTACGGGCAGCCCACAAGCGTGCGACGGTTGGCTCACCATCAGCGGCCCGCAACCGTTGGCTTGGGTAGCGATAGACGATCGCTTCCCCATTGCGTTTTCCATGCAAAGTCACATCAACCTTAGCCGCTTCTCGATAGCGCCCCACCACCACCAATTGCTCACCCGCAAAGAGATCAGGCAACGGATACGGATAGAGCTCATCGATGACGACATTGTCGCCAAAGGCGAGACGCACATCACTCAATACGGGTGTACTGATCCCGGCATAGAAATGGCTAACCTCTTCGTCGATGCGTTCTTCGGGTTGGACATAGCTGCTCCGGCCGCCGAGTTCCTGGCTAAGCGTGTCCAAGAGCGCGGTATTGACATCGTACCCGACACCAAAGGGAAAGAGGCGCAGTTGCACTTCATCTGGGCGATTAGCACGGACATTGGCAAGGATCCGCGCAACATCCGTTTCACCTTGGGTGGGCAACCCGTCGGTCAGGAAGAGAAGATAGGCGGGGCGCGCCGACGCGTCACCTTCTAGCTGAGCCAACGCTTCGAGCAAGGAACGGTTAATATCCGTGCTACCGGAAGCCTCTAGGCCGTCGATCCATTGGTGCGCAGCCTGCTGTTGAGCGGTCGTAACGGGTTGGAGGGTTGTCTGCCATAGGCGTACTCCGGTGCTAAAGGCAATTAGATTGAAGCGATCCGCCGCATTGAGGTGATCGACCACATAGTGTGCCGCCGCCTTGGCCTGCGCCATCTTGTCACCCTGCATCGAGCCAGAAATATCGACGACCATCACAAGATCACGGGCAATTACAGCTTCCGGAGCGACCGCGACACTCGGCGCGGCCAGCAACACAAAATAGCCATCTTCTCCGGCGGGCTTATAGCTCAGCAAATTGAGACCCACCGGGCTATGATCAGCCCCAAAGTAGAGGGCAAAGTCTTGCTCTGGCCGCACGGCAGTCGCTTGGTAGGTTACTTGCGCACTAGTATCGGAGGTCCGCTCGACGGCAATGTCATAGGTTGGGCTGTAGATGGTGCGCAGACCGGTTTGGTTGCGCAGCGTGAGATTGAGCGTTAAGGCACCGATCGGTTCTGTGCTCATTTGACGGAGCTTGAGCGGATAGCGGAATTGGTAGAGCCCATCGCGCAGGGGCAAGATCTGTGAATAGCGCAGTTCCAATGTACGTGTCTCACCGGCAGGAATGGGAAAGAGGCTCACCTGGAAGAGACCCTGGCCGACATATTCGAGGAGAGCCGGGTCACGCTGTTGGCGCACAATCTCCTCATAGGTGCGCCGCGCCGCTTCTTTGGTCAGCACTTGGCCTTCAAGCACTTGACCATCAACAGTCATTTGGAAATCACTAATAGCGGCATCAGCTGGTAGTGGGAAAAAATAGGTTCCTTCAACCGTCTGAGCAGAATGATTGCGGAACACTTGGGTTAAATGAAGCTGGCTCAGTGGCCCATCAATCACCACATCAACCTGCTGCTCTTCCAGCCGAAGCGGGTCTACA
The DNA here is from genome assembly GCA_019637645.1 of Caldilineaceae bacterium. Next base: position 51,998 of record JAHBVH010000022.1, read on the forward strand.
AGCACTGGAGCTGGCCCTGGCGGCCCTCCTGGCGGCGGATCAATGATAATTTGGGCCAAGGCCGCCATTGGCTTGCCCATACTAAGCCCTAACAGCAAACAGAGCACCCCGCAAAAAAGCCACTGGGCAAGAGATTGCATCCTCATTTTCGTTCCTCACTTTATGCTGACCGGCTGAAGTCAGCCGCTATCCAAAGGCTTACGCAAGTAGTCAGAGTAGTATAGTTGTCGAGAGTCCTGACGAGTCTAGGATTGCGTAGGTCCCATCCAATTTATCGTGATATGGAGACGGGTTGAGCGATGGGAATGTTCCAAGCGCTAGCGGCTCAGTGCGGAAACCCAAGCTGAAGATGGGCTTACATCATTTGTCGTGGACTTGCTTCGGACTTACATACATGTTATACTAAAAACTGGTAAAACTCCTTCTGAATTCCCAGATAACAAAAGAGTTCATGACGCCACTAGCACAATCACACTCAATTTTTTTGCGGGTGTTCCTCCAATCTCTGTTCCTCATTGCTGGAGTGATCTGTACTTTTTTTGCAACGTGGATTTTCTATCTAAAACCTTGGCTACACTTTACCGCGACCTTCGATCCCTGGCTTGAACAAAACCATTGCCTCCTCCCATCCCTATGCAACCAGCCATGGTTGATTGCCCAGCCCTTGGGCGTGTTATTGGCAGTGGGCGCGCTTTGTGCTTTTTCCCTCGCCCTCTGGATGGAATACCGCATGCCTGATCGGTGGAAAGCAGCCATTGATATGCGTCAAACTTTTTTTGTCCAGTTGCTTCTCGTACTTGCAGCCAGCGGTGCCGTCCTTTGGCAAGCGCTCCAACTACTCTATTACCAAACCCAACCAGCGAGCACGGTCTGGCTGATCGGAGTGGTGAGTCTCTTCGCCTATGGGCTCACCCTCGAACGCGCCCAAGCGACCCTGCGCAACACTAGCGCCAATCTCTTGCTCATCCTCGGTCTTTTGCTGACCCTCTTAGGTAGCGGTAGCTTGCTTTTGCAGAGTGAGCACTGGGTATGGTCCGCGCTGTTCCTTGGGCTTGGCAGCCTCCTCTTTGCCCTGGGCAGCCGCTGGGCAACACGGCTAGGATCGGCTTTCACCCAAGTGGACCATGCCGCTATGCTCCTCTTAGCGATTTTCCATCTCTGGCTGGCGTTGCGCTATGTTTGGTCGTGGCGCTTTGCCTTTATCGGTGATGAGTGGGGCTTTTTTGAAGTGGCGCGCGCCCTGAACCACGGGGCCAGTGACCTTACTTGGTTTGCAACGCGTGACTCCAATAGCTTTCATACGGTTTTATCCATCCAACTTCAGGCGTGGGTTATGGCTTTGGTAGGCGAAAATGTGGCAGCTTGGCGCTTCTCGGCCATTCTTCCAGCCGCGCTTTCGCTACCGGCCATCTATGTGGTGGGGCACTGGCTTGGTGGCAGACAGACAGCACTCCTCAGTGCCATTGTCTTTGCCGTCTCCCACACCTTGCTCTGCTTTGCCATGGTCCCCTATAACAATACGCAAGCCCTTTTGCCCATTGCCGGCAGCATGGCGCTTTTTGTTTTCGCCGTACAACGGCCCGGCTCACTGCGCTTTTTTCTGGTTGGCATGATGCTTGGCGCTAGTTTTATTGTCTACAGCCTTGGCCGTTTGGCGATTCTTCCCGTCGGCATCTTTTGGCTCTGCCACGCGTGGCCCAACTTCCGCGTTGCGCTGCGGCGTCTTGTGGAAATTGGCAGTGGGCTGGTGGTAGTCGCCGCGCCGATTCTGATGAATCTTGCCAATTGGAAAGCGCTCCTCAAAGCAACACCCGCACAGAGTGAAGCCTTGGCCGAGGGGCTCACGCTGACCGAACAGATTACGCGCAATGTACTCTCGGGGCTATTGGCCTTCTTGAGCAATCCAGCCAACACCCATTTTGTCATTGGCCCCTATGTTGATCCTCTCAGTGCCATTTTTGTGCTCATTGGGGTAAGCTACCTCATCATCACCATTGGCCGCAAACGCGCGACGACCGCCTGGCTCATTGGCTCGCTGCTCTTGCTCGTTGCCATGAGCGGGATTCAGCAGTATAGCCGCATTGCCACCACCCGCATGTTTAGTAGCATCATCATTTTTGCTCTCTATGGGGGCGTGGGTGGCACGCTCTTTTTGCGCTATATGTTGCCCAAACCGGGCAACTGGCAGCTAGGTGGGGTGCTCATCGTCCTCGTCGCGCTGACAGCCTTGAATCAATACCAGATCCAGCAGGTCACCTTTCCCAATAGTGAAAAACCAGACATTACCTTGATCGTCCAACAATTTCAGGAGAGTGGTGCGACGGATGGCAGTGGCATGCCGGTTTTTGTCATCGATAGTGATCCCTATAACTCCCTGCTGAAGTTGATCTTACCGGCCTACGCTATACGTCCAGAGCGGATCATCCTTTTGACCGCCGAAGAGAGCCTCACGTTAGCGCATTTCTGTAGGGCAGGCGAAGGAGAAGCCCTGTTGATCATGGCGGCCAATCTCCCCGCGGCCGCGGCAGTCCGGCAACAGGTAGCACGCTGTTGGCCTGAATCTACCGAAACTCCACTCCGCAACCGCGCCGAAGAGACATCCCTCTATCGGTTTGCCACGGCCAAAGCAAACGCCAGCCTACAGAGAGAGGCGCAAAGTCGCCCGCGCAGTTTGATTACACCAGCGCGCATAGAGATCCCTGGCGTACGCGCGCTCAGCGCCGCGCCCGATGGCAGCGTCTTTGTCCTTATACCCAGGAAGCGCCAAGTGCAGCACTATGCCGCAACCGGCCAACGATTGCATACATTTGCGGTGGAACAACGGGACCCAACCGCCCTTGCCGTGGACCAACAAGGGCGGATCATCGTAGCGGGAGGTGAGGCCAAGCTCGTTTGGTATGATCAACAGGGCAACGTGCTCCAAAAAACAGCGGCTAGCCGCGAATTGTATCGCCCCTTTAGTCTCGGCGTGATCAACCAACAGGAGATCGTGGTCACGGATATTGACCGGCGACAAGTGGCGCATCTCTCCGCCACAGGCGACCTGATCCAATCATTTGCTGTACCAGGCATCACGCTGCCTGCGGCATTGGCAGTTGCCCCCGACGGTGAGCATCTTTGGATCTATGACGCGCAGAGTGGCTATTTTGGCGAAGTTTCGCTGCCAGAACAACGGCTGATTCGGCTGATTCCGGCGTGGCAGAGTGGGGCCGAAGACGCCGTTGCACTCGCTTGGCTGCCCAATCAGCAATTGCTCCAGACGCAACCCAACCAACGGCGGCTGCTAGCCGTTGATGAGCAAGGGACCACTACCCAAATCTGGAGCGGGTTTGACCGCCCCACCGCCATCGCCATGGCCGGAAATCAACGGCTTTTTGTCTTGGAGCGCAATCTAGAGCAGATTCACATCCTGCCAGCCAGTACCGGTGAACCGTTGCCAAGGCCATCGTCACCAGCAAGTCCCCTGTCGCCCCTGCCAACGGCCACGGCCCAAGAATAGCCCGATCGACTGGCAAAACCGAATCGACACCAACCATGCCTACGCGAACCCAATAGCCGCCACTCAAGGATTGAGCAGAGGCAACAGCGGAAGTGTTTGGGGATTGCTAACGACCGCGGCGGTAAAGACCCAAACCAGTTGGTCATCTGGCAATTGAATTTGCAGCCAATTGCCATCCGACGTACGACCGATGGCACGAAAGGTTGTATTACGCGCCAAGACTGTCACCACGGTTGCCCCAATGCTGGCGCTTGCACGGGCATTGACCCCGTAGGTATCGGGTGTGGTGATCTCAATAATGGGCAAAGCAGCGTCTGACGCGGCAGGGAGCGTAGCGGTGGCAGGCGCGGTTACCGGCAAAGCCGCCGCTGGTTGATCACAGGAAGGGATCAGTTCATAGTCACAGAGAAAGGCCGTTGCCACGGCGGCTAGCGTCTCTTCATCCCCGGTATCTTCCGCCAGATCAGCGCCAAGCTCAACCCGAGCAGACAAGGTTGCGATCGCTTCCGCGTCTAACAGCCCACTGAGTTGGTTAATCGCCGCTTCGATGGCAGGATATTGGGCCAGGGTTGCTTGACGAATGACCGGCGCCGGGCTATAGCTTGGGAAAGCCGCCAAGGGATCAGCGAGTGCGACAAGTTGCCAGGCAGATACTCGACTATCGGTCGGCCAAGCAACCGCAACATCGCACTCACCATCACGCAGCGCCCGGTAGATTTCATCGGCTGGGAGCGTAGTAATGGCGTTGGCGTCCATGGTAATGGGATAGGCCGCAAGCATGGTCGTCAGATCGCTTTCGGCCCGATCAACAAAATCGGCTTCGGCACAAAAATGCAGATTGGCAGCCGAGTCGGCCAGGTAATCCGCTAAATCGTCCAGGGTCCCGATGCCCAGATCGACAGCCTCCTGTCGCATCAAAAGACCGTAAGCACTATCGAAAGAAGCCTTACGGAGCCACACCAACGCATAAGGCTCATCAAAGCTTTTAGCCAGCGTATAGAGTTCATCGCTAGCTTGCGGAAGGGCCACTGCGGGGAGATTATGAAAGAAGGTCAAGGCCGTGCGGGGGAACTCTGGATAGAGATCAATCTCCCCTTGCTCCAGGGCCGAGCGTAGATCGACCGAGGAGCCCGCGTTGGTCTGATCAACCACCGCATAACCAGCCCCTTGGAGAAGCTGCACCAACAGCTTTCCAAAGAGCGCTTGTTCAGGGTAGTTCATGGAGGCCACGACAATCGGCCCAGCCGCCCCCACCGCGTCGGTGGGGGCCGCAGTATCGGTCACAGGCGTCGTGGTGGTTAGGGTGGCTGGGGCTTGCAGCTCAGGTGCGTCCGAGGCAGCATCATCGGGCGCACTGTTGGTGGCTGGCGCAGTCGTGATCAGTTCATGGGCCAGCAAGAAATCAACGACCACCGCATCGATCGGCGTTTCATCCCCGCTATTGCGCACACCATCCGGGCCGATTTTCACCGCTTTTTCCAATTCAATCATTGCTTCCGTGGTAATGAGCGCCGAGAGACGTGCTAGGCTTTCCGCTAGCTCGGGGTCACGTTCCAAGACGGCTTGGCGCGTGACTGGCGCGACCACACTGGTGGGGAAGAAGAAGAGGGGATCCGCCAAGATGGTATACTGGTGAATCAGCGCTTCCAAGGTTAGCCCAGCCGCCACATCACATTCGCCATTGGCAAAGGAGCCATAGATATCTTCGGTGTCAATGAGATAGATATTCTCGGGTGCGAAGTGGAAGGCGTAGATCTCTTCCAAGCCAGCCAAGCCATTCAGGGCACGGCTATAGAAATCATTATCCATACAAATGGAAAGCGGCGCGTCATTCTCATTCATATAGGCCGCGAGTTGGGCGAGGTCGCGAATGCCCAGATCGAGCAATTCAGGCTGCGCGACAACGCCATAGGTGGAACGATACGCAGTCGGTGCCAACCAGGCAATTTCATTGGCAGCATCCAAACTTTTGATCAATTGATAGGCGCGCTCGGCGTCGGTCGGCAAGGCTGTTACGGGCAAACCAGCATAGGCAAGCGCTGTCGCGACCGCTTCCATATAGAGATCAATTTCACCTTTTTGGAGAGCCTCGCGCACCAAGATCCCACTGCCCAGCCCCGTCTGGTCAACGGTCTGATAGCCGCGGTCGGCCAGATAGACCAGCAGCATTTTGCTCAGCAGTTGCTGATCGCTTGCCACTGTGTCGGCCGCGGAGATCACCAAGTTCGGCAGTTTAATCAGCCGTTGTTCGCGGAGGTAACGATAGGCCACATCTTCCACCGACAACTCATCGCCGCTAGCTAATTCGCCGTCAGGGCCGAGATCGACTTGGGCATTGAGGCGGCTCATGGTGGCATCGTCCAACCCTTGCATCAGCCGATTGAGCGGTGCCACGATCTCCGGATAGAGCGCCAGGGTTTCTTCGCGTATCACTGGTGCCGGTTGATAGAAGGGGAAAAAAGCTAGCGGATCTTGTAAATTATGGAATCCCCAAGCATTGATCCGGCCATCGGTGGCAAAGCCCTCGGCGACTTCACAAGTGCCATTGCGCAGGTTGGCATACGTTTCATTGGGCTCCATCACCAGGATATTTTCCTCTTGAAACGTAAAGTCATAGAGTTCCTGTAGACCCACCAAACCATCTTGGCGACCAAAGAACTCGCCTTCGACGCAGATCTTGAGCGGCGCGTCGTTCTCATTCATATACACGGCCAGATCTTCCAAGGTCACAATGCCTTGGTCAGCCAATTCCTGGCGCACCAGCAAAGTAAAGGTATTGTTCAGCGGTGCGGCATCCAGCCAGATCAATCCTTGGGCGGCATCCAAACTTTTGGCTAAAAGATAGGTGCGGTGGGCATCGGCAGGCAAGGCCGAAACAGGGAGGCTGTGGTGCAGCGAGGTTGCCGTCCCTGTATATTCAGGGTAGAGATCGATCACCCCTTCTTCGAGCGCAGCGCGTACAGCAGGTGAACCGCCCAGCCCCGTCAAATCTTCGACGGCCACACCAGCATCTTGGAGCAAAAGGATGATCATTTTGCCCATGAGGAGTTGCTCATTCAACTCCTTGGAGCCTACTTTGATCGCCGCAGGCTGGATCAGCCGCTTGCTCACCAAGAAGCTATAGGCAACCGCTTCCGCCAGCTCCTCGTCGCCATTGCCTAACACCCCGTCGGCACCGATATCGACCCGCGTGTTGAGTGCGATCATCGTGTCGTTGTCGAGATATTGCCACAAGCCATTGATCAGCTCGGTCAATTCAGGATAGCTGTCGAGAAGCGCTTGGCGGAGCACGGGCGTTGGCTGCGAAGCGGGGAAAAAGGCGAGGGGATCGGTCAAAGCGGTGAAACCCCAGGCGCTAATCCGGCCATCGGTCGCATAGCCTTCGGCCACATCACAGTTGCCTGTCCGCAAATTGTTATAAGTCTCATTCGGTTCCATGACCAGAATATTTTCTTCCGGGAAGGCAAAGCCATAGGCCGTTTGTAGGCCCGTAAGCCCATCTTGGCGGCTGAAAAATTCACTCTCTACGCAGATCGTTAACGACGAGTCATTGGCGTTCATATAATCCGCCAGATCAGCCAACGTGAGCAGGCCTTGGTCGCTCAGATCCGGACGCACCAGGAGGGTAAAGGGATTATTGATTGCAGCCGGGGTGAGCCACACGAAGCCCAGTGGCACATCTAGGCTTTTGGCAAGTTCGTAGGAGCGCGCTGGTGTATTGGGCAGCGCCTCATTGGGTAACTCGTGGTAGAGTGACAGGGCGGTTCCGGTATATTCGGGATAGAGATCGATTTCCCCGTTTTCAAGCGCGGTACGGACAGCGCGTGAGCCGCCGGTAGCCGTATGATCTTCGACTGGGTAGCCCGCTTCTTGTAGGAGCAACACCAGCATCTTTCCGAGTAATAACTGCTCATTCAATTCTTTTGAGCCAATCCGAATCAAAGGTCGTTCTGGCGCGGGTGTCGTATCTTGGGCAATTGCCGGCGCGTGCTGACCATAGCAGAGCAACAAGGTTAGTCCGACGGCCACAAGCCGATAGAAGTAGCGAAACATCGTAATCACTCCTGAAACAGGCAAAATGAATAAAGGCCCAGCTTTGCAACAGATGCAAACCGCAAAGCGACCCACAACGCGTCACCGAAGCGCTAGCGACATTGGGTCAGCGGGGTGAATCGATCCAATTGGGTTTGATACCAGCTTGCGGCATCCCCCGTCCGCCAATCGACCCCATTCAGATCCAAGTGGGTCAAAAAGCGATAAAGGCAAGGATTTCCTCGCTCAATAGGTGATTTTACCGCAGCATTACTTGTCACAATGAATTTTTGGTTTTCTACTTGACGATAACCGCTTCCCACAAAGACCATTAAGCCAAAATACTCTTGCAAGTAGGCCCGGTCGGTGGGGTCCGCATAACAGAGGGTCAAATCGACCCGCTCAGTTTCACTCTTGGCGGCCAACGTGGCATAGAGGGTGGCGGCATCGGGAAAAGCAACGGGGGCCACGCGCAGGTTGAAGTCGCGCTCCAGAATCAAGGTGACTAGCTCGGTAGCCGCCACGCACTCCTGATTCTGGGCGACATACCCCAAGCGAACATCCGCAGCAGCCATCGTGACCAACGTGGGGCTGGGCGGCACAGCGGGCGGCAATGTTGCCACAACGGTGGGGGCGACGACAATGACCACAGGTGTGGGGCTGGGCACGGTCAATGCGGTGGCGGTCGGTTCCACACGGCTGAGCGGCGGATCGCTCGCTGGCGCGATCAGATCCGCCAACTGCTGACGCACAGTGTATAGAATACCCCGCGTATTTTGAGCTTCCCCTTGGCTCTGGCGTACCCAAATCACCATTTGCAGGTTGAGCGTCACCAAGAGCAGGAGCAGCGCCACGAAAGCGAGCAACAGGTAAGCAGCGTTGTCACGTAAAAATTTCATCGGACTTTCTCTGAATCAGTTGCAGATGAAGGGTAATCTTAGGGCAAAGGCGGTGGTGCGATATAATTTGTTGGAAGCTCCCCTGTGAGTGATTGTAAAAAAGCCACCACGGTGGTCAACTCATCGGGAGTCACCTGTCTGCCCAATTGGTAGCGTGCCATCAGCGTCACCATCTCTTCTAAGGTCGGAATACTGCCATCATGAAGATACGGCGCGGTTTGGGCCACATTGCGGAGGCTCGGCACCTTGAACACATACCGATCCGCTTCGAGCCCGGTCACGGCAAAGCGGCCCACATCGGCAATGGGATAATCTTCCTTTTCTCCTAACTTTTTGAACTGAAGGCCCCCAACCGTCACCCCTACGTGGCAATTGGGACACCCTAAATTGACGAAAGTAGCCAGTCCCTGCTGTTCTAGCTCGGTGAGTTGGCTATAATCGCCAGCCAGAAATCGATCAAAGCGCGAAGGCGTCAGCAGGCGGCGTTCAAAAGCCCCCAAGGCTTGCGTCACATGTTCAAAGGTAATCGGGTTCGGATCAGCGGGAAAGGCCGCCACAAAGAGGGGCGTATAGCCCGGTACCCCCTGCAAGATTCGCTCAACCGACGCCCCATCGAGCATCCCCATTTCATCGGCAGCCAAAATCGGCCCTTTGGCTTGGTCTTCTACGGTAGGGCTGCGTCCATCCCAAAATTGAGCAAGATGGAGCGCGGCATTGTAGACAGTGGGTGTATTCCGCTTGACCGGGACGCCATTATGCCCTGGCGAAAGAGCCACGTTATCGACCCCGTAACGATCTAACACATGACAAGTATTACAACTCTGCGCTTGGTTAATCGAGAGACGCGGATCATAGAACAAGGTACGCCCTAGGGTAACCAACGGCTCTGACATGGTGTAGGCAAAGGGCGCTGCCTCAGCCGGTAGTACGCTAAACAACGAAAAAACAGCAGGCGAAAGCGCTGGCAACAATGCACTTTCGGCTGTGGAGGCACTCCTCACAGCCGATTGTATCTCGTTCACAGCAGCGAGGCTACTGCCATCTGCGGGAAGAGATGGGCCAGATGCGGCTGGAGATAATTGCAATGTCGTTGCCAGATATTGATAGTTCATTAACAAGATCACAGCAACGATGAGTTCGATCAGAAGCGTAATTAGCATGATGGGGCCACGCTTCATAAGCCATCTCCCTTTGGTGAAAGGCATAGGCTCCCCATCGGTTTGTTCTCCTCGCGGCACCGATGGGGGTTGAGCAAGACACGACTGACGCCATGGCGTCGGAAGCTATACCAAGGATGAGGTCATCAATTGAGGAGCTTGCCAGCTATGGTTCTTCTTGTTGCTAGCGAGCAGTGACGCGTAAACGTCCCTGCATTTCTGGATAGTGACCACTGACAGTACAGATCACTAGATAGTCACCTGGCTCGGGTGCGTTGAAGGTAATGGTTGTTTGGCTATTGCCATAAACCATACCAATCCCATGTAAAATCATATTGCCAGCCTGTCCATCTTCATAGGGTACGGGGACCACGGCCCCTGGTTTCACCACTGCCCAGTTATGGTTGCGTCGTCCTTGGTTGAAAAACGTCGCAATCACGTCGGCGCCAGAGGGAACGGTCCAAGTCGGTGGTTGATTCAGATTTGTATTGGAATCCCCATAATAGTTGTCGTGCATGGTTACATCGAGCGTGGCAACATTGGCTAGTAGCGCGGCCCGATCGACGGTTGGTGTAGGCGGCTCATCACGGCCCAGACAACTGACACAGCCCAACAACAAAAGCAAAATAAGCCAGCGCCATTGCTGCCCAGCGAAATGGCGGATCGGTTGAGCGAACGGCCTATCCATTAGCACAAAGTAAACTTCCTTTGTTATCTTTTGAACAAATTGGTTATCACCGTAAAGGGCCCCCGCCATCGTCTGTGTCGATATTCATATCGATATTCATATCGATGTTCATGTCGATCTCCATGTCGATCTTGGCGTGATTGGGTAGATTAATCCTATCGGTAAAATACGGGATTATTATACTAGAAAAGTGAGCATTTAAGTTATAACAAATTGTTTACAAAATCATCGCATATCCAGACCTGACAGGTTTGGAAAACCTGTCAGGTCGCTGGTCACGCCAAGCGCAAGCAATCAGCAGCACCAACTAGCAAGCGACTTGTAAGCAGAACGCTACATTTATCAAGCTATTTCTGCTTTATACTATGAGGAGCGCCCTGTACCCTCCAGTGGCGTTCGGCAAAGGAAAAGACACGGCAGCGCTACCCAGGCCGGAAAATTTAGGTAGGAGTTACGCAATTGGACCAGACCTGACAGGTTGTCCAAACCTGTCAGGTCTCTACAGCCAACCACGTAACTCCTATTTAGTCATCTACTGTGACATAAGCACGACGCTGAACGTTTAGATAGAGTGAGGATGAATAAGTAGGACACATGCGTTATCTGACGAAACCTCGGATCTTTATTTTTTCCATTGCGGCCATTGCATTGGTGGGCGTTGGCCTTTGGGTGCTGCCATGGCTACTGAATGCCATCCTGTCACCGGCCCTACCCGACCGAACGCAAGCTTCGACAGCCGCGATTATCACGCAGCGCGGTAAAGTACGGATTGGGGTACGCAACGATGTGAAACCCTTTGGCTATCTAGATAGTAATGGACAGCTGAATGGGTTTGATATTGATCTAGCGCGTGAGATAGCCTACCGTTGGTTCCAGCGCGACGATGCCGTGGAGTTGGTGGTCGTTTCGGCGGCGGATCGGATCCCGCGCTTGGCCGAGGGCGATGTGGATCTCCTCATTGCCGCCATGCCGCACAAGCGCGAACGGGACGCGCTCATCGATTTTAGCGAACCTTATTTTGTCGATGGGCAAACGTTGCTTGTCCGCGCCGATAGCGCGCTGAATCACTTGTCCGATCTACACAACAAAACCGTGGCAGCGATCCAAGAAGCACCCACCATCGCCACACTGCAACAGCTCGCCGAAGCAGCGCAGATAACCCTTAAGCTTGTCACCTTTCCCGCCTATCCCGAGGCCCTTATCGCCCTCCAGAGTGGGCAGATTGATGCACTGACGGGTGATGCCGTTACCTTGAGCCAATTTGTCGAAACGATGCCCACCCTGCGCCTACTTGCGCAGCGCCTGACCCAAGAATCCTATGGGATTGGCCTGCCCCAAGGGGATTCGCCACTGCGTGCCTTGGTCAATTTTACCCTGCAAGATATGAAAATCGATGGCACCTATGATCGCCTCTATCGCTTTTGGTTTCCGGCCGACGAGCCGTTGGCCATCGACGTTGCGCCTGGCGGGTGGAGCTACCGAACCATTGCACAGCTGCCGACAGACCCTGTGCAACCCAAACCCACGCGCCTCGAGAGCGTTCTTCAGCGGAAGCGGCTGATTGTGGCGGTGCATACCGATTTTTGGCCCTTTAGCACTGTGGATAACACGGGCCAGCGCGTTGGCTTTGACATAGATTTAGTCCGTGAATTTGCCCGCCGTTGGCTAGGTGATGCGAATGCCATTGAGTTTGTTGTCGATGAACCGACCGCGCAGATCCAACAACTCGCCAATGGCGAAGTCGATCTGATTGCGGCGGCCTTGGTCGAACAGCGGGAGTGGGCTACCTTGATCGATTTCAGCCAAATCTATCTTGGCCTCCCGGTTGTCTCTTTGCCCTTGGCGATTGGTGTCCCCCAACAAGATCCTAATTTTCGCGAGTTGGTCAATGTCACGCTCCAAGAAATGAAAGCCGATGGAAGCTACGACGCTATCTTTCACCGGTGGTTTGGGGCTGAGACAGCAGCTTACAATTTGACGATTGTCCCGGGGGATGCTAGCTATCTCTTGGCATCACTCCAGAATACAGCTTTGTTACCCCGCGTCAAAGCGGCTAAGGAATCGGCCATTGCCCGCATTCGCCAGCGTAATCAGATCATGCGGGTGGGGGTAGCCACCAGTGCGCCCCCCTTTGGCTATCAGGCCACCGATGGCAGCCTCACCGGGTTCGACGTTGAGCTTGCCCGTGCCTTGGCCCAAGAGTGGTCCGTACAGCTCGAATTGGTGCCCGTCTCGGCCAACGACCGCGTGGCCAAGCTCCTGAGTGGCGAAGTGGATCTAGTTGCAGCGGGCATGTTGCGCAATAAAGCCGACGAAGCCGCGATCGATTTCAGCCAGACTTATTTTGTAGGCGGAGCAACGCTCTTGGTAAGGAGCGAAGCCAATGTTCAAGGGATTGCCGATCTCCAAAATCGTGCGGTGGCCATCCTAGAAACCAATGGGATCAGCGAACAGTTGCAAGCCCTCGCCGAAGCCAATGGTGTCACCCTCCAACTGGCAACCTTTGCCACCTTAGATGACGCTTTGGCCGCGCTAAGCGCCGATAAGGTGGCGGGTGTCTTAGGTGATCCGCTGCGCTTTAGCGCTGTCGCTGGCGCCCAATTCACCCGCTTGACGACGCTGCTGCCCCCTTCGCCCTATGGGCTGGGACTACCGGCTGGCGATTCCTATTTTCATGCCTTGGTCAATAGCACCCTCCAAAAACTCAAGCGGAATGGCGTCTATGACCAACTCTACCACAAATGGTTTGGCGCTGACGCCACGCCCTATGCGCTTGAAATAAGTCCTGGTACGTGGCCCTATCGCTTTCAGGAATCGCCCACTACGCTCGATCTACCGGTACGCTCTAAAGTCGAAGAGATTCAGACGCGCCGCAAAATGCTGGCGGGAGTGCTCTATGACTATCAACCCTTTGGTTTCTTAGAGAACAATACCCAGGTCAATGGCTTTGATATTGACCTGGTGCGCGAATTCGCTACCCGTTGGCTAGGCGACGCGGCGGCGGTGGAGTTTGTCCCCGTCACCTTTGCCGATAGCGCGCAGAAGTTAGCCGCCGGGGAAATTGATCTGGTAGCGGCGGCCTTGCCGCAACGACAAGAGCAGGAAGAAAGCATTGACTACAGCCAACGCTACTATCGTGGGGAAGATGCTCTCTTGGTGCAGACAGCCGCCCAAATAACCACAATGGCAGCGTTACATGAACGGGTCGTCGCGGTCATTCAAGGTTCACCGGTCGTTGCCAATTTGCAAACGTTGGCCAATCAACAAAATCTCAGGATTAGTATTCTGCCCTTTCAAGAGCTGACGCCAGCCTTTGAAGCGCTCAAAGCAGGCCAGGTGGATGCTGTAGCAGCGAACCGCGTGGTGCTGGAGCGCCTTGCGGCGCAAGAGCCAACGGTTGCGGTGTTGGCAGGGCTCTTTGCCAGTGAGCCCTATGGCTTAGGGCTGCCCAACGATGATGGTCGCTTTCAGGATCTCGTCAATTTCACCCTGCAAGAAATGGCTGCCGATGGCACCTACGCGCGGATCTATCGCAAGTGGTTTGCCGAACGCGCCATGCCCGCCATTGAGTTGTGGTCAGGCACTAGCTACTTGGGCCTAGACATGGTGCCGATGGTTCGCATTCCCGCGGGTGAGTTTCTGCGGGGCTATGGTGGCGGCTTTCCCGATGAACGCTTTGAACAGACGCTCGCCATGGATGAGTTCTATCTGGATCGCTATGAGGTGACGAATCGTCAATATGCGGCTTGTGTGCAAGCCGGACGTTGTGCGCTGCCCCGGCTACCACGCTCAGTCAATTTTGCCAACTACTATGCCTCGTCAGAGTATGGCAACTATCCGGTCATTTGGGTCACCTGGGGCGATGCGGTCGATTATTGTGCTTTCCGCGGAAAGCGGCTCCCCACCGAGGCCGAATGGGAAAAAGCGGCGCGCGGCAGCCTAGGGAGTCTTTACCCCTGGGGGGATCGTGAGCCAACCACCGAAGCTAATTTCAACTATGCGGCCCCCGATGTCGCGCCCGTGGGTGCCTTTGGCGGCGATATCAGCAGCTATGGGGTCTATGATTTGGCGGGCAACGTGCGTGAATGGGTCGCCGATTGGTACCAATGGGATTATTATCTAGCCGCACCAACCACCAATCCACCAGGGCCAGCCATTGGCGTTACCAAAGTCTTGCGCGGCGGCAGTTGGAATGATATTGCGGTCTACCTGCGCAGTACATCTCGCAAAAATTTCCTACCCGAAAGCTTCGATTCTAACTTAGGCTTTCGGTGTGCCAGTTCTACCTTCCCGCCATCGCCGTGATATAGTTATGGGAAGAGGTATGCGAGCCATGGAAAAGCGCTGAGTTTTTCAAACTTGGCAGCCCGATGGCCGACCGAGCAACGATTGACCGAGCGGACCGATTTCCCAAGACTGCAAGCAACCAAGAGGAGCAACATGGCAACCAAAGTACGCTGGGGACTGCTCTCCACAGCCAATATCAACAAAGCACTCATCGCCCCTTTGCAACGGGCCGAGCGCAGCGAATTGGTGGCCGTCGCGAGCCGCGATGCCGCCAAAGCAAACGCCTATGCCAAGGAACATGGCCTTGCCAAAGCCTATGGCAGCTACGAAGCCTTATTGGCCGATCCCGAGATTGATGTCATCTATAATCCTCTCCCCAACTTATTGCACCGCGAGTGGACCGTCAAGGCTGCTGAGGCTGGCAAACATGTCCTCTGTGAAAAACCGCTGGTGACGACCTTGGCCGATTTTGACGCAGTACAGGCCGCGGCAGAGCGCAATGGGGTGACGATCTTTGAAGCGTTTATGTATCTGCACCATCCCCAAACCCAGACGCTATTGAGCTTGGTCAAAGCAGGCAAGGTGGGTGCCGTACAGCAGATCAACAGCTGGTTTCACTTTTATCTCCCCCCCGAACGTGCAACCAATATTCGTCTCAATGCCCAACTCCATGGTGGCTCGCTCTGGGATGTTGGTGTCTATCCCAATAGCGCAGCGCTCGCCGTGGCCCATGCTGCCGGTGCGGGTGAAGCGCCCCACACCGTTTGGGCCAGCCAAATTGTGGGGGAATCGGGTGTCGATGTTGCCATGCGCGCCCAGTTGCACTTTGCCAACGGCGTGGTTGCGCAGATTTCGTCGGGGTTTCGTACGCCCTTCCGCGAAGCGCTCCACATTGTTGGCGATCAAGGCGCGCTTGCGGTGGCAGAACCATGGAAACCCGGGCTACAAGGCCATGACAGCCGCGTTACCTTCACCGCGAGCCAGGGTGAAACCGAGACCATTGTCACACCAGCGGCTGACCCCTATTTGTGTGAAGTAGAAGCCATGGAAGCCTGTCTGCTTGATGGGGCTGCGCCGGTACTCCCCCTAGAACGAAGTCGCCACTTTCTACGTAGTGTATTGGCGATCTATGCATCAGCAGCG
Organism: Caldilineaceae bacterium; assembly: GCA_019637645.1. The sequence goes on from JAHBVH010000022.1 coordinate 67,703, forward strand.
ACGGGAAAGCCTGTGCAGCTAGTCGAGTAAAGACGGCTTTAGAACTTACGCAACGCTAGACTTGACAGGTTTTGAAAACCTGTCAAGTCTAGCCGCAGCGATAGGCTAGGTGTTATGTCGATTTCACCCATCATTGATGAACACTATCGGCTCCACCCAGCTGACCTAGGCCGGAGGAGCGTGCAAGTGACGATCCAAAATGTCTCGTGGCAAGGGGTGGAACAACTGCGCCCCTTGCTGCACTTGCGCGAGTTTCCCCAAAAACGGCTACCCCTGAATAGCGCGCAAGTACAGCGTTTGGTAGAGATTGTGGGCAGTTCGTTAGCCCAGGATTGGATCGGCCATACGATTCTGCTCTTGGCCGAACGCGAAGAGGGTGATCTGGTGATTACGCTTCAGCCTTTCATGGCAACACCCGGAGCAACGGCACCAACACGACTACGCCCACAACGGGGTAACACCAACCAGACAGCCTTGCTGGTCCTCCTCTTGGCGTTACTCTTTGGCTTGGTCTTCTTGCTCGACCGCGTTGAGTCGCTGTGGACGCTGTTTGGAAGATAGAAGACGGATTGGCCGCATTGGACCGATAAGCCGAAGATGATCTGCAAAAATCCGGGAAATCTGCGTTCTCTCTTTATACTATGGATGTAGATTGACGTGTGTACGATTGAGTGCGACAATAGCGCGGTCTGGCTTTGATAACAAAGTTCACGCAGGAAGCGCTTGCACAGAAACAAAACACAGATAAAAGATATGGATAGAAAGGTGGACTTTGGCGACGCAGGAAACGCCCAAGCGCCAACATCAATCATGGTAGGAGTAAGAAGTAGCATGAAACGAGTCCGCAGAGGGGAATTTGACCCTAGCTTTAGTAATGCCTCCCTGGAGGAGATGGCGGCGCGTGTCGAAGCGCAGGGCCGCCAAACCGACCAACGCAATCGCCGGTTGCTGTGGGGCTTTTTTCTTGCCCTGGGCCTGCTTATTGCCATTGGCGTCAATGTCTATGACCACTGGCTGACCGCGACTTTTCAGGCCCTAGGGACGCTGTTCACAGCGATTTGGCATTGGCAATGGTGGCATGCTGCCGCCATCTTTCTGGAATACAAACTTTCCTTCTTTCTCTTAGGTCTCATTGCTGGCGTCATCATTGCGTTCATCGTTGCCTTCCAAATCATTGAAACCTTATTTGATCTCATTTGGGATACGTTCACCTCGTTTTTCAATTAACCGGCGCGACCGACTTGGCAACAGGCTTACCGACCAACTCACCGGGATGACGTATGATAGGCTATCATTTTGCAGCTTTGGCGTGGCAAAGGTGCAATGGATGGCCGCGTTACGCCCAAAGAAGGAGTTTGTTATTTCTACGCCAACCAATACTTCCATCGCTATCGATGCGCCCAAGCGTACTTTTGAACTTGGGCTCTATTCGTTTGTCGAATTAACCCCCGATCCCACTAGTGGTCAGCTGATTAGTCCGGCCCAGCGCTTGAGCGATCTTCTCGAAACCATTGAATTGGCCGAGCAAGTTGGGCTCGATGTCTTTGCCATTGGCGAACATCATCGGCCAGAATATCTTGCCTCAACCCCAGCGGTCATTTTGGCCGCCGCGGCAGCCCGCACCAACAAGATTCGGCTAAGCAGCGCGGTCACCGTGCTCAGTTCGGATGATCCAGTGCGAGTCTTCCAGAACTTTGCCACGCTGGATCTGCTTTCCCATGGCCGAGCCGAAATTATGGCAGGGCGCGGTTCCTTTATCGAGTCGTTCCCACTCTTTGGCTATGATCTGCAAGATTACAATGAATTATTTGCGGAGAAATTAGAGCTGCTCTTGGCGATTCGGGAACGGGAGCAGGTGCATTGGTCGGGAAAACATCGCCCATCCCTGACCGGCCAGGGGGTGTATCCACGGCCCTACCAGGAAAAACTGCCCGTTTGGGTTGCCGTTGGTGGCACGCCGCAATCGGTAGTACGGGCAGCAACCTTGGGGCTACCCTTGGCCTTGGCGATTATTGGGGGGCTGCCAGAACAATTTGCCCCCTTGGCCGAACTCTATTGGGAAGCGGCCCGCCAAGCAGGGCAGAAGTTAGATGAGCTAGCCTTTAGCTTGAATATCCACGGCTTTATTGCCGATGATTCACGCCAGGCCGCCGATGATTTCTTTCCCACCTATGCCCAGGCGATGAGCAAAATTGGGCGAGAGCGCGGGTGGTCGGGCATCAGTCGGCAACAATTTGATGCAACGCTGGGGCTGCGTGGGGCGAACTTGATTGGCAATCCCGAACAGGTTGCCGAAAAAATTCTCTTTCAGCACAACATTTTCCATCACCAGCGGCTACTGGTCCAACTAAGCCTGGGCAGTATCCCGCACAGCAAAATGATGCGGGCGATTGAATTGCTCGGTACCCAAGTCGCGCCACTCGTGCGCCGTGAGATCGAGCAGCGGAATGCCGCGAGCTGAATCCACAGTGGATTCGGCGAGCAATAAAGACCTGACAGGTGTTGAAAAACCTGTCAGGTCTAGGAAAACACCACAGCGAATCACATTAGGGTTGCCGAGCCGCCTTCCCTAATGGCGCCAAGTCCTCGCCCCGTAAACCAACGAGAATGCTTGTACCGGTATCATCGACCCGCAGTTCCCCATATTGGGCATCCACATAATCCTCAGCCGTGCCTTCTTGGAAAAAGAAGGAGCTTGCGCCCAGGTCCATTTGCCAGTCATGTTTATAATAATTGAGCAGGCGTTCATCAGCCGCAAGCGGCGTGCCGTCGTCCACGCGAACCAATGTGGCAACGCCGTTGGCGGCGACCTTGATCACCAGCTTGCCACGTGCTGGGAGTTCGACACTTTCTAACTCCGCCGCGATCTGATAGCGCAGATCCATATAGTCACCTTGGATCAAGGAGCGGGGATCAACCGGGGCCAGTTCTAGAAAGATGGGTTGTCCGGTCCGAATCAGCTCTTCTTTGCCATAGATCGCATAGTTGACAAAGACAAGCAGCGCAATCGTGGCAAGCCACAGGATAGCTAAACGTACTTTCGTCATCACGTTCTCCTATTCCCCTTGTTCCTGCGGTTGGCCGGCCACCCGATGAAACAGGAAGCGTAGAACCAACAAGACGGCTCCAGTTCCCAGCAAAATATAGGACTTGTTAAGCAGGGTAATCTCTAAATTATAGTAATAAACACTGAGAAAAAAGAGCAGAAAGGCCGTGGCAAGCCCCATAAGCAATGTATTGCCACGCCAATACCCGAGCAGTAGCACAATGATGGCCGCTAGAATACCGGGTGTTTGATAGGCCGGAACCAGCAAGAGCGCGACCGCGCCGAGGGACCATAGCCCTACCGCGCCAAAGAGTGGTTGCTCTACTTCGCGCAAGAGTGTAAAGGCCAGGTAAAGGAGCACGATAGCCAAACCAGCCGCGGAGAGCCACCAAAGTTTTGCGCCCCAATCCGGGGTCAATGCCAAGAGACAAAGCCCAAAAAGCGAAAGAGCAAGCCCATAGCCTAGGGGCGCACGTAGCGAAGACCAACGGCTGGCAAGCAATCGAAATTCTTGTTGCCACACGAGGGCCACGCCAACGGCCAGCCCAAAGGTGAGCAGATGAACATATTCGCCTTGCTCCTGAGCATAGAGCACCACGGTGAGCGCGCCACTCATGGCCAGCACCGAGAGCATCCGATGGAGGGCATCAGGATAGAGCATCAAGATCAACAGCTCAAGCCCCAGCGTAAAGAGCGCGGTCGTGGTCACATCCTCGCGTTGCCACATGACACCGCCAATCAACAAGGCTTGCCCAGCCAAGATGACGGCAAAGGTCAACTGACCCCAAAAGATGGAACGCCGCGTGAACCATTTTAAAGCAACCGCGATCACCGTCAAGATCGCGCCAGCTACCAACGTTGACTCAGCCGAATCAATCAAATTGGCTACGCCTAAAAAGAGGCCCAGAAAAAAAGCAGCCAGCCAAGCGGCAAAGCCAGCCAACGCTTTCACATACCAGGGTGATGACTCCACATCGTTTGCGCCCGAAAGATCCGCTGGCAGCGTTTGCGGCGCATCGGGCTTGATTTGGGGTAAGAGATCAGCAAGTAGGACCGGTGTCGTACTCATGGATTAGCCTCCCAGCGTTGGGCAATGCGCCGTAAAATTGTCACCGCCACACCAGCTTGCACAATCACTAAAAAGCCGGTGATAAAGTAGCCAATCGCGTCAATATCAATCAGATAACGACCGATGGCAGTGGTCAACACCACAATGATACTCAACATAGCCATGGTCAGCATAAAGAGATCGCGCTGCCAGCGCGTATAGAAGACAAAGACGGCAATGAGAAAGAGCAGATAGAGCAATGGTGCGTAAAGATGGTTGGTCGAGTAGTCGCTGTAGCTATCATAGATCCCGATGGTCACGATCAAGGTCGGCCAGAGGATACAAGCAAAGGCCGCTATCGCGGTCAGTTGGTTGAGCCAGCGATGACGCCACCAACTGAAAAGTCGGCTCATGATCTCCCAAAGGACGAGCGCACCAGCGTTGAGGGCAAAGAGGGTCTCTGGTTGGGGATATTGATCGCCGGGCAACACTTGGTTCCAAAAGAGGAAAAGGGCTAGGTTGAGCAAGCCTAACAAAAGTGCCCATAGGATATCAAATTGGCTGATCACGACCCACGCCAGGATCAAAAGCGCCCAATTGCTAAAGAGCGTATAGGCATCGGCCCCGGTTTGATATTCCTGCCCAAAGACCGCCAACAGCGCGCCAACTAACAACGCCGCCACGGTCAAGGCCACCTTCCCGCCTAAGCGCTGAAGCCCCACCCAATGGGCCATGCATGCCATGAGGAGAATGGCACCCTCTAGCACGCCATAGCGGGCCAAGCGGGGCAGATCTTCCCAATTATAGGCAATAAAGAAAAAGAGGCCACTAACAAAAAAGAGGGCGCCGAGCACCAGCAAGCTATAGTCCAAGAAGCGGGCCCAACCCTTGCCGCTTGGCACCGCGCCCACTAGCCGTAGCCCCTCTTCTAATTCCCGTCGATCTAGGTAGCCCCCTTGGGCCAGACGCCGGAGTCGACTCGGCGTTGCTTGTTGTTGGAAAGGTTCAGTTGTCATCTCACCCCTACTTATGACTTATTCAGCCCGATAGATACATAGTATATCAGAAAACGTAAGCCAAATCATTAGGTAAAAAGGCAGAAATCCAAGGTCAACTGGCTCGATTTGGGTCACGCGAATGGCAGAAATCGGGCAGTGAGTCCTGATGAAGATTGCGAAAATGTTGCGGGATCCGCTGACCGCCCGGCTAGGGAACAACGTCCGCGGCAGCGGAGTTGCTGGGGCTTAGACCGTGCGCGTCGCCAGCAAGGCAGCGATCCGCTGCTGTGTATCAGGGTGGTTCAAACAACGAATGGCTGCGCTGGCTTCGGCTAGGGCATTCTCATCCACCGTTGTATCCAAACTATCATCTAAGAGGAGCTTCATTTGGGCGACGGCCAATGGGCTACAACTCCGAATCCCTTCCACCATCTGATCCAAATATTTTTGCACGGCTTCCCGAATCCCAACATAATCCACCAAGCCAAACTCATAGGCACGGCGGGCATCAAGAATCGCCCCTGTGAAAAACATGGCCTTGGCTTGGGCTAGGCCCACCCGCCGGGGAAGACGGTGGCTGCCACCCCACCCCGAGACTAGCCCGAGTTTGGCTTCGGGCAAGCCCAACTTGGCATTATCAGTCGCCAAGATCAGATCACAGGCTAGCGCAAGTTCTAAGCCTCCCCCCAATACATCCCCTTCTACCCAAGCGATCACCGGCAGGGGTAATTCCGCAAGGGTATTAAAGACTTCATGGCCCCGTTGTACCCAAGTGACAATGTTGGCCGTGTCCAATTCCCGGAGAGCGGCCAAGTTGGGTCCTACCACAAAAGCTTTCTCGGAATTGCTGCGGATCACAACCGCGCGCAGATCTTCGTGCTCCTCTTCGATGCGCTCCAACACATCCGCTAGGCGGTCCAACACATCGAGATCAAGCGTCGGCGGCTGGCCTGCGGTTTCGCTAGCAAAAGTCAGCGTAACCAGATCTTTCTGACGCCGAAAGCTAAGATGGGTTTGCATCCATGGGCTCCTTACACTGGGTTAAACAAAACAGTTTGAGTATAGCCGATTTCGACGTGCCCGCCAAGCAGGTGTAGCGCCAGGGGTGTAAAAATGCGCTTTGGGCATTTCCAGCAAAGCAGTTATAATGGGCCTACTTGATCGTTCAAGCCAATTATTGCGGTTGTGCCAAGGCGCTTTGGCGCAACTACACAAGTAGAGACGAGAAACACCTATGACTTTACGCATCTTATCGATCGGGGCTCATCCGGCAGATATTTTTGATCAGTCCGGTGGCACCATGGCTCATCATGTGAAGCGCGGCGACATTGTCGGCTGTGTCGTCTTAACCCACGGGGCGCGGATCCATGATGCAGTGATCAGCGATGCCATGTTTCACAAAGATGAAGTACCCGACGCAAGCGAATTGCAGGCGCTCATGCACGAACGCTCCGACGTCAAAGCCGAGGAGACCCGCCGCGCCTGTGCCTTACTCGGCGTGGAAGATGTCACCTTCTTTGGGGCGGATGATGCTGTGCTTTTGGTCAATGAAGATCTAGTCCGCCGCCTGGCTCGTCTCCTCCGCGAAAAACGACCAGACATTATCTTGACCCACTATCCCAAAGAGAGCGATGGCCTGCTCAACCCCCATGCGGTGGCTGGGCAGATTGTGCTTGGGGCCCTGTCCTTGGCGGCCAGTGTCGATCCTGGCGACCGCAACCCGCCCCACAAGACGGCCCAAGTCTTTTTCTTTGGCACGGGGGCAGCGTCGATCCGGCGCAATCTCTGGGATGCCACCGGCGGTTATACTAATGATGTCTTTATTGATATTGGGGATGTGGTCGAGCTGAAATTAGCGGCGATTGACTGTATGGTCAGCCAAGGGTATGGTGGTGCGTATGCCCGCAAGCGCATTGAAACGAGCGATGGGGCCTTTGGCAATGCTGGTGGCGTGGCCTATGCCGAAGCGTTTATCAGCCTCCATGCCGAAACGCACTATTACTTGCCCGTGACGGACTATGCGTTAGAAGGGGCACGTGCATCGGATCATGAGCTGATTACCAAACGCTCGTACAAGTTAGCCGTCTAGCCGCGGTACACGAGCGCTGGCGGCGTAAGTTCTCATCACAATAAAGACGAGGGTAGACTGTGCAGCGACAGTCTACCCTCGTTTCTCGTTTAGCAATGCGAATGGCCCCGGCTATAGCGATGACCGTATGTAGTTTTTAATCCCCATTAGTTGTAACGGATCCGTGGGTCAGCCACCGCGTACAAAATGTCCGCGAGCAGGTTGCTGACCAGGATCATCGTTGCGCTGATCAGGGTGATGCCCATGAGAATAGGATAGTCACGCGTGGTGGTGGCGCGATAGCCCAACATCCCCATCCCAGGCCATTGGAAGATGGTTTCAATAATCACAGCGCCGCCCAGCAAGGCAGGCAAGCTGAGGGTCACAATCGTAATAAGCGGGATCAGCGAGTTACGGAAGGCATGGCGCAGAACCACCACCCATTCCCGCAAGCCCTTGGAGCGTGCTGTCGTGACATAATCGGTGTGCAACACTTCCAGCATGCTAGAGCGCGTGTAGCGCGCCCAGACCCCCGCGTTAAAGACGCCCAAAATCGTGGCGGGCAGGATTAGATGACGAACGCGGTCGATCAGAGAAAATGGTTCGCCAATCGTCTGCATTCCATAGGTCGGTAGAATATCCAGTTTCAGCGCAAAGATATAGATAAAACTGAGCCCGACAAAGAAAGAAGGGATCGAAAGATTGATAAAGGCAATGATAGTGAGAATATAATCAATGAGCGAATAGGGCTTGAGCGCCATGATAATCCCCATGGGCACGCCTAGCAACAGCGCCAACACCAGGGAAGCCCCCATGAGCAACAAGGTCGGCGGAACCCGCTCGGCTAGCTGCGCAGAAACAGACATGGCGCCTTTGTAGGGATAGCCAAGATCCCCCTGCAACGTCGAGCCTAGCCAGCGGGCGTAGCGCACGATCCAGGGGTCATCCAACCCAAATTGCTGCCGGATCTTCAGCACCTGCTCTGGCGACATTTCGACAAAAGCACCATAACCGATAATATTCACCACTGGATCGCCCGGCGAAAGGGCAAAGAGGGCAAAGACAATCAAAGTAATTCCCAAAAAGACCGGGATCGAAATCAGTAAACGCTGAACAATATATTTCGTCATCGTCATAGTCAAGTCATTCTCTTTATCATGCCATAGCCAAGACCATGCCATAGCCAAGAACCTGGCCCCGACATCGCGCTTGGTCTGGGGTGCAATGACGGCCGGCACAGAGAATAGGCGCTTCATGCTTCGTTCGCTTTGTTCCAGCCCCCAAAGCACGAAGCGCCTATCAGTCAGTCAAGCAAAATCACCAATCAACTACTGTTCCCAGATCCACCAGCTGCCAGGCTTGTACATCTTGGTCCAAATCCCTAAACCGGCATTGGTCTGCCAATCCACCCCTTGCAGGCGCACACTCTTAGCCGCCACAAAGGAAGGCGAGGCGGTCATCAAGGCGGGCAGATCTTCATTCCAGATACAGTCGATCTGCTGATAGATTTCAATGCGCTTCTGCGGATCAGATTCGATCTTGGCCTGTTCGATCAACGCCGGCAACGCCGGATTCGTATAATCCTCGGCGGTTGGCTTCAAGCCAGTGCCAGCATCTGGCGCTTCTGGCCAGCTGCGATAGCCCCAGTTAGAAGTCGAATCCTCGGTCATGAAGGGCAGAATGCCACCCGGATCCGCGCCAGGCCCAAAGAGCAACACGTGGAAGTCCCAATCGCGGCCGCGCTCGCCCCGCCCCTGGGTGTAATCAGGAATCAGGGAGGGATCGATAATGTCCACATTCACCGTAAAGCCCTGCGCCCGGAGATATTCTTGGGCAATGGGCAGATAATCGAGACGCGCCTTGATCCCCGTCCAAGCCATTAGATCGAGCGTAATGGTGGCCGGATCAACCCCAATTTCGGCCCACAGTTCTTTGGCTTTTTCTGGATCATAGTCGTAGCGGGTCATGGTAGGACAGGCATAGGGCGTGCCATCAAAGAAGCTATGGCGCACGGTGCCCAACCCTTGCAAAATACTATCCACATAGGCTTGGCGGTCAATCGAATAGAGGAAGGCTTGCTTGGCTTTGGGGTTCTTCCACAGGCCGTTGTCGGTATAGTAGTTCATTTCCAAACCATACCATTGAGCATTGTTTTCCGCCACGAGGAGATCGACCGTCGCTTCCGTTTCTAGGCGGCTCACTTCAGTCAACTGGAGCGGATTCACCAAGTCAAGCTCACCCCGCTGGAGTTGCACCACCGCCACTTCTGGTGTGGCGATCTTCAAGAAGAGCCGTTCGGGGCCAACCGCGCCGCCCCAGTAACTTTCATTGCGGGCAAATTCAATATACTGATCGGTTTCGTAGGTAACAAATTTATAAGGACCTGTGCCCACTGGATTGGTAAACCAATAATCAGCGGTACCGGCAAAGACCTGCTCTGGATCCAAGGTTTCGATAATGTGTTTGGGTACAATTTCCGTCAGATCCGCAATAAAGAGGCGGGACAGACCAGCATCGGGACTATCAAGGGTAATTTGCAGCGTCAGCTCATCGATAACCGTAATCCCCGTAATACGCTCAGCTTCGCCCGCATTATAGGCGAGCAACCCTTGAATCGTACGGCCCTGACGCACTTCGTTGAGCGGGCGCAGGTTTGGATTGTAGCGCAGTTCATAGGTATAGAGGACATCCTCGGCGGTAAAGGGCTCCCCGTCATGCCAAGTGACGCCTTCCCGCAGGTGTACCGTATAGACCAGCCCATCCTCAGAAATCTCAACGCTTTCCCCCAGCATGGGCTCTAGCGTACCATCGGCTAACGGCCAGAAGAGCCACTCGGCCATAGGGCTAATGGCCCAGGCACTCTCCCAGTTGCTGCGATGGGGCCAGCTCTGTTCCGGCCAACCATTGGGCTGCCACACATTGAGGGTGCCACCGGCTTGCGGTTCGCTGGGCGGCTCAGCGGCGGGTACGCTAGCGGCTGGCTCAGCAGCCGGTGGTGCGCTAGCCACACAGGCATTTAGCAGCAGCACCAGCAAAAGCAGAAGGGGTAAAAATGTCGATTTACGCTTCATCTGTTTTCTCTTTCCTGGAATCAATTAACGTTAACCATAGGATAATTCTAGCGTGGAGGATAGTATAGATGATAGGCAACGGTTGCGCTATCTACCTAGGAAGAAGTACCTTCTCCAGTAGATAGCTGTTGACCTTCTTCCAGCAAGGTGATTACTCCGCTCTCGGTAGTGTGGCGTGTGGGCAACGGTTATTGTTCAGCCAGCACACCCTTGGGATCTAAGGCATCGCGCAGGCCATCCCCAACAAAGTTGATCGAAAGCACGGCCAACATGATTGCCAACCCCGGCGGCAGCCACAACCAAGGCATCTGTTCCAGAATGACTAGCTCTTGAGCCGCGGTCATCATATTGCCCCAGCTTGCGGCTGGCGGCAGGATGCCCAGGTTCAGGAAGGAAAGCGAGGCTTCGGTCAGAATCGCCACAGCGACACCAAAGGTGGCATGGACAACCAGCGGCGCCACAATCCCAGGCACCACATGCCGCCGAATGATCCGCCCGTCCGGAACACCAAGCGAGCGCGCCGCCAACACATAGTCCATTTCCCGTAGCGAAAGAATTTGGGCACGCACGAGGCGCGTTGGTTCGGTCCACCGCAGGACGGCAATGGCGAGGATCGTATTTTGCAGCCCTGGCCCGAGAATGGCAACCAGAAAGATGATAATGATCAATGACGGAAAAGTCATGACAATATCGACAACCCGCATAATAATCCAATCAACCTTCCCCCCATAGTAACCGGCCAATGAGCCCAAGATAATAGCAATCACTTCATAAATCGCAACTGCCAACAGGCCCACAGCTAAGGAAGGTCGCGCCCCCCAAATCAACCGACTCAAAACATCGCGGCCAAAGCTATCGGTCCCCAACCAATAGTCGGCGCTGGGCGCTTCGCGAAAGCGCCGTAAATTCTGTTCAGCATAGTCATATGGAGCGATAAAAGGGGCAAAGAGAGCAATTAAGATGAGTAGGGTTAGGACCAGTAACCCAAACATCGCCAAGCGGTGGCGCAGAAAGCGCCGCCGCGCCCGCCGCCAGGGCGAGTCTACCTGACGGGTGGCAAAGGGAGACGCAACAGACGAAGTAGCACGGTCTGGTTTAAGATTGAGAGCTTCTACATTTTGTGACGGTATTGACATCGTAGCTTACATTTCCGCTGAAAATCGTGGATATGGGGGAAATGATTACTTGGCTGGACAGGTCGCAAGTGCGAAAGCTATCGTATTGTACCATACCTTGTCAAGTTACCAACCGCGAAAGTTACCAAAGATGGTGCAGCAATTATACCAATCTTCTTACATTGAAGCTTTACCCCAGCTTCCAAAATTCGCCCATAAGCAGAAAATCGTCGCAGCCCTTCCCCAAGCCGACAAGTAGAGCAAAGTCTGGTATAATTAGGTTGTTGCATTTACAGGCCGTAACCCACGTCAAAAGAAAAACCGTTCTCCGAGGGAATCACCATGGAAGCACTACCACAACGCACGCAACAGGTGGTTGAAAGCTTGACCGACAATGAAGCGTTAACTGATAATCTAGAAGACGAGGCGGCACAAGCCTTGCTAGATTGGGGGATTGCCTTGGGCAAAACCGTTGTCCAGAGCACGGCCAATTTGGATGATACTGCCGCAGAAGAAGCCATAGCACCAGGGCTGAAAGCAACGCGGCGCCTACTGAAGGTGGTGAATCAGCACTTTGCCGCGGACCACGAGCCAACAACGAGCCGTTCGATGGAGCCGACAACCGATCAAGCAGGAAACGACGAAGAAAACGCGTTGCGGCCGCTCCTCCGCGACATTGTCCAACAGGTGACGCTGATTCTTGGGCCGACCTATCAACCACCCACAGAAGAACAACTGACAACCTTTGCCGCCCAATTCGCCAAAGAGACGCCAACGCCCCAAGCGCTGATCCAGGCGTTACGTAGGTTCATTGAGCAACCAAGTGAAGAGGCTGCACCGAGAGGTGAACCACCCCGATCTGAGCCCGAGCCTATACCTGAAGCCCTACCAATGGCCGCACAATCGCCCCCCATAGCTACCCCCGTCTCTACCGTTGCACCACCCAGCCACGCACAGCCGGTGGCGGCGCTCAGCCCGTGGATGAAGCGCCTACGGGAACAGCTTCGTCGCCTTTATCAACACCCGAATAAAATGGATTGAGGTTCTAGCATGCCGAAAAAGGCCAAAAGCCCATCATCCCAGAATCAGTTGCGCTTTTGGGTAGCGCTCCTTGTCTTCATTCTTTTTCTCTATTTTATCTTTACCGGGGATGACCCAATCGGGCTGTTTGAGCCAGAAAGCACCGTCACCCCGACCAGCCAGCCGACGCAAATCGCTGCGCCCCAGCCCCCCACACCGCAGACGACAGTCGCACAACAACCGACAGTCGCACAGCTGCCTGCGCCAACGCAAGCGTGGTGGCAGGTCTATTTTACCGACCCAACCCAGGTGACCAATCCCAATGAACTGAGTGGCCCCATTCCCGAACAGTTGATCGCCTATATTGAACAAGCGCAAACCAGTATCCATATTGCGGCTTTTGAATTTGATCTGACTCCCATTGCCGAAGCGCTCATCGCGGCCCATGCACGTGGGGTGGAAGTCTTGTGGTTTACGGACAATGAGCATGGGCTGGAAGCCGATGAAGATGCCGGCCATGGGCAGTTCGCACTGCTCGAGGAAGCAGGCATCGAGGTGCGCAGCGATAGCCGCTCGGCCCTGATGCACAACAAATTCTGGATCTTTGACCAACAGATTGTCTGGACCGGCTCTACCAACGCCACGATCAATGACATGATGCGCAACAATAACAATGTCATTGTGGTACATGATCCAACCGTGGCGGCCATCTATGAACGCGAATTTGCCGAACTGTGGTCTGGTCAATCCGGCCCGACCTCGCCCTCTACCCTCGATCAGCAGGCAACCGTGATTGACGGTGTCCCGATCCAAATTTACTTTGCGCCCGAAGATAAAGTAGTGTCCCACCTCGTGCCGTTGATTGCTAATGCCCAACACAGCATTCGCTTTATGGCTTTTTCTTTTACCCAGGCCGAGCTTGGCGCCGCCCTGCTAGCCCAAGCCGAGGCAGGGATCGATATCCAAGGGATTTTTGAAGTACGCGGCAGCGAGACGGCGTCGAGCCAGCTACCGCCCCTCTTTTGCGCAGGGGTGCTGGTCCGCCAAGATGGTAACCCCCGTACCTTTCACCACAAAGTGTTTGTCATCGACGATGCACTGGTCATTACAGGGTCACTCAATTTTTCGGCCAATGCCGATACCAGTAATGATGAGAATGTGATCACCCTGCAAGATCCGGCCATCGCGGCCCGCTACCTCGCGGAGTTTGAGCGCCGTTGGGCCGAAGCGCGTGAGCCCAACCCCGATGCAATGAACTGTTCTTAACCGAGGAAAAGGTTTGAAAAGACCCTATGACGCGGTCATGCTTGACCGGTTTTCGGCAGGTCAAGCCCTCAGGCGGTCAACAAGGCGCGCCGAGTCCGGGCCCGGACTCGGCGCGCGCGAACGCAATGCCATGCTTTACTACCCTGAAGACCGGTCAGGTGTTATGCACTCTATCGTGGCTACCACAAAACGAGCCAGACCAATCCTCCGATCACCGCGATACAGCCCGCCCAAGCACTGAGGAGGAGCGCGCCAAAGGTCCAAGGCGAAATTTCACGCGTCGCCATGACAGCCTCAGGCGGCGGCGCGGTGGCCTCATCATGCGTAGAAAGTTGTTGTATACAAGCCTCACACATTGTCAATCTCCTTCCTTGCGAAAATCAATCGCTTATATCAGCGCGGCAGCGGGATACCAATCCTCATCCTGCTGCGCCAAGCCATGCCCCTTTTTTGCCCCTATTCAACGTTCACGATAGGCCAACAAGCGGAGGGCATTGCCTACCACCAGGAGCGTACTCCCTTCATGCAAGATCACAGCACCACTCAGTTGCACCCACCCCACAAAGGAGGTCAGAATCAAGATCCCAATGATCCCGAGCGAAATTGCTAAGTTCTGCAGGATAATGGCGCGGCTGGCACGACTCAAGCCGACCGCGAACGGTAATTTCCCGAGATCGTCACCCATCAGCGCCACATCGGCGGTCTCCAGCGCAACGGCAGTCCCAGCGCCGCCCATGGCGATCCCGACGGTGGCAGTTGCCAGAGCCGGAGCATCATTCACTCCGTCACCCGTCATTGCCACCGCCCCATGTGTCTGTTGCAGCTGCTGAATCGCCGTCAGTTTATCGGCAGGCAGCAATTGTGCCAGCACATCCGTCACCCCTACGTCTTGAGCCACGCGTTGTGCAACGGCTTGATTATCACCGGTCAACATCACGATCTTGCGAATACCTAGGTCGCGTAGTTTCGTCAACACCGCTTTTACCTGTGGGCGCGGCACGTCCGCCAACCCCAGCACGCCCAGAAAACGCCCACCGTGGCTGACGAGCATGGTGCTACGTCCCGCTTGTTCAAGCTCGGCAAGCCGCTGCACAAGTGCTTCGGTGGGAGGCGGCCCATCGCCTTCTGTAAAGAGCTTAAGCGAGCCGATCCACACGGGTACGCCAGCTATTTGGCTACGCACCCCGCGGCCAGGAATATTTTCTAACCCATCGGCGCTGGGCAGCGACAGCCCGCGTGCCTGGGCCGCCTTTACAATCGATTGCGCCAGCGGATGGGTTGATTGCTGCTCAACGGCAGCCGCGACCTGCAATAGCTCATCGTCACGGACCCCATCAGCGGCGTAGATATCGGTTACTTGAAATTTTCCCTCGGTCAGCGTGCCCGTTTTATCAAAAGCCATCACCTGTAGCTGGCCCAAGTTTTCCAGATGGATCCCCCCTTTGATCAACACGCCATTGCGCGCGGCTTGGGCGATACCGGCAAGCACGGCAGCGGGAGTACCAACAGCCAAGGCACACGGCGAAGAGGCGACCAAGAGCAACATGGCGCGATAAAAGCTCTCGCGCCAGGGCAACCAACCCACCAAAGGCGGCACGACGATCACCAACAGCACGACCACCAGGACGGCTGGCACAAACCAGCGGGTAAATTGCTGGGTAAATTGCTGAGTTGGGCTCTGTTGACCTTGCGCTTCGGCCACCATTTGCATGACACGGCTCAACGTATTGTCTTTTGCCAAGCGGGTTACCTTAACCTCTAGCGCCGCGCTTTGGTTGATCGTACCCGCAAAGACCTCATCGCCGGGCGCTTTGTCCACCGGCACACTTTCACCGGTAAGCGGACTTTGATCAATGGCCCCTGCACCACGCACAATGACCCCATCCACAGGCAACCGATCGCCAGGCCGCACCACCACCACATCGTCCAGGCGTAACGTAGCTACAGGCTCTTCAACAAGCTGTTCGCCCCGCTTGACCTGCGCGGTCTTGGGCATCAACGCGCCTAAGGCATTCACGGCATTGCGCGCCCGATCCAATGCATAATGTTCACCGGCATGACCAAGGCTAAAGAGAAAAAGCAGAAAGGCACCTTCGGCCCACTCGCCCAAGAGCGCCGCCCCAGCCGCCGCCGCCAACATTAAGACATCGGTATCAAACTTGCCTTTCAAGAGACCCGGCAGGGCATGGCTAGCAATATCATAACCACCAGCGACATAGGCCAGTACAAAGAAGAGCAGCGCGACCGTGGGCGAAAGCCCAAACCACGTTTCACCAGCCCAACCCACCACCAAGCAGAGCCCGGCCAACGCAACAAGCAGCAACGGCCAGCGCTCTTGCATCCAATGAGGCAGAAAGGTGGGGGCGCTCCCATGATCATGACCGGCGTGGTCATCATGTTCCCCCGCTTCGGTGCCTGCCACCGCTGCCGGCGGCGCGGCTGGCGTCAATACCTTGAAGCCCATTCCCCGAATGGCCTGTTCGATCCCAGATCGTGTCAGCACCGCCTGATCGTAGGCAACAAACACGAGCCCCGCCGCATAATTGACCTGGGCATGGAGCATACCCGGCAAGGCTTGGAGCGTTTGGGTCAGCGTCATCGCGGCATCGGCGCTATCCATCCGCGCAAAAGGAATCTGCTCATGGCGATAACGCTCAGTCACTTGCGCGCCCGTCTCCTCGGCCAGCCGTTGCACCGCGCTTAGCGGGAGCAGGTTGGGCTCATAGTGAAGACAGAGTTGCGCCGTGCCGTTCTCGCGCACAACATGGGCCTGTTCGATGCCCTTGACGGCGGCCAGACGGTCTAGTAAAAGTTCAACACAACGATCCTGCTCGTCGATATCCGGCAAGATCAACGGCAAAGCCAGCTGTAATTTATTCATATCCACTGCTCCCTATCAAAGCCATGGCTGCTCTGATATCGATCAAAAGCTAGTCACGCCTGCTGTAGTACGGCATGCTCGTGAAACAGGCTGCGTGCTAGGCAACAGAATCATATTTCACGCAACAGAACTATCAAGATGAAATGGTCAGATTAGGCACAACGGCTAGCGCGCCGCTCACACCCGCGGTGGCGGCTTGATCAGGTCGAGCAAGGGTGAATCCGGCAACAAGGCAGGTTGTAAATCGAGGCGAAGGGAAGAAATGCCCCCCCCTTCTGCGCTTTGCGGCAAGATCGCCATAAGTTGTAGATGGAGATGCGCATGCTCGCTAGGTCGGCTCAGATGCGTAAAACATAGATCAGGGTCTGTCCAGGGCAACGCTTCGCAGTCCGCAATGACCGCAAACGAGGTGAGCATAAGCATAAGCAAGCTCACCAAAAGCAGATGCCGTAGGCCAATCGTGATACCAATCTTAGGACGCAAACTAGTTGAAGCAAGCATAAATTGATTCTACCATGCCCGCGCCAAAGGGCCAATCAAGGAAACCTTTTCAAACCGCCTCAAAGCAATGGGGCTCCTTGCCCGATTCCTCACGCAACAGCTACAATGGTTCGGATCGAAGTTTTTGCTACAGTTGACAACCTTCTGGATCGCTTGCACGTTACGCTTGGAGAATTTGCAATGGAAACCATCTCGACTCGTGTTTGTAACCCACTCTTGCGTACCCCCTTGGCCTTGATCGTGGATGATTCTTGCCCTGTCATCAACCTGAACCATTTCTGGATCAAGCAGCGGCATGCCTGGCATGCCCGGCACCGCCCTGGGCTGCCAACCCGCGAGGGAGATGGCGATCTCAATAAGCTGCATCGCGTCCCCCCCACGATTCCCGCGGACTTTGCTGTCAAATGGGCAGAGTGGTGTGGGGAACAAGGGGTCAAGGGTAAGTTTAGCATGGTGCCCTACCCAGCTGGCGTTGCCCGCATCGACCAAGGCTTTCCCGACTATCCTCGGCAAGAATATGATGCCTGGATGAAAGCCACGCGTGAGTTGATCTGTCCCAATTTTGACATTACTTGTGAAATGCTCACCCATACCCACGTAGTTGACCTCAAAAACTGGCAATTTACCGAAGCATGGGAACAATTTGAATGGGTAAATCCCCCTGTCGAACCGCTGGCCGAATATGTCACCACAGCCATGCGCATTGTGACCGAAGCCGGGCTGCCCTGTGAAGGAGTAACCAGCCCAGGGGCTTTTGGTTCGCAACAGGAAGCCGCCTATGCCCGTGCCGCGCTGCTCGCGGCCCAGGAAGTGAACAAAGACAATCGTCCCTTCTACTTCTTGCATGTCCACGACGCGCCCGAAGCCTGGCCCGATGTACCGCTGTGGCATGTAGACAAAGCCAACGGCGTCGCCATTGCCAGCATTATCGGTTGTACCCACGATTGGTTTGGCGGCTGGACAGGCTATGATGCAGGCGATCCCAATCTCATGATCACGGAAGATTTACAAGGGGGCTGTCTCCCGCTTGTCTTGGCTCGTGAATTGCCCTGTGTGCTCGTCAGCCATTGGCCTGGTTTTTATTTTGGCGGCGATGAAGTTGGCTTTGATGTGCTCAAAACCGTGAAACGGCGCTTGGATGCCTACGATCCCGATGGGGTAAAAACCCGTTGGATGAAGACCATCGACATTGGGCGGTATTGGATGGCACGCCAACTAAGCGATATTACCGGAACTTTGCATGGCGATGGCACTGGGACGATTACCATTCAGACCAACTTCCCTAGCCCCGATTTTACCCTAGCCATCCCGGCGGCGCTCCAACAAGTCCGCGTGAATGGTCAGGCGCTACAGGCAGTCTCCGCAACGGCAGCCTTCACCAGCGGCACCTTTCTGCCCCAAGGGCCAGAAAGCACCATTGCCTTTGATCTAGCCGAAGGCACCACGACAGTAGAGCTTGTCTTGGCCTAGCACGTTCCCACCAAGGAGCGTTCGTAAAAGCGACTAGGCATTTTGCGCTTTATTGGGTAAACTACCCAGACGGAGTTCTTGTTGCACGCCAGAGCGCGGTCCGGGTTGGCAAACTCGCGCTGACCGGTTTTTCAAACCGGTCAGCGCTCTGGTCGTACCGGCCAAGTGCGTAGCGCCGAGCCGTACACCGAATAGGCAAGTCCAGAAGGCAGCACCCCCGTCTTCGTGGTATCTTGTCTACCTATCTACCTACTTCAGCCATAGTCAGGAGAAATCGCATGAGCGCCAAAGCATGGCAAACGCACAACGCGAATGGTAGCAAACGTGTGGTTGTTACCAAAATTCTACCGGGGCAGCGCTGGTTAGATCGTTTAACCGCCGCCGATTGCCGCGTGGAAGTTTGCACATCCCCCGATATTCTCAGTGTAGAGGAGATCAAAGCCGCCATCGGTGATCGCTGTGACGGCGTGATTGGGCAGCTGACCGAGGATTGGGGTGAGACGCTCTTTGCAGCCCTGCAGGCGGCGGGTGGGAAAGCCTATAGCAACTATGCTGTAGGCTACAATAACGTCAAGACCGACGTGGCAACACGCTATGGGATTCCGGTTGGGAACACCCCTGGCGTTTTGACCGAAACGACGGCAGAAATGGCCGTTGCGCTGACCTTTTCGGCGGCCCGTCGCGTGGTCGAAGCGGATACCTTTATGCGCGCGGGGCACTATCATGGCTGGTTGCCCACCCTCTTCTTGGGCAACTTGTTCAAAGGTGGCACCGTTGGCGTCGTCGGTGCAGGACGGATTGGCGCGGCCTATGCCCGCATGATGGTCGAAGGCTTCAAGATGAATCTGGTCTACTACGACCTCTACCCAAACAAAGCATTGGAAGCCTTTATTGCGGCCTACAGCGACTTTCTCCAGGCCCAAGGAGAAGCACCAGTCACCTGCACCCGCTTGGAGACCGTGGAAGAAGTGCTCAAGGTCGCGGATGTGGTCAGTCTTCACCCCCTGCTGGATAAAACGACCTATCACCTCATGAATACCGAGCGGCTCAACCTGATGAAGAAGAATGGCATCTTGATCAATGCCAGCCGCGGCCCCGTGATCGACGAAGTGGCGCTGGTGGCCCACTGCCAGCAAAACCCCGACTTCCGCGCGGGTTTAGATGTCTTTGAAGATGAACCGGCAATGAAGCCCGGTCTAAATGAGTTGCCCAATGTGGTTATTGTACCCCACATTGCCTCGGCCACCAGTTGGACCCGCGAAGGCATGGCTACGTTGGCGGCCAGCAATGTGGCCGGGATCCTCAATGGCTATCCCGTTTGGCCCGATCCCAACCAGATCCTGCCCTTCCTCGAAGACAACGCGCCCAAGGCCGCACCGAGCATTGTCAATGCCAAAGAGTTGGGGCTCCCTATCGCCTAAGCGGAGGGCAACAGACCCACCAGCCCATGCCCATACCTGGTGGGTCAGCCTACTGCCATCATGCAAAACCAAAGCGAAGGAAATGATATGTTGAAGCTTGTGATGTTGCCACCAGTGCGGGGAGAGCGGCGGACCTGGGGGCCGCGACTCCAAGCCGCGCTGCCCGAATACGCGGTAGTCATTGCCGAAGATGAAGCGGACGCCCAACGCGAGATTGTCGATGCTGATGCGGTCTATGGCTGGGTTTCGCCAACCTTGCTCCCCTTGGCCCAAAAGCTCCGCTGGTTACAGAGCGCGGTGATTGGCCCGCATATTGGTTTCTACTACAAAGAACTCATTGACCATCCCCTGGTCGTCACCAATCCGCGCGGGATCTTTAACGACCATATCGGCCAGCATATTATGATGTTTGTGTTGGCCCTGGCGCGCGGGCTGCCCTACTACATGGCGGCCCAGCAGGAACGGCGTTGGGATGCCGATGCCCGTAAAAGCCCCTATATCGATCTGACGGCTGCGACCGCCTTGGTTGCTGGTGTGGGCAATATCGGTCACGAAGCGGCCCGCTATTGTCACGCCTTTGGCATGCGCGTGATTGGGGTCGATCCACGTTGGGAATACGAATTACCTTTTGTGGAGAAGCATGGTCCCGAGGCATTAGATGCCCTGTTGCCAGAGGCAGACTTTGTGATTGTTGCCATGCCTCATACGCCAGAGACCGAGGGGCTATGGAACACGGCGCGTTTCCAACAGATGAAGCCCACCGGCTACTTTATCAACATTGGACGAGGCATGACCACCAAACTTGATGATCTGGTCGTGGCGTTAGAAAGTGGTACCATTGCGGGCTGTGCGCTAGATGTCTTTGAAATCGAACCCCTGCCCGCCGAACACAAACTCTGGACCTTGCCCAACGTCCTCCTGACCCCCCATATTGCCGCCAAAGATGCGGAAAATTTGGAAGAACGCCAGTTTCAGATCCTGCTCGACAACGCCCGCCGCTTTGCCGCTGGCGAACCACTCCGCAATGTGGTGAATAAAGCGCTATGGTATTAGCTAGAAAGGAGACTCACCATGTCTCAGATTTTGCGCGCGTTGATTTTGGGCGCGGGTTATGCGGGTGAAGGTCATACCTTGGCATTGCAGCGGGCCGGGGTCGAGGTTATTGCCATGGCCAGCCGCACAGCCAATAGCTGCCAAGCAACGGCCAGCCGCCTGGGCATTCCCCATGCCAGCACCGATTGGCGCACCCTGTTGGCGGAGCTACAGCCGGACATTGTCGCTGTCGCGACGCCAGGTGGGACCCATCTCGAAATGGCTGGGGCCGCGCTAGCCGCTGGCTGTCATGTCTACTGTGACAAACCATTAGCCTTAACCGCGCCCGAGGCCCGCCAGCTTTATGCCCTGGCCCAGGCCCACAGGGTCAAAACAGCCTACGCGGCCAGCTATCGCTATCAACCGCAGACGCTCTATGCACGCGCTTTGATCCAAGCAGGGGTTTTGGGCGCAGTGACCGAGGTGGAGTGTGTCTCTCACTACAACTGGCCGCGCCTCATGCCCTTTGGCTGGCCCCACCGGCTGGAGATGGGCGGCGGACGGCTGAACAATAATTTTACCCACAAACTGGCGATTGTTCAGAACATGGTTGGTGGCGAGATTTTGGCGGCCATGGGCGAGACGCGTAACGATCTCAAACGTGTGCCCATTGGCAACCAAGTCCATGACTTCCGCGACTATTTTAAGCAGGTCTTGACCCCCGCAGAAGCGGCCCGCAGTGAGTGGGCAGAAGTTGATAGCGATTGGTCTTATACCGTGCTGGTTCGCTTGGGAGACCGGGCGGCCAGTCTCGATCAGTCGGTATCGGCGACCTTCCGCCATTCGGCGCTCAATTTTGGCAAAAACACCGACTATGTCGCGATTTATGGGGAAAAAGGCACCCTCCACATTGAAGGGGCGTATACTCAAGGGGCTATCTACCTCCGCACTGGCGACAGTTGGGAAGAAGTGACTGTGCCCGAAGCGATCCACGCCGCGCTCCCCCCAGAGCCCGACCACTCGCAACGCAACTGGGATCAACTGGCGCGCGACTTTGTCGCCAACATCCGCGGCGAGGGTGATACCGGCTATCCCACCTTCCGCGATGGGTGGATGCACCAACAGGTGATCGACATTGTGCGCAGTGGACAGGGGTGGGCCACCGTGGCAGGCACACTACCCGCATGACAGCCCCGTTGCAACCGACCATGCTCTGGGAAGCAACCGATCCCACCACAGCGCTCACCAAGCGCTTTCAATTTACCAACACGGAGGCCGCGACAGCGTGGCTGCGCGCTATGCTTGCCCAACATTATGGGGTTAAACTCTTGGCCGTGACGCGACTTACCATCAGCGCCTACAACCTCATCGCTTGGACAACGACCGACGCCGGCTCACGATTAGTCAAATGTTGTGCCGATTTGCCCGCCCATGCCCAGCTACAAACGCGCGGTGAATTGGTGCATTGGCTCGGCCAACAAGGGTTACCGGTGTCGGCACCCCTGGTGGCACAGTCAGGGAGTGTCCAAGTGCAATGTGAGCACTTATCCGTTGGCGTGCAGCGGGTTATCGCTGGCGCTCTGCTCGATCCGACCCAAATCGAACAGAGCCAAGCGGCGGGTCTTACCTTGGCCCAACTCCACCAAGCGCTGGCCGCCTATCCCCAGGCCAATGCCGTGACCGTCACAACGCCGGTGTCTCCCTTGGCGGCTCGACTGATTGAGTGGGCCAACGAGACTCGAAAAACCCTGACCGATACCGCGCTCCGCGCCACGCTGGAGGTGTTGGTTGAACAGGCAAAAACGCTGGCCGGGACATCCCTCGTTCCACAACTCATTCACGGGGATTACCGCGCGGCCAATGTACTTTGGCAGGAAGATAAAATTGCAGCTGTGCTTGATTTTGAAGAAGTACGCTGGGGCTATCGGGTCAACGATCTAGCCTGGGCGGCTGTCCATTTGGGCACCCGCTACCATCATTGGGGGCCGGTCTCACCAGCGGTGCATAGGACTTTTCTGGATAGTTACACCGCGCTATGCCCCTTGACAGAGCAAGAAATGCAATGGTTACTGCCGTTGCTCACTTGGCATAGTTTAACCCTTGCCCATTCAGCCGTGGGGGGACCGACCTATGCGACTTGTCTGAATGTCGTCAGCTTCTACCGACAGATGATCTAAGCGAATCAATCATCAGCCTGGTTCGCTTGGCTGCATCTACCAAAGGGTGAAAAGTTGCGGAGCCCTCTGCAAGTTGCGATCAGCGGTTACGCGGGCAGGACCTTCGATGAGCGATGTGGCAGCAATCAAGCGGTCTTTAGCTAGGGTACAATGCTAGGGTACGAAATAACTGTACCCTAGCATTGTACCCTAGCAACAACTAGATCGAGCGCTTTTCCACCACCGCTTGTTGGGCTAGCGCGATAAAGTCTGCCACGGGCATGGCTCCAAGGTCGGCTTCCGTCCGCAGGCGCACAGAGACTTGCCCATGCTCTGCCTCGCGCTTGCCAATCACCAACATATAGGGCACCTTCTGCACTTGCGCTTCGCGGATCTTGGCATTCATGCGTTTCGCCGAATCATCGACCTCGACACGCAGGCCGAGCTTGCGCAGCTGACTGGCCACCGTTTGGGCATAGGGCAGCTGATGGTCGGTAATGGGGATGATGCTCACCTGTGTAGGAGCCAACCAAACGGGTAAAGCCCCCGCCGTGTGTTCGATCAAGATGCCGATGAAACGTTCCATGGAACCATAGATCACGCGGTGAACGACGACAGGGGTTTTCTCTAGGCCATCCCGATCCACATAGGTGCAGCCAAAGCGCCGGGGCAACTGGAAATCCAGCTGGATCGTGCCCATCTGCCATTGGCGTCCCAGCGCGTCTTCCATCAGAATATCGACCTTGGGGCCATAGAACGCGCCGTCACCTTCGGCAATCAAATACGCACCCAGCCCGACATGCGCATCCAAGATCCGTTTCAACGCGCCCTCGGCCTTTTCCCAAGTGGCGAGGTCGCCCACATAGCTCTCGGGCCGCGTGCCTAAGCGCAGCTTGTAGGTCAGCCCAAAGATATGATAGAAGAGGTCGGCCAGGGCAAAGATCCGTTCATACTCTTCCTCGATCTGATCCTCGGTGATAAAGATATGGGCATCGTCCTGCTGAAACTTTTGCACGCGCAATAGTCCATGCAGCGTCCCCGACAACTCTTTGCGATGGAGCATATCACAATCGGAGAGGCGCAACGGCAGCTCGCGATAGCTGCGCACCTTCAGGTTGAAGACCACCATGGCATTCGGACAGTTCATCGGCTTCAAGCCATAGGTCGTCTGCTCATCAACCGGAATGAGGAACATGCTCTCGCGGTAGTGTTCCCAATGGCCGGAAAGTTCGTAGAGCTTCCGGTCATTAAAGAGGGGCGACGCGATCTCTTGGTAGCCATGTTCCTCGTGCACCTGCCGCCAAAAAGCCAGCAGTTCATTGAGCATCTTCAGCCCTTTGGGCAGCCAATAGGGCATGCCTGGCGCAGTTGGATCAAAGTGAAAGAGTTCTAACTGCTTGCCCAAACGTCGATGGTCGCGCTTCTCGGCTTCGGCCAGCCGCCACAGGTACTGTTCTAACGCCTCCTTGCTAGGCCACGCCGTGCCATAGATGCGGGTCAGCATGGGATTCTTCTCGTCACCCCGCCAATAGGCACCAGCCACATTCATCAGCTGGAAGCCATCTGGTGCCAGCTCGTTGGTATTAGCCACATGGGGTCCACGACAGAGATCGACAAAGGTATCCTGCTGATAGAGCGTTAGCACCGGCGGTTGCCCTGTGGCTAGCGCATTGCCATTGTCATCTTGCCCACCTTGCACCAATCCATCGATCAGGGCCAATTTATAGGGCTGATCGGCAAAGATCTGGCGCGCTTCATCCGGCATAACCGCGCGCACAGTAAAGGGATGGCTGCCCCGCATAATGGTGCGCATGCGTTCGGTTAGCCACACCAGATCTTCTTCGGTGGGGGAGCGGGGCAAGCCAAAATCGTAGTAGAAGCCATCTTCAATGGGCGGGCCAATGGCAATTTGCGCGCCCGGAAAACGTTCCAATACGGCTTGGGCCAGGACATGGGCTGTCGAATGGCGAATACGGTAGAGTTGTGGATCATAGCCACTGGGAATTGCGGGGCTAGCCGGCACCTTGTCGGTTGCCGCGGTAAATTGTTGTACACTCATCGTGTACCTCCTTCTGGGTAGAACCAGGCTGGTAGGGATAGGCGCCATCCTCAACCAACCAATAAAAAGAGCGCCCGTCGTTCTGGGACGAGGGCGCTCTGGCTCGCGGTTCCACCCAGCTTGGCCACGGCATACAGCGTTCTGTACACGTGGCCCGCTCTGCGGCGTACTAACGACGCCACCCGGGTTGCCATAGTAGGTCAGCTACGCTGATTTTGACAAGTGTTCGACGAAGCTCACACCGAAGTCTCAATCACCCGCTTACGGTTCCGGCAACCAGCTCAGAGAAGGTATTACAAGGCTCGTCTACGGACGGGGTTCGCAGTCGGTGACCCCGATTCTCTGGCGTTCGTTGCCCTCTAATTTGGTCTCTTCAAAGCTTTTGATTACCATAGCAGAATTTATAGACGGTGTCAAGAGGGTTGCAACATCAAAAATAGAGAGAAAAGCTTATGAACTTCGTCTCTTTTATTTACTGCTTTTCCTACTTGCGGTATACTTATCCATCGATTTAGGTCAGTTCCAGACGCCTCCTTCAGCAGACCGCACGCTGCGTATGGTGTCTGTTGGTCCAGAGGAGTTCTCATCCACCATGAAGAAAATTGACCTTGCCGCGGCGGCGGCGATTGTGGCCGTGCGCCCAGCACAAGCTGTGTTGCTGCTGGTCATGGCGGTTGCCCTAGTTGCCTTGGTCATTCCGTTTACGATCCAGCCGCTTATCCAACGGCTACTCGCCCCAACGGCAGCCAGTGAGCCGTGGCCAGCGGCACCGCCAGCCTATGTCGCGCCGCTGGTGGCCCCCGCGCGACCGGCGAATCTACGGCCAACCGCCACCCCCTTGCCCGCGCCCGTTTGGCAAGAGTTAAGCTATTTGACCAGCGTCGAGTTTACCACCACAAGCGTCGTCCAGGAAGAGCGCACAGCCGACTTGCCCTGGATCGGAACAATTGTCAGCGACCGGCTCTTACTCAAGGCGGTTGGTGAAGTACAGGTTGGCATTGATCTAGCCCAAGTGCAGCAGGTACAGATCGAAGGGCGCACCATCCGCTTTATCGCGCCCAAGCCGGTGGTCACGAGTGTTGAGTTATTGCCCGAAGAATCGCAGGTTTTTGAGCGCGTGAATGTTTGGCTGGTCTCCCAATATGCGGGGTTGGAGACCACGGCGTTGGAGCGCGCCCGCCAGCAGATGCGCTCAGAGATCGCCAATAATGCGAGTATGATGAAATTGGCTCAGGAATTTGCGCGGCTGCAACTAGTTGCCTTCTTGCAAAAAGCGGGCTTTACGACCGTGGAAATCACCTTTGAGTAGAGAGGAGCAGCCCAGCTATGAGTCGATCCATCTATGAAACCGCCCAGCTGATTCCCGCGTCGCCGCCCCCAACCGAGCCACAGCCAGCGACGCCACAGCCAGCGACGCCACAGAGTATGCCACAACCATCACTCTTGCGCACCCTGTTGAACTTCTTTGGGTGGCTTCTGATTCTGACGCTAGTGCTCGTGGCGCTGGTCACCTTGATTAGCGTCTGGCTCATGAGCAGCACAGCGCGCGATCTCTTGAATCTGGATACCCAAACCACCATTGTCAGCGGCCAGGCGGTTGTCGAGTCGATCAAACAGGTGAATAAGCAGATTTTGGTTGAGCACTATAATGTTGTCGATATTGACTACACAGAAGCCCCCCAAGGTTGGCTCCGCCTATTGGGCATGGACCAGAGCTTTGTCCTCCTCCTCAAAGGGCGCGTGCCTGCTGGTTTTGATCTCAGCCAACTCCAGGCCAGCGACGTTTGGGTCAGCCGCGATGGTCGGCGGGTCCAACTCGTGCTGCCTCCACCAGAAATCTTTGTCGATAATGTCAATATTGACTTTGAAGAGAGCCGTATCTTGGCCCAGCGCGACACTTGCCCCGATTTTCTGTGCCAGAATCAACTGACTGTCTTCCAAGAGCAGCTGATGCCCGAAGGCCGCCAACTGCTCATCGCCGCCGCCCAACGCAGCGGCATCCTCACCCAGGTCGCCAACGATGGCGTCCGCTACTATGAAGGTCTCCTCAAGGCACTCGGCTTTGCCGAAGTCCGCGTGGTGATCCGGGAAGACGATGGATAAGCGAGCAGATCCATCGGAAATAGCCAATAAGGGAAGGTATATCAAGGCTGTAGTTAGAGCTGACAGGTTTTGAAAAACCTTAGGAGTTACGCAGTTGGCTGGGCAGCAGAGACCTGACAGGTTTGTTAAACCTGTCAGGTCTGGCCCAAGTGCGTAACTTCTAACGTCATTAAGCCGACTAAAACCACAACGCAACCTGTAGGAAAGATGTAGGTATTAGATAGATCAGATAGCGCTTTTCTATATTATAATAGGCGGGCACCAACGTAATTTAGTTTAACTAGCCAAGTAACCGTCGGAGCCCCTCATGAAACTTAAGCTTGTTTTCCTGACTAGTTTTGCTTTCATCCTCTTGTTTGTGCCCACGATCCTCTATTCTCAGGATCAAGTCTCACCTCAGCAAAAAAGTGTGGATCTCCTGACCCAAGATGCCACAGGCGACCTAGAATTACTCTGGCATTCACAATTTGCGACACCAAGCTTTATTCGGGGGCCGTTGCGTCTGCCAGCCACCGCGCGCGCTTCAACCGCCAGCCCAGTCATTGCAGCGCAGGAATGGCTCAAGCGCTATGCACCTATGTTCGGCATTGCGACAGTGGAAGAGGAGCTGGTCTTGCTCGGTGAAGAGACCGACCAACTCGGGATGCATCATCTGACCTACCAACAAGTCAGCCAAGGCATTCCCGTCTATCATCGCCAGATCCGGCTTCACCTAGCGGCAGATGGGCAGACGCTCCTGGCGGCGAGCAATAGTTTTGTCCCCACGCGCTACCTGCCCGCACCCCAGCTTGGCATCAATGCAGCCCAAGCCCTAGCACAGGCCCAAGTGGCTCTGCCAGGCGGCAAGTTGGCTAGCGAGGCGGTGCGCGTTATTTGGGTCGATCCAAGCAGGTCCCAACCGACACCGCAGGTGGTTTGGCTGGTTGAGCTATGGGACCCGACCCGCCTGCTCAATAATATTTATGTTATTCGCGCCGTCGATGGTGCGATTGCCGACGTTTGGGAGCGGACACACCATGCGCGCAATCGCAAAGTCTATAGCGCGCAAAATCGCATGGAAGTTCCTGGTGTTCTGGTACGCGCCGAAGGTGACCCACCAACAGGTGATGTTGATGCCGATCGCGCCTATGATTTTGCTGGTCTCACCTATGATTACTATTTTGGAACATTGGGGCGCGATAGCTACGATAACCAAGGCGGCACCATGACGATCACGGTCCAGATTGGGCCAAACTATGTGAATGCAGCCTATATTCCCGAGGAACGACAAATTGTCTATGGCAACGATATGGTCACCCTTGATATCACGGGCCATGAATGGACCCATGCGGTTATCAACCATACGGCCAATCTGGAATATCGTTGGCAATCGGGCGCGCTGAACGAAAGTATCGCGGATATCTTCGGGGCCATGATCGACCGTGACGATTGGCTGTTTGGTGAGGATCTGCCCGCTAGCGTCCTACGTGGGGCCGAGGCCATTCGTGATATGGCCGACCCAACGCGTTTCCAACAGCCAGCCCATGTCAATCAGTGGGTTGCCACCTGTAGCGACCAAGAGGGTGTTCATACCAACAGCGGGATCACGAATAAGGCTTACTACAACATTGCCACGGCTATTGGCAAAGAGAAAGCGGAACAGATCTTTTATCGGGTGTTGACCCAATACCTTCATGCAACGTCATCGCTCGCAGAGCTGCGGACCAGTGCCCTCCAGGCCGCGCAAGATTTATATGGCCAGGGCAGTGCGGAATATCAAGGTACCCAGAACGGCTTTGCCGCAGTGGGCTTGAATGGCCAGTGGAAACCACCCGCCAATGAATGCCTTTGCGCAGTCTCGGCGGCCCTCGCATCGCCGAGCGTTTCACCAGATCGCCTGAGCGCGCTCAATGCGATTGCCACCCTCTATCGCTTACGCGATGAACAGCTTAGCCAAAGTGAAGCGGGTGAACATTACCGCACCCTGTATGAAGAACATAGTAACCGCGCCAGCGCTTTGCTGCGCCAAGATCCCGACCTCTTGGTGGCTGGTGGCGCAGTCATTGTGCAATTTATGCCAGGCCTCAAAGCCTTGTTAGATGGACAAGGCAATACAGTTGCCCTGGACCAAGCCATGGTCCAGTCATTACGCACATTTTTAGGGGATCTGGCGCAGGCAGATAGAGAAGCGCAAGGCACAGCCTTAGCGGGAATGCTCGAAACGGAAATGGCACGGATTGAGTGGGATTTGTTGGTAGATATGAGTTTTGCCGAAGCCTGGGCCTATCTAGCCCAGCGGCTCACCCTCCAACCAACCTCGATCTATCTGCCGATCATTCAGTAGGCCGGCTCGAAAAGGCATCTGCCACACCTGACAGCTTTTGAAAAGCCGTCAGGTGTAGGCCGCATCCATTCAATCTTCCAACGATTCCCAACATGGTGACCCCTATGCACCCCATTTTACATCAGTACACCCGATTGCCTTGGCCTGTTTTCCCCTTACTTTTCGTTCTCCTGCTGGTGTTGCCCCTACCTGTAGCAGGCAGCACCAGCAACAACGCAAAGCCGCCCATCACCATTGACACGGTGCAGGAAGTCCATGGGTTTAGCGGGCAAAACAATGCGCGCGACGTGGATATTTACCCTGCCCTTGCCTATGCGCCAGCCCTGGAACGCTCACTGCTTGTTTGGCTGTCGGCACGGAATGCGACCAGCGCGACCGATGGGCTCGATCTCTATGGTCTCTTCTTGGATGAGCAAGGCAACGCCAGCGGTACTCCGTTTCGCATCTCTGATCAGAATACGGTTGCGCGCAACGGACCGCCCACCGTTGTGAGTGGCGATCGCGAATTTGTTGTAGCTTGGACGAAACGTGGCGCCCGCTGTTCAATCTACCTACAACGGATTACGGACAGCACAGCAAAGAGTGATCAACTGCTCGTCACGGGGACACAACATCAACATTCACCTGCGCTCATTTATCAACCAGAGCAGGGAAAGTATCTGCTAGCCTTTGTGGATGGCGATGATTATTCCCCACCGAAGCTCTTAGGTGCCGCAACCGATGATTGCGGCAATCAAGCAGCGAGTACGAGCGCGATCAAAGCGGTAGCTTTTAGCCTGCAAGGTGATACGCCACAGCCGCAGCAAAGTATTACGGTTGCGAGTGAACCCAAAGGGGCGTTTAGGCCAGCCCTGGATTATAGTCGTGGCCTAGATCAATATCTAGTGGCGTGGGAAGATCGACGGGCAGCAGCGGGCAATCCGGCCCGGTTTGATCTCTATACGCAAAGCCTACGCGATAGCCCGACCATCAACAATAGCCCCAGCATTACCTTGACCGGATCAAACCGTGCCCTCGTGACAGGCATTGATTATATTAGCTTGGATAGCTCGGCCACTTGGACACCCCGCCCCGCCGTTAGCGCAAGCCCCGAGCAATTTCTCACCACGTGGTTTCAAAGGATAGCCGTCGACAGTGGCGCACAATGGTCGGTGATGGGCGACCTTGTCCCTGCATTAACGGGGAATAGTACGCCCTTTCCGGTCTTCCAACTGAGTTATGCCGCGGCCCACCCCGGTGATGGGCCCAGTGGCTATCTCGATACAACCTATGTAGCAGCAACGGGAGATTATCTCGTGGGCATCACGGCTCATCTCGAAACATTTAGTGGCTATTTCTCAGCAGCACAAATTCAGCGCGTGGACAATCAGGGTCAACTCTTTTCATTAGCCGGTACACCACAAAGTGCGGCAGGAAGCGGCGAGGCCGTGGATCTAAGCATAGCGCCACAAATCTCCCTAGCCATGCTTGCGCCACCCAGCCCGAGCAATAGCAGCATGCTCGTGCTCTATGGCAAACACCCACCCAACAAGCCAGCTCAGGATTTTAATATCTGGGGAGCGCGCCTGTTAGCGCCGACACCCAGCGCGACCGTGACAGCGACCCCCACACCCCAAACCGCAACACCCAGCCCAACGACAACGGTTGCCGTGCCTACCACGTCGCCCACACGCGTGGCGACCCCGACCGCTCCCGCCATTGGTGGCCGCGATCTCTACTTGCCACTAATTCAACAAAAATAGAAGTTACCCACTTGGGCAAAACCTGTCAGGTTTCTGGTCACACCAACCAACTGCGTAAGTTCAAAATAATAAGCGGTCGTCGGGAGTTTGTGGCGGGGCAGAGCCCGCCGCAAAAACGGCCTACATTGCCATCAAAAAGGCCCCTTGCCCTGTTTCTAACGTGGAACAGGGCAAGGGGCCTTTTTCATCAACCAAGTTCAGTAAGACGTTACGCGATGGCGGCCAACCATTCCGCCACCTCGTCCGCATCCCCATGATTCATGGTGCGGTAAAGCTGTAAACAAGCATGGCCCCACTCCTTGGCTTGCGCGCGATTCCCTACGGCCAGCTCGATCCGCGCGAGCTGCCAATAAATATCGCCCTCCATTTCAGCAATATGGAGTTCACGGGCAACCGCCAAGGCATCGTGCAAAATCGTCGCGGCTTCGGTAAAGGCACCTTGTTTAAACTTGAGCCGTCCCCATTCGATCCGAACATCGTATTTCGCCCATACATTATCCCAAGTAGCGACAATTGATTCTGCTTCGTTCAGGTAAGCCTCAGCTAGCTCGAGATCGTCAACGCGTAGGGCAAGCCGCGCGAGGTTCGACAGCAAGCCTGTCATCCGTTCCCGGTGTTGCATTTCGCGGGCAATCGCCAACGCGCGCTTCCAATAGGCTTCGGCAGCGGCCAGATCATCTTGGGTGCCCGCAATCACCCCTAGGTTGAGCAAGAGGGTACAGGTCAGATCCAGGTGGCCAATCTGCTCAGCCATCGCAAGGCCCTCTAAGCAGAGTTGCTCGCCTTTCGCCAAATCACCCCGCATAATGGCGCAGCTGGCCAGCAGATGCAGAAAGCGGGCAATCTGTTCTTGGTGACCCAAGGCACGTGCCAGGAGTAGCCCTGGGTTAAGATAGGTTTCGGCGCGGTCAAATTGCCCTTGCATCCCATATAAGCTACCCAGATTTAACCATAGCAGCGCGGCGGTTTCTTCATCGCCGCTAGCCTGGGCAAGTTTTACGCCGTCTTCATAGTGTTGGGCAGCCGTGGCATAGTCACTCTGCTGTTGATAGACTTTGCCAATACTGGCTAAAAATGCAGCCACCGCTGCGTCATGGGCACTTTCTTGGGCCAATCCCATTCCTGTAGCCAAGGCTTGATGGGCCTGGGCATAGTTGCCAGCGGCAGAGTGCAACCGCCCCAAGCTGTGCAGCAATTCACTTTTGAGCCGCCCATCGGCAAGCAGATCGGTAAGGCGAAGGCCACTTTCCGCGTGGGTAAGGCCCTTTTCTAGCTGGCCTTGTCGCTCAGCCAAGCGGGCCAGTTGTAGCAAAGTCGTCGCTAAGCGAGCTTGATCGCCACTCTCGGCTAGTTTTTCTTGCGCCCGACTGAGCTGGTTGGCCGCGATCTTATAAAAACCACGCACCTCCCAATAACGGTAGCACCGTTCAACCATAGTCAGGAAGGCTACTTCGCGG
Organism: Caldilineaceae bacterium; assembly: GCA_019637645.1. The sequence continues at coordinate 100,480 of JAHBVH010000022.1, forward strand.
TCTTGGGCAAAAGCAGCTTCGATCGCGAGCAGAAGATTGGCATGTTCCTGTTCCAAGAAGCGATAGGCAGTGCTGTGCTGATGGGTATAGTCCACATAATATTGAATAAAGCGCTCGCCACAGCCTTGATAGTGGATGCGCAGGTTGGGTGGCTCCTCATTCAGGATCGCGGCCTGAATCGCGCTGCGAATTAAGGGATGCAGGAAATAGCGTTTTTCCTGCAAAGTTGTTTCTAAGAGCTCACTCCGCTCTAATAGAGACAAGCGCCATAGTTCGCTAAGGGACCGACTAAACTCCGTGCGCGCCAAGCCGCTCACAGCATTGGCAGCGGCAAGCGTACTCCCCTGCCCTGGCGAGAAAAACGAAAGGGCAATCAACAAGAGCTTACTAGGCCGGAGCACCCGCTGCCAGGACGGCACAAAGATCGATTGATAGAAACGCTCGTATTCATCTTCGGCACTGCTTGCCGAGAGGGGATCGACTTGGCGTAATAAGTCGAGCACATCCCCCAACGGTAACAGATCTAATTGCCCAACCACGAGCTTCATCGCCAAGGGCAAGCCGCCTGTCGCTTGGACAATCTGTTCTATCTCCGCCGCGGATGCTTGGGCAATCGCCGGAATACCACGCCAAGCACCCTCTTGGCGGATAAATTGCGCGGCGGCTGTCCCATCCAGGCCCAAAAGATGAATAGCCTGTAGATCGCCGCCAAACCGCTGTCGGCTCGTCAAGAGGGCGCGACTCTTGCCAAGCAAAGGAGATAGTTGCCGGACAACCTCCCCTTGCTGTTCGCCCATGATCTCTACATTGTCGAACAGAAGCAGAATTTTATCACGACGGAGTAAGGTGGCGACGCGCATGGTCTTTTCCGGCAGCGGGAGCGTCGTCAGATCCGTAAGGCCAAGCCGCGTGCCGATCCGATGCAATAAAAGCTCAAAAATCTCGGGAGCCGAGCGCGGCGCGCTCTCTTTCTCCTGCCCAATTTCGGCGGCAGTTAGCCAAAGGATCCTTGCAAAAAGCTGTTTACGTTGGCATTGGATGGCAACTTCTTGGGCCAATGCCGTCTTGCCCATGCCGCCAACCCCATCAATCCCAATGATGGGATAGACGCTAGGATCGGTCAACAGCGATAGAATCGTTTCAATGGTCTGCTGACGACCGATAAAGGTGCGATAGGCCAACGACTTTTCAAATTCATAGGAGATTGTGAAACTGTCGTCGTTGGCGTGCAGATCGGACTTTTCCGCTAGGTGGTCTTGGCAGAATTGTTCAGCATAGGGAAATTCAGCTGCCGTCAGGAGTTCGAGCGCCCAGGCTGTGCCTAAATCGGAGCGGGCGACGATCACCTTCACCAATGCGGCAAGATCGGCTAGTTCCCCAGGAATAAACCCCTTGCGCCAGTGCTCAATGGAAGAACCACCGCTCTTTTTGCCAATCGCATAGCCTAGCTCATCCTGGATTACACTAATCGGCTTCTTTTCGAGTTGTTTAATCCGGTAGATACCGTCGCTTAACAGCGTGCGAAAGCGTTCGTTTTTAACCATATCCGCTTCTGATCGTGTGTCGTAAATTTTTCGCGATGCGGTGCGCACATCCCAATACCGAACAGCCTCTAGCGAAGAGCTTTTTTGCGGTTGCACTCCGAAAAAAGTCGGAGCGCAACTCCGCGTGCAACGGCAGCCGTTCCCCTATGATGGTTTCATAACGCAAACACAACAGGCGTTATGAAAAACCATCATCATTTGCTCATTGGGACGCTGCAGCCCCGTTGTCACCAACGGTGGGATCCCTACGCAATGGGCCTCTATCAGAAAGAGGAACATTGAACATGAACACAAACGCTATTGCATCAACCTATCGCCGGAAAGTAGTTATCGCGTGCTTAGCCATGGCGCTTGCCATCACCATGCTGGCCGGGCAAACGCCATTAGGCAACCTCCTCGGCATGGAGCTGACACCCGCCGCGTATGCCTGTGAACATTCCGGTGGTGCCGGCTGCTAGCTACCATCCTGATCAATGAAATGACAAGCACATAGCGTCGATCACGATGCGCTTGTCATTTCATTAGCCAGCTGTAAATGCTGTTCAATGGAGCGCAATAATCGCTCATACCGAGCATCCCCTTGGATGGATGCTAAAGCACTACGAGCTGTTTCAAGAATTTGCTTAGCTTCTTTGGATTTTTGCTGGTTCAAGTAAGCCATGGCCAGGCCATCCATTGCATTCAGTTGCCAACTCATATCGTTTAGGCTTTCAGCAAGCTGAGCACTAGCCTGAAAGGCATGTTCAGCCCGCGCATATTCATGCAATTCCAGCAAATCTAGCCCAAGATCAGTGTAGAGGCGCGACAAATAGTATTTCTCATCCAGTTTGCGAAAAACATCTTCGGCCTGTTGGTAGCATGCAATAGCTTGTCTATATTGGTGCATGAAGGAATAGGCCAAGCCTTGATTGAACTGAATAGCCGCCCAATGAAAGGGATCTTGGATCGTAGTCAATAACCCGTTGGCTTGTTCATAGTAGGCTAAGGCAGCTTGGTATTGTCGCTGCCGGCTTAAAGTCAAGCCGATATTTTGGAGGCTCCAGGCTGTACGGCGCGCATCACCATAGTTTTGAAAGATCCCCAGTGCTTGGCGATGGTAGTGCTCAGCATCGGCGTAACCTTGTTCGCCTAACCGGATCATGCCATAGACTCGGTAGCTCATCCCGCGTTCGCTATCATCGTCATCCAGCAAGGCCAGGGCTTGCTCGACATGCGAAGCCGCCGCCTTGTAATCTTTTTGCAGCTGCGCAAGCCAAGCCAGTTCATTCAACACCCGCGCTTGATCACGCGAGTGGGCCAGTTGTGTAAAATTCGCAAGACTTGCTTGGGCCCAACAATGCGCTTGCTCAAATTGGCTTAAAAGGCGGTACAAAGTCGCAATTTGTAGCTGGCATTCTGCCGTGAAGGCCAAGTCGCCCATGCTTTCACTGCTGGTGATCGCGCCCGTTAAGAAAGGCAACCACTGATAACGGTAGCCGATCTGCTCCATTTGCGGCCCAAGACAGAGCAGCAACGCCCGGGTCAAAGGCCAGTTGATCGTGTGCTTCAGGCCAAACGAGAGTGCGTGCAGCGCTTGATCACGGATATCATCGGGCAATAAACCGCCACAAGCTTGAACCTGCGCAAGGCTACGCCTGAGAGTCTGCTCAATAAAGGTGCGAAAAAGGGCAGGGTAGGTGGTGGACGGCACAGTGTCTGTCACTGCCATTGGCCCACCTGCTCCTGTAAAAAGGTACGCGTGAGGTTATGCAAGGTATAGAAGCGCTCATTAACACCGCCGTGGGCATACACGAGGTTGAGCCGGACCAACTGGGCTAGCGCCGCCCGTACGCTAGGCAGTGCTTCACCACTAATCTCAACCAGTGCGGCGGGCGTTGCCTGGGCCGCGGTAAGCAGGGGTAGCGCCAACCACACCCGGCGTGTGCGCTCGTCCAGCCTTTCCCAAGCATGGCGGTAGATATAGGTATAGAGGTGCTCCGCGGTCTTACCCCGTGCTTGTGCCAAATCATCCAAGATAAAGGCCAAGCTGTCGGCATGCGTTTGCCCGACAACCAACCGAAGCGCCAACGGGTTGCCCCCCACAGTAGTATAGATCGGGCGCAACTCCGCCGCAGTAGCATCGACCAAGTGGGACAAGTTGCCTAGCATTGCTTCCTGGCGCACAAGTGCCATGGCATCCGCTTCTTGTAATTCTGGCACCGTAAAATGATAAAGACCAGGCACCCCTTCCACCCGCTCACGCGAGGTTAACAAGAAGCGCGTCGGGTTACTCAGCCGGTGCAGCACGGGCAGCAGCGTTTCGACATCGAGCACAGTCTCCAAATTATCGATGACGATTAAATGCGGCTGGACCTGCAACTGACTTTGTAACCAGGTCAGTTGTTTTTCAGCGGGCAAAGTAACGATCACGGGATCAGCCAGCGCCACTTGTGCAACCAAGCGTTGGATCAATTCCTGCGTACTTAGGGCTGGTTTTTGCAGCGAGGCGAGACCACCGCCCAAATCAAAGTCGGGCGGGCGGGCAGTGACCCAGCCCACGGCATTAACCGCCGAAAGGCTGAGCAACTGGCGTACGATCTGATCAGCCAATGCCGTCTTCCCAATGCCACCCATACCTTCCACCGCAATCAGCCAAGGTGGCTCCGGCTTTGTCAATAAGGGAAACAACTGGGCAAGGTGTGGCTCGACACCGACTAGGGTAGTATACGTGGGTGAATCTAGCCGCTGGACCAAGGTTTGCTGGATCTCACGGCGCGACTCGCTATCTTGTTGCTGAATCAGTTGCGCCAAACGGAGCAAAGCCTCACGTTGCAGGGCGTAGATGGTTGATTCTTCTAGCCCGAGCTTGATCGCAGTTTGGTCAACCGGCAAATAGCTCAAAAAACGTAAGCGCAGAATATGCGCCAAACGCGGTTTTTCGGCCTCCAGAGCCTGTAACCCCGTTAGCAATAATTGATTGGCGGTCTGGCGCACATTGCCATTACCAGTTTGGTGGAGCTTCTGAAAGAGCGAAAGCGAAGTGAGGCCCGCAGCAGCGTCAGCGTTTTGCCACTGCTTTAATGCCTTCTCCACCGCTTGTCTCAGTTGGTCAAATACAGGGTCAATCGGAGAAGTCAAGAGTGTTTACCTCATGGGCAGATATGAGATAAGAATAATTTTCTAAATTATAGCAGAACAATTTCGTCAACGCAACCATGAATATAGAGATTGTCTTAGGCTACCTATAGCCTTTTATAGGTTACCCATAGGAGGATCCTAGATCATCTAGCCCCAAACTCATGCTACTGTTGTCGTGGAAAGCTTGGCAATCGCTGGCTAAGCCATACACCCCTGTATGGTGGATCCTTATGGACATGGGACGCGCCTTGAAGAAAGCAGATGCCACAGGCCACACTCGACCAACAGTCTTTGTGCTATGGGGCACACACTTTGATGAAATCTTTACTGTTTTGCTTGTCACCCATCTGCGCCAAGCAGGCATCCGCGTCAAGCTTATTGGCGTTCATGGCCCATGGGCCAAAGGAGAACATGGTTTGGGTCTTCACACGGATCTTACCCTCGACGAAGCCCTAGCCGCGGTTGAGGAAGCGATCGGTGTGGTAATCCCCTGCACCACACCGATGTTTCAAGGACTCGGAACCGATCCACGAATCCAAAGCTTTTTGGACCGGCTTCAAGAGAAGCGTGCTTTTGTGGTGGTGGGGAAGTTACCCAAAGATAGGGAAGCTGAATAAACATATAGTCGCAGCCATCGTTTCGCAAAAGTGCCTCTTTAACCACCGAAGCTATTTCACTAGTTACCCAATTGTAGACAGACAAAAGAACAACTCTAATCAGATATACATGCAGATTTCTTGTAAGCTTGGAGAATATAAATGGTTAAGTGCATAGCAATTATTATGCTCATTATAACCAACCCACTGACCGCGGCAAATGCAAACGCGGCAACGCCTATTCGCATCATGACATACACCATAGAAAATATGTCATTAAACTGGATTACGGCAATGATCATAAATGAATATCCCTCTGGCCGAGGCCCCGTAAATATCAACTTCAGTGTCAATTATCCAGATTTAAATAATTTTGAGCTATTAGAATTTACCTGGAAAGGCTCGGGCAACTGCACAAAAAGAGATCAGCAGAACTGGTCTTGTAGTGGTAATATATCCTATCTAAAATTCTCAATCCGCTATTCCTTTGCAGCAGACTTGCTGGGTCAACAACTAGTTTTCCCAGTAAAAGCATTTGAGGATGGAACTGCGTTTTCCTTAGGAGTGATATACCCATCACCGCTAGAGTTCATTTCATCTAGCAATCCTCCAACTACAGTTGCTTCGCATCAACTTGAGTGGACTGTAGCCTCTTTGCAATCATTTGAAGCAATTCTCACCTTACGTGATCCCAGGATCAGCACTCTCTACCTACCTATAGCAAAGAGCTAAAATGCTACCCAACTTTGGCATCAAGTCCTCCACACATGGCGTGCTAATTGCAAAAGTGTGCATAGCACTCTTGCCGTTCGCTTCGCACACTGCGCAGCCGCCGATCAATTCCACAACACTTAGTCCAGCTAAGGCACTCAAGTAGCAGTTGTCTCTTATTTGATTGATCATTGGTAGGCTCCTTTTCCCAATAAGCCTACCTCATTCTTTAAGCTGATTGAAACTTATTGATTCGCCAGCAATGGGCATCATCACATTCGATCAGGCATCTATCAGGACAGATCAAAAGTTTCAATCAGGTCATCCTCTATCACCAATTTCTGCAGAGTACAATTGAGAATGGGATTAACTTATGAATAGATTTAGCATTCCCTTTAGTTTACTTCGCCTGGGTCTGCCTTTATTTTTGTTTTACAAATTCCAATCAAGAGTTAACAGTTATTGGATAAAGGACAATTTTGTAGGTATCACTATCAAAGTTAAGCAGATTTACCTGCGAATTCTCTATATATCTGCAGTCTTTATATCAATGATAGGATTAATTAGCTATACTCCAACTATAAAAGCTGCTACTTGTGAAATGTTTGGGCTTATAAGTAGTGATACGACGTGGAATGCTGCGACATGTGAACCGTATATCATTATAGGTAATGTGATTATAGAGAATGGGGCAACGCTTACGATCGAAAGTGGCACAACGATCCAGTTTGATGTTGGTAAGTCAATGACTATTCGTGGCACTTTAGTGGCGCGTGGTACAGCTACCAACTATATCACCTTTACTTCCAATCAAACATTTCCGCAAAAGGGGGACTGGGGCTACATCGAATTTGTAGATGAAAGTAGCGATGCCGTTATCGATGCGAAT
>JAHBVH010000023.1 GCA_019637645.1 Caldilineaceae bacterium
AAAGCTGACCCCATGCAAGGCTTCATACTCGGCGTCGGCGGCGGTGGCCAAGCCCGCGGTGGTATCTTTGCCCACAGTGTCGGTCATCTTTTCCACCCCACCGACCAATACAACCTCGTGAAAGCCGCTGGCAACGGCCATCATCCCAATGCGCAGAGCCGCACTGCCGCTGCCACAAGCGGCCTCGATCTTGGCGGCTTCAATGCCGGTGAGGCCACAATAATCGGCGACCAACGTGGCTAGATGTTCTTGGTCGAGCAGACTGCCGCTTAACATATTCCCCAAATATAGGGCATCCACCGTTTCAACATTAGCATCGGCCATGGCCGCGGCAACGGCATCGGCGGCAATCTCGCGCGCCGACCGATTCCATAGCTCGCCAACGGGCGATTGACCAATCCCAATAATGGAAACACTCCGCATAAACTCTCCTTCATTCTGATACCTACCAACCGGATGGCACCACACCCTGCGTTGTTCTTGGGTTGTGCTTGTATTGTATAGGGGAACAACCGTGCCAACCACCACCTGAGTGTGCTGTACTCATCCTGGCTGCGATCCGCGCTACGGCGGAAACGCGTGCTACGCTGGTCGCGCTCCATCCGAACGACCACATTTTACTTCAAAATATAATACGTGGCCCGTTTACTCCCGATGCGGATCAATAAATTTTTTTCGACCAAATCGGCCAGGTCGCGGCGAATGGTCTCGGCGCTCACCTCGGGCCACAAGGTTTGATACTCGCTATTGGTTATTCGTGAATGCTGCTTGAGATAGTCGATTGCCCGTTCTTGCCGTTCGTTCAGATAGCCAAGCTGCCATGCGGGGGGGGTAGGCGTGCCTGGCGCGTCGTTGTTGGCGTCGTTGTTGGCGTCGTTGTTGGCGTCGTTAGTGGCGTCAATGGCCGAATAGAGAATGACACGGAAGCCCGCGGTGGTCTCTTCAAAGAGCGGCTCGGGGAGGCCCGCGGCGGCCATGGTCGCGATCATGCGGTCGATGCCATAGCCCAGCCGCTCGATGTAGCCTAGATCGCTGAGCACGGCAACAATCGCCTCGTTGCGGCTGTAACGCTCATCTTTGAGATTTTCCAGGGTGACATGGCCGGGCAGGCGGCCTGGGCTGTAGATCTCCATGCGGTCGCTAAAGAGCAGCAAGCGAATCCCTTCACCACGGATGCTGTAATCGCGATGAGCGATGGCGTTGACAATTGCCTCGCGGACAACCGGCAAAGGATAGGGGCTCACCTCTTCTCGCTGCATGCCGCGGATGCGCATGCCGCGCGATAGATTGCTGACGACAAAGGCTTCGGCCATGCGCACCTGCTCGGCCAAGGTGCCCCCAATATCTTGGCGGACAAACTCGTCGCTCATGGTCGGCCCGGCGTAACGGACACAGATCAGTTCGGCGTTGCGTAGAAAGCGCTGGGGTTCACGCCCAAAGAGCAGCACCCCCGCGACGGTAGGCACCCGTTCGCGGCTAGGGTGGTTGGTCAGGCAACCACGCGCCGCCAAGATGGCAACCGCTTCTTCATCGGGTGCCACCGCAATGCGATTGAGATAACGCTCCACCTGTTGCGGGTCTAGATCGGCTAGGGTGGCGGTCTCCACGGCTTGGCTTTCATAGCCAGCATCATTCCGTTCCAAGAGCAATCGCCGCAATTCAGCCGTGCTCAGGGGCCGATTCTGCCCAGCTGTGCGGGTGAGGTAGCGTCCACCTACGTTATACAAATGGGGCAGCCCCGGCGGCACCTGCACCACCACCACTTCACCGGCGCTACTGACGGCGCACTGGGGTGTTGGCAAAATCAGCGGCGGATCGGTGAGGAGGCCCGCCTCGACCACGGCTTCGCGCAAGCTGTCGATGGCTAGCTCTTTTTGGGGCACCCCTTTGTGGGTGACACCCAAGAAGAGAATCCCGCCATTGGTATTAGCCATGGCGGCCAAGGTTTCCGCGATCGCGGCATGTTTGGCCGCGGCGGGCAAAAAAGCCACTTGGTTATTCTGACCGCCCGTCAAATAGGCTGTCACTTCTTCTTCGGGCAGTGCGGCAAACCGTCTTCGAATCATCCTGTTTAGCCCCCTAACTGTTCATGACAATTTACTACACTATGCTCGTTGGGAGCAGGAATTGTTTCTACATTTGTAATGAAAAGCTGATCCGGTGTGGGTGGTTGAAAGCCAGCCGGTTGGTGGCGTAGTTGGAAGAAGAGCGCGCTTTGCTTGGCCGTGGCGTCAGCAGAGACAAGGGTTAGCAAGGCACAGACGCCGATGGTATCGGGCGGGAGCGCGGCAAAAGGGGGCTCGGTCGTCGTCAAGGTCGCATAGCTGGCTAGATCATCCACGCGCAGAATCTGTTGGGCTTGGATCTGTTGCTGGAGCCAGCCAAGACCTTCACCTTCGCGGCCCATGGTGGCGTTGGCGTCCAATAGAGTTGCCTTGCCTTCCAATAAGTACGCTAAGACAACCCCTTCGGGATAAAAGGGATGCGGTGGCGTGCGGTCACAAAAGGTTAAGCCCAGATCGCTCTTTTGATAGTGAACCGGTGGCGCACCAGTGGTATCCGTCAAGGTGTATTGAAAGCGGCGACAGAGCAAGTTCCGATCATGCACGGGATGGACGGCGATAAGCTGTTGGATCGGCTGTGGCGTGCGCTGCCATTGTGACCAGCCAAAGGCACTATACAACGCGGATTCAAAGCCACCCGGTGCATAGAGTTGGGTGACGCCGTAGCCCTCCGCCCGATTTTGCCACCAGACAAAGGTGAGGTACGTATCAACCTTGCCCGCGCCCGCCAGAAAGAGGAGCGTATCCGCCGCTGTGTTCGTCGCGTCGGTTAGGCTGCGGTAGCTGACCGGATAGGCTTGGACCCCTTCGCCTTGGCCGGGGGCCGCGATAAACCCTTGGCCGGTGTTCCGTCGATAGCTAGGCAGAATGGCATAGGGGACGAGCGCGGTGGTTGGCTTGTCCGGGCTGACCTGTTCGCTGGTCAGCGTGCCAGTGAGTACTTGGGCGTCGTAGATCACCGCGCCAACGGGGCCATTCGGCAAGACACGCCTTGTCGAAAGCCAGCCGCCGCTGCTACCAGCGCTCAGGGCGTCATAGACGAAAAAGAGCAAATACTCGGTGGCCTCATCGCCATCAATATTCACTTCTTGCACGGCGCGCAACGCGGTCCAGGCATTGGGCAAGGCATCATCCAGGGGAAGCGCCGCGCTCTCCGTCGATTGGACGCGGGCGCACTGGACCAACAAGAGTGGCAGACAAGAGAGCAGCAGGCGCAGCCAGCGCTGAAAGGAGCTAGGAAAGAGAGCTTGCATCTGAACGCCAATGACTTGCGACACTTGAGAACTCGGCTTACAATGCACAAATAAATGCACGGGTAAAGGTTACAACGAAAGTTATTGGATGATTGTACCGTAGAGTGGCGGCTAAGTAAAAGCATCGCTTTCCTAGGGGGTATTCGGCGGTGGGGTTTGCATTGCCGAACCACATGCGTGGGGTGGAATGGGAGTGTATAGATATGTCCGAAGCTGGAGCAAACCGTGGTGAGCCAAGCCTGCGCGCCACACAACCGACGGGCTTGCACATTGTCGCCATCGGCGGCGGCACAGGGATGCCCCAACTCTTGCGTGGCTTGCGCGCCTACACCGATAATATTACCGCGATTGTCACGGTCGCCGACGATGGGGGCAGCAGTGGTCGGCTGCGTCAGCAGATGGGTGTTTTGCCGCCCGGCGATTTTCGCAATAATATTGCCGCCCTCAGCGACGCGGAAGATCTGATGACCCGCCTGCTCCAATATCGCTTTGCCAAACATGATGCCAGCGGCGCGTCGAATGAATTGGCTGGCCATAGTTTCGGCAACTTATTGATCGCGACCATGGCGGCGGTGACCGGCAGTTTTGAGAAAGGGCTTGCCGAATGCAGCCGGGTGCTGGCCGTGCGTGGCCGTGTCTTGCCGAGCACGTTAGACCATATTACCCTCTGTGCCGAGATCGCCCACACCCAAGCTGATGGCAGTGAAAGCTGGACCCTGGTCGAAGGGGAGAGCGTGCTGCCCGAAACGGGTGGACGCATTCAGCGGGTCTTTCTTAAGCCAGACCAACCCCATGCCTACCCGGAAGTGATCCGCTGGATTTTGCGTGCCGATCTCATTGTGGCGGGGCCAGGGAGCTTCTTTACGAGTGTGATCCCCAACTTGTTGGTGCCTGCCATTCGCGATGCGATTTGTGCCACGGCGGTGCCGCGCATCTATCTTTGCAATGTCGCGACGCAGCCCGGCGAAACCGATGGTTATACGGTGTCGGATCATATGCGCCATCTGCGCTACCATGCGGGCGATGCCTTCACCACGGTGCTGGCTAATGACAACTATGACCCGGCCCATCCGCCCTATCAGATTGGGGAATGGGTGACCTTGCCCGCGGCGGATGAGGTGCTCAACTATCGTCTTTTTACTGGTGACGTCGTCGATGCGGCACGCCCATGGCATCACCATCCCCAAAAATTGGCGGCTCGGCTCATGGCGGTCTATGCCGAGTTAACGGGCGCGAGCTTGCCCTGAGTTTGGTTGCTCCAGTTGCGGGCAAGGTTCATCGCGCGGGCCGATTGGCCGAATACTCTCCTACCTTTCTTTCCTTGTGGGCCGCTTTGTTCACTTTGTCCAATCACTTTGTCTAAAAACGAGCGCACAGAAGCTTCCATACATGTCATTTAACGTGGCTTATGGTAAAATAAAGCGGAACAAGCATCTATGATAGCTGTTTGGTTCAAAAAATTTACGCTTACATCTGTTGAGAAACGTGTTGAGAAACGTGTTGAGAAACGTGTTGAGAAACGTAATCGTTCAAAGCTGTAAAAGTCGCGCCCTTGGGCAACTTTTACAGCTTTGTTCACAAGCTGCTCCCATGCCTCATGTCCGCCTGTCAACCGTGGCACCCGTTAATCGTGGCAATCGACAGCTTCCTTCTTGTAAGTAAGTATTATCCGTCTTTTGTTCAAGCAATTTAGGTTGTTTTTTGTTGGTGTAGGTGGTTTTCGTAGACGTTTTCAAACAGGGTCAGCGGTCACAGAATAAAATTTTTTGCAGTAAAGGAGATATCATGGCTACAAAAATCGCAATCAACGGTTTTGGTCGCATTGGCCGCCAAGTTACCAAGGCACTTTTTGAAAAGTACCGCGGCAAATTTGATCTCGTTGCCGTTAACGATTTGAGTGATGTCAAGACAAATGCTCACCTCTTTAAGTATGATAGCAACTATGGCGTCTACAAAGGTGAGGTCACTGTCGATAGCGGTGACATTATGATTGATGGCGATCGCGTCAAGGTCTGTAGCGAACGGGATCCCAGCAAATTGCCGTGGGGTGACCTCGGGGTAGACATTGTCATCGAAAGTACCGGGCTTTTCACTGCCCGCGAAAAAGCGGCACTCCACCTAAGCGCTGGCGCGAAAAAGGTCATCATCAGCGCCCCAGCCAAGGGGGAAGATATCACCATCTGTATGGGGGTAAACCAAGAAAAATATGACCCCGCCAAGCACCAGGTCATCTCTAATGCCAGCTGTACCACCAACGGGTTGGCCCCAGTGGCGAAAGTTTTGTATGAACGCTTTGGCATTGAAAAGGGCATTTTGACCACGGTCCACGCCTATACCAATTCGCAACGGCTGCTGGATCTGGCCACGCCCGATCTGCGTGATGCCCGTGCCGCGGCCATGAACATTGTGCCCTCGGCCACAGGTGCGGCCCGCGCCGTTGGGTTGGTTATCCCTGAATTGCAAGGGAAATTCTCGGGCATGGCCTTCCGGGTGCCAACGCCCACCGTCTCGGTCGTCGATTTCACTGCTCTGCTCAGCCGCGATGTGACGGTCCAAGAGATCAACGCGGCGATGAAAGAATATGCCGACGGGCCGATGAAGGGCATTCTGGCCTATACCGAAGAACCGCTGGTTTCTATGGACTTAAAAGGCAACACCCATTCCTCCATCTTCAGCGCCCTCGACACCCTCGTCATTGGTGGCAACCTGATCAAGGCCGTCTCTTGGTATGACAACGAGTGGGGCTATAGCGTCCGTGTAACCGACCTCGCCAATTTCATTGCCGAAAAAGGCATTGCGTAAGTTTGCCTCAACGCGTGCGGAGGATGAGCTAGTGCTTGTCCATCCGCTTTTTCCAAGGCCAATGAACGAAACGGAGGCCGCTGATGAACAAAAAGAGCATCAAAGATATTGAGTGGCAAGGTAAACGCGCGCTGGTGCGCGTAGATTTCAACGTACCCTTGAGTGGTGGTCATATTAGCGATGATACCCGCATTCAGGCTGCCCTACCAACGATCCAATATCTATTGACCCACGGGGCAGCCGTGATTTTGATGAGCCATTTGGGGCGTCCCAAAGGCGGCCCCGACCCGAAATATAGCATGAAGGTGACGGCGGAGCATCTCGCAACGCTGATCGACGCGCCGGTGACCTTTGTCGAAGCAACCACCGGCGCGGTGGCCGAAGCCGCGGTCGCGCAGTTGCAGCCGGGGCAAGTTGCGGTGCTAGAAAACACCCGCTTTGACAAACGCGAAGAGAAAAATGACGCCAGCATGGCCCAAGAGCTAGCCAAGCTGGGCGATATTTTTGTCAACGACGCGTTTGGCAGTGCCCACCGCGCGCATGCGAGCACCGCTGGTGTGGCCGATTATCTGCCCGCCGTGGCTGGCTTCCTCATGGAAAAAGAACTGGAATACTTGGGTAGCGCTTTGGATCAACCCAAGCGCCCCTTTGTCGCCATTATGGGTGGGGCCAAGATCAGTGACAAGATTGCCGTCATTGAAGCGCTCCTCCAGAAGGTCGATGCGATCTTGATCGGTGGCGGGATGGCCAATACCTTTCTCGTTGCAGCTGGGTATGGCATGGGCAAAAGTTTGGTCGAAGCCGAGGTGCTCGATACCGCCGCGGATCTCATGCGCAAAGGCGCTGGCATCATTCAACTGCCGGTTGACCTGCGGGTGGCGGCCACCTTTGCGGCTGATGCCGAAAACCAAGTGGTGAGTATTGAAGATGTGCCCGCCGATTGGATGGCATTGGACATCGGTCCCGCCACGATTGCACACTATGCTAACCACCTTTCGGGCGCGCAGACGGTGATCTGGAATGGTCCCATGGGCGTCTTTGAATTTCCTGTCTTTGCCCAAGGCACGGTGGCGATTGCCGAGATTTTGGGCGATCTTAAAGAGGCCGTAACGATCATCGGTGGTGGGGATAGTGCTGCCGCCGTGGCCCAAGCTGGGCTGGAAGACAAAATGTCGCACGTCAGTACGGGCGGCGGCGCCAGCCTCGAATTCCTCGAAGGCAAGACGTTGCCCGGTGTGGCGGCGCTGGCCGATAAAACCTAATATAAAGCAGAATGGGTGTAGCCCTGCTACACCCGTTTGTTGCTGCTTAACCGCCTATATAACTCTATGAATATCTTCAAACGCATTGCCAACTTTTTTCTAGGTGGGGGTGGAGCGAATGGTAGCAATCGCTATTTTCCCATCTATGTCCTCAGTCGTCGTTGTCGTGAGCCGCTCACGGGGCAGGTAGATCTGCTGAATGAGTTGAGTCTCGACGAAAACGATGAGAATACCTTCTATACGCGTAAGGTCTTGCACACCACGGGACGCACCCGTTGTTTCGATCAGGTCGAAGTACTGATCTGGTTTAGCAAAGATAAGCGTCTGCTCCGCCAGGAAGTTTGGGGCGGCGAATGGCTCGATGCCGAAGCGTATGAACGGGCCGAGGTCGAGTTCCAGGCGCGCTTGGAGGCGGCAGAGGCAGCCAAGGATGAAACTGCTGAATAGCATGCAAAAAGAGGAGAAACTTCCATGCGCAGACCGATGATGGCCGGCAACTGGAAAATGAATAAGACGACTAGCGAAGCGATTGCATTAGCGCATACCATAGTCGAGACGGTGCGCGGCGTTGCTAATGTTGATTGTGTGATCTGCCCGCCCTTTGTGGCGTTGTCTGGGGTGGGAGTGGCGCTTCAAGGTTCGCCGGTCGCGTTGGGCGCGCAGAATATTCACTGGGCCGCCAGTGGCGCGTATACGGGCGAAATCAGCGCACCGATGTTACATGACCTCGCAACCTATGTCATTATCGGCCACAGCGAGCGCCGCCAATATTTTGGGGAGACCGATGAAACGGTCAATAAGAAGACCCATGCCGCGTTGCAACATGGCCTTACGCCCATTGTTTGTGTCGGTGAATCGTTAACACAGAACCAGGCCGGGGAAACCCAAGCCGTGGTCAGCCTGCAAGTTGAGGCGGCTTTACAGGCCCTTAGCGCCGAGCAAGTCGCCGCGCTCATCATCGCCTACGAACCGATCTGGGCGATTGGCACGGGTCTGGCCGCCACGGCAGAACAGGCTGGCACGATCTGCGGTCTCGTGCGCAAGATTGTGGATGCCTTGTATGGTCAGGCCGTGGCCGACCAAGTGCGCATTCTCTATGGCGGCAGCACCAATGAGAAGAATATTGGCGAGATCATGCAGCAGGCCGACATCGACGGCGCCCTCATCGGTGGCGCTTCGCTGAAAGCCGAGAGCTACAGCGCCATGGTGCACACCACCAGCGAACTCTATCAATAGCGCGAGAGGAGTCTGTGCATGACGACCTTACCACGCCTGCTCATCCCGCGTGTGGCGGCCAACTGGGCGGCTGGCGCTGATCCCTTTGCTTGGGCATGGGAGCAGGCTGTGACCTTGCCGCCCATGGTGCTGGCCGATGGCTCTGGTCCAGCGCAACAACAGACAACAATTCGGGTCTGTTATAACGAGCAGGATCTCTTTATCCGTTTTGATTGTGCCGATACCGACATTTGGGGCACTTACAGCGAGCGCGATGCGGCGATCTACGATGAAGAAGTCGTCGAGGTCTTTCTGGCACCAGGCACAGAAACGCCGGTCGATTACTATGAGTTTGAAGTCAGCCCCAATGGGGTCTTGCTGGAAGTGTTGGCCCACAATCCTACCGGTGAACGGGGGGATATTCGGCTGGATTTCAGTTGGGACTGTGCCGGTCTGCGTTGGGGCGCGCAGCGGGAAGATGCCCAAAACCAGTGGCGTGCCTTCTATGCCATGCCGTGGGCATCGGTGGGGGCCTCAGTGGGGGTCTCCGGCTCGTTGCCGCCTGTCTGGCGCATCAACTTCTATCGGATTGAACGACCCCGTACCGCCGAACCAGAATTTAGCTGCTGGTCGCCCACTATGAGTAACCCCGCCAACTTTCATCGCCCTGCATACTTCGGCTATCTGGCCTTAGGCTAACTACGCCGGGCGCGCACACCTGGCCGGTTCTGAGAAACCGGTCAGGTGTTTTTTATTGGCGCTTAGCGCAGATGTCCCAGACGCATTGCCTTGGCTTGGGCTGTCAAGGCTAATTCAGAGGCGCGGAAGCAGTGTTCTTGCGACATTGCCGTCTCCGTCCGGTTGAGAATATCGTTGATCAACTGGCGGCCATAGGGCAATTCTTGATCCTTGCAATCAATGTATTCGGTCTTCTCTTTGTTGACCAAGAATAGATGATCCGTGCCGGGCCGTCCTGCAATATCGATATATTTGCGCAGCTCGATATAGCCGTCCGTACCCATGATGACAATGCGACCATCGCCCCATGTCGCGAGGCCATCGGGCGTAAACCAATCCACCCGCACATAGCCGGTGCTATGCTTACCACGCACCACGACATCGCCAAAATCCTCAAATTCAGGATACTCAGGATGGGCATAGTTCGCCACTTGCGCATGAACGACTTCGACCTCGGTTTCGCCCGTGTAAAAGAGATATTGTTCAAATTGGTGGGAGGCAATATCGCAGATAATGCCGCCGTATTTGTCCTGTTTGAAGAACCACCAGGGGCGTTGCTGGAGCCGTGGCCGGTGCGGCCCCAAGCCAATGGTCTGGATCACTTGACCAATCGCGCCGCTTTGCACTAATGCTGCGGCCTTGACCGAAGCCCGCGTTTCTAAACGTTCGCTGTAGTCGATGGAATAGATGCGCCCTGTCTCCTGTTGGACACGCCGCACCTCGGCCAGTTGGTCTAGCGTCGTAAACCCAGGTTTATCACTCATATAGTCTTTGCCGTGGCGCATGACATCCATGCCCAGCGCGGCCCGTTCGCTGGGGATCGCCGCGCTGATCACCAGCTGTAACGACGCATCTTCGAGGATCGCCCGCTTGTCGGTGACCTGTTGGGCCTGGGGATAATCTTTTTGATAGAGCGCGGCGAGATCAGCCTCTTCGGCATAAAACGAGACCAATTCGGCCCCGGCTCGCAACAGGAGGTTAGTTTGCCCATAAATATGAAAATGGTTGAGACCAATGGCGGCAAAGCGAATCTTGGGTTGGGTTGTCATCGGTAGTTGCTCCTAATTGAAAAGGCGTTTTAGCTTCTATGGTTGCCACGTTCCCACTCTTGATACCAGCGCTCGCGATTGTGAATGCCCGTCTGGAAGAGTTCAAAGGCGTCATCTTGGGGTTGATAGTTGACCAAGCGCCGTGCCGACGAGATGTCCATCCGTTTGAACCGGTTGTCGGAAACCGCTTGAAAGACCGCGTAGGGCAAATCGGGCGTTTCCAAACACTGGACAATCAGATGCGTCAGATCGCGCGGGCTGACGTAGGCGCTCAAGGTACGGCCATCGATATCCTCGGGATGTTCGGCATAGTTGCGATTGCCACCATAGGCCCCGACGCGAATGGCAATACAGGGCAGTCCTTCGGCATAGGCAAAATAGTGGCACATGGCTTCGCCAAAGACCTTGGCCGCGGCGTAGAGATTCATGGGCTTGGGGGGCATGTCGGGGTGTACTTGCGTGTCGAGGGGATAGCCTTCGATGGCCTGGATACTGCTGGCAAAGATGACCCGCTGGCAGCCTTGGTCTTTGGCTGCACGCAGAATATTATAAGCGGCTTTGATATTGTTATCGAGCAGCGAACCATAAAAATCGGCACTAGGGGAAGGGTCGGCGGCGAGATGTACCACAAAGTCCATACCTTGGCAGACCGCTTGACAGGCGGCTAAATCTGCGAGATCGGTTGCGACAACTTCATGGGGGCCAGGGTCGGCCAGGTGGACGCCGGGGCGATCGACCAGCCGAAACGCGTACTGGTGCGCCGTGAGTTGGCGAAACGCGGTGCCAATCCGTCCCGCCGCGCCGGTGAGGAGAAGACGCTTCATGACTGTTCCTGTTCTAGTAATGGATAACGGGTAGTCAACTGCGTGTTTATTATAGCGGGTGGACTGGTGGAGGACAAACTTTCTGCCGGAGGGATGGTCGGCGCGAGAGGTGAAACGTCTTCCAGGCAAGGGCCGGGAAGCGCTGTCCACGCGTTAGTGGGCATGCCAGAGCTGACAGGTTTTCTAAACCTGTCAGCTCTGGCCGTACTCACCAACGGTGTAGCGTCGATCCGTTCTAGGTGTTGATATATTGACCAAAGATCTGGCGATTGACAGTTAGGTTTGCGGGCCGGAAGTAGGAAGCGTGCGCACAGGCGAGATTATACCAGCCTAGGCCATTCAGACTACGCTGGCAGCCGGTAGGCTCAAGTTCTAGTTTTTCAACATCGACGGCAAATCTGTCGGCCAGTGTGCCGCCAACCAGATCGCCTTGGGCATCGATATTGATCCACCGATCGACTAGCGCGGGGCGTTGCCCATCGCGATTGGCCGTCCGGAGTGAGCCCCGCACTGGTGGAATCGAGAGCGCGCTCCCTACGGTGAAGAGGTTGGCAACCCGCCCAGCAAGTCCAACTGTAGCTTCCAATTCGCGTAACCCTTCATAGGCCACCACGGTCCCCCAACTGTGGGCAATGATGTGGAGTTCGGCCCCCGTTGCCAACAAAGGCGCGACAACGCTGGTAAACCGGTCGATAATCTGTTGGCGTACCCGTTGGTTGATCATATAGACCAGAAAGTCATCCAACGAAAAGTCGCCGCCGCGCGTGGTCTCTAGCCCGCGCCCTCCCGCCCCCCGCGTGACCGCCGAACGACCAACTGGCGCGGCCTGCTGGCGGTGGCGATCTTCGAGCACATCCTCAATGCGGAGCCGGAGGAGTTCGGCGGCTTGGGCTTCATCATCCGCGGTGGCACCGATAGAGCGGCTGTTGACCAGATTACTCCACAAGACCTCATGGCGCGTTTTGTTTAAGATCGATTCGCCAAAGCGGCTCGTATGCTCTTTGAGGGCTTTCCACCAGGCATCAGAATAGCCAGCGACGTGGGTGTTAATGCCATGGACACAGACGAGGTGGCTGTTGACCGCGGTGCGCGTACGCGGCGCTGGCGTTACGTTGAGCGTTTCTAACAACTTGAGGTACGCTTCGATTAATAGCCGTTGGTTATCATCGGAAAGGTTATTGTCTGGGGGTGGTTCTGGGATGGGGGGCAGGGTTGGGCGCGGCTCACCGACCGACGGGGTTGGGAGTGGTTCGCCAACAAAGGCTCGCTCGTTGCGAAAACTGTCGCTGACCATGCCATATTCGTTATACTGTGGCGCTTGGCCCGAGTCAACCGTAGCGACAATCGCGTCGTATAAGTTCCGATAGGTGCCGACAAAAGCCCCGCCATTCCACGCATTGGTCAAGGCGATGGTAAAGGCCCCGCCCTCTTTGTACCCAGAGGAGGTAAAGCCATCGCGGCAACCACCCATATGAATCAATTCCGCCAGCATGATCGCGCGGGTATTCGCGCTGAGTGGCTGGATTGGGGTCGGGGTAAAGACGCTGCGAATGCCGCGGTAGTTGGTGCCGGAATTGCAACTATCGCTCAACATGAGAATGCGCACGCCGCGCTGAAACTTTAGCCAGATGGTATTGAGCTCATCGTCGGTAATCTCCCCATCATAAGCCAAGAGTGTCTCGTCGTGACCATCGTCCTCATCTTTGTCGGGGTCGGGCTGTTGCCCCCCATGACCAGCGTAGTAAAAGACCAAACGGTCGCCGGAAAGCAGTACTTCTGCGGCTTCTTCGAGCGCAGTCAAAATCGCAGCCTTGGTGGCCGCCGCGGTTGTCAGGCGCTGGATCGTATAGCCAAGCGGCGTTAGGATCTTTTCGACATTTTCTACATCTAATTCACAGCCTTCACAGCCATTCACCCCGTCCCAGCCACCGTAGGCCGCGGGGGATACTTGGCAGAGACCAACGAGAAGTGCCTTGCGAATACTCATTGCGGTTGCTCCTTTGCGCGAAAAGGTGATTTTGGCGCCGGTGTAAATGGCAGCATGGATGCACGCAACCCTACGTACGTCCTATGAATCAATAAACGCTATCGAGTACAAATTTAGCGTACTTTCTTGTCATTTTCCCTGGCGCTTTTTGAAAATAGGACGCGGATAGACGCGGATGCACGCAGCTACAACAAAGCTGCGTGCATCCGCGTCCCGAAAATTGTCTCGTTTGTCGTGAGCGGACCTATTTTACCTTTTGAAAGGTAATCTCATAGGAGAAGTGAACCGCTTGAATGGGCCACTGGCACTTGACATCAAGGGTCGGACAAACCGCGTATTCATAGTCCAAGCCACCGAGCTTGCCCACAATATCGGGTAAGTAGGGGAAAGCCAACCCCATTTGGTTGGAGGTTTGGCTGGTAACTGGCCCTGAGCCATCGGCGATGACCCGGAACTTAAAGGGTTCGTAGTACATGGTGATCTCTGCCTTACCCGGCCCTTTGTCGCCTGTCACAATTTGGCCTTTTTCACCCACGAGGTTTTCAATCACCGCACCATCGACCCCATTGCCATTCTGATCCAAGACGGTGAGAAAGATGTGGTGTTGTGCCCGGCTATCGCGGATGCCGCCATTGTTTTCATTGAGTCCCAAGACTTTGAAATGGACAATCTGATATTGGGCGTCGGGGTTAAAATCACCGGCGCTGGGGTCGGATGAGGCTGGCGGTGGTGCGGCTGGGGCTGGGGTTGCTTCCGCCACTGCGGTTGTGGGGGCTGTCGCCACTGCGGTTGTGGGGGCTGTCGCCACTGCGGTTGTGGGGGCTGGTGCGGGCGATGGCGGATTCGCCACGATAGCGACAGCTTCCCCCTTTTCTATGGTGGCTAACTCGCCATAGACCCACCCCGATTGGCTGTTGACACAACAGATCTGCCACCAGTCACCTTGGGCATTGCGGGCCAACAGCGGAAAGCTCGCCCCTTGGGCGACCGCACCGATCAAATCAAAGGTGGTTGCTGGCCCGCTGCGGACATTGACCGCCGCGCCGCTGATCGTCAAGCGGGGTTCACTAGCCGGGGGGGGCGTGTCCGTTGGGGCTAGGCTCTGCGTGGCAGGAGCGCTCAACGTGGCGGTCTCTGTCAGCGGGGCTGGGGTGGGGGCCAAGGGGGCAACGGCTGTCGTTGGCGTCTCGGTGGGAAGAGCGGCAGGGAGGGCCGTGGGGGCTTGTGCCATCCCGGCTGGCGTAGCTGTAAAGGTGGGCACTAGTGCGTAGGCGCGGGTGGGGGTGGCAGTCGGTGCTGTGGCCGGGCCAAAGATCGCACAGCCACTCACGCCCAACATCAACAGGGTGGTGAAGAGCAAGATCGTGCCCTGGAAATGACGGAACATTGCTTGATCGAGAGTAAAGCGTGATTGGGTATCCATAAGCCTAGCATTCTGTTCTAGATAGGGAGTACGCACGTTGCTCAGGCTTGACAGGTTTGCAAAACCTGCCGAGCCTCTGTGGTAAGGAGCAACCGCGTAACGCCTAACAGATCGGGTTAACCGCTTGTTCATTACGGCTGATTGTAACAGTTTTTCGGTTGCGTCGCCATTTTCCTGGTTAGCTGCTGGATCGGGAATTCCCAGGTGCCGATGCTATAACGAAGCTCGCGATTGCCCTGTCTGCCTTTTCTGCTTGCTAGACAAGGGGTGGAGGCACATGTTACAATGCCGCGGCTAGCCAATCGAGAATGATTGTTTGTCAACCACGTTCACAAGACAAGTAATTGACAAGACAAGTAAAGGGGAGGGAAAGCCAATGTACTACCGCCAACTTGGCCGTCATGATGCCAAGGTTTCTGAAATTAGCCTAGGGTGCAACCGGCTTGGCGAAGCCCACAGCCCCGATACCCATTGGATTGCGTTGGTACAACAGGCAGTTGATCTAGGCATTACCCTATTTGATACCGCTGAATCCTATGGCTGGGGCCGGAGTGAGGAGATCCTCGGCCAAGCGCTTGGCAACCGCAGTGATGTGTTGATCGCCAGTAAGGTGAGTCGTGTCCGCGAGAATAATGCCAAGGATTTCACTGCAGCGCGTATCATTGCTCAAGCCGAGGCGACTCTACAGCGGCTGCAACGCGAGACCATTGATATCTATCAACTCCACAGCCCAAGTGTCGCTGATCTCCAGGAATTTGATTGGCCCGAAGCCATGGCAACGCTCAAAGCCCAGGGCAAGATTCGCTTTGCTGGGGTCTCGATCAACGATGTCGCCAGTGGGCAGTGGCTGATTGAAAATGGGCTGGCCGAAGTGTTACAAGTGGATTATAGCATGGTGCAGCCTGCCGATGGTGAGGCGCTTTTCCCCCTGGCGGAAGAGTATGGGGTGGGCATTTTGGTGCGAATGCCGATGGCGCGAGGGATTCTAACCGGCAAATTTCAGCCAGGGGAGACGGTGAGCAAAGACTTTCGCGCCAGCCTGCTTGGCAATAAAGTCGAGGGTTTTATTGATCAAGCCGCCGCCTTTGCCCGGATCATGCCCGATGACGGCCTCACCTTAGGCCAATTCGCGCTGCGCTATGCCATCACGCCAAAGGCTGTATCGGCGGCTATTCCTGGTGCGCGTAATCTAGAGCAGCTAACCCAAAATGTCGCCGCGTCGAATGGCGTTGGCCTGTCGGACGAGGAATTGACCAAGGTGGCAATTGTCCAAGCGCGCTGGCAGCGCAAAGCGTAAGTGAAATCCAAAAATTTTAGAGGGGATAAACTTGTATGCGTAGTGTCTTTATGATGACGGACATTGAAGGGGTGGCGGGGGTTGTCTCGTTTACGGACCAAGCGTTTGCCGATGGCCGTTATTATGATCTGGCGAAACGATTACTAACGGCCGAAGTCAATGCCGCGGTGGATGGATTGCTGGCGGTGGGGATCGAAGACATTTTGGTCTGCGATGGTCATGGCGCGGGCGGCATCTGGTTTGAAGATCTACACCCACAGGCCAAATTATTACATGGCCGTCCGATCACCCTCGCCCAATTGGTGGCCCCGCTGCCGGGCTATGATGCCATTGTCATTATTGGGCAACATGCCATGGCCGGGGTGGCGACCAGCAATCAAAACCATACCCAATCGAGCCAAACGCTTGACTACATTAAACTCAATGGTCAACCGATTGGGGAAATTGCCCAATTTACCCTTTATGCGGGTGCTTATGGGATTCCACTGATCTATCTAAGTGGTGAGTTAGATGCTTGTAAAGAGGCCGAAGCGCTGGTGCCGAATATTGTCACAACCAGTGTGAAGGAGGGGCTAGGGCGGGGAGCTGCCATCTCATTGGCGGCCACGGCAGCCCGTGATCTCATTCGCCAAGATATTCAGCGTGCTGTGGAATTGCATCGTGCCAATCCGATTCCCCCCTTGGTGTGGCCAGCCCCTTATGTGCTGGAAAAGCGCTTCTTCCACACCGACAAAGCCGACCAAGCCGCGATGATGCCAGGTACCCTCCGTGTCGATAGCCAAACCGTGCGCTATGCGGGGGATGAAATTCGTTCCGTGGTCTATCGGTAGCGGTGGGGCGTGAAACGGGATGCGTGAAACGTAGTAAACATCTTTCCAGGTTTGGCACGTCTCTTGCGTTTCGTCTCACGCGCCAACGGTCGCTTAACCCGTAAAAAGGAGGTCTAAGAAGTTCCCCAGGTTATCTTTCCCCTCTAACACCCGCAGGTTATAGACTTCTGTATACCCACAGTTGTGGCAAGAGGCATAAGCATAGCGGTAGGGTTGATACTCGAGCAACCGGGAAAAGCCAGTTCCGGACATGGCTAGTTTTTCCACATGCGCGCCGTGGCTGTGACATTTGGCACAGACAAAGGCATGCGCTAATTGGGCAGTAGCATTCGACACGGTGAGCTTCTCCTTCTTCATTAGAAGTTACGCAGTTGGCTCTGTGGTTTCCACAACCGCCAACGCAAGACGCTGTCAGGTCTGTTCTAGGTGCGTAACTCCTTCTGCATAAGCTACGTTGTTGAAAGAGAGTCTACCACTAGCGTGCACTGGCTGCCTGGCAGGTACCTGACTTCCGAACACCACCTAGCTGACAGGCGCTAGGCCGTATAATCTTCCGAATCTTCGGGTTCAATCACCTCAAAACCAGCTGCCCGCAGGGCCTCGGCGCGACGGCTATGGATCGCGCCTGCAACCAAGAGAAACCGCGCCGGGGTAATGCCTGTTTCGTCAATGTAGAGTTGGCGCTTGCGCTGGAGCCGCTCTAGAATGTTGGGCCCCACACTTGCGCTCAGCTCAATCAGAATATGTTCCCCATGAATGATCACGCAATCAAACTGTTCGCCCCGAATGTGCCGCTCTTGAATCTGCGCACCAAATGATTTTTCGAGCAATTCGCGCATGGTCTGGCGAAAAACCTTTTCATTACGAATACCCCATCGTGCGCCCAAACGATCAATGGCTCGGTGCACTTGGTCGAAGCCCGTTCGCATCTCGGTTTCCAGCTTATCGAGTCGTTGGTCAACCCCTTCAAAGCGCTGGTCAACCTGCCCAAAGCGCTGGTCAACCTGCTCAAAGCGCTGATCAATCTGCTCAAAGCGCTGATCAATCTGCTCAAAGCGCTGATCAATCTGCTCAAAGCGCTGGTCAACCTGCTCAAAGCGCTGGTCAACCTGCTCAAAGTGCTGGTCAACCTGCTTAAAGTGCTGGTCAACTAGGCGAAATTGTTGTTGCGTTTCACGTCGGTGCTCTTGTAACTCATCCAACATGCGTGCAAACTCATCGCGTCTTGGAAATTTTTCGGCCAACATGCCTTCGATCAAGGTCGCGAACTGCGGATCGCGCGCCAATACTTGTGGCAGACGCTTTAAAATATAGGCTTCAATCTCCTCTAACATTTCGGGGGTTAACATATTCTCTTCCATAGTCTTTCTTATTCGACAATCAGCATTTCACGCTTTGGTCGCTGGCCCCGATTATAGCAAAAAATAAGCTACTCAACAATATCCCTGGTGCTCTTCCGGTTAGCTCTTGCGATCCAAGACGGCGACCGTCAGCCGTGAGACACAGATGAGCCGCTCTTGCTCGTCATGGATCTGGGTTTGCCAGATCTGGGTAGAGCCCCCAATATGGATAGGCCGGACGGTGCCAAAGACAAAGCCAGTCCGTGCCGCGCGCACATGGTTGGCATTAATTTCCAACCCAACGCACAGCTTAACTTGGCTATCGACACAAAGCATGGCCGCGACACTGCCTAAGGTTTCAGCTAGGACCACCGATGCGCCACCGTGTAACAGGCCAAAGGGCTGTACGGTACGCCGGTCAACGGGCATCTTGGCGGTGAGAAAATCCGCGCCAATCGTAGTAAATTCAATGGCTAGATGCCCGATGAGGGTCTCTTTGGCAAGGGCATTGAGCGCGTCCAAGGTTGGTTCTGCAAACCAGAGCGACATAAGCTTCTTCCTATATTCGATACGGGTAAGATGTTGCCACCGCGTCGGTGCGGGCGGTGGCGTGTAAAAAGCGCAAAACTTGTGCTTGAAAAGCCTGGGGTTGCTCCAGGTGAAGGGTATGACCGGCCTCTGGCACAATGGCAACCGTAGCATGGGGGAGCCGTTGCGCCATTTGGGTAGCAATGGCCTTGAACTTGAGATCGAGCGCACCGGCGAGGAGCAGCGTTGGCATGGGTGCCGTGGCGAGTTGTGACCAAAGGGATGGTTGGACACCCGTGCCCATCCCGCGCAGACTGTTGGCGAGCCCCTGGGGCTGGTTGCACAGCCGTTGGTCATGCAGGCGCTGTTGGATGGTCACCGGCAGGGCGCGCTGTGTGGCAAAGAGGGGCAGCGCTTCCCACCGCTCGACAAAAGCCGCCATCCCCTGTGTTTCAATGGCGGTGGCTAATGCTTCATCGCCGCGGATGCGTTCCTGCTGGGCAACAGGGTCGGCAAGCCCCGGCGAGGCACTTTCCAAGATCAAGCTGCGGATGCGCTCAGGATAGGTCAGGGCCAGATAGAGCGCCAGCCGCCCTCCCATAGAATAGCCCAAAAGATGGATTGGACCGGGGGCAACGAGGGTGAGGATCGCCATCAGATCGTCGGCGCTGGCGGCCATGCTGTAGCGGGCTGGCTCAGCGGGCGCGTCGGTTTGGCCATGCCCCAGTAGGTCGATGGCAATGGTTCGATACGCCGTAGCGAAGAGCGGCAGATGATCGGCCCAGCTTTCGCTACTTCCCGTAAAGCCATGTAACAGGACCAGTGTGGACGCCGCTTGCCCGCTGGTTGGGGGGGCGTCTCTGTTCGTATAGAAATACTTGACCCCATTAACCGTAATTGTTGGCATTATCTACCTTCTGCTAGCATCGGCTGCTGGGCCTGAAGATCCGCGAGTTGCGCCACGACGGCGCGCCGTTCCACCTTGCCCGAGGCGGTCTGCGGCAGGGCCTCGGTAAAGGCGATCAGCCGCGGCTGTTTGTAACCAGCCAAGCGCTGCCGACTAAATGCGCTTAACTCGACTACCGTCACTTGGGCTTGGGGGAAGCAGACCACCAAAGCGGCCACCCGTTGCCCCCATTCTGCATCGGGCAGGCCCACGACACAAACATCCGCTACCGCGGGATGTTGGCGCAAGACTGCTTCTACTTCCGCCGGGTATACATTTTCCCCGCCACTGATGATCAGATCGCTGCGCCGTTGCACCAGCCAGAGATCGCCTTCTTCATCGAGGAAACCAATATCGCCGGTAAACAGTTCCCCATGGCGGAGCGTCTTGGCCGTCGCGACAGGGTTCTGGTAATAGCCACTCATCACCGTCGGCCCACTCACCACGACTTCGCCTCTTTCACCCGGTGGCAACGAAGCGCCCGTTTCATCGGCGATCCGCACAGTGGTGAACATGAGTGGGTGACCCACGCTCCCTGGCTTGCGCAGTGCATCGGGCGGCGCAAGGGTCGCGACTTGCGAGGCGGCTTCCGTCAGGCCATAGGTGGTGGTGACGGGCGCGCCGCTTGCCGCGCTAGCCGCTAACAACTCCGGCGTAGCCGCGGCACCCCCCAGCAGAATATGGCGCAAGGTGGCTGGCCAAGGTTGATCCTGGCGTTGGGCCAACAACCGCGTGAGCATGGTCGGCACCAACGAGGTGAGGGTGATGGCGTCTGCTTCCAGGCTGGCATTGAACGCTTCCAACGCAAAGCGTTCATGGAGCACAATCGCCGTGCCATAGAGACAGGAACGGAAGACAACCGCTAGCCCGCCCACATGGTAGAGGGGCAGACAACTCAACCAACGATCTTGGGGCAACAACCCGAGCCGATAAGCCGACGCATTCGCGCCCCAAAAATGATTGGCAAAGGTCAGCACCGCGCCTTTGGGCTGGCCTGTCGTCCCCGAGGTAAAGACAATGGCTTGGGGTGCATCCAAGCGAAACTGCGTTTGGCATCCACTGGTGTGTCGCTCGCCCGCCCACTGCAAGGCCGCCTCATCGACCGTCTTGCTAACGCGCTCTGTGGCGAGTTGCGCGGCAACGTTGGCTGTCGCCGCGCCATAGATGAGCAGGCGACAGTGGCTTTGGGTCACCTGCCACCCTAGCTCAGCGACGGTCAACCGCGTATTCAATGGCACCAATACAAGCCCTAACCGCGCCAAGGCATGGATCAAGCCAACATAGGCCAGCCCATTGGGTAACAGCACCGCCACCTGCTCTCCTGGTCGGACCCCAGCGTGGAGTAGACCGGCGCAGTACTTCTCCACCAGTTGACCCAACTCACCATAGCTCCACTGCTGTTCACCAATGATCAGTGCTATTTTCCGCGGCGTCGCCTGCACCCGCGCCCCAAGCCAATCTTGCATCGAATACTCCGTTCATGGGAGAGAAGGCAGAAGGCAGAATCTGACCTATGTCATTGGTCATTGGTCATTGGTCATTTGACCTCTGTCCACTGACCTCTGTCCACTGACCTCTGCTCACGGTCGCCAGGGGTAGCGCCGGAAGTCGGGTTGGCGTTTTTCGACAAAGGCGTTGCGCCCTTCCGAGCCTTCTTCGGTCATGTAGAAGAGCATGGTGGCGTCACCTGCCAAGGATTGTAAGCCCAGTTGGCCGTCACAGTCGGCATTGAGACCGGCTTTGAGGAAGCGAATGGCAATCGGGCTTTTCGCCAAAATTTCCTGTGCCCAAAGCACCCCTTCGGCTTCTAATTCGTCAACGGGTACTACTTTGTTGACCAGCCCCATGTCGAGTGCCTCTTGGGCATTGTATTGGCGGCAGAGATACCAAATTTCGCGGGCCTTTTTCTGGCCTACAATGCGCGCTAAGTAGTTCGAGCCTAGCCCCGCGTCGAAGCTGCCGACAATCGGGCCGGTTTGCCCAAAGACGGCATTGTGGGCTGCAATCGTCAGATCACAGATGACGTGGAGGACATGGCCGCCGCCAATGGCATAACCGGCCACCAGCGCGATCACCGGTTTGGGGATGGTGCGGATAATGCGCTGTAATTCCAACACATTGAGGCGCGCCATTCCTTTGTCGTCGATATAACCGGCATGGCCGCGCACCTTTTGGTCGCCACCAGCGCAGAACGAATAGACGCCATCTTTGGGCGAGGGGCCATTGCCGGTCAGCAGCACGACGCCAATGTCATCATCCATCCAGACATCGCGGAAGGCTTCGATCATCTGGTCGATGGTTTGGGGCCGAAAGGCGTTGCGCACTTCGGGGCGGTTAAAGGCAATGCGTGCCATGCCGTCGGCTTTGTGATAGGTAATGTCCGAATATTCTTTGACCTGTTGCCAGGCAATCTCTGTAGTTTCAGTCATGGTTGGTCCTTTTTCTAGATGAGTGTTATTTCTGGACGAGTGTGAATGATATACTTCGTGATCGCGTGACGCTAACCATCGAAAAAAGGGAACCGTTCACGCTCCTGCAAGCTTTATCAATGTCTTAGCGCGGCCTTTGGCTGGTCTGTAACAGTTGCTGCGTCAGGGCTTGCTGTTGGTCATAGTCGGCTGCGCCATCGGTCTGAACTTCCAGCAGGGTTGGCGTCTGGCCGTCGAGGCTTTGTTGCAAGGCTGCCCGGAAAGTTTCTGGATCGCTGGCCCGCAAATGATGCAGCCCATAGAGTTGGGCCACATGGCTAAAATCGAGATCGTGCGGTGTGAGAAAAAAAGGCGTAAATTCTGGCTCAAACTTGGCAATGGGCAGGCGACGAAAGATGCTGCCGCCGTTGTTGTTGAGCAACACAATGGTGACATTGGTCAGGCCCTGTTGCTTGATCGCCAGCAGCCCATTCATGTCATGATAAAACGCAACATCGCCGGTGAGTAAGACCAGTGGCGCGTTGCTTGTCGCCGCAATGCCCAACGCGGTCGAGGTGACCCCGTCAATGCCGCTGGCTCCCCGATTGCCATAGACCGTTAGCGCCCTGGCCGTGGGCGTACCCAATTGATCCAAATGCCGCACTGGTAGGCTGTTGCCAATCATCAGCCTAGCCCCGGCTGGCAGCGCCGCCACCACCGCCGCGACCACCGCACCGTCGAAGAAATGTTCCTGACAATAGGCATGGCTCACCTGCTGGCAAGTTGCTTCTGTGCCTTGAATGGCCTCTGCCCAAGCCGACAAGGGGCGCGGCGCAAGCTCTGCCGTCACCTGTGCGCAGACGGTTGCCGGATCGGCCTGTAAGAAATAGGTGACTAGATGGCTATCATCGGCCCAAACGCCATTCTCGCGAATGTGGATCAAGTGGGCTGGGTCGCTATTACTGAGATAGCTATTGATCCATTTTCCGGTTGGCACGGCACCAAAGCGGATGACCACATCGGGCCGCTCCCACGGTGCCTGGCCGCCTTGCAAGTAGCTCTCATAGCCGCCCAAGACCAAGCCACTGGTCACGGCTGGGCCAAAGCGTATACCAGAGAGCGGATCAGCGATCAGCGGGTAGCCACTCGCCTGGGCGAACGCGGCAACTTGCGCTGGGAACGCGCCACCAGGGCAGCCTGGGCCACAGACAATCAGCCCGCGCTCGGATTGGTTGATGATGGTCGCCAGTGCCGCCACTTGTTGGGGCATTGGTGCCACCACGCCGCGTTCAATCCGCACCGTTGGCTGCACCAAGATCGGGGCGGCGGGCAGTGGTGGTGTGGCCGGTTCCAGCGGTTGGCGAAAGGGAAAATTGAGATGCACCGGTCCTTTGACCACGCCATCGGCCATCCCATAGGCGCGGCTAGCCAAGGTTTTGAGCGCGCGGATCGTCAAGGCCGGTGCGTTGGCCTGGGGAACGGACAAGTCAAAGGACCAAAGCACATGATCGCCATACATTTTGACTTGGTCAATGGTCTGGTTGGCACCACTATAACGCACCTCATGAGGGCGATCCGCGGTTAGGATCAAGAGCGGCACCTGGGATTGGTACGCCTCAATGATCGCCGCATGGAACTCAGCCGCAGCCGTACCCGAGGTGCAGACCAGCGCAACGGGACGGTTGGTGGCTAAGGCCAGGCCAAGGGCAAAAAAGGCGGCGCTGCGTTCGTCCAAGAGCAGATAACTTTTGATCGCGGGCTGGCGGGCAAAGGCCAGGGTTAGGGGCGTGGAGCGCGACCCCGGCGCAATACAAACCGCAGGCAGGCCACAAGCGGCCAACTCACTGACAAAGAGATCCGCCCATTGCAGATTGGGATTGACAGAAGTGGTCATAAATGGTTCACTCATTCTACAGGATGCCCATTATATAATGCCCAACGCTTCTTGAATTGGGCGAAATTTCCAGCCAGTCTCTTCCCATTCTTTCTGGGGTTCCGACTCGGCCACAATGCCAGCGCCTGCATAGAGCCAAGCGCGTTGCCGTTGCGCCACCGCCGAGCGAATGGCGACGCCAAAGGTGCCATCTAAGTTGTGATCGATCCAGCCGACTGGCGCGGCATACCACCCCCGTGGCACGGTTTCGGCGGCGCTGATAAAGGCAAGGGCTCCTTCACGCGGGGAACCACCCAACGCCGGCGTGGGGTGCAAGATTTCCACCAAGGATAAGACACCTGCTTCTTGACCCAGCGTCCCTTGAATCGGTGTATAGAGATGCTGGATATTGCTGAGTTGGTAGAGCATCGGGCGATCAGGAATCATCAACTCATCCACCAGCGGCTCCAGGCGTTGCCGGACCGCGGCCACGACCAACGCGTGTTCGTGCCGGTCTTTGCTGGATGCCAAGAGCGCTTGGCCTAGGCGTTCATCCTCGGCAGGCGTAGCCCCCCGTTGAATCGAACCCGCCAATCCCATGGTCGTAAAGTGGCGACCATGGGTGGCAATGAGCAACTCGGGCGTCGCCCCGAAAAAGGCATGATGGGGCTGCGGCTCAAAGAGAAAGGTATAACACTCGGCATAACGCCGCTGCAAATAAGCTAACGCACCCTCGAGATCGACGAGATCGGGCAACTGCACTTCGCAAACCCGCGCCAACACCACTTTTTGCAGCGTACCTCGCTGAAACGCCGCCTGTGCTTGGCCGATCATCGCGGCCCACGTCGGGTAGGGCATGGGATAGGTTACCGTAGCGACATGGGCGGCGATGGCTGGGCGCGGCCCCTGCGCTGAGCGGGATTGGTGCTGGTGAAAGTCCAGCAACGTGTGATAACACTGTTGGAGCGCCTCACGGAGTTGTGGCTCGTTGGCCTCTGGATTTTCCTCCGGGGCCAGCAGCGCATTGATCGTCAGCCAACAGGCTTCGTCATGCTGCACGAGTTGATAATGGGGCAAAATGAAATGGGCAGGGTTAAAGCCCACCCAGGCCAGATCCGGGACAAAGTCCTCGCGGAAGGCAAAGCCGCCAAAGAGCCGCGGCGCGGCCAAGGGCTCGTCGCTGTGAAAGGTCACTGCGTGGGCAAAGAGCTCGCGGGCCTGCCGTTCAATGCCTTGGATGCGTGTCTCGCCCCAAGCCATGAGATCGGCGGCGATGCCCATGCCCGCAAAGGTGACACCGGTGCGCCCATCCTGCCAGTAGAAACGAGGGCGGCCTTGGGCATAGTGTAAAAAGGTGGCGGGGTCGATGCCCGGCGCGGGTTGACTATAGCTGACCAGCCGCCCTTGATTTTCTACCTGATATTCAATGAGTGGCCGCGGTCCCGTTGTCATCGGCTCCACCTCGTGCATTCATGGCTACATTGTTTTCCACCCCATACCCCACACTTTGCAACAACAGGGGGACCAGCCCTTGCACAATGCGCTCGGAAGAAGGCTCGCCGGTGTAGACCCAGCGAATGACCAAGCTGTAAATGGCACCCATCCAGGCATGGGCCACCACCTCTGTATCAATCGGCGCAATCTCGCCCACTTCGACCGCTTCGGCCAGATAGGTGGCAATCAAGCTGGCAAAGCGATCATTCACGGCCAGCCGTTTCTGCTCAAAAGCGTTGCCCAGCCCCGATGCCTGGACCAAAAGTACCTTGGCTTGACGGCGATAGCGCCCAAAGGTGGCTAAACAAGCTTCCAACGCGGCCTGCACTTTGGCCATGCCCCGCTCATGTTCCCGGATCGCCTCGGTGATCCGCCGTTCGAGGAGGTTGGCAAATTGGTCAATTAAGGCCAGGAAAAGCTGCTCTTTGTTGGGAAAATAAAAATAGATCGAGCCCTTGGAAGTCTGCGACTCGGAGACAATCTCATCCATGCGCGTGTCGTGGTAGCCTTTCCGCGCAAAGACATTGAGCGCCGCGTCCAAAATCCGACCAATGGTGCCCTCGCCTTGGGGGGGGAGCGATTTGCTCTCTTTCACGGCTGTCATGGGCCTACGTTCCCTCCGTCGCCATTCACAATTGCTAGACCGACCAGTCAGTCTAATCGTGTGATAAAAAAATAGAAACTCACAGCTATTAGCATACCACAAGTACAACGATTCTCTGTAGTTCTCTTCCCTTTGGCATAGGGCAAACGCGAGCCCTCGACAAGCAGCAGGGTTTAGCCCTGCTTTCTGGTTATTCGGCGCATGAATTTACCTCTACATAAGGTAAAATAGTTATGATCCATGATTCCATCAGCCTGGGGTGTGATGGCTTGATTGGGCGCGGTCGGCTCCCCGCCTGCTACCGTTATCCTACGCGTTCAACCGATCACACCCGAGCTTATCCAACAAGCGAGTAACCTATGTCACAAATTTTTCGCGCCGAGCATCCCGATCCCCGTTTCCAGCGGGCGGCTTGGCAAACGCTCAACGGCCCTTGGCATTTTACCTTCGATCCTGGTCTAATCGGCGAACAGGAACATTGGTATCTGCGTAACAGCCGCCAGCATGTCCACGCCTTTATTGGCCGCCACCAGACGGAAAACAAACCCCTTACCATCAACGTCCCCTTCCCCTGGGAGAGTCCGCTCTCTGGGGTTGCCCGGCCCGACTACAAGGGCGCAGGGTGGTATGAGCGGGAGTTTACCGTGCCCACCGAATGGCAAGGATTAATCCCCTTTCTCAACTTTGGCGCAGTAGACTGGCAGGCGCGGGTCTGGATCAACGGGCGTTTGGTCGCCGAGAATGAAAATGGCTATCTGCCCTTTTCGATTGATCTCAGCGCACACGTCCAACCGGGCGAAAGCGCCGTTGTCACCGTGCGCGCCTATGATATTGCCGAGGCGACGACGCTGGTGGGCAAGCAGGTGCCCCGTTGGTATACACACTCCAGCGGCATCTGGCAAAGTGTTTGGCTCGAAGGGCGTGCCCCCAGCCATATTACGGCCATTCGGATTGAACCAGAGGTCGCCCAACAAACCGCTACCATCAAGCTTACCACCAAAATTGATCAAGCGGGTCTCTACACGGTGCGTGTCCGTTCCCACCGCCAAGCGTTTCCCACGCGGGAAATCCAACGGGAGCTACGCAGTGGTGAACAGCCCATTCATTTCACGCTGCCCGTGTCCAATCCACAGTTGTGGTCGCCCGAATCGCCCTATCTCTATGACATTGATGTGGAACTCGCGCCCGCGTCTGGCGGTGTGAAAGATACGGTTGCCACCTACTTTGGCATGCGTACCGTGGCGCGTGGCTGCTGGCATGGCAATAGCTATGAATATATCCTGCTCAATGGCGAACCGGTCTATCTACGTGGCGCGCTCGATCAAGCCTTTCATCCGGCTAGTCTCCATGCTTATCCTACCGATGATGTGATTCGCGGTGATATTCAGCTTGCCAAAGATCTCGGTCTTAACATGCTCCGTTGCCACATCAAGCTCAATGATCCGCGTTACTACTACTGGGCCGACAAGCTGGGCTTGCTCGTCATGTATGACTTTCCCAGCCCCGATCTTGATACGCCCGCCATGCGACGTACTTTTGAACAGACGCTGCCGCGTGCGCTGGCGCGCGACTTTAATTCCCCGTCGATCTTTGCCTGGGTGGTCTTCAACGAAACCTGGGGCCTCACCAACCATGACACCGCCGATAGCCATCGCTGGGTGCGCAAACAGCTACACACCATGCAAAAGCTCGACCCCACGCGCCTGGTCGAGGACAACTCGCCTTGTCATTATAACCATGTGGAGAGTGACATCAACTCGTGGCATTTCTACATCAATGACTACCAGCGAGTGCGCCACCATGTGCAGCGGGTGGTCGATGAAACCTATCCCGGCTCTAGTTTTAACTATGTGGGCAAGAACCAGGCGGGTGACAACTTTGTTCAGACCACCGCACCCCTAATGAACAGCGAATATGGTGGGATCGCGGCGCGCAGTGGTGATCAGGACATTGCGTGGTGTTTCAAATATCAGACGACCGAGCTACGTCGTCATGCCAAAATCTGTGGGTATGTTTACACCGAGTTGGACGATATTGAGTGGGAGCACAATGGCTTTGTCAACTATGACCGCAGCCCCAAAGAGTTTGGCTACGACTTCTTTGTCGAAGGCATGACGGTGGCCGATCTCAACGGGGCGGATTTTGTGGGGCTGGACGCGCCACCGTGCCAGAGCTTGCCCGCGGGCAGTGAATTTGCCGCACCGCTCTTTGTCAGCCACTGGGGTAGCCCCCTGGGGGCAAGCCAAGTCCGTTGGCAGCTCGACTTTACCAATCAGCTGGGGGAACGCACAACGGTGCGCACCGGCACAGTGAACACCACGCCCACCCGCTTTACGGTCACCGAGCTGGGCCTACTGCGCTGCACCTTGCCCGCGGAAAGTGGCTTGGCGACCCTGGCCCTCTGGCTGGTCGATGAGCAGGGGACTGTACGAAGTCGCAACTATGTGAATGTTGAGGTACGCAGTACTACCCCTGTGGACGCCGTTGCAACGCTGGCCAGTGGCTGGGCCCTGCGCTTTGCGCCCGGGCTCTTTGCCCAAAGCTCTTGGCCCCAACCTTTTGTCGCGCCGGATGGTGGCAAGTTCTCGGCGGCGGGGCGTGGGTGGGTAGAATATACCGTCGCGCTGCCCGCAGCGGTCGATACCACGACGCTGCGCCAGTTACGGCTGCGCTTTGAAGCGGGGGCACGCACGAGCGGGCTGCGTATTGATTGGCCCGAACGTACCTATGGCTTTAACTATCCCCAAACCGAGGCCGAACGCAAGATCCCCAGCGACGTGACCATCGCCATCAACGACGTGGTGATCGGCCAAGTGCAACTGCCCGATGACCCCGCCGATGCCCGTGGCGTCTTGAGTCACCACCATGGGGTTGATCCCGGCTCCTATGGCTTTTTGACCGAAGTCGTGAGCGATGGGGCAACGTTACAACAGGCGTTGGCGGGGCAGAAAAGCTTGCGGATTCGCTTTACCGTGGGCGAAGCGGGTGGCTACCCTGGCGGCTTCTCGCTCTATGGCGCGCGACTGGGCAGCTATCCGATAGAGCCAACCGTGTTCCTGGTGAAGTAGATACAACGCTGCGAAAAGGGGACGCTGATTTACGCGGATAAAGAAAAATCCGCGTTCCCCTGCGTAAATCCGCGTCCCCTTTTTCCCTGATGATCAGTGGTCCTCTGTTCTGCGATAGAGGCTACTGATTTTCCGTACAAACCAGCGTTCAATAGGCTGCACGCGGCATGCGCGGACTCCAGGTCAAGGTATCAACTTGGCAAGGGTGGTTCATAGAGAGAGTAACATTTTGCGAAAAGGTTATTGGAGTGGGCTTGGTCTAGCCAGCGCGTTGATGGTAGTTTTGTTTGTAGGTGCAACCTGGCTTTGGCCCTGGTGGGTGGAGCAGCGCTATCAAGCGTCCATTGTGCCAGCTGCTACGGCGCCGACGGAACGAGTGGCAATTGTCTTTGGCGCACGGGTTTATAATAATGGTCGCCTGAGCGGCATGTTGCGTGATCGGGTTGATACGGCGATAGAGCTCTATAAAACCGGCAAAGTACAAAAATTGCTGGTCACGGGGGATAATCAGTTCGCGGATTATGATGAACCGGGGGCCATGATGGCCTATGCGATTGCCCAAGGCGTGCCTGCGGCGGATATTCAGCCGGACTATGGCGGGCGGCGTACTTATGATAGCTGTTATCGGGCCAAAGCGATCTTTCAGGTCTCGTCGGCCATTTTGGTGACCCAGCGCTTTCATCTGCCCCGTGCCTTATTTTTGTGTGAGCAACTGGGTGTCGAAGCGGTGGGGGTTGCGGCTGACCGCCATCCCTATGATCCGCGGTCGATTGCCTTCTCCGAAACGCGTGAAATTCCCGCGTTGGCCGTTGCCCTCTTTGATGTGATTCGGCGCGCGCCACCGCCGGTTCTTGGTGAGCCGATCCCTTTCTATTGAAGCGAACAATTCTGGGATATTACATGGGGGATATTACAGCGGCGTTGGGCCTAAAAACGCTTGCCAAGCCGCGACCAGGCGTGCACCAAAGGCGAGCCAAAGCAGAAGCGCGCCGCCCAGCAAGGCGACGCCGCCAGCGATTTGAAAGCTCGCCAGCCCCCAAATGGCTGACCAGGTGTGGAGCCGAGGGGCTAGTTCGCGTTGGGGATCATAGAGCACAGGCAAACGCTGACCGACATAATACTTATGGGGATAGCTGGCATGTTTACGGCCAAAGGTGATGGTGGGGCCGGTGCTATAGCGACGCCGACTTTCGGCGTAGCCCACCTCGGAAAGAAAGGTAATGGCTTGCCCTGCCCGGGTATAGAACTGAATCTCAGGGTAATAGGCCGTATGCACCAACTTGCGGCCCGTCGTCGAGGGCGTCCGCTCGCGCTGTACTGCTTGAACGACGCCGTCTGCGCTTAACAAACGTGGCCGTACCCGCAACATGATCAACAAGTCGCGCAGACCCAGCCCCAGGACTCCCAAGCCCCCCAACAAAAAGATCATCAACATGCCACTAACGACAAAAGCCATCGGTCTACTCCTCAATTTTATCTAGGGTGCCCCAGCCCCAGGCTGAAGCCCTGGGGCTGATAGCGGAAGCCCCGCTTCAGTGCCGGGCGGGCTTTCCCACATTCCATTCTCAACGTTCGTCAAAGCCTGTTCGCTCGCGTGAACCGTGATTCGGGGCCGGTGTCATGAATCACGGTTCACGTTCCCTATCGCGTGACGAGAGGTAAGAAGAGCTGCTGATTAAACGAGGGAGCTTCTCCAGCAATCACGATTGGTTGTTTGGCCTTTAGCGCGGCGTGGGTTTGGCCGTTCTCCACGGTCAGCAACTCGGCCAGGATGAGCGCCGTGCCGGTTTGGCTGCCGCGCGTAAAGGTTGCACTGAGTTGCCCATTAGCATCGGTTGTCCCCGTGATCACTTCATTGCCGTTGAGGCTGCCCAGTGTACCATCGCCAGAGACCGCGAGGCGCACGGTTTCATTTGCCAACGGGTCGCCCCATTGGTCACGCGCGAGGGCGGTGATCGTGGCGCTGTTCGCCCCGGCGGGCAGGGTTGTGTGCGTCGTCGTCAGGACCAGGTTATCGACCATGGGTGCTTGAATTTGCACGGTTGTGGTCGCCACCAAGTTGCCCACCATCACGGTGATCAGCGCGCTGCCGACACTGCTCCCCGCGGTGAAGACGGGATCGACGCGCCCCTTCTGCGTCAACGCGGTGGCGGGGGTAATGGTGCCAAGCGTACTCGTTAGCTTGACCTCAACGCCATCGGCCACACTCACATTCTGGTCATCATAGACAAAGATGCTCAGTGTGGTGGTATCGACTCCGGTGGGGCGCAGGTAGCTGGAAAGGCTCTTGTTGTTGATCACCAGATAGGCTGGCGCGCGGTAACGGGTGACCAAGGCACTGGTGCTGGCGCTGATGGTTCCGGCTTCCCGTTCGATAAAGGTGACAAAGACTTCCCCACTGGCACCGCTGGGCAGGTTATTGGATGGGCCTGCTGCCATGCGTACCTCCAGGGGCCGGGTGACGGTTTGGCCGGCGGCGATACACAAGCCAAAGTTCAGCTCGTTTTGCGGCATGTGACAGTCAAAGGCCCAACCGCTGGGAACTTGGGTGGAACGGGTGTAGCAATGGTCCACGGTGTCGTTGTTCTTGATGCTAAAGACCAAGGATGTAATTCCACCATAGTTGACGCCATTGCCTAACGCGGTTACCTCGAGCGGTTGGAAGGTAAAGGGGGTTGGCTCGTTGCGGATAAAGCTTTCCCCATCTACTGTGCCTTGCACCCAGAGATAGGCCATCCCCGCGCCGGGTGGGGCAAAATCTTCCGAACCAAAGCGACCATCGCCGGGTTTACCGTCGTTGTGGGCCCCGTCATCAAAGAAGCGGAAGGGGTTGCCAAAGGCGACGCCATTGGGCTTGGTGAACCAAGCGGTGAGGACATTGCCTGCCACCGCTTTTTCCAGCGTGAGATCAAAGCTTTGGGGGCCGGTGGAACGGCTGCGCTCGGCCTTGCTTTCGGCGGTGATGCTGCTGGCCCCAATCGTGCTAAAGCTAAAGGTGCCAGCCCCGCTGCCGCCAGCGCTGACTGTGGCGCGCCAGATTCCTTTGCGCCCGTTGACCTTGACCTGAACATATTGCACCAGCCCCAGGTTGAGACAGAGGACGTTGGCGCTCTCCGCACAAGTGACTTGGCTATTGTCGGGCGTCTGGATCAACAGCGGGTCAAAGCTGCCACTGTAGCCAGTGAGCAAGAAACCGATACTCGATACCAACCCATCGACCGCCGCGGTGTAGACCTTACTTGGTTGGGCCGGGGCCGGGGTAAATTTATAGCCCATAGTATTGCTCGCCGCTGTGTTGTCGTTGTGGCTGACTTGGACCGCGGCTGTCCCGGTGCTGTTTTCCAGGCCAATCGTCGCCACGCCCGCTTCACCGCTGAGGATGCTCTTATATTGATAGCGGATCTCGCCGGTGGTGGCGTTCAGCAGAATTTGGTAGGCCCGTTGATCACCGGCTGGCGCGCCCGTGCCGTTGGTTTCCAGGGCAAACCAATCGCCCGCCTGCCGACTAAAGACATTCACCTGGGCGATGTTGGGCGTGCTGGGCGCGTCCGGTGCATTGGCCGCGGCCACTACCGCGGGTGGGTTGTTCCAAAAGAGTTCATCCCACAGAATGTATAGGGCGTTGTTCGGGAGGGCCGCGGCGGGTAGCGGTGTATTGTTGATTTGGGCGGCCTGCGCGGTGGGGCCAAAGGTCAAATAGCCATGGCGCGTGACATGGGCCATCGTCTGGGCGGTGCCATAGAAAGTAAAGGGGGCGGGCAGCGACAAGCTCACTTGTGGGCTGGGGATGCCTTGGTTGACGCCCCCAGCGGCCACACTGGTATCAATCCACTGGTATTCCCAGGAGGTCAGTTTGTCATAGAGATAGGTGGGTTGGTCGCTGACATAATCGCTCCAGCGGCCTGCCCCGGCGCTATGGCTCAACTGAGCGCGCAAGATCGCGGCGGCGTCATTGACTTGTGCGGGCGCGACATAGAGGAATTGACCACCACTGCCAATCGCCGTTAATAGATAGGGCACGATGCCCCCTTGTTGCGCCGCGTTGGCGGCCAAGCCCAGGGCATTTTTGGCCGCGCCACTGACATTGGTTGGCGCAGGGGGCAACGAGTTACAGCCGCCCAACAGCGCCACCGAGCCCTTGATCCGCTGCTTGTTGAGCAACTGAACGAGCGTCTCCACACTGACACTTTGGAGCGCGTCGCCATCGGTAAAGAGCCAAGCATTGCCGCGCTGCTTGGGGCCAATCGCTTGGGAAAGGGCGCGCAAGGATTCGACGGGACAGGTGCCGTCGGCGGCGGCGCTGGTTGTCATGGCGCTGATCGCGGGGGTGACAAATTCGGGATAGAATTTACCCGCCAGCAGGGTTTGGTTGCTGTTCTGGGTATTGTTAAAGGAATAGAGGCTAAACTCGACCCCTTTGGGCGTTGTGGCAATATCATTGACCTGTTCCGTGAGCACACTCTTGACCGCGTTGAGTTTGGCCCCGGCCATGCTCTGGCTCAGATCATTGACCATGATCAGGTGCCGCCACCATTGGTAGTCCTGGGCGTTGTTGGCGGTGTGGGCTGTAAAGAGCGTATATTCGCTCTGTTCGCTGGCCGCGTCGGCGCTGACCACGGTAAATGGATTGGCCACCCCCGTATTCTGGGCAATGACCGCTGCTGTGGCCGCGTCGGCTGGCTTGTCCAAGGCTTGCCAAGCCCGAAAATATTCATTGACCGAACATTCTTCATCACCCCATTGGCTATTGAATTCGTCATCGGTGTAGACTTCCTGCACCATCGCCGGACCATGGGCCACCCGATCTTGTCCATCGTTGGCGCTATCGTTCAGATCCCAGAAAAGCGCGGCAATCCCAATTTCATTAAAGCGTGAAGCTAAGGTTGGGTTGTTAGTATCCCAATTTTCCAGATCAGCAATGGCACCTGATGCGTTGGGGACCGCCCAATCTAAATACCAGTCACCATTCGGCGCGCCAGTGGAATTGCGCACGGCGCTCTGGAAATAATTGGCAAAGCCCTCACTCCAAGAAAATTCTTCGTCGGCCAGGATCTGGGTAAAGCTATGCGCGCCACCTAGCGATTCATCACAGGAGTAATTATCCTCGATCATGTGTCCATACTCGTGGATAATCGCCGAATCGTCCCAGGTGTCATCATCCGCAGTCAGCGCGGAGACGGTGATCTCTTCTTGAGCACCGTCATAAAAGGTGGTGAGGGCGGGGTCGGATTCAACATAGCCCGGCTCCCAGTGGACTTCGGCGGTAATGTCCATTTCGGTATCGCCACCGCTGGCCCCGCCCCGCAGCCGCCAGAAGTTCCAGGCGTCGTAGATGGCATCGGCAATGTTGAAAGGCCCACTCTGGTCGCTATCCAGGCTCACACTCAGATCATAGCTACCGCCATTATCCACGTTGAGAATGCCGGAGTTGTACTCATACATTTCATCGATCCACGAGCTGTCTTCCACATAGACGACCTCAAAGTCGTCCCAATCTTCCTTGCCCGGCGCATAGATGGACGTATAGAGGATCAGGTACAGCTCCAAGCTGGTGTCGCCGATCCCGTCGTCGTCACAAAACGAAAAAGAATAGTTACCATTGGCATCGGTGATCCCTTCGTCAATCGAATCGTCAAAGATGGGGTCCGATTCCATCAACTCAATGTGGGCAAAGCGCACCGGAACTGTGCTATTCGTGTAGCCGGTGGTCGTTGCGCTGCGTTCCAGCCGCGTCACTTGGCCGGAGATGGTATAACAAGGGTCATCGCCATTGCTTTGCGCGGCACTCACCGCCGGGTCTAGTTGACGGGCCGAGGTGGTCATGGTCGAGCGCATGGGATTGCGCACAGTTGGATCGACCCGCGTCATCGTCGATGTCCCATCGGCCGCGACGACAAAGAAGAGCACATCCGCGGCCCCATAGCCAAGGCCCGCCGTCGGCTGAATTTGGGCGGCGACGGTCACTTGGTAGATGCCAGCCGTGGGAAAGCGCACTTGGCGGCTCTGCTGCACGGGCTGCTGGGCGGTGACCGCGGCCAAGGTTGTCTCTGCCGCGCCGCCCAGCAATTCACCACCCTTGTCCAACTGCCAGACAAGTTTCATGGTCGGCGTCGCCGTGTGGGATGTGACGCTAAGCAGTAAATTGACGGTTTCTCCTGGCCCTGGCGCCCGGTCGGCACTCAGGGTAATTTCGACTGGTGAATGACTTTTGCCATCCGGACCGATCACGACATCGTCATGGGCATAGGCGCTGCGGGCCGAAACGAGTGCGGCCGCGAGCGCCACCAGAAACAGCGGCAGAAAAAGAACAAGTCGCCCCTGCCAAGGGCGTGCGGATCTATCGATGCTTTTACTTTGCGGATTCTGAAAGATGTGCTGAATCTTCATCAACTTCCTCTTTTTGCTTATCCAATGGGTGCTTGTCCAAGCCGATGCTGGTCGGCTTGGCTGCGTAACTTACCGCTGGCGTAAGCATAGTGCGCCCGCGTCCGAACCGCGTCCGAACCGTAGACGGGGCGGACGCGGTAGGTGCTACCCCTGGACACTAACCACAAGGTTGACCTACCTGGTTCCTATGTTATCTTGGCGATTACGACCAGAGACCGGACCGGTTTCCAAACCGGTCCGGTTTTGTCCAAGTGCGTAACTTCTATACGTATTGAAAACGATCGGATCATCTATCCAATTGATGATGAGTGGGTGCATCAGGGGCAGTGACTGAGGGCTAGGTTGATTGCCTGTTCATAGCTCAGGGCGCTACCGGCTGCCCATTCAGCAGCAAAGGGTTGCGCTCCTAACTGTTTGCGTAGCGTCTGGCGGCTCTGTTCATATTCCGCTGCGTCAACGGGTGGCACGGGCGCGCCGATGAGCTGACGCAGGGCCTGGGCTGCTCCATATAACCGCGCGGCCAGCGTAGGGATAGCGACACAATTCGCCTTCCCCTCTAGCGCTAGGGCCGCGCCCAATTTATCGACCATCTCTTGATAGAGGGTGAGGCTGGCGCAAAAATGGGTGGTAGCGCTCTGTTGATCCCCTTGCGCTAGGGCGAGGCGGCCTAGGTTACACAAGGCTAGCGCGATGTGGTGGCGATCCCCCCGCTGTTGCCACAGGCGTAGACCCTCTTGCAAGTAGACCATGGCTAAGCCATAGTCACCGTGGTGTAAGGCGATCAAGCCTAGGCCGTTGCTGCTAAAGGCAATGCCTTCCGTTTCATTGGCTTGTTGAAAGATCGCAAGGCTTTCCTCAAAAAGTGCCGTCGCTTCATCAAATTCATTATTCGCATAGTATACCCAAGCTTGCATACTGATATTGTCACCCACTTCGCTCGGAATGGCGCGTGCCTGTGCCAAGAGCGCGCTTTCCTGCAATAAGGTCTGTGCCTGGGCATAGTTGCCCTGAAAACAAGCGACCCAGGCTTGACTTTGGAGCGCACCGATGATGCCTTCTTGGTTATTGCGCTCGCGTTGAATCTTGAGACTTTCCTGGAGCAGGGCCATGGCCTCGGCATAATCGCCACGCCGCCAGGCCAAATTGCCCAGGCGAATCAAGGAGTAGGAGACACCGGCCTTATCACCCAAAGTGCGGAAGAGTTCCAAACTGTCGTGGGTGAGCTGTGCCGCGCGGGGGTAATCGCCCCGCAACCGGGCCAGATAGCCCAACGCGCCCAGGGCTACGGAGATGCCCCAGCGGTCACCACATTGGCGAAAAAGGCGCAGCGCTTCTTCCCAATGGGCCGCGGCCGCGTCGATCCGATCCCGGCTTAGGGCAATCCAGCCCAGGCTAAAGAAGACAAGGCCAATGCCCCACGGGTCGTTGAGTTCTTTGAAGATCGTTAGACTAGCCTGTAAATGGGCCTCGGCATGGGCCAGATCGGTGACATTGGCGCTAATGGTCACCAGCCCGCGCAAGGCATACGCCTCGCCCCAGCGATTGCCCACTTGGCGACAGAGTTCAAGGCTTTCGGCATAGAGCGGGATCTCGCTGCCATCGGCGTCGGCCAGCCAACCCGCGCCGGCCAAAGCACCAGCCTTGGCACGGGCCAAGGTGTTGGGCAGTGGCTGGGGCGTCTGGTCGAGTAGCTCATGCAGCCATTCGCGGCCTTCTTGCCAGTAGCCGCGTAAATACCAGAAGCGGGCGAGGCTACCGGCAAGGCGCAGTCCTGCTTCTAGGACGGCGCTCCCCGTGGCCCATTGGAGTGCCGCCCGTAGATTATCATGCTCTAGATCGAGCCGCGGGAGCCAGGCCAATTGGGCCGCCGTGCGCAGCTTGGGTTCCGCTTCTTCGGCCAACCGCAAGAAGAAACAGAGGTGACGAATGCGAATAATCTCGGCTTCGCCCGCTTCTAACA
Source organism: Caldilineaceae bacterium (assembly GCA_019637645.1). The sequence continues at coordinate 37,352 of JAHBVH010000023.1, forward strand.
ACTTTTCCCGCGCGTATTGGCGGATCGTTTCCAGCAAATAGTAGCGCGCCGCGCCTGCTTGATCTTCGACCACCACCAGCGATTTCTCGACCAGATGGGTCAGCAATTCCAAGATCTCTTCCTGCTTGAGTTTGGGCTGCTGGCTCTGGAGCTGGGCGAGCTTGTCGTCTGGCAGGCTAACAGTAACCATGCTGGCGTCCGTATCAGCACAGACTGCCTCGGCTGCTTCCAATGTCCAACCACCCAGAAAGACCGCCAAGCGACGCAGGAGAACCCGCTCTGGTTCACTGAGCAGATCCCAACTCCAATCGATCATCGCGCGCAAGGTCTGCTGGCGGGGCAAGGCCGTGCGACTGCCACCGGTCAAGAGCCGGAAGCGATCATCGAGCCGCTCGGCGATCTGCTCTGGTGACATGGCGCGTACCCGCGCCGCGGCTAGCTCAATAGCAAGCGGGACACCGTCCAACTGTTGACAAATTTGGGTCACGGCTGCCGCGTTCGTCTCATTCAGCGTGAAGCTTGGCTTGACGGTCACCGTGCGGTCCACAAAGAGGCGGATCGCTTCACATTGAGCCAGGTCGGGGAGGGGCAGGGATTGGCGGAAATCGGGCAATTGGAGTGACGGCACACGCAAGACGCGCTCGCCCATCATGCCTAATGTTTCGCGGCTGGTGACCATAATCTTCAGATGGGGACAGGCGCGCAAGAGCGTTTCGACCAACTGCGCGCAAGGTTCGATCAGATGTTCGCAGTTATCGAAGATGAGTAGCATGGTTTTGTTGCGCAAATAGCTGGTCAGGGCGCGGGTGAGGGGATAGTTGGGCTCCTCGCGCACCCCCAGCAGCGCCGCAACGGTCTGGGGGATCAGCGTTGGGTTGGCTAACATCGCCAGTTCCACCAGCCAAATGCCGTCGGGGAAGGCGTCTAGTAGTTGGGTGGCTGCTTGGAGCGCTAACCGCGTTTTGCCCGTGCCACCGGGGCCAGTTAAGGTAAGCAGATGCACCGCTTCGCCATTGTGTTGCCCGGTCGGTTGCACCAGGAGTCGCCGGATCTCGGCAATCTCTTTTTCGCGGCCAATAAAGCTGGTCAATTGTACTGGCAAGTTGTGGTGCGGCTGTTCTGGCGGCTCTACTACAGTGCGTGGCGCTGGCCCGGGGCTCTTTTCGCCATTGCGTAATTGCTCATAGAGCATACGCGTTTGGGCTGATGGCTCCACGCCGAGATCGCGTTCGAGGGCATCGACACAGCGGCGGTAGACATCAGCCACACTGGCAATATCCCCTAACCCTGCGTGGGCTAACATCAGTGCCCGATACGCTGGCTCTGGCGTATAGCCTAGCGCAATCCAACGTTCACCCCACTGGAGCACATCGGGCCAGCGTTGGGCAGCCACCAAGCGTTCTAGTAGCAGATTTAATTTGCGCTCAAACTGGGCCTGGAGGCGATCCCGCTCGAGGAGCACCCATTCATCGTAAAAGCCGGGTAATAATTCACCCGCATAGGCTGTGACCGCTTGCGTTAGCGCTTCGATGGTAAGGTTTTCTGTAACCGGGTGGGCGATCTGCTCGGCATCCAGATGATAGGCCGTATCATGGTTAAAGCCAATCGTGATTTCGTCAACCAACAGCAGGTGATCGGCTTGGTCGCCCAAGGCGCGGCGGATCTGCCAAAGGGCTTGGCGTAGATTCCGCCTGGCATTGGCTTCGCTAGAATCAGGCCAGAGTAGCCCCGCCAACCGTTCCCGGCGATGCGCAACCGGATTGAGGACAAGATAGGCCAGGAGCGACTGCGCCGGGCGGGCCGTCAACTCGACTGGAGTGCCGTCCAATTGCACGGCAAATTGACCAAGCAGGCGAACTTCCAACATAAGTGACACCCAAAGAGATAGGCTAGTAACGCTGCGATATACGTTGCTATAGACACGGAATGACAGCAAGGTTGTAGACTGGACGAATACCTGTTCGCAGGGTCATTCACTTGATGTAAAACGTACACGTCATCGATAAATTGTAGCCCAGATCCAGGAGTATCCCCAAAAAGGGGGGCAAAAAGGAGGGTTTCTATGCCGACTCAGCTTTCACTTGTGCCTACCGCGTTGGCGTCCAGTCCGCGTCACTGTGGCTCACAGCTTACGCAACGTATTTTGCTCTATCCGAATGAGCTTTATCGAGTGCCGTCCTCCTATCGGCAAGTCCGTACGGCACAAGGCGTGGCGCACATTTCCCATCATGGTCGCGACTTTGTGGTTCACCCTGGGGAATGGCTATGTTTGGAGCGGAGCACGGATGTCGCATTGGTCTCACCCTTGCGCAGCGAAGCCGTCGTTTTAGAGCTGTTTACCTAGCGTTGTGCGGCCACTTTCCAGCGATTGAAAAAGCGCGTTGGAACAGATGTTTCAATAGACACACCGATAGACAACCAATGACGCAGTCGCAGGTACAATGATGGCGTCAGTTGATGACGCTTGGTCACCCAACAAAAAGCCATGTGTAGATGGGGATCAAAAAGCGAAAGCAGTCAAGAAGGAGCAGAATGATGTATACAATGGATGTCGATACCCTAACCACCTTGCAACGCGAGCGCTACCAAGAATTCCAACGCCAGGCAGAACTGTTGCGCCTTGTTCGCCAGCAGCAGAGCAACCAGGCTGTGGAACCTGTTGGCAACGTGACCACGCCGCAGCAACCGGTTCAGGTCAATGTATTGACGGCGTTGCAACAACTGTTGCGCAGCGCTTTGCAGACCCACATTCGGGCCGTACGGTAATTAACTCAACGGTCTTTCTGGTTTAACCAGAAGTATTTCAAAAAGTGAGAACATCATGTTTGTACAACTACAGTACGAAGAATTAGCCCGCCTGAAACACCAGGAACTGTTAGCCAAAGCAGCTTGGACCCATCAATTTGCTCGCAGTCAACCATTCCGGACCACACGCCTAGCGCTGGTCATCCAATGGCTTGCTGAGCAAGGGCGCAGGTGGTCGAGCCTGCGACGACCTGTCGTCGTCGAGGGTGTCGCCGCCTCGCGACAACAAGCTTGCTAGGTGGCACTATGAAAACTGAATATCAACAAAAGACGGCGCCGGAGCGCCGTCTTTTGTTTTCTGGAGGACTTTGCAAGGAAATCGGACGCGGATTTTTTATCCGCGTCTAACCGCGTGCACCCGCGTCCCCCTATCCTGTGGCATCGGTTCAGCGCGTTTGTACCTGCATGGGGAGGCCGCCTTTGGGGCGTAGCGTAAAGAGCTGTTGCGCACGGACCTGGTACCCTGGCTTGAGCTGGAGGTGAAAGCGTTGGAGGACAGTCAGCAAGATCAGACGCGCTTCCAGCATGGCAAAGCTGTTGCCAATACAGATGCGCGGGCCACCGCCAAAGGGCAGATAGGCAGATTTGGGCAGAGCTGCCTCATTGGCTGGCGTAAAGCGTTCCGGATCAAAGCGCTCGGGGTCGGGATAGAGCGCCGGATCACGGTGCATGACATAGGTGGAGATCGCGACGGTGCTGCCTTTGGGGATGGTGTAACCGTTTAACTCAACATCGTGCAGGGGCTGTCGCGTAACGCCACCGGCGGGGGGATAGAGACGCATGGCCTCTTTGATCACCTGTTCGCTATAGGGCAACTGGGCCAGATCGCGCAGGGTAGGCGCTTTCCCTTGTAGAGCGGCCACTTCTTGGCGGAGCTGGGCCTCCACGTCGGAGTGTTCGGCGACTAGATAGAAGGCCCAAGCCAGGGCATTGGCGGTGGTCTCATGGCCAGCCACAAAGAGGGTGATCACTTCATCGCGCAAGCGTTGTTCGGGCATGGGCTGTCCCTCTTCGTCGCGGGCGGCCAACAACATGGACAGTAAGTCGCCCGTGTCCGTGCCATGGTGACGATGGTCGGCAATGATCTGGTCGATGATCGTAAAGAGCTCTTGAATGGCCGCCGCTTCCCGCCGTTGGTTATGTTGAAACAGCCGTCCCCAAAGGGGGTTGTAGTTGTTGACCCGGTCGTTGGCCCCTGCCAGAATGGTGGTCATGAGGTCGCCAATGTGATCGGCTTGGGCGCGAACATCCACATTAAAGAGCGTTTTGTTGACAATGCCCAAGGTCAATTTGGTCATCTCATGGGCAATATCCAGTGTGGCCCCTGGTTGCCAGCTCGCCAACAGATCGAGCGTCTGCGCGACCATGGTTGTGCCATAGGCTTCGATCCGTTGGTGATGAAACGCGGGCTGGGCGAGCTTGCGTTGCCGCCGCCAGTCGTCCCCTTCGTTTAAGAAAAGCCCTTGGGCCGCAAAAGGCCCCACCGCGGCTCGCACCAGCTCTGCCTTGTGAAACTCTTTGGCCCGCTCGACCAAGATCGTATGCGCCAACTTGGGATCACTCACCACATAGATGGGTTGCTGACCTACCCAGATGGCATAGAAATTGCCAAATTGGCGCGCCCCCTGGAGCATATAGCTCAACGAATCGAAATCGACCCGCCAAGGGAGCAGATTGGTTATCCAGCGTGACCAGCCCGGAATCTGCGGGCCTGGCAATCGCTTCGGGTGCGCCGGTGCAAGAGCAGCATGGCTCATGGTTTGTTCCTTACCGTTTAGCATTGGTTCTACCCCTGCTAGCCATCTCTTGCTGCCCCTATGAGAAGCGTCAGAAGCGGAGCAGGTTTGGATTTACCTGAGAATATACAGAAGTATATAGCGGTGCCGCGAGAATTGTCATTCACCGAAAGGAGAATGATAGAGAGGCATAGGGTAGGTCGTCTACCCAGGACGGTTTGAAAAGGGGAGAGGTGCAGTCCACACCTGACAGGTTTTCCAAAACCTGTCAGGTGTATAGGGTACGTTTTTACAGGTCTAACGCTGCGTAAAGGTATACGCCACCACGCCAGTCCCCATAACAACCGTTGGCTTGCCTTCCTCATCCTGTTGGAAGTTCAAGAGAAGGCCAGGCAAGGGGGGATCCGCAAACATATAGCCTGCGAGTTCATCGGCGTCATTCTTTTTGGGGGCGTCATTCTTTTTGGGCAAGAGATCGCTGCCAAATTCGCCAAAGTCGGCATGCAGGCGATCATTGGTCAGCGTCAGGGTCATGTTGCCCACCGCTGCGTTGACATAGTCACCCAAATAGGGCTCAACCGCGGCGGGGTCTAGCGCAATCGCCAACTGCTCGGCTAATTGGCTGTTCGCCGTTTCGATCTGTTGGCGCACAAAAGCCAAAGTGGTGGCAAGGGTAGACTCTTGTTCAAAGACCAATTCTAACAACCGTTGGCTGACTGCCGTGCTAAAGAGATTGGTCGCTTGGGCATTGGTCAACACGATGATCCCCAAGTTGGCCTGCGGCAGGAACTTAAATTCAGCGGTAAAGCCCATCGTATTGCCACCGTGGTCGATCATCGGTTGGCCCTTGTAGTCACCGATTAACCAGCCAAGACCATAGCTGACCTTGTCGGCCACTTCAATCTGTGGCTCACGCACCTCGTCGAGGTTGGCTGCTGAGACAATCCGTGTGCCTTCGGCTGTGACTCCATGGTTGAGCTGCATGATCATATACTTGCTCATGTCTTCCAAGGTGGACCAGTGGGCACCAGCTGGGGCGACCGGCAGCAAGACCTTTTCTAGATCGAGCGGTAGCGGCACATAGGTGCTCTGGTAGTTGTAGCCATGGGGGGTGGCGAAGTTCCCATCAGCCTGGACTTGGTCAAAGGAGATGGTGGTGCGCGTCATCGCCAGCGGATCTAAGACGTGGCTTTGCAGGACCGCGGCATAGTTGTCGAAGAGCTGCTCCTGCTGGCCTGTGGCCGCCACCGCGGCCACGTAGCCGCCGGTCGCCACCATTTGGTTGCTATATTGGAAGGCTTCCCCAAAGTCGGTGAAAAACTCAAAGTCGCGCAGGGAGGCCACGGTGGCTTCGGCGCTAAGTTCATTGGCATTGAAAATAAACTCAAAATCCCGCCGCGGTACGCCGGTACAGGCACAGACCAAGTTACGCATGGTAATGGTTTGGCTCAACGCGGGATCTTTCACGGCAAAGGCGGGATAGATGTCGATGGCTGGCGTATCCCAGGTCATCTTCCCTTCATCCACTAGTGTTGCCATCATGAGCGTGGTCAAGCTCTTGCCCGTTGAGCCGATCATCATATAGGTCTCAGGCGTTAGCGGATCGCCCTGCTCGTTACGGGTGCCAAAAGTATTGCTGTAGACAACGGCCCCATCCTGTACAATCGCCACTGCTGCCCCCGGAATCTGGAACTGGGGCATCCACTCGGCAATAAAGGCTTCTAACTCGGCGGTCATTGCATCATCCACCGGCAGCGGCGTTGCGGTACTGAGATCACTTTTTTCCAGGGCCAGGATATCGAGCCCACTCTGGATAATGTTGATTTGCGCGGCGCGGCGCTCAACGGTGACCAGATCGCCGTCAAACAGCAATAGGTAGGCAATACCTTGGTGCAAAGAAGCCGCGGCTTGGACAATCCGTTCTGGTGCGGTGTCATAGGTGATCATCAAGTTCTTTTCAAGCCCGCTCGTTGCTGGTGGTTCAAGCGTGTCGCGTGCCGTCAAGGCGAAGTTGGGATCAACGCTTGCCCAGCCAGCCGCGATCGCCGCGGCCAAATCGCCTTCTGCGGACGCCAGGGTCAATAGATAGACTTGAAGCTTTTGCTCGGGATCTTGCAAGAGTACAAAGCCATCGCCCGCCGTTGCCGTCCAGTTGGTGGGAATCGGGACGGTAAAGAGCCCTTGTGGGTCTTGATAGCGTTCATCAGTTGCAGTTGTGGCTGGTTGAGAGACAGGCGAATCTGCTGCAACGGGAGTCAATGCAAAGGTCCCTTCATAGCCAGCCTGGGCAAAGCTGCCGCTGATGTTGCCATCGGCGCTGATCGCACCAGTAAAGGTGCCCTGTTGTGCGCCTTCTAACATCTGAAAGGCGATTTGTGGTGGGTCAACTACAATGCCATGGAGGGGAATCCCCGCGGCCCCCTGTTCAGGAATGTCGATCGTGCCCTGGTAGCCTTCGGCGCTGGCCTGGAGTTGCACGTTGATGGTCAAGGTTAAGCCCGCGATGGCAAGCTGACCACTGTAGCTTGCCGGCAATGCCCTTGCCAGCAACGCACTCGCTGCTGGGGTCGTGCTGGCCGCCGGGATGGTCGCGGCGGGTGGGGCTTGAATCGGTTGGCAAGCAACTTGCAACCCTAGGGCCAGGAAACAGATCCAGGCAAAAAGTCGCCGCTTGATTGGTTTGACAACTGGCATGATGCCCTCCTTTTGTGTGTTGTGGGCCATGATCGGCAGTCCATAGCCTAGCCGAAAGCTGGCTTCTGGCTATAGGACTTGTTATTGCGGGTGGTGCCAAATAGAGATAGATCTCCTACTTTCCTCACTACTCTATACGCAGCGGGCGTTGGTCGGTTGCAGGAAGGGGACGCTTGCCGTGGTTTTGTGCTAGGTTTTTCTTCTCTGAAGACATGTTGGCCCAGTGTACCCATTTTGCACAATGGCGCGAAGTCACTTTATGGCGCTATTGCAAATTGCTACTGCGCATGATTTCCTTCATAATAATGCGACCGATTCTGGAAAACAGGGTTCGCACACACGCAAAGGGGCGGGCCGTCCTCACGAATGGTCAGAAGGCCAACGGTCAGAAGGCGAATGGGACAGATGGCGACGAAACGGATTGTACCGGGACTCTATGGGATTTCGCTTGGGAATGTAAATGCGTTTCTGCTAGAAGGCGAGGAATTAACGCTCATTGATACGGGCTTTCCTGGCAGCGAGGGGAAAATCTTGCAGGCCGTGGTGGCCCTTGGCAAACAGCCCACCGACCTGCGGCACATTGTCATTACACATTGTCACCCTGATCATGCAGGCAGCTTGGCGGCGCTACAACAAGCGACGGGCGCAGCTGTCTATGCCCATCCGCTGGATGCCCCGGCGATCCGTACCGGCGCGGTGATTCACCCGCCAGTCCCCGCCCCCTATCCGGTGCAACGGTTGCTCTATTGGCTATTGATCCGCAATACGTCACCAACCTATGCCGCGGCCCCGGTTACGCATGAGATTCATGACGGCGACGAACTGCCTGGGACGGGTGGGCTCAAGGTTGTTCACGCACCAGGCCATAGCGCTGGTCAGGTCGCCCTCTATTGGCCGCAACACAGGGGTGTTCTCTTGGCCGCGGACGCGTGCAGCAATCTGCCCTTCTTGGACTATAGCATCGTCTATGACGATTTTGCCCAAGGCCAACGCACCCTAGCCGCGTTGGCAAAGCTTGATTTTGCCGTCGCCTGCTTTGGTCACGGAGAAGCGATTCAAGCCAACGCTGCTCAGCGCTTTCGGAAAAAGTGGGGTGCGGCTTAGCTGGTTGGGCTGGCCTGTGCGCCATCACGCGGGCCAAAGCGCTTGACCGAACGCAGCTTGGCTTTGGTGGCTTCGACCTCCCGATCGCGCGCAGGGGCTTGGGTGACCAATGCCTCTAACAATTGCCGCGTTGCCTCTGCAATGTCGGCCACTGCCTGATCAAACGCGGCTTGGTTGGTTTGGGAGGGTTTGGTCGTCCCACTCACCTTGCGCACATATTGCAACGCCGCGCTAGTAATTTCATCTTCGGTAGCTGGCGGCGCAAAATTAAACAGCGGTTTGATATTGCGACACATAATGGGCTAGCTCTCCTCACACAATTACGCTCGATTTTGGCTTTCCGTAGCCAATCAATTGAATATTTTTAATGGTCGGCTTGGGGCCACTACTCATTAATAATTTTTAATTTTCAATTGATTATTAATTATTATAGAAGTTACGCACTTGGACCAGACCTGACAGGTTTTGAAAAACCTGTCAGGTCTCTAGTTGCCCAGCTAATTGCGTAACTCCTATATTAGCAAGCCGATTATACCATACTTTCGGCGACGGTTGGGCTTTGGCAGAGCCTAATGCTCTGGGAACAACGCCACCCAATTGACTTGGCTGAACAGGAGGGCTTTCGGTATACTGCTTGATACGATTGTGCCGCGGTTGAGCCTTGTCCCCACTTCTTCTTGGACAAGTCACAGCCGTGTAACACAAACCAACCCGCTGTAAAGATCGCCTTTCCCTAAAGTGCTTCCCAATGATAGAGGCATCTTTGCAGGTAATGATCCATGAGGAAAAAGCTATGCCCTACAAAGTGATCCTGGTTGGCACCGGCGGCCAGGGGCGCGCTTGGTGCCAAAATTTCTTGCCGCCCAATATCCAAGACGGTCTCGTTGAAGTCGTCGCCGCGGTCGATGTCAACCCGGCAGCACTCAAGAACGCCCAGGAGTACCTTGGGCTCGCCCCTGCCCAATGCTACACCGAACTACAACCCGCCTTTGCCGAAAATCCGGCAGACTTTGCCGTGATCGTCACACCGCCAGCCTATCACGAGGCGGTGGTCGATATCGCCCTGGCCCATGATCTGCACATTCTTTCGGAAAAACCGATTGCCGATACGCTCGAAGGTTCGGTGCGCATTGCCGAAAAGGTGAAACGCGCGGGCAAGAAGATGGGCGTCACCATGAGCCATCGCTTCGACCAAGATAAGACGACCTTGCGCCAGGAGCTACGTTCGGGGCGGAATGGGGCAATCGACTATTTAATCTGTCGCTTTACCTGCAATATGCGCAATTTTGGTGATTGGGGCGCGCATTTCCGCCACACGATGAAGGACGCGCTCATGATCGAAGGCGCGGTACACCACCTGGACATTTTGGCCGATCTGGCTGGCGCGCCCTGCGATACGCTCTATGCCCAAACGTGGAACCCCGCTTGGGGCGAATATGGCGGTGATTCACAGGGCTTGGTGACCATGCACTTTGAAAATGGCGTACGGGCCGTTTATGAGGGGGCCAAGACCAATGCCGTTGGCCTCAATGGTTGGGCACAGGAGTATGTGCGGGTTGAGTGTGAAAAGGCCACCCTGATCATGGATCGGCGGCGTGTCGAGCGCCATCCCTACGAAGGCGGGCGGATCTACAAACGGGAAGGCGAAGGGATCGAACTGCCTTTGCTCGAGCAGGCCAAATGGCGCAATAGCTGGTTAGTCGAGCAATTTGTGCAGTGGCTAGATGGCGGCCCCGCCATGGAAACCCATATCGAAGCCAACTTGCAGTCGGTCGCCCTGATCTTTGCAGCCATCCAAAGCAGCCAGACCGGTCAACCCGTCAACGTGCAGGAACTGCTCGCCGCCACCCGTCGGCAAGTCGCGGCCGCGGGCTAAAGCGCCACAGGGCTTCAGCCTGTGGCAACCATTTTATACGGTTAACCGCGCCGCTAAAACAAAACCGGTCAGGTTTTCAAAACCTGACCGGTTTTGTTTTAGGTAAGCCCCATGGCTGCTAGGTTGCCAGCCACAAAAGTGGCGTTTCTACAAACTGACGGATCGTGTCTAGGAAGCGGGCGGCGGGCGCACCATCGACCACGCGGTGGTCAAAGGTGAGGCTCAGCGCCACCATCTGGCGAGGGACAATCTGATCCCCCACCACGGCGGGCTTTTTGATAATCCGGCCAATGCCCAAAATGGCGCATTGGGGTGGGTTGATAATGGGGGTGAAGGCATCGATGTTGTACATGCCCAGGTTGCTGATCGTAAAGGTGCCACCTTGTAGTTCGTCGGCACTGAGTTTGCGGCTCTGGGCCTTTTCGATCAACTGTTTGCTTTGCGTGGCTAACTGCCGTAGCCCTTGCGCCTGGACATTGCGTAGCACCGGCACCAGCAAGCCTTCCGGCGTGTCGACGGCCAGCCCAATGTGGACTTGGTTGCTCAGGATAATTTCATCCTCTTGCCAGCGGGCGTTGAGGAAGCGATGCTCTTCCAACGCCGTGGCGGTGAGCTTGGCAAAGAGATCGTTGTAGGACGGGACGGGGTAGTTCCGGGCGCCAAAGGCGGCTTTCAACTGCTCCCGCAGCGCGACCAACGCCGTGGCATCCACCTCGGTGGTCAAGGTGACCGACGCGGTGGTGTGGAGGCTTTCGCTCATGCGCTGGGCAATCAACCGGCGCACCTTGGTGACGGGCACAACCTCGCCTGTGGTCGGTTGAGCTGGTGGCGCGGCGGCGCGGGCGGCGATCGCGGCTTCGACATCGGCACGTTCAATGCGACGCGAGCCTTCGGTAACTGGCAGTTGCGCGGCCAACTCGGCTAGATCGATGCGTGCTTCTTGGGCCATGCGCATAGCAACCGGCGTGGCGCGGATCTTCTCTTCGCTTTTGTTCGTCGCCGCGGCCTGCTGTTGGGCGAGTTCCGCCGCGGCGCGAATATCACGCTCGACGATGCGCCCACGGCCAGCGGTGCCGCGGCCACTGCCCGTGAGGCCACGCCAATCGACGCCCAATTCGGTTGCCACGCGGCGTGCGCGGGGCGAGATTGCGACGTGGGCCATTGCGTTCTGGGTGTTTTCCGCGTTTACATTTTGTGCGGCCCGCGCAACGGGGGGCGCGGCTGGGGCTGGCGCGGCTGGCTCAGCGGTGGCCGCTGCCGGTTGACTTGCTGGCTGCCCAGCAAAGGGATCGGCTTCGCCGGCGCGAGTGGTATACGCAAGGATGGTGCCGACGGTAATGACATCGCCCGGCTTGACGGGATTGGGGGGCAGGCGCAAGATGCCGTCGTCAAAGGCTTCGATCTCTTGCGTTGCTTTGTCACCTTCCACGGTAAAGAGAAAATCCCCGGCTTTGATCGTGTCGCCATCTTGCTTGAGCCACTCGCCAAAGGTACCCTCTTCCATTGTCCAGCCCAACCGCGGCATGCGGATTTCAGTTGCCATAAGATTTACTCCGCTAAGAGATCGCGAATTGCTTGCTCGATAGTGTCGGTCGTTGGCACAAGGGCGTTCTCCAGCGTGGGGCTATAGGGAACGGGCGTATGCACGCCGTTGAGCCGTTGGATGGGGGCGTCGAGATCATCAAAGCCTTGGGCCATGACTTGGGCTGCAATCTCGGCCCCGGCCCCACAAGGTTGGAAATTTTCATCAACAATGAGCAGCCGTCCCGTCTTGTGAACCGAGGTCAGAATCGTGTCCATATCCAGCGGGGCCAGCGTGCGCGGGTCGATCACCTCGATCGAGTGCCCTTCCTTGGCTAGCCGTTCACTGGCCGCGAGTGTCTTATCCACCATGGAGCTAATGGCAACGACCGTGGCATCTTGTCCCTCCCGTGCAACGCGGGCTTGACCAAAGGGAATCGTATAGTCTTCGGTTGGTACGCGCCCTTTGTTAAAGATGATCGACTTGTGTTCGAGGAAGAGAACCGGATCATCGGCGCGGAGCGCTGTGGCAAAGAGCCCCTTGGCGTCATAGGCGTTGGAAGGAATCGCCACGCGGAAGCCAGGAATGTGCATAAAGAAGGGGTAGTAGCTGCCCGAATGGTGGGTTGCGGCTGAGTGACCAATCCCAATACAGCCGCGCAGCAAGAGGGGCATCTTCAGGCGGCCACTGCTCATATATTGCATTTTGGAGACTTGGTTGATCAACTCACCCATGGCATCGAGGATAAAGTCGATAAACATAAAGTCGATCACCGGGCGGGTGCCGGTCATGGCCGCGCCGGTGGCCAGCCCCACAAAGCCGCGTTCACAGATGGGGGTATCGCACAGGCGTTCGGGGCCGAATCGTTCATATAATCCCATGGTCGTAGCAAAGTTACCGCCGCGCTTGCCAATCCCCTCGCCCATAATAAAGATGGTGGGATCCTGCTCCATGGCCGTGGTCAATGCTTCCCGGGTTGCTTCCATAAAGGTAATTTCACGCATGAGAAACCTCGCTAAAAATGTGATCACTGGCTGTTGCGGCTTCGGGCCAGGGGCTGTTCTTGGCAAACTCGGCCGCGTCTTCGATCAAGGCTTGGGTATCGGCTTCGATCTCTTCAAAGTCTTCTGCTGGCAGGCCGTTGCTCAGCAACTGTTGCTTGTAGGTCGTGATCGGATCGCGCTCCTTCCAGGCTTCCACTTCGGCTTGGGTGCGATAACCAACATCGCGCATGCCTTCCGCATGGGAACGTGTTCGATAGGTCTTGCATTCAATCAAGGTCGGTCCCCCGCCACTCCGGGCACGGCGGACGGCTTCCCCGGCGGCTTCGTAGACAGCCAGCACATCATTGCCATCGACAATCACGCTCGGAATGCCATAGGCCACCCCCCGGTTGCCAACGTCGGGGTTGCCCGCCGAATAGGAAATCGGTACTTCGGTGGCGTAGAGATTATTTTCGCAGATAAAGAGTACGGGCAGCTGCCAAATGGCGGCCATGTTCAACCCTTCGTGGAAAGCGCCGTTGTTCGACGCCCCATCGCCAAAGAAGGCCACCCCAACATTGTCCTTTTTGAGCAGCTTGAAGGAGTAGCCTGCCCCGGTGGCCTGTAGAATACACGGGCCGACAATGCCGCTGGTACCCATCATGCCGACTTCGGGCGCAAAGAGGTGCATACTGCCCCCGCGGCCTTGGGAAATGCCGGTGGAACGGCCTAATAGCTCGGCAATCAGGGCGCGGGGATGTACGCCCTTCGCCAGGGCATGCCCATGACCACGGTGGGTGCTGAAGACGGCGTCTTCGGGCCGGAGATGGGCGCTAACGCCGACGGCGACGGCCTCTTCCCCAACATAGGTGTGGCAGGCCCCATGGATCAACCCGCTGGCATGGATGCGCGCCAGCTGCTCTTCGCACCAGCGAATGACGAGCATATTGCGATAGAGCGCTAACAATTGCTCTTTACTAAGATCGGTTTGCGCGTTATCATTCATGTAAGTCTATTCTCCGTATTCGATTTGGTTTAGCAGTTACGCCCTTGGGCCAGCTCTGACCGGTTTGGAAAACCGGTCAGAGCTCTGGTCACACCAACCACCTGCGTAACGCCTATGGTTATCGATCTTAACAATTCCTACAGTGGATAAGGAGTTACCCATGCAACCGCAAAGTTGTGACACCATGGTCGCGCTGGGCAATAGCACCGTGAGCGGCCAGACTATTTTTGCCAAAAACAGTGATCGTCCGGCGGATGAGTGCCAACCTTTGGTGCTGCACGACCGCCAATCCCATGCGCCTGGCGCAGTAACCCACTGCCAATTTGTGACGATTCCCCAAGTCGCTACCACCTATCGCCACATTGGTTCTCGTCCCTATTGGTGTTGGGGCTATGAGCATGGCGTTAACGAACATCAAGTTGTCATTGGCAATGAAGCACTCCATTCCAAATTGCCCGAAGCGAACGAGGCCAAGTTGGTCGGCATGGAAATCCTGCGCCTGGGCCTCGAACGGGCGCGCACCGCTGCCGAAGCAGTTACGATCATGACGACGCTGATCACGCAGTATGGTCAGGGGAAATTTGCCAATAACGCGGGTGTCCGTACCTATGATAATGGCTATATCGTGGCCGATCCGCGGGAAGCGTATGTGATCGAGACGGCGGGCCATGATTGGGTTGTGAAACAGGTCACGACTGCCTTGGGCATTAGCAACGTCTACTCGGTCGAGACCGATTGGCAACAAAGTTCACCCAGCGCCACCGACCATGCCATTGCGCAAGGGTGGTGGCCAACCGACGGCAGTCGGCTGAACTTTGCCGACGCCTATACGGTGTCGAGCCGGAGCGAGGGCAGTGGGGCCATGCGCCGCGCCCGCTCGTGTGCCGTCCTTCGCTTGCGCACGGGGAACATTGATGCGCGCACCATGATGGCCATTCTGGGTGATCATTCGGACGGCCTGGCCCCCCAAGAAGATTGGCAAACGGCCGTCCGCTCTAGCACGGGGATCTGTCGCCATCCTGAGCCCACCGGCGAAGGTGGCTGTACCGCGGCTAGTTTGGTGGCCGAACTCTGTGCCGATGACGCGCGCCTGCCCATCTACTGGTGTAGCCTCTATTCGCCCTGCCTGACTCTTTTTCTTCCTCTCTTTATCGAAGGTGACCTGCCTCCGGTGCTGACCGTGGGCGACGGCACCCCCAGTGATGACAGCCCATGGTGGCTTTTCCATGCGGTTAACCGCTTGGTCCTCCAAGGGACACCCGCCGCCGCGGACTTGGTGCGTGCCCGTTGGCAGCCTCTGCAAGCAGAATTGTTTGCCAGCGCCTATCCCGTGGCCCAGCACGCCAGTCAACTCCGCCAAGCGGGGCGTGTGCAAGAAGCGGCGGCCTACCTCAGCCAGTACATGGCCGCCAACGCCGCCCGCATGGTTGCCACTGTCCGGGGGTTAAAGGCCGAACTCGCCCAGCAAGCCGTGTTGGCGTAGACTTACTACGTGTTTCGGTTAGACCTGACAGCGTTTTTTGTTGGCGGTTGTGGGAACCACAGAGCCAACCAGATGACAAAGTTTGGAAAACCTGTCAGGTCTAGTCTAGGGCGACGAGCCTGCCCAGTGTAATCTGCCTGTGGCTCACGGCCTATGACAAGGCCATGAATCCGCTAGACGAGTGCTTCAAAGGCGGCGATCTCATCGGCACCGTCGAGGACGCCGATTTCCAGGTGGAATTCACGGACTTCGCCGGGCTGAATGTATTGCAGATAGCCGTGTTTCCGATTCCACGCACGGCCTAACATGCTGACATTGCCCGGCTCAACCCCCGTGACATAGGTGCCGCGGATGAAGTGTTGCCACTGATTGACTAAGGGAATCTCGCTGATCGGGAATTTCCAGTAGAGTCCCAAGCCCAATTTATCATTAATCAACCCTACCCGGACATTGCCTTCGGCATCGGCAATGGGACGATGCACAAAAACGCTGTCGGTAAAGCTCGGCTGTGGACCTTGGGCCACCGTGTAGACATCGGGGCCCACTTCTTGGTCGGCCTGCCACTCGGTGGTCTTGGCACTGTTGATGACAAAGCGCGTACCCGCATCCAGCACCGGGAAGCCGGGGTTGCAGTGGTAGACAAACATGAGCGGTGAGCGGTCTATGCTCAGATTTTCGATTCGATCATAGATGTGGAACGACTTTTCGCCAAGGACAGTGGAGATCTCGCGGGTTAATTCCAGGTTGGTCTTAAAGACCTCGGCCTCGCGGATCTTTCCTCGCACACGCACGACATAATCTTCTCCTTCCCAGTTGCTGTCGGCTACCACATTTTTGGCAGGCAGGAACGAGAGCCGTCCGTGCAGACCCAGCTCTTGGTTCTCTTCCTCGGGGTCAACTTCGGGGTGGCCGGTAAAGGTCATCCCACAGCTGAGGACAAGCCCCCCATAGAAGCCACGCATCCAACCATTGCCCTGGGGTTCATAGAAGGCTGGGCCAACATCGCCCGTGCTGCCGCGGAAACAGAGCGACATCCCTTTGTAGTGAGCCGAAGCCACATCAAGGGCACGCCCAGGGAGGATCGAGAAACCGAGCCCCGAGGCGTTGAAGACTTCGATCAAGTCGGAGCCGCGTTCAATGCCTTCGGTGAGGGCCGCCTTGCGCGCATTCGCCACTTGTGTCATATCGCCAACGCGATCGAGTAGTTCGCGTTTGGTGTAGTGCTGTCCAAATAGGGTAGGCATAAGATCCTCTCTTGTGTGCATTCCTGGGTATTGCCATGGCAGTGACGGTTTATTAGAATCTGATGTTACGCTGCCAACTGATTGGCAAGAGCGTGAAAATCGGTTGCTACCAGGTCAAACGAAGGCCCTGGGTACAGGCTTCCACGCTTACACGCGATGCCAATGCTCTTTCTCGGCCTCAGATAACCCGGTAAAGAGCTATTTTACCAGGAGTCCTTTGAAAATCAACTTGCCTATTTCCAGCTAGAGCCGGTTGGCGGGGGCGCGTGGGGGCTGCCCTTGCAACACGCGTACGACTTCTTCAGCAGCCCGGGTCCGCATCTCAATTTTAGCTTCTTCCGAATACCAAGCGCTATGGGGCGTCACGAGAATCCGCTCTTCGTGCAACAGGGGGTGATCGGCGATGGGCGGCTCGACGGTCAAGACATCTAGTGCGGCGCCAGCCAACTGGCCGTTGCGTACGGCCCGCACGAGCGCGTCTTCGTCAATCAAGGGGCCGCGCGCCGCGTTGATCAGATAGGCGGTTGGCTTGACCATTGACAAAAAGTGGTCGTTGACCAGATGACGGGTGCTCTCCAACAGCGGGGTGTGTAATGAGATGTAGTCTGCTTCGCGCGCCAAGGTCGCTAGATCGACCACGCGTACGCCCAAGCGGTCGGCCGCGGCTTGATCCAAAACGGGGTCAAAGACAATCACCTTGAGGCCCAAGCCGAGCCCTTTGCTGGCGGTTGCCTGACCAATCCGCCCAAAACCGACGACGCCCAAGGTTTGGTCGCGCAAGCGATGGACCGGCCCCGAACGCATGGGGTCCCACTGGCCGTTGCGCGTGGATTGGACAAGCGGCGTAAGACCGCGTGCTTGGGCGAGCAGCAAGGCAATCGCATGGGTGGAGACTTCATCAATCGAGTAGTCGGGCACATAGGCCACCCAAATCCCCCTGGCCGTAGCCGTCGGAATATCGATCGTATCCAGCCCGGTGCCAGCTCGGCTGATGACACGGCACTTCGCCATGCTCTCGATAATGGGTGTCGTGACACGCTCCAACGTCACCATCAAGGCATCCGCTTCTTGGACAGCAGCGAGCGCCTCTGGTTCAGTCAAGTTGCCCGTATGGATAATTTCGGCATCCAGTTGGCGCAAGACGGATCGTTCAACGGCGAGATCATCGCCAAACGAGGTATGCGCAATCACGACGGTCGGTTTCATGAACGGAATCTCCTTATTCCTTGCCTGGCCTGGCGTTGGGGCCAGTCATCTTGATAATCAAATTAATACTGTTCTATATCTTGCTCGGTAGTGACCCGGATGCGGGCATCTGGCCGCGCTAGCAAGGCTGGGCGCAGGGCAATGCCAAGACCGGGTTGCGCGTCGAGGCTGAGGTAGCCATCTGCAATCGCAATTGGGCGAGTAACAACATCGTTATACCAACCACCGTCGGCCCAATACGCGCGGACACTCTCCATGATCATGGCATTGGGTAGATGGAGCATGAGGTGGGCCGACGCCCACAACGCAACGGGGCCAACCGTGTCGTGCAAGGTGACGGGAAGGTAGTAGCTATCGGCCCAGGCACAGATCTTACGGATTTCGGTAATACCGCCACCCCAGGCGACATCGGGCATGATGATGTCGGCTGCGGGGCGTTCGATCAGCGGACGAAAGCCATAGCGGGTAAAGACGCGCTCGCTTTGGCAGAGGGGGACCGTGGTGGCCGCCTTGAGCCGGACGTACGCTTCGGGGTTGTCGGGGGGCATGATCTCCTCTAGCCAGAGAATGTCATACGGTTCTAGGGCGCGGGCAATGCGGGTGGCCGTCGGTAGATCCCAACGGGCATGGCCTTCAATGGCAATCGCCATCTTGTCGCCAACGGCTTGGCGGATCGACGCCACAATTTGCAACCCTTGGCGAAGGTCCTCGTTGCTGATCGAATGGGCAACGCGCCCGGCCGCGGTTTCTCCACCCCAGATCCGCACTTTGCCGCGCGGATTGGCTGGCCCGGCCAATGTGACGCCAAATTGATCAAAGGGCCAGATCTTCATGGCCTTGATGCCTTGGCGCAGGAGGCTTTCGGCCAAGGCCCCGGCTTGCCCCTCCAGCCAGGCAAAATCGGGGTAGTTGCCGTAACCAACACAAGTGTTGTAAACTGGAATGCGCTCGCGATTTCTGCCACCCAACAACTGATAAATGGGCTGTCCCGTGGCTTGCCCAAGTAGATCCCACAGGGCAATATCAATGGCTGAGAGGGCGCGCATTTCTGCGCCGGCAAAGCCACAGAAGTTCACAAGGGCAAAGAGATTGGCCCAGTGGTTTTCAATCTCGGTGGCCGCGCGGCCAAGCAGCAGCGGGGCATAGACATCGTGGATGATGGCGCTGATGGCTGCGGGAATATAATAGGTTTCGCCCAAGCCCACCAGGCCGGTGTCCGTATGGATGCGTACCCATAAGTTGTTCGGAAGCGCTTGCCGGGCCAAGCCCATCTGTTGCTGCCATTGCCGTTTGGGCATTGCTTCAAACCAAATCGTTTCCAGCTTGGTAATTTTCATGATGAGTTGCTTACCACAGTGTTGATTAAGGTTTTTGATAGGACCGCCCGCGCCCAACGGACACCGAAAGGCACCGGGCTAGCGAACAACGCCGGCGAAAGCCCGCTTGAGCGGGCGGTGCGCACAACCATGGTAAAGACCTGAATTAACAATGTATTTACTACATGATCAAGTAAGTTTTTGGGCATTCATTGTCTTGAATAGGCTCTAAGCAAACCAAACGCAAGGTGTGCTATGATGGCGCACACCTGCGCTAGGCCGAGCACTCAAGTTGCCGCATGCGAACGCTGTCAATGCTCGGCAAATCATCCATCAATTAACGGAGACAGGGAGATAATGGCTTTGGCATCCAACCTGAAAATCGGCTGTGTCTCCTAACCGGCTGCCCAACTGGGCAGGATTGGCACAGGGAGGGTCAGGATGGACATTTAGTATATTGTATACCAAGATTTGACAACATGTCAATCTTTCATTTATGATAACACCGTGCCAATCTGGCCGCATCAGAATTTGTCCCACCATTCTTAAAGTAAATCAAAGTAGCAACTTTAACCTAGGTAAGCAACGTCAAAGCCGGTCCACAACCATGGGCGCAGATTGGTGATTACTAATCTTGCCATGCGCTGCATCTTTGTTGGGCAACTGCTTTTTGCCGTGGCGTTGTTTTGCTTTGGGCAAGTATTGGGCATACTGTAGGGTAAGCTTCCCATTTTAATCCTGGTAACGCGTTCGGTTGCGCTCACGGCGACACTAGTACGGTTGATCGGATTGGCCGATAGCGGCCAACCATGGCTCGTCGCGGTTGCCTAGACCCGCTTGAAGCGTTACTTGCGTTTTACCCTGTTGTGGATCGGAAGACGTTCACGCAAGTTTAGGAAGGAACCAATCGCTATGATGACCCCAAAATCGCAACTGAGTCGTCGCAACTTTTTAAAGGCGGCCGCCGTGACAGGCGTCGGCACCGCTTTGGCTGCCTGCGCGGTGCCTGGCGCAGCGCCCAGCGGTGCTAGCGCGCCTGCTGTCAATACCGGTGCTCGGCAGACAGTCCGTTATCTCTCGTGGTGGTTCGAGGAAGGCAACCGGGGGGCCACCTGGAAAGCCTTTATCAAGGAGTTTAACGAGTCGCAGAGTGATATTGAGGTGGTCGCCGAGAATATTCCTTTCGACGCCTACACCACCAAGACCATTGTCGGGGCTCAATCCGGCCAGTTGGACGGTGATATTGTGATGGCGACGCCTGAACTCGCACCCCGCTTGATCAAAGCCGATCTCCTGCTGCCGCTGGACGATGTGCTAACCCGCAACAATATTACCGATCTCAGCTCGGCCCACGATGCGCTGCGCAAAGATGGTCATCTCTATGGGCTCGATATGGTGACGGTGGCCTTTGGTATTCTCTATAACCAAGCCCGGTATGATGAAGCAGGTGTTACCCCAGCGTCCACCCCAGAGGAATGGATCGAGGTCAGTCGTGCCTTGACCGACCGCGACAATCAGAAATATGGCATGTGGGCCAATCATTTGGTCAACGAAGCATCGGACTTTTGGTTCCAACTCGAAGAGTGGTGTATGCCCTATGATGGTGTGTGGGCCGAAGGCCGCACCCCGCTTCTCACCTCGGAGCCGATCATCAAGGGGCTCAAGCTCTTCAAAGATATGTATGATGTGGCCTTCCCACAAGGGGCTGATGGGGCAACCGGCCAACGTCTCTTTGGCACGGGTGCAACGGCGCAAGGCTTGTTCGTATCCGCCGCGGTCGGTGGTCTGAAGCCGCTCTTCCCTGATCTCTATCCCCAACTGCGCAGCGCGCCGATTCCCTGGGAGAGCAACAAATCCATTGCCCGTATCCATCCGATGATGATCAACAAAGATTCGGCGGTTAAGGATGCTGCTTTGGAATTTGTCACCTATATGTACAAGCCAGATAATTATCGCCGGATGGTGGAAGGCTGCGAAGATGTGATCTTTGCCCAACCCTCGGCGGCACGCCAAGAATATCTGGATAACCTTCCCTGGCTGAAGCCCGGCTATGATGGTGTCACCTATGTGACCCCGTTTGATGTGGTGGGTGACTTTGTCTATAACTTCCAAGAACTGGGGCAGATTGTCATTACCAATTTTGCCAATGTGCTCAACGCTGGGAAGACGGTGGAAGAAGCCATGGAAGCCGCGCAAAAAGAAGCCGAAGCGCTGGCGGAACGGATTGAGTAAGGATATCCCCAATAGAGCTTTTTGTGCCAAGGCAATGGCGTGGTTGACTCAGTAAAGAGCGTAGGGCTAACCTACGCTCGCTACTCTTTACGCACCGTGTTGCTGCTACTCCCCATCCCTCAATTGTGCCCTTTCGACAAAGGAGAACCTAGCTATGACAACTGCACGCTCACAAACTGTTACGCGCCGTACATTTCTGCAAGGCGCTGGCCTGTTGACCATGGGCGCGGCCCTGGCCGCCTGTGCCCCTGCTGCGCCCACGACGGCCCCGGCTGGCGATACTGGCGCCGCACCGGCTGCTGAAGGCGCAACGATTAACTTCTTGGGTGGCCCTTGGTCCTTTCTCCCCGCGCTAGATACTGTCATTGACAACTTTGCTGCCCAATGGGGGGCCGAGAACAATGTCACCATCACCTTTGAGCGCGATGCGCAGGTCTTGCCCAAAATCCAAACTGCCATTGAAACCGGCGGCCCCGCCAATATTATTCAATACAGTTCCCCGCCCCAAATCTTTGCCAACGCCCTGGTCGATGTCACCGACATTGCCACGGAGTTGGGCGAAGAAGGCGGTGGCTATTTGCCCAACGCGCCCTATCAAATGGGGACGGAAGATGGTAAGTGGTTGGGCGCGCCCCTCGGCCAGCACAACTGGTTTATCAACTACCGCCAAGATTGGCTGCAAGAAGAGGGCTATGAAACTTTCCCCGATACCTGGGAAGAAGCCCTGGTCGCCGGTGCAAAGCTCAAGGCCAAAGGCCGTCCCTTTGGCATGACCTTCTCCGACCAAGCCAGTGGTGATGGCAATGGCGTGCCGCGGCTAGTGCTGTGGGCCTTTGGTGGGAAAGAGTTTAACGAAGATGGCTCCCTCGCGCTCGACAGTGAAGAGACCCTGGCCGCGCTCGAATTTGCCATTCAACTGCACAATGAAGCGGGCGATCCCGGCGAAGTGGGCTATGACGATGGGGCCAACAACGCGGCTTTCCTGGCTGGCAAGATCTCCATGACCGCGAACGTCAACACCATCTATTTGCCTGCGCTGACCAACAACCCCGATATCGCGAACGGCATGAACCATGCGCTGCCGCCACAGGGCCCCGGTGGGCGCTTTGGCTATGGTCAGCTACCGTGGTGGGGCATCCTCAACCACACCGAAGGCGCGAATCTGACCGCCACCACCGACTTTATGCGGGCTTTCCTCAAAATGGAGAACTTTGGGGCCTTCTACAAGGCTGGCCAGGGCTACATTCTACCCTTGCTGCCCAACTATGAAAATGAACCGATCTGGCCTGAAGATCCCAAATTGGTGATCGCCAAAGATATGTTCAAGCTCGCCTTGCCTGCTGGCCACGCCCTGCCCCAACAGACCAAGCTCGCCGCGCTCATTCAGGATAAAATCTTGATTGGCAAGCTCTTCTCCCAAGCTTGCGCGACCAATGACGCCCGCGTCGCCCTCGATGGCGTGTTGAAAGATATCGAAGATCTGAAGCTACTGGCCTAGTTCTGTGGCAGAAGACAGAGGTCAGAAGAGAGAAGAGAGAAGAGAGAAGAGAGAAGAGAGAAGACAGAATCTGACCTCTGTCTTCTGACCTCTGACCTCTGCCTAGGGGGGAAATTAATGGCTGCAAAGACGCGCGCTCAGTCGCGCTCATGGGGCGCGACCATCAGCCGGTGGCTGCATAAGGATAGTGCACTGGGCTACCTGTTGCTGAGCCCAGGCTTTCTTTTTTTGACCATCATGATGGCCTATCCGTTTTTCTATGCGGTTTATCTGAGTTTTACGGATAAGCAGATCGGGGGGCCAGCCAATTTCACGGGGCTCGATAACTATGTCCGGCTGTTGGGGACGAATCTTTTTACCAAGACAGTGATCAACTCACTGGTCTACACGATCATCGCCTTGTTCTTCAAGTTTGCTGGTGGTTTGGCGTTGGCCGTTCTGCTGAACCGCCCCTTTATTGGTCAGCGCTTTGCGAAAGCGTTGATGTTGCTACCGTGGATTATGCCAACGGTCTTTAGCACGATGATCTGGTCGTGGATCTTTCACCCGAGCTTTAGTATTGTCAACGAAGTGTTGGTCAACAAGCTGGGCCTACTGACCGAACCGATCCCCTTTCTGCGCGATGAGTGGTGGGCGATGGCCTCATTGATCCTGGTCAATGTCTGGCGCGGGATTCCCTTCTTTGGGATCACCTTCTTGGCCGCTATTCAGTCGGTTTCCGTGGAGATTATCGAGGCGAGCAAAATTGATGGCGCTTCGGCCTGGCGTTCGTTCTGGCAGATCACCTTCCCCATGATTCGGCCCGTGGTGATTATTGTGATGCTGATCTCGACCATTGGCACGCTGGGCGATTTTGACTTGCCCTTCTTGCTAACCCGTGGTGGGCCGAACGATGCCACCACGTTGTTTGCGTTAACGGCGTATACCTTGTCACTCTCCTCTGGCATGATCGGCCTGGGTGCCGCGGTGACGATGACGATGTTCCCGGCCCTGGTCTTATTGGTCATTGCCTCCTTGATCAGCGTGCGTCGGCAACAGCAGAACTGAGGTACGATCAGATGAAGGGGGATTTACGATGAAGCTGGCGCGCACGATGCACAGTCTCCGCGCATCGATAGGGTTCTACCTGCTCCTGGGCGTGGTGATGGCGCTATTGCTCTTTCCATTTTATTGGGGTTTAATTACTTCGCTCAAATTCGAGGTAGAGATCTACGATTTTAGTGGCAATTTCCTCGTGCCGCGCAATCCAAACCTAGCGAACTACCTGACGCTCTTTAGCGAGCCGGGCTATTTCCGCTGGTTCTGGAACACGATCCTCGTCTCTGCCGTCACGACGCTCTTCTCGGTGATCATTTCGGTGATGGCTGGTTTTGCCATTGCCCGTCTACGCTTCACCGGGGTCGCTGTGGCGGGAACCTTGGTCTTTATTACCTATCTGGCGCCCAAAGGCTTTCTCTTCGTGCCGCTCGCCCAGATCTTGAAAAATTGGGGATTGCTGGGTGGGTTGCCCGCCCTCATGCTCACCTACCCAACCAACCTGATCCCCTTTTGCACTTGGCTGCTCAGTGGCTATTTTGCCAATGTGCCCCATGAACCCGAAGAGTGCGCCATGGTCGATGGTACAAGCCGCTTGGGCGCGATTATACGGATCACTTTGCCCATGTCCTTGCCAGGGATTATTACCGCGGCGATCTTTTCATTTACGGCTTCCTGGAATGAGTTACTCTACTCGATCGTCTTTGTCAGTGGGGAACAGAACAAAATGTTGACCAACGGTGTGATCGGCGCGTTTACCGGCGGTGATTGGTTCTCCTGGGGGCCGCTCATGGCCGCGGCGACCGTTTCGTCGTTGCCGATCGCCTTTCTCTATCTACTCTTCACCGATCGCTTTGTCAGCGGTATTACCGCCGGCGCGACCAAGGGCTGATCCGTCTCAATCACCCCTTCACCCTGGTGCTGCGACCCGTAAGCCGCCCAATCACTAGTGGAGTGATGTCATCATGTTTTCGGATTATAAGATTGTACGCCTAACCGCCCCCATCTTTCAGCCCAGCCCCAAAGAATTGGCGGCCTATGCCGCCCACGGTTTGCCCGTTACCGTGGTTGATGCCGAGGCGCCCGCTGAGATGATTCCCCTGATTCACGACGCCGATGTCATCGCCCTGATCGGTACCAAATTGCCCACGGTGGCCGTCGAGGCAT
The DNA here is from genome assembly GCA_019637645.1 of Caldilineaceae bacterium. The sequence continues at coordinate 62,259 of JAHBVH010000023.1, forward strand.
TGACCCAATGCCGGTTGATTGCACGGGCTGGCACCGGTACCGATAAAATTGATGTGGCCCGGGCCACCGAGTTGGGCATTGTCGTGGCCAATACCCCCTATTTTTGTGTGGAAGAGCAAGCCGACCATGCCATGGCGATGATCCTGAGCCTGGGGCGCAAATTGACCGTTGCGCAAAACGCCATGGCGGAAGGTGATGTCCCGCGCGCCCGCCGTGAATTGGGGACCAACCAGCGCATGAGCACAACGACACTGGGCTTGGTGGGCTTTGGGCGCAGCGCCGTGCATACCGCCCGCCGCGCGCGTGGCTTTGGTATGCGGGTGTTGGCGACCCGTAGCAACAAAAATGCCCCGACCGCCGAAGCCGATGCCCTTGGCGTGATCATGACCGATTTAGCGACGGTGCTGCGCGAGGCGGACTATGTGTCGCTCCATCTGCCGTTAAATGCCGCCACCTATCACCTGATCGACGCCGCCGCGCTCGCCACGATGAAGCCAACGGCCTATTTGATCAACACCTCGCGCGGGGCGTTGGTCGATGAACCGGCCCTCTATGAAGCGCTCCAAGCTGGGCGCTTGGCCGGTGCTGGGATCGATACCTATGAGCAGATCGACATCTTTGCCGAACAGCTCCCGCCTCGGCTCCATCCGCTCACCGGCCTGGAAAATGTCATTCTGACGCCCCATGTGGCCGCCGGTTCGGTACAAGCAGGGGAAGAGATCTATCTAACCGCAATCCAGAATATTATCGATATTTTGCAGGGGACATGGCCGTTGGCCGAGAATCTTGTCAATCCAACGGTGGTGCCGCGCTTCCCCTTGCGCGCCCGAGCGTAACCCGTCGCCCTCACGCGTCGATGTAGATGCATTCGCGGCAGCTTTGGTAACGGTTCGCAACGGTACCAAGTACCCTATCTACCTGTCAGGTTTTCCAGACCTGACAGGTCTTATCCGATGGCGAAAAGCCTAACTTTACTACCTTCTTTTGGGCATTGACAAAGAGTGAAAGAGATTTTCAATGAACATGTTTGATCTAACGGACCGCGTTGCCCTTGTTTCGGGGACTGCGAGTGGGATGGGCCAAGCCATGGCGACGGTCTTTGCGGAGGCCGGTGCCCATGTCGTATTGCTCGATCTCAATCAAGCGGGGAATGAGGCCACGGCCCATACCATCACCCAACTGGGGCGGCGGGCCATCCCCCTCACCTGCGATGTGTCGCGCTATGACGAGTGGGATCGGGTCTTTGCCGTGATCGATCAAGAATTTGGTCGGGTGGACATTTTGGGGAATGTCGCCGGGAACGGGATTCAGAAGGCGGCGGAAGAGATTACCATGACCGAATTTACCGCTGTTTTTCAAAATTTGGTCTTTGGCCGCTACTATGCTACCCAACAAGCCGGTCGGCGCATGTTACGCCAGGGCAAGGGCAGCATTATGAGCATTGGCTCGATTTCGGGGGTCAGCTCGCTGGCTCGTCAACAATCGACCTATGGCATGGCTATGGCCGCGGTGATCCACATGACCAAGGAGCTGAGCACCGAATGGAGCGGTCGTGGTGTGCGGGTGAACGCGATTCTGCCCGCCCAAGTGGTCAACCCGAACAATGGTCTGGAAGCCCGCATGGAGCGTGAGCCCGTGTTGCGCAACACCTTTTTACATGGCATTCCGCGCGGTCGCTTTGGCCGTTCCGAGGATATTAAGGGGCTAGCCCTTTGGTTGGCTTCGGATGCGTCGTCGTGGATCACCGGCGCGATCATTCCCATGGATGGGGGGAATCTGGCAATGAATGCCGGTGGTGGCTTCCTCGATCGCCCCACCGCGCACCATCTCGCGGTCTAACCAAATTGATTAGGCGTTACGCAGTTGGGAAATGAACCATTGACAATGAACCATTGACAATGAACCATTGACAATGAACCATTGACAATGAACAATGGTTCATTATCAATCCCGACCTTTCGTCAATATATGTAGGAAACTATTGAACTATGCGTGAGCTTGTCAACCGTAGCCATGTCCCACGGCACCCACAAGCGCGGAACCAGCGCCCACGGCGGCGTCTGCGGCTCTTGCCCTACTTGTTGGCGTTGCCGATTGTGCTCTACGAAGTCGGGCTGATCATCTATCCCATTGGGCAAGGCATTGCTGGTAGCTTTCAGCAGATCCAACTGGCGGCCAATGTGCCCGCGAAATGGGTTGGGTGGGATAACTACCAGCGGATGTTGGCTGATCCGGCCTTTTGGCTGGTGATGAAGACGACCTTGATCTTTACGGGTTTGGTGATTGTGGTGGCGATTGGCGCGGGGTTGGCGACTGCCTTGCTCTTTAATCGGCCCTTCCATGGGCGTCCGGTGGCGCGCGCGATGCTCATGTTGCCTTGGGCCTTTCCCGAGGTGCCGGTGGTGATGATCTTTGTCTGGATTCTAAGCCCCCAATTTGGCGTGGTTAACCTGCTGGTACGTTGGATTCCTGGGGTGACGGAGAATCCCCAATGGCTCCAGGTGCCGAGCTTAGCCATGGGGTGGGTCGTTTTGATCACGGCTTGGAAGGTCTTTCCCTTCTACAGCTTGGTTATTCTGGCGGCCCTACAAGCGGTGCCGCAAGAGATCTACGAAGCGGCCAAAGTCGATGGTGCGAACACTTGGCAACTCTTCTGGCGCATTACCCTGCCCAGCATTAGCACCACGCTGGAATTGCTGATTGTCTTAGCGTCGATCTTTTCTTTTAAACAATTCACCATCATCTATCTGATGACCGGCGGTGGTCCCTCTGGCGCGACCGAGACTATCGTCATGCGCATTTTCAATACAGCCTTTCGCTTTTACGATTATTCGTATGCCACGGCTTTTGGGGTGGCTGGCTTTGTCGTCTCGCTGGTCATTGCCTTTTTCTTCATCGTTCTGCAAGCACGCCGCGCCCAGGAAAGTGCATAGCCCAAGCAACTGTCCCCTGTCGAGAAACCGGCCTGGATTTCAAACCTTAACCGGTTCATGCGAAGTAGGTAAACGCTTTATGACCAATCGTGCAATCAGTGCAATGACCGTAAAGAAAGCAAAATGGGGGGGGCTGCTTGGCAACCTACTGCTCTATTTGCTCGTGATTGGCGTCTCGCTCATGACGATCTTTCCCATTTACTGGATGTTGGTAAGCACCTTCCAGCCGAGCAAATATACCTTGCACTATCCGCCGCCTTTGTTTCCCCAAGAGATCACGGTTACGCAATTCGCCGATCTCTTTACCAATCACCCCATTGCAATCTGGCTACGCAATTCGTTTCTAATTGCGGCGATGTCGATGCTGCTCTGTACCGCGCTCTCTGTGTTGGGCGCGTATACCCTTTCCAATCTACGGTGGAAGGGGCGCTCCACCTTTGGCCTCTTCCTGCTGGTGACGCAGATGTTGCCAGAAATTTTGATTGTCATTCCGCTCTATATCATCTACCGGCGCTTGAATATGTTGGATAGCCTGCCCGCGCTTTCGTTGGTGGACGCCGCCTTTGCCCTGCCCATCTGTATCTGGATCTTGAAAGGGGTCTTCGATACGGTGCCACCGGAAGTGCTCGATGCCGCAGTGGTCGATGGCTGTACCGAGTGGAGCGCGCTGTGGGCAATTGTGCTGCCGCTCTCGACGCCCGGGTTGGTGGCCGTGGCGGTGGTCTCGTTCTTTTCGGCGTGGAACGAATTTCTCTTTGCCGTGATTATGCTGACGAGCGCCCAGTTTCAGCCCGCGTCGGTGGGGCTCACTACTTTGAAGGCGACCGGCTTCACGCCCGTGGAGCAATATATGGCCGCTGGCCTCGTCTTCTCCGTCTTGCCTGTCCTCTTCTATCTAGTCATGCAGCGTTATATTATTTCCGGTTTGACGGCAGGTGCGGTCAAAGGGTAGAATGCAACCGATTTACCCAACTTCAAAGGATATAAAAATGCAAGAGCGTTAGGCTTTCTAAAGCCTAACGCTCTTGGTCTGTGCCGAAGGCTGTTCGCCGACCAACTTCCAGCTAAAATTAAGCGGTGACGGATGCAGCCGCGCCTTTGCCGCAAAAAGCTGGCATTGACCTTTCGACACGCTTGGATGGCACTTTGCTTGGTTTGCTTCGGCACGCCGCAGGCCAGTTTGCCAAGTACTACTCTTAGGAGATTCTTGTATGAGCATTACCGCTGATGAACGCTTTGCTTTTGATGTGGCCGGCTATCTCCATCTGCGCGGGCTCTTGTCGCGGGCAGAAATTGCTGAGTACACAACTTTGATGGACGCAGCCGAAAAGATCAACCCCGCAGAACTCAACGCGGACTACCCTGACGGCCTGAAACAACAACTGAACCGTCCGCTCTCGCGCATGTTTGATGCGGATCCCCGCTTTGCGCGCTTGCTCGATCACCCCGTTGTTGCGGCCTATCTCGTTGAATTTCTCGGCTCCGATTATCGCCACATTGATAACGATCTCTATTACACATTGCCCGGCTATACGGGTGGTCATTGGCACCGCGGGGTGAGCGCCCATCGGAGTGGGCATGTGGTGGCGGGAGAATTTATCTGCCCGATGGTCAAAGTTTTTTATTGTATGACCGATGTGGGGCCGGGGGAAGGGGAATTTGTCGTGGTGCCTGGTTCGCACAAGGCGTCGTTCAAGGTGGAGTATGATGGCCGCATCGATCTCCCCGCTCAGCATATCTTTAACGATGTCAAAGCGGGCGATGTGATCATCTTCAATGAAGCCTTGCTCCACAATGGGCGGCCAAACCACAGCCAGAAAACGCGCAAAACGTTGATCATCAACTTTGGCCGCCAGGAAGCGGGCATCTGGAAAGGCTATCGTCCCAAGGCCGAAACCTTGGCCGCGATCTCGCCCAAACAGCGGGCGATCCTCAGCAATGCCAATCCCGACTTCTGGAAGGAACCCCAGTTGGCGGGCTAAGGCGCTGACCAGCGTATACTGTTTTCCCTTTTTAAACCGGTTTCTATGCAATATCGAGAGCGATAGTTACTGCCAAGGTGCTGTCGCTCCGCGCTTCAACTCCCTATCTCGATGATTGATACCAAAGGAGAATAGACAATGGCTTCTGTATCCCAAGGATTCAGCCGGCGACGCATGTTGCAATGGTTGGCGATTGGCACGGGTGCAACCATGGTGGCTGCTTGTGCCCCCGCTGGCTCGCCCCAGGGCAATCAAACCGGTGGCGAAGGCAGTGCCGCCGAGACGCAAGAATTGCGCCTCTTGGTCTGCTGCTACACCGATTCGGAAACCAAGCTGCGCGAGGCCTTTAACGAGCAATACAAGGCGGCCCGCTCGGGTGTTACCATTGATATGGAGTTATTGGCCGGTGGCCAGAACTACTTTGAAAAGCTACAAACCCAGATTGCCGCCGGGACCATGCCCGATCTCTATGACATGTGGGAGGGCTATATTCAACCCTACGCCCAAAATGGCGCGCTGGTCAACATGGATCCGTATCTGGAGAGTGACGCCAAGATCAAACGCGATGACCTGGTCCCGGCGGCAGTCGATGCGGCGACTTGGGAAGGCAGCATCTATGCCCTGTTGATTGGTTTTATGCCCGGCCCGGCCTCTGTCTACTACAATGCTGACCATTTGAGCGAAGCGGGCATTGCCGAGCCAGATGCCGATTGGACTTGGGACGATCTACGGGCCATGGCCCAAGCGCTGGTCAAGGGGAGCGGTGATATGCCCGATCGCTATGGGCTGGCCTTTGATCTCTGGTTTGTCCCGTGGACCTACTGGATTTGGTCCAATGGTGGGGATATTTTCAACCCCGACCAGAGCCAATCCACCCTGGCCGATCCCAAGGCCGTGGAAGCGCTCCAATATTGGGCCGATCTGGTAAATGTGGACAAGAGCGTGGTTCCCACCGACTCGATCCGCCAGATGCAAGGCGGGATCAACGCGCTCAAGACCGGCGCAACCTCGCTCTTTTTGGGGAACACGTGGGATGTGGCGACGTTGAAAGAGACGCCCGATCTCAACTGGAAGGCGGTTCTCTCGCCCAAGGCCAATGCCGGTACGCGTACTTGGTATGAACACACCTGGTGTTGGGGGATTTCGACCCAAAGCAAGCAGCCCGCTGCGGCTTGGGAATTTGCCCGTGAATTTGTCCTCAATCGCGTGATCGATCCCGCCACGCCTACCATTCCGCCGCTCAAGCAATTGCTCGATCAATTTGATACCGAAACCAACCGCCAACTCGGCTATACACCGTTGATCACCTTGGCGAATGAACCCAATCAATTCCGTATTCCCGGCGCTGGGGCAAAATGGGACAAGATCAGTGGGCTGATCCAGGCCGAACTCGATCTCGTCTTTATCGGCGAGAAATCGGCTGCCGACGCTGCCGCAACCGTCGTTCCCCAGATCGACGCCGAACTCGCCCGTAGTTAAGGCCATGAGCCACAGGGGATGGGGCGCTTCGTTATCCCCACTCCCCTAATGGCCCAATCATCCACCCTTTTTCGCACAGGAGTCCGCGTGACCACACTCAGTGCCATCCAGCCCAAACGGCCCCATGCCCAAAGCCGCCGCGAGGCGCTCATTGCCTATCTTTTCTTGAGCCCTTGGCTGATTGGTTTTCTGGTCTTTCTGGCCGGGCCGATGCTGGCTTCGCTTTATTTTAGCTTTACCCAGTACAACGTGATCGCCGCACCGCGCTGGATCGGGCTTGCCAACTATACGCGCATGCTGACAGACGATCTCTTCTTCAAATCGCTGGATGTCTCGGCCCGCTACACCTTGCTCAGTGTGCCCTTAGGGATCGGCTCTGCGTTGGGGATCGCCGTGTTGCTCAATCAGCCGATTATCGGACGTGGCTTCTTTCGCCTGATCTTCTATCTACCCTCGATTATTTCGGGCGTGGCCGTGGCGACAGTCTTTGCGTGGATCTTCAACTACCGTTTTGGTGTGCTCAACTATCTGCTGTCGTGGGTGGGGATTCCTGGCCCCAACTGGCTAGGGCATCCGCGCTGGGCGTTGTGGGCCTTCGTGTTAATGAGCCTATGGAGCATCGGTGGGAATGTCGTGATCTTTCTTGCTGCCCTGCAAGGTGTGCCACGGTCGCTCTACGAAGCGGCTGAGCTAGACGGGACGACGGCGGCGCAGCGCTTTTGGCATGTCACCTTGCCGTTGATCTCGCCCGCGATTCTCTTTGTGGCGATCACCGGCATTATTTATACCTTCCAAACCTTTACCCAGGCTTTCATTCTAACCCAAGGTGGGCCGGGCAATGCAACGCTCTTTTATCTCTACTACCTTTATAAAAATGCCTTTACCTGGTTTGAAATGGGCTATGCCTCATCGTTGGCCTGGGTGCTCTTTTTGATCATTATTAGCTGTACTCTGCTCTTGCTGCGCACTTCGTCTAACTGGGTCTATTATGAAGGCGAGGAACGCAATGGCTAGATCACACCAACCCAAGTCGTTGTTGGCTTATCGCGTTAGCGGCCTGTTGCGCCAAAGCCTTGTTTACCTCCTGCTGCTGGGCTTCGGGCTGGCCTTTATTTTGCCTTTTTGGTGGATGCTGGCCTCGTCGCTCAAAGAACCGGGCGCGGGGATGAAATTCCCGCCCGAATTTTTCCCACAGGTCTTGATCTGGGGAAACTACCCCAAGGTCTTTGAACTGATTCCCCTCACCACTTTTTTCAAAAATAGCCTGATCATCACTTCGCTCTCGTTATTGGGAGAACTATTCTCTGCCTCTTTGGTAGCCTTTGCCTTTGCTCGGCTCCGTTTTCCTGGCCGTCAGTGGCTCTTTGGGCTCGTCCTTGCCACGATGATGATTCCCTATCCGGTCACGATGGTGCCCACCTTTGTGCTCTTCAAAACGCTGGGCATGATCGAAACCTTTTTCCCGCTGATTCTGCCCCCCTGGTTTGGTCCAGCCTTTTCGATCTTTTTGTTCCGCCAGTTCTTCCTCACGATCAACACCGAACTTGATGACGCGGCCAAGGTCGATGGCGCGAACGAATTTACCATCTACGCGCGTATTCTCTTGCCACTCTCCAAGCCGGTGCTGGCAACTGTGGCAATCTTTGGCTTTGTCACCTATTGGAATGACTTTCTGAATCCGCTGATCTATCTGGGTGACAGCGACTTATTCCCGCTTGCGCTGGGTATCAACTTTTTGCGCTCCTTCCGCTCGAATGGCGAAATTGCCACGCAAATGGCTGGCAGCGTGATGTTTGTCGCGCCCTGTATTGTGCTCTATCTGGTGGCACAGCGCTACATTACCGAAGGGATTGTAACGACGGGGTTAAAAGGCTAGGTGTAGGGGTAGAATGAGCGAAGACCTGACAGGTTTTCAAAAACCTGTCAGGTCTAAGGAGACCGTTGCAAACCGTTTCTTAGCAGGTGACATCCTTGCCTTCGGAGCCGAAGAGGGCGAGCCGCTCGCTCTGGTCGGCCTTTTTGGCGCTGGCCGGAGCATAGTGGAACTGCACCGCGCGGCGGCGGGCCGTGCTGCTGTTGGCTGGGGTGCCATGTTGGATCAAGCTGTGGAAGAAGAGCGCGCCACCAGGTTTGAGCGGTACCGCGACCACCTCTTGCTGGCGGCCAAAGCTGTCGCAGATCTGCCAATCGCGCCGTTGGAAGTGAATGACTGGCCCTGCCTTATGCGAGTTCGGGTAAATGACCATGCAGCCATTATCGGTGGTAGCCTCGTCTAACGCGATCCAGACCCCGACCACGGTGGTAGTGAGGGGCAGATCAAAGTAGGCATGATCTTGGTGCCACGGCTTTTCGCGTCCGATCTTGGGTGGCTTGAGCAGCGCCATGTCTTGAAAGATCGCAGGTTGCTCACCGATCAGGCGGGTGGCCAGATCGATTAGCTGGGGGTGATGGGCCATAGCATGGAGCCGCACATCGTGATCCACGAACCACATAAACTTGCGCACATAGTCCTGGCGCACTTCGGGTGGCATGGCATCTAAGGCCGCACCGCGTGCCTTCTTCTCAAACATGACATTCTGATAGTCGGCTTTTTGCCCAGAGAGTAGATAGAGCAGCCCATCCAGCGCGTCTTGGACTTCCGTGGGCGTAAAGGCATTGTTCACCACCAAATAGCCTTGTTCATGGAACTGGGCAATCTGGGCCGCGGTGACTTGGTCAAAGCCGTTCACGCCTTGGGCTAAACTGGTCCATGCATAGAGATCACGGCGGTACGTACCCTCATCCCCATAATCAAAGACCCGTTCCCCTTGCTGATTGTACTTGACATCAAATGTTTCGACCTTTTGCATCAAGCCTCCTTTGCTTGCTTTGCTCATTCAACCGAATCGTTGTGGGCAAGTGCTGTCCAGTAAAACCGGACAGGTTGCTCTCATCACATCGATCAAATTATACCCGATCCTGTTTACCGCGTACAGCTTCAACGAAGGTAGGACTTACGCAAGCGGGGTATATTCCCAGAAACCCTAACCGGTTCTGAAAACCTGTCAGGGTTCGGAATCCATTATGCAACCGCTTCAAAGCGCAACAGTTCTGAGGTCAAGGCCCCCTCTAGGCGGATCGGAATACCGCTCTTCATCAAGGTAAAGCCATCAAGGATACAGCTTTGGCCGCTGTTGTCGAAGGTGACCTGATAGCGCTTGCTCAGATCCAACCCCCGCAGCCGCAGCAGATATTCGCTGGCGCGAGGAGTCGCCAGTTGGAAGATCCCGGCAAGGCCGCGACTGTGGTCACGCGCAGCCAATTCGAGAACCCCCCACCCTTGTGGCTCTGGCCCGGTCAAGCTGGGCGTGTGATGATAGATGCGTCCGGTGTTCATAAAGGGGCGCACAAAGTTTTTGTAGAGATCGACAAAGTGGCGGATGCGCGCCAATTGTTGGGGGCTCCAGCCCGCGCCCAGCGGGTTAAAGAAGGCCAGGGTTGGCCGGACAAAGAGCAATAACCGCGTTTGGAAATCCAACTCGGCAGTAATGTGCCCATTCTGGCCGGCCACCAGCCGGTCTACATATTCGGGTGGTAGGGCCATGGTCATGCCATTGGTGATGGTAAAGGCGCGTGGCGCAATCTGCCAGTCGGTGACCCAGGTGTGACTAAAGCGGCGAACCATGCCCAGGTCGGTGCGGCCACCACCGCCCGCGCAGTTTTCAAAGATGACGTTGGGATATTTCTGCCGTAGCCGTTCATAGCTGGCATAGAGCGCTTCGTAATAGCGCCAATAGCCATTCTCCACAAAGCCATCGCGCGTATGTTGCGCACCAGGGCCGACATTGGGCACATTGTAGTCCAGGCGGAAAAAGTCCAGTTCGTTCTCTTCGATCACCCGGCTGATCTGCTCTTCCATCCAGGCGGTGACTGCCGGGTTGGTCAGATCGAGCATATTGCCATTGATGACTTCGCCATGGTAGCCTACCGACAGCCATTCGGGGTGTGCTTGGTAAATTTGGCTCTCTTTGCCGATCCGCTCGGCGTCCATCCACAAGCCCCACAACATGCCCTTTTCGTGGACACGATCGCGGAAGGGTTTGAGCCCAGCGGGGAAGCGCGCGCGATCGGCGCTCCAGTCGCCCACGGTATTCCACCAGTGGCTGTAGGGCTTGGCATACCAACTGGCGTCAATAAAGAAGACCTCCGACCCAATGGCCGCGGCCGTCTCGATTTGGTGAAAGACCTGATCGACCGTGATCTCGACTTCGGGGCCAATGCCGGTTTCGATCCAGCCGCCCCGGCCACGCGGTTGGGGCAAGAAGACACTCTGGCGCAGGTGATCATGCATGGCATGAATGGCTGTATCGAGATCGCCAAAGGTGAGCCCCAAGTGGACTTCCGGCGTCTTGATCGTTTCGCCCGCGGCAATGATCCGCTGGGGTGCTGGCGCGTCTGGCCCGGCCCGGAAGAAGATTCGCGCCGCTTGATCGGTGGTCCCCTGATCCATGTCCAGATCAAATTCAAAGAGATAGCCGCCGGACCAGGCAAGCTGCCCCATAAAATGTTCACCGGTGGCGTTATTGCGCAGCACAAACATGGGGTGGCGATGGCGGTCGCGGCGATAGCGCCCGTTGATCTGTAACCCGGCATTCGGCACGGGCTTCCATTGGAAGTCGCCTTCGTTGCCCCAATGCGGGTTTTCCATATAGCCGACCGAATAGAGCGGCGTGTCGCCATCGGGGAGGTGGAGCCGCCACCGCGGGGTGGTCAACAGGACACCACTCCACGGGGAGACGGCCCCCAAGGCGGCGGGCTGCGTGCCTGTATTGGTGATCTCCAACCAACGGGTAAAGACCGCCGTGCCATCCAGCAACATATGCACTTGGACCGTCACGGGCCGCACCGTGTGGCGCAGGGTCAGAATGGTGTGGAGCCCCTGTTCCGCCTGCTGTTGCTCCAGGTTGATCCATTCCCAGTGGGAAGCCAGGAGTTGACCATCGATCTCTAGCCAAAAGGACTGGGGCGTTGGATGTTTGTTGGGATCAAGGCGGGTGCCTTCTTCCCAAGCGTTGGCAAAACCAGCGCCATTCCACGCCCGTCCCACAAGCTGCCCGTGGATCAAGGACTCTTCGTATACATTCAACGCCGTGCGATAGGCGAGGGTTGGATAGGGCTCTTGCTGAACAAGCAGCTCACACCAGGTGTTGGTATTCGTTGTCATAAGCTTTCATTCGGTAGAAGTTACGCAGTTGCTCGGCGTGACCAGAGACCTGATCGCGTCTTTGCGACGCATCATCAGGCCGCTCGTTTACGGGCAAATTGGGGGAATAATTCGTCATGAATGGCAATGGGCTGTTCCAGGTGGATCATGCGCTTGGCATCGGCGGTGTCGATCATGGTGGGGAAGAACATGCCCGCGCCGGTGTCAAAATTGCCCCCGCCCGCCGAATGGACGCTCAGGTATTTACGCGCCGTTGCTAGGTCTTCTTCGGTTTTGGCGCGGCGAATGCAGTTCATGGTGAACATGCGGCGGCGTTGGTCACCACCGTAGGCGGCGTGGTAGAGATCATGGTTGAAAATGACAATATCGCCGGGCTCAGTTTCCAGGGCAATATTCCCAGGGAAGTCGCGCGGCAGCACGCCAAAGAGTTCTTCGCTCTGGTTGACGTTAATTTTATTGCGACGGATGAAATGGTCGGGGCTTTGGCTCCCAGGAATGACCCGCAGCGCACCTGTGTCGCGCGTCAGGGGATCGAGGTAGAAGGCGACCTTGACGGCAAAGAGCTGACCCCAGTTACCATCGGGATGCCAGCGGGTGTCACCGCTGTAGTAGTTGCCATCACCGCTACAATAGTTGAAATCCTCCCCGATGACGCCGCTGATTAAGCCCAGGATGCTGGGGTGGTCGAGAATGGCGCACATCTCTGGCGTGTGTTCGATCGGCCCGCCAAACATGGTGCGTTTGGAACCATCATGAATGTTCCCGCCCCCCCGTTGTTGGATCGACCATTCAAAGCCCTTGGTGATCGCGGCGACTTCGCTGGGCGAGAATAGTTGCCGAATACAGAGATAGCCAAAGGTGTTGAAAAAGTTAACTTGTGCTTGTGTGAGTTGCATAGGTACCTGCTTATCTGAAAATTTGATAACCTTGACTTAGTCTATGACTTAGTTTATATTGGCTGACGTAGCTCCTCCAATGGCGTGCCTTTCCCGGGGCCGCTTGTGAATGAACACGGATAATAAAGGATAGACCATGCCAACCATAGTGAATATTCACGAAGCTAAAACACATTTGTCCAAAATGTTACAACGCGTTGCGATCGGTGAAGAGATCATTATTGCCAAAGCTGGCCAACCGATTGCTCGCATTGTGCCCTATACACAAAAGCCTTTACAACGCATCCCTGGTAGTGCAAAAGGGAAAATACAGATTGCGTCGGATTTTAATGCACCTTTGCCAGATGATATTTTGGATACCTTTGAAGGGAAAGGGCCGTAAGGGAAAGAATGCCTTATCTCCTTGATACCCACACATTTCTCTGGTGGATTGATAATGATCCGCGTTTATCCGCGCGCGTTGATGCGATTATTCGGGATGGTGCCAATGAGTTGTGGTTTAGCGCGGCCAGTAGCTGGGAAATTGCGATTAAAACGCAACTCGGTAAGTTAAGCTTACCCGGCAGTGCAACCACATTAGAACAATTTGTCATCGATCAGTTGACCGCGAATTATTTTGTCACTTTGCCGATTCGAGTCGACCATACCTTACAGGTCTATCACTTGCCTCTTCACCATCGTGATCCCTTTGATCGCATCTTGATCGCGCAAAGTTCTAGCGAGAACGTGCCAATTTTGACCGATGACCCCTTCATTCGCCAGTATGATGTTCAAGTCATCTGGTAAAGTAGTTACGCCTTTAACCCCGTCATGGCAATGCCGCGGATAAAGTATTTGGACGCTAGGCTATAGATCAGCATGACGGGAATCACGGTCAGCATCGAACCGGCGGCCCACATTTCGTAGCGGGTCCACCAGAGGTTGCGCAGACCGGCCAAAATGAGCGGCAAGGTCTGTTTGTCTGGGCTGCTCAACACGACGAGCGGCCACAGATAGCTATCCCAGTTGCCGAGAAACGAGAAGATCGCCAACGCTGCGAGCGGCGCACCCGAGAGGGGCAAGACAATCTGCGCAAAGATGCGCCATTCCGAGGCACCATCGATCCGCGCCGCATCGATCAGCTCTACGGGGATAGTCTCCATAAACTGGCGCAACATAAACATGCCAAACGAAGACCACAGGCCCGTAATAATGATGCCGCCCAAGTTATTGGCTAACCCAAAGCCGGTGACCGTGAGGTAGAGCGGCACCATGATTACGGCAAAGGGGACCATCATGGTCGAGAGCATGAGTAGAAAGAGCTTTTCTTTGCCCCAAAAGTGATATTTGGCAAAGACAAAGCCTAGCGCCGCCGAGGTTAACAGCGTCGCCAGCGTAACAACTGTCGCCGCAATCGTGCTGTTGAGAAAGGCAACCGGGAAATTGACGCGGCTGGCAATCTCCACATAGTTGTTGACCGTCCACACTTCGGGCAACATCGACTTCGAACTCACCAAATCCCTAAAGGTTTTGAACGAGGCGAAGATCATCCAGATGAAGGGCAAAATCGCCAAGAGCGACATGAACAACAGAATCGCGTGCGAAACGAGTTGGCCCATCATGGCGGACGACAGCCAAGGGCGCGCCGGGCGCGTTAGACGTTGGGTGGCTTGCATGGTGAATAACCTTTCAATAGGACCACGATGGCCGAATCAAGCGTAGTTGCAGCACGGTGATGATGATGATAAAGACAAATTGGATCAGCGCGGCTGCTGTCGCGGTGCCAAAGCGAATATCCTGGAAGGCTTCTTGGTAGATAAGCAGGTTAAACATGTAGGTCGAATTGCCTGGGCCACCGTTGGTCAAGACAAAGACGCCTGTAAATTCCTGCAAAGCACCGATAGCCAGAATCACCATCACCAACGCCAACGTGTGGGAAAGCAGCGGCAGCGTGATAAAGCGGAACCGTTGCCATGCATTCACGCCATCCACCGTGGCGGCATCATGGATCTCCATCGGAATATTGAGCATGCCCGCTGTCAAGATGACAATGTAGAAACCAAGCCCCTTCCAAATACCGATCCCAACCGCGGTTGGGAGGGCTGTCTTGGAGCTGGAAAGCCAGTCAAAGGGGGGCAGGCCAATGCTTTCCAAGATGCGGTTAAATTGTCCAATCTCTGGGTCCATCAGCATGCGGAAGAGCAAGGCAATGGCTACCAAGGAAATCACCACCGGCAAAAAGAGAATCCCTTGATAGAGGTTGCGCCCATGGCGGACATTGACCAAACAGAGGGCAATGCCCAAGCTGAGGGGCAACATGCCGACAAAGGAAAAAACGGCCCAAGAGATCGTGTTACGCACCGAAATCATAAAGAGGGGATTGGCAAAGAGCTGGCGGAAATTATCGAGCCCGACAAAGGGGCTGCCAGCTGGATCGAGTATTTGATATTTGACCACCGCCAAGCGAAAGGCCAAAATGATCGGCTGGTAGGCAAAGAACCAATACCAGATCAATGTGGGGATAATAACAGTGACGCCAAACCAAAATTGTGGTTTACGTAGTATCCTACGGATGGTGGCGCCAATGCCGTGCGAACGTCGCACCGTCAGGGGACGGTGGCTCTCTAACGCACCTGCGCGTTGCGTCATGATCTTTCTCCCTGCTCTCTATTGTCTATTGTCATTGGTCCTTTGTCACTTGTCCTTTGTCCTTTGTTACTTGTCATTGGTCCTTTGTCACTTGTCCCTTGTCACTCGTTTACCACCATGTGCGGAATGACGAATGACAAAGGACCAATGACCAATGACGAATGCCCAATGACAAAGGACCAATGACTAAATGAGCAACCTTACCCGCTTACGCTTTGGGCATCTTCCAAGAATTGCTGATATTGTGCTTCGGCCCGTTCCTGATATTGGGCAACGGCTTCGGCCGCGGTCAATTCGCCTTGGCGCACCAAAGAGCAGATCTCCCCACCAATCGCGTCGACTTCGGAGGGGAAGCCAAAGCCTTCGCCATAGTAGCGGGTCTGCGGGAGCAGATGATCCACATTGAGCTGGGCAGCCTTCACGTTCGGGCTATCCTCACTCGGATCGGCGAAGTAGTCGTAATTGCCGACGAGGCCAGCCCAAGCGGGAATAATGCCGCCGTAAATGGCCGAATAGCCCCGTTGGCCTTCTTCCGTACACATCATGCGTAGGAACTGTTGCGAGACCTCGGGGTTTTTGGAATTGCGTGGTGCCGCAAAGCCCCAACCAGCCTCACCCACGAAGAAGGGGGCTTCGGCGCCATTGATCTTGGGCGCGCCAGCCAAGAAGAAGTTGTAGCCCAAGTCACGCCCTTGGACGGCTGGCGTGCCATTGCCACGAGCAATCGCCACTTTACCGGCCAACGCCGCATCGATCTGCGTCTGGTCGAGTTCGGTTTCAATCCCCATCTGCACAGGAGTCGCGGCAAAGAGTTCCATGGCGCGGACGCCCGCTTCGCTGTTGATGTTGAAGGTCTTGCTGTTGTTGTCCCACCAGTCGGTGCCTTCGGGGGCCAGGAGGGTGCGCAGGATGCCCAGGTAGCTCTGGTTGTCCCAGCCCTTGCTGCTCAGGCCCCAGCGTTCGACCTTGCCATCGGTCTCCACCTGGAGCGCCTTGGCTAATTCCCACATACTTTCATAGCTCTCAAAGAAGGGCTCGCCATTGGTGGGCGGGTAGAGGGCGGTCAGACCGGCGGCTTCTACATCATCAACGGGCACGTTTACGACTTGGCCGACCCCATTCACTTCGGTGGGCACGCCGTAGAGTTCGCCTTCCCAAGTATACGCGCCAATGCCATCACCGATAAAGTCGGTCTCTGGGTTCACGCCTTGGGCATCATAGACGCTTTCCTTCAAGGGCATGAGCGCTTTCTGAATGTGGAGCGGGATCAGTACTTTGCCCATAATGCAGATAACATCGGGCTGGGTGCCAGCGGAGAGGGCGGCAATCAACTTGGTTTCCAAGGGCCAAGCCTGGGGCTCAACCGCCAAAGTGACCCCGCTTTGCTCCTTGAAGAGATCGGCGAGCCGCTTGTAGGTTTCGACATGGGGATCGTATTGCAAGCCCCAGAGCACACCGCTCGTGCTTTCGGGGGCCGGAGCGGCGGCGCCACCACTGGTCGCCTCTTGTTGGGCAGCGGGTGCCGGGGCGGATGGCATACAAGCCGCCAGCGTGCTGACACTGACTGCACCTGCGGTGTACTTCAAGAAACTTCGTCGCGAGATTGCACTGCTTTTCATGTATTCCTCCAAATTACAAATAAATAAAATAGATAGAAGCTGCGCAGCTAGATTCGCCTTGACATGCCCGTTGGCTGCTCGAAACCTAACTGTCTGGGGAGATGCGTAACTCCTAGCCTAGAAACAAGCTTACCCGGTGACGTTCTTCGTATCCTCTAAAAACTGCTGATATTGGGCTTCACAGCGCTCCTGGTATTGGGCAACGGCTTCGGCGGCGGTCAATTCGCCTTGGCGGACCAAGGAGCAGATTTCCCCACCAATGCCGTCTACCTCGGCTGGGTAGCCAAAGCCTTCGCCATAGTATTGAGTTTGCGGGAGCAGGTGATCCATACTCAGCTTGGCATAGAGGACATTGGGGCTATCCTCACTCGGATCGGCGAAATGATCAAACTTGCCCACCAGCCCCGCCCAGGCTGGCACCAAGCCGCTGTAGATCATTGAATAGGTGCGTTGCCCTTCTTCGGTTGCCATCATCCGCAAGAAGGCCAAGGAGACATCGGGGTTGCGGCTGTTCTTGGGCGCGGCAAAACCCCAACCCGCCTCGCCCACCAATAGCGGCGGCTCGTCGCCAATGACTTTGGGCACGCCGCTCATAAAGAAGTTGTAGCCCAAATCGCGCCCTTGCAACGCTGGCCCGGTTGAGCCGCGCGCCAATGCTACTTTGCCAGCCAGCGCCGCATCGGCATGATTTTGGTCAAGCTCGGTTTCAATGCCCAGCTTCACCGGCGTTTCGGCAAAGAGTTCCATAGCGCGAACGCCCGCTTCGCTGTTGATGTGGAAGCTCTTGCTGTTGTTGTCCCACCAGTCGGTGCCATCGTTGGCCAGCAAGGTGCGCAAAATGCCGAGGTAGCTCTGGTTGTCCCAACCTTTGCTGCTCAGTCCCCAACGTTCGACCTTGCCGTTGGTCTCGACTTGGAGCGCTTTGGCTAATTCCCACATGCTTTCGTAGCTGGCAAAGAAAGGTTCACCATTGGTCGGGGGATATTGGGTGGTCAGACCGGCAGCTTCCACATCATCGACTGGCACATTGACAAAGCTGCCAACGCTGTTCACCTCGGTCGGCACGCCATAGAGTTCGCCTTCCCAAGTGTATGCACCGATGGCGTCACCGATAAAGTCAGTCTCTGGATTCACCCCTTGGGCATCGTAGACGCTTTCCTTCAAGGGCATGATCGCTTTCTGAATATGGAGCGGGATCATAACCTTCCCCATAATGCAGATGACATCGGGTTGTGTCCCCGCGGAGAGCGCGGCGATCAATTTGGTTTCCAGGGGCCAGCCTTGGGGCTCGACCGCTAGGGTGATGCCACTTTGCTCCTTAAAGAGATCGGCGAGCCGGTTGTAGGTTGCCACATGGGGATCATATTGCAGGCCCCACAAGGTACCCGTTGTGCTTTCGGGCGCGGCTGCGCCACTAGCGGCCTCTTGTTGCGCAGCGGGCGGGGGCGATGACGATGGCATACAAGCCGCCAGGGCGCTGACGCCGAGCGCCCCCGCGGTGAAGTGCAAGAATGTACGTCGACTTACTCCCTTGGCTTTCATGCTTTCCTCCTTGAACCAGATCAAACAGGGTCAATCCTAGGTTCATCTATGGTTACCCCGAAAAGTGTAGTACCGGCGTCACAATGCCCAACGGGTGGCGCAATTGGGCTAGTTGGGGAGCGACCAATTTGAGCGTTGGTATTTGCCGGTTGAACCCAAAGTTTATCTAGCTTGTCGAAAACCCAGGGGCGCTGGTGTGTCAACGCGCGTTGGGGCAGAAACAGCGTAGTTACACTTTCGGCCTGGGAGCGATTGCCATTGTGCCATTTCTAGGCGCGTGGGAGAGTCGGCGCGTGGCGAACTGAAAGGGGCCTCTTCGCATAGATAATGCGTTTGCCCACTAGGCCGCGTGATTCTATTCCGCGTTGAATGCGCTACCGCCACGGTTTGCCGTGCAGCTACTCTTTATCCCATTCACAGGGCATCGGCTGGACACAAAACGATTAACATGATTGGCGCGTTTCGCGTCAACCGTGGGGGAGCTATCAATTGACAAGCATTTCAGGATAAATGGCAATATGTGAGAATACGCTCTTTGGCACCTAGGACATGCTGCATAAAAGAATCTTGGGCTTCGGCCACATCCCCACTCAGGAGCACGTCGATCAGCTTGTTGTGATCGGTAATATGTGTTTCTAATTCGCTCATGGACAGCGCACCATTGGCTTCATAGAGAAAGCGGCTAATCCGTGCCCGCAGGGTGGAGAGCACTTCGATCATCATACTATGGTTGGCAATTTGCCAGAGCGTATGGTGAAAGCGGTAATCCTGCGCATAGACTTCTTGCAGATCCTGCTGGCTGCCCGCCAACCGCATGTGCTGAATGATTTGCCGTAACTCAAATTCATAGTGTGGCTGCCAGCGTTCGATGGCCCGTTCAGCGACAAAACGTTCCAGGACCACCCGTAAAGAGCAGATCTCTTCAATCTCTTCACGCGTCGGTGTATAGACCTGGGCACCACGGTGGGGGAGCTTGCGCGCCAATCCTTCATCGACTAAGCGTTGGATGGCTTCGCGGATCGGAATCCGGCTCATGCCTAGCCGCTCTGCCAGATCGCGTTCGATCAGCCGCGAGCCGGGTTGGAGCACGCCACTTCGAATGGCGGCGCGGAGCCGATCAGCAGCTTCATCACTTAGGGTGCGTTGTTCAACCGGTGTCAGGTCTAATAAAGCCATAGGTATCACAGGAAATGGCAGAACGAATCAAAAAATCCAGCTTGTTTTGTTAAAGCAGATGTGCAAGTAAACTTGGGTTATGAGTAGGGAGTACCCTTTTGTGTAGCACTTTGCAAAAAGCGCAACTTGGTATATGGTATACCAATTATGGAATCGTGTCAAACTGCTTTTTTGTAAATTGACATGCACCTGTTGCCATGTTAATCATCGTGTTAACCATCATGAATCGAGAAAAGACCATGACGAACCAAGAATTGGCGCGGGCCCGCGCCGAACTCGCTGCCCACGGCGCTGATTGGGCCTTGCTCACCGCGCCCGAAAATGTGACTTATGTCAGCCACTATGAAGTTCCCCTAGACTTTGGCCCGCTGGCGCACCTGAACTATGGCCCCGTGATCGCCTTGTTTGGCGTGCCGGAGACGACGAGCCTGCTGGTCGCGAATCGGCACTATGCCGCGGCAGCCCGCCAGCAGAGTGACTTTGATGAGGTGATCGGCTTTGGGATTTTGGAAGTCTTTGCGCCTTTTGAGAAACAACACCGTCGCGAGAATTTTGTCCAGGCCCTGCGTCAGGCTCTGCGTCAAACCCAAGTTGGTAATGGCAAAGTGCGTATTGCCGTCGAGGAGCGTACGCTACCCTTGCTTGTGCGCCAAATCGTCCTCGAGGAAATGCCCCGGGCGGAGTTTGTAGAAGCCGAACCGGCTTTGGTGGCCGCGCGCAAAATCAAAACACCGCGCGAGATCGGCCTGCTCAAAGCCGTGGCCGAGACGGTCAACATTGCCCACAAAACGCTCATGCGCCTTACCCAACAGGCCGGCCAAAGTGAATTTGCCATTTGGGCAGAGATGACCAAAGCCATGCATGAACAGGTTGGTGGCAAATTGATGATCGCCGGGGAAGTGGTCTGCGGCCCGCGCAACAAGAGTGTTTCCCCTGGCGGCCCGATGGACTATATAACCCAACCGGGGGATATTGCCGAACTCGATATTAGCCCGCGTGTTAATGGTTACTGGGCCGATATGGCAAACACCATGGTGATCGGCGCGGCGCCCACGCCAGTGCAAAAGCAATATGCCCGCGCGGCCCGCGAATCGTTTTACGCGGGCGTGAGCAAAGCGCGCCCCGGTAACAAAGCTTGTGATATCTTTGCCGCGGCCAGCGCCGCCTATGACCGCTATGGCCTACAGTTGGGGCACTACGCGGGGCATGGCATCGGCACAACGGTCAATGAAGCGCCCTGGTTTGTGCCCACCGACGAAACGGTGTTAGAGGCTGGCATGGTGGTCTGTATCGAAACCGGCTGTTACAGCGAAGAAGCCACGGGCAAATGCGAAAAGATGATGGTGATCCAGCCCAGCGGTGATCCCGACATCTTCCCCGACTTCGCCTGGGGTACGCCAATCTAAAAATAAAAAGCCTAGCTACGAAGAGTCGCACAGACACACCAAGAAGTAGCTTCTCTTCGTAGCGCAATCGCTTTGGTACGCTTGGACAGAGGAGAAATCAATGACACAGCAGTTATTTGATCTAACCGGCAAAGTCGCCGTTGTGACCGGTGCTGGGGCGAATGGCGGCATTGGACATGCCATTGCGTTGGGCTTTGCCCAGGCGGGGGCCAACGTGGCGGTGGCCGACATCGATGAAGCCGGGGCCCAGCAGACTGGGCACGAAATTACCGCCTTGGGCCGCACGGCGCTGGCGCATACTTGTGATATTGGGCAACCCGATGCGGTCGAAGCGTTTTTTGCTGCCGTCGATGCCCACTTTGGCCGGGTGGATATTTTGGTGAATGTACCCTATGTTTTCCCGAGCCGCGTCCACCCCGATGAACTGGCGCTTGCCGATTGGGAAAGGACCTTGCGCGTCAATCTGACTGGCTATTTCCTCTGCACGCAGCAGGCCCTGCGGCGGATGTTGCCGACGGGGGGCGGCGCGATTCTAAACATCGGCTCGATTGCAGGTGTGTCCGCGCTGGGCCGGGGCAATTTCCCCTATAGCGTCTCGAAAGCAGGGGTCGCACAGATGACCAAAGAATTGGCCGTGGAGTATGCCGGGCAAGGGATTCGGGTCAACGCGATCTTGCCTGCCCAGGTCCTCACGCCAACCTTCAAACGGCAGCTTCTGGGCGATCCACGCTTTGGGGAAAAGCTTCGCCAACGCTTGGTCGCGGGCATTCCCCTGAATCGTCTGTTAGAACCCGAAGAGTTTGTGGGGCCAGCCATCTTTCTCTGCTCTGCCGCCGCCGGAGCCGTGACCGGCGTTCTCCTGCCTGTCGATGGCGGCAATCTTGCCCTCAATGCCGGGGGGAATCATATTTGGCCGGTGGATTAGGGACGGAAGGCAGAGGTCAGAGGTCAGAATCTGTCTTCTGCCTTCTGCCTTCTGTCTTCTGACCTACCCGTGGCTAACGGTAATTTCCGGGGAGTTGCGCAGGGTTTGGTAGATGACACAGTAGCGTTCGGTTAATTTCATGAGCGAGGCGAGCTGTTCGGGGGTAGCGTCGGTGTCGAGATCAAAAGCGAGGCGGATGGCTTGGAAGCCGACCGGTGCTTCGCGCGAGACGCCAAGGGTGCCACGGAAATCTAGATCGCCTTCGGCGCGGACGGTGGCATCGCGCAGGGTGACGCCAATGGCGGTGGCGACGGCCTTGAGGGTGACACCGGCACAGGCTACCAGTGCTTCCAAGAGCATATCACCTGAGCAAAGGGATAGGCCATCGCCGCCGGTGGCTGGATGTAGCCCGGCTTCGGCTATGGCGCGACCGGTCTCAACTTTACAGGTAATCCCTTCCCCAATACGGCCTTTGGCCTTGAGCGTGATCAAAGCGGCTTCTGGTTCGGTGCGGTATTTCTCTTTGACGGGGGCTTGAAGGGCACGTAATTCATCTGCATTCATCAGGCTGGTTCCTTCTAGGACGCGTAACGTCGCGTGTGTGGTTGGTCATGGATCTACGGGAAACTAGCCCCATTGTACGCTACGGGGTCGGTGTCCAGGCAAATTCTTTATCTACTGGATACATTGGGCGCTGGATCTGGTGATAGGGGAGGCGCTCAAGGGCTAGATCCGACGCCCCAGGGCTGAGGGCCAGGAGCGCCTTGGGCGCGATACGGATCAGATCGGGGAAGAGATAGCCTAGTTTGACGACAACCAAGCGATAGTGCAACGGGTCGATGCCCACGCTGGTGAAGTGCTCAATGGTCGTAAAGCCGAGCCGTTGAGCCGTCAGAATCACGGTGACGCCATCTACCTGGAGCACTGCTTGGCGACCGCGGCTGGCATCGTCGATCAGGCGTAGCACTCTGCCACGGACGGGTAATGGCTTGCCATGCCGCGTATCAAGCTTGCCGCCAAGGGTTGTGTCAACCGTCGCGCCAACCCCAGCGCGTTGACAGGTGGCAACAGCTTCGGCATCGAGTAGCCCCGCCACCAACGCACTGGGTACGGCATGGGCCAGAAGCCGTTCCAGAAACAGCGGCAGATCGCCCACCGCGCCAGCCGTGACATTGTCGCCACTGTCGCTGAGGAAAACACAAGGCTCGGGCGCGGCCAAGGCGGTGGTGATACATTCATCGATCGAGCCACTGGGCGTGCCAAAGCCAAATTGGTGACGCGCTTGCCAATAGGCGCGCGCTAATTGATTCGCCTCGCGTTGGATGACCGCGCGATCAGTGCCGCTGATGACCGCTGCGGCGTGGGCCCGGGCTTCATCCACCCAGGCAAAACCAACAAAGAGCGCGGCGTGAAGCACACCGGGCACCTGATCAATCGCGGGCAGGGTGGCCCATAAACTTGTGCCTGGTTCCACATCGGTGCGTGTATGTTCGCCCGCGAGCAAGACCGGAATCGGCGTGAGGGCAATCTGCGGGCGCACGCCAGTGGTGATGGCCTGCACGAGGAGTTCGCAAGCCCGTTGCCTTGTCTCGAGGGTGTCACGATGGGGCGCGGTGCGATAGGCTGTAATCAGATCGATCTGGGCGGTGAACGGGGCGGAGATATTGCCATGCAGATCCATGCTGGCGGCAATGATCGCATGGGGGCCGACGACCTGCCGGACTGCACTAGCCAACTCCGCTTCGGCGTCCTGTAGGTCATCGACAAACATGGCCCCGTGGAGGTCGAGATAGACCCCATCAAGCGGTCCGGCAGCCTGGAGGCGTGCCAAGATGCCGGCTTTCAACTGCTGATAGGTCTCTGCGTCGATGGGGCCACCTGGCAAGGCTTGGGCAAAGAGCGTTGGTACCCAGGTGACGGCAGGCCAAGCGGCCAGAAAAGGGTAGCGCCCCGAAGAGAGCAGCGCTGCGTCGGTGTAAATCGTAAATGCTGCTAGGTGGTTGCGGACGGGTGAAAAGCTACTATTTTCGTTTGAGATGCCACCGATGGCAATGCGCATAGGTCTGCTCTGCTCCTCTTCTGTCCTAACCCAAGTTATGCCCATCGCGTAGCAAATTGTCCACGACACGCTTGCGTGTCATAGGAGAGATGATAGTCCACAACTTGAATGACTGGGGTACATGCCTAGCCAACGTACGGCTATTTTACTATTTTCGGGGACGTATGCACAAAGAGTGGCCTCGCTAGCGCAACGCCGACAGATTTTGAAAACCTGTCAGCGTTGCGCTAGCGCAAATTCTATTTTGAGAAAATTACCTTACCCGCGCGAGGGTTCGGCCATAGTTTCGCGGGCTTTGCGCGATAGCTCGGCCAGGTGTCCATCGTTCGCCATCACTTGTTCCAGATGGCGTTGCCGGATCGGACCAGCGGTGCGTATCATCTTTTCGCCATAGGCACGGTCGATCCAGAAGCGCGCCCCGCCGCTAATATAATCGCGCAACTCTTGGATGCGCGCTTCGGGGTAGCGTTGGCAAAGGTTGATCGTGAACATGCGGCGCGCTTTGCTGCCGCCAAAGGCGGAATGCTTGGTGTTGTGGTTGAAAACGAGGATATCGCCGGGCGTGGTCTCCAAGGCAATCGCTGGTACATCTTGGCCTTCTTTTCCCCACAGCTCCGTGCTCTGTCGGATTTGCTTTTGCAGTCCATCGGCATAGCTATCCCCTAAACGATGGCTACCGGGGATGACGCGCAGCGCGCCGGTGTCGCGCGTGAGCGGATCGAGGTAGAAGGCAATCTTGATGTGCAACGTTTGAGGATGCCAGCCATCCGAATGCCAACGGGTGTCGCCCACATAGTAATTGCCATCGCTGCCCATGTAGTTAAAATCCTCACCGAGCAGACTTGTGGCGATGCCGTGAATGCGCGGGTCGTCGAGCAAGGAAGAGAGGACTTCACTTTGGTCAATAAAGGGGACAATGCACGAACGCGCCGTACCATCGTGGGGTTTGCCATTGTGGCCGCCGCCCCGATCCCCCCAAACCCCTTCAAAGGCGCTCTCGATCTCCGCGAAGCGATCCGCCAGGAGGCCCGGAAAGCCCAGATAGCCAAAGGTGTTAAAAAAGGTAAGTTGTTGCTCGGTCAGTTTTACATCCGTACTCATTTGGTTACCTCCGACAAGAATCCTAGATTTTACAAAGTTGTGGAACTGCTCAACACGCGCTTGGTGCTAGTGAACGATAAGAAAATAATCCTGCCCTACTGATGCTAGCCAGGGCATGGACCCGCTAGCATCATGGCCTGCATTCAATCTTTAGCCTTCAGCAGCACGGCGACGACTATGAAAAACAAGGGGGTACTACGGCTGCATCCTCGCCTAGGGAGCATATTCACCTCTATGACGATAGGCGAATGGGGTATATTGTATACCAAATGCCAGAGAACCGTCAATGAAGAATTTTGATGATTTTGCGTCCCTAACCGATGGCCGACTCGGTTCTTATTTTTCGCTTGCCTAATCTGGGCAAGATGGTTGATAATAGAGCATCTCTGCTTGCTACTTTCAGTTGTGACCTATCCTCTCGATACGCTCGAGTAACGGTACTACGTTATCATGCGGCACAACTGGAGTGAACCAAAAACACACGGTGGCTTTCCGCCATGGTTGCCAGTGGCGATGCTCCCACAAACTGAAGCTACAGACGAAAGCTACCGCCCAGCCATCATTGTCACCTGCCATACCTATCAGAGGAGGAAAAGATGAGCGAATTCGATGCAAAGGTCGAACTATTGGTTGATATCCGCGCCTTGGTCGGGGAAGGTCCCATTTGGGATGCCACCAAAGGCGTTCTCTACTGGGTTGATATTCTTTCGAGCATGGTTTATGAATATGATCCGGCAACGGGCGAAAATCGGGGCTACCATGTCGGTCAACATGTTGGCACGGTGGTGCCACGGGCTTCCGGTGGCTTGATGTTGGCGCTCTATGATGGTTTTGCGGCCTTTGAGCCAGCCACTGGGGCGATCACCCTTCTGGCCGATCCAGAGGCCGACTTGCCCGGCAACCGCTTTAACGACGGGAAATGTGATCCAGCTGGCCGCTTTTGGGCTGGCACCATGGCCTATCAAGACCAAAGCACCCAAGGCAGTCTCTATCGCATGGATGCCGATCACTCGGTGCACAAGATGCTCGGCGATATTGGCATTTCCAATGGGATTGTCTGGAGCCTGGATCGGAAAACTATGTACTACATCGACTCGATGGTCAATACGGTGCGCGCCTTTGACTATGATGATGCCTCCGGCGCGATTGGCAATGGCCGCGTCATTATTCGTACCGATGGTTTGGGGTTACCCGATGGCATGGCAATTGACGCCGAGGGGATGTTGTGGGTGGCCCACTTTGGCGGTTCTGCCGTACGGCGTTGGCATCCAGCTACCGGTGAAGTGATGGCGACGATTCCCTTACCGGCTTCGCAGATCACCGCCTGTGCCTTTGGCGGGCCCGATCTAGCGACGCTCTATATTACCAGCGCGGCCAATGGCTTTGATGCCGCCGCGCTGGCGCGTGAACCCTTGGCGGGGTCGCTCTTTGCCACCAAGCCGGGCGTCAAAGGCGTACCGACCTTTGCCTTTGCTGGCTAGCCGAGGGGCCTAGCTCTTGCGGGTAAGCCTTGCTGGGCAGGCTGCGCACCTATGCGTCCGCCAGAGACTTTGTCATCGGGTTGGCTCTAGCGCAAGCGCGGTCCGGTTTGCCAAACCGGACCGCGCTTGCGCTAGAGCCAATCGGTGGGAAGCTCTACGCAATATTGCTGATTTAGGGAAACAAATTTCAGCCTTTTTAGCGTTAAATACAGTGTTCACAAAGCTTTTGGGTAGACCGCCCAAGGCTGAAGCCGTTGCTCTCTAGCACCGTCCCTTATGAAGGGTAAGACATTAAAGCGGTAGACCTTACTCGTGCGCTTTCGCGCCGCTTGACCGAGCAGGCGCTGATTGAAATCCGCGCTGGATTACCGAATTTAATGGGTAATCTTCATCAGGGCGGTGCGCACAACAAGGGTAAAGAACTGAATCAGCACGGTAGTAAATTAGATGGAAATTAGTGCTGTTGTTCGGCAATGATCCGCTTGATGGCCTGTTCATTTTGTTCAATGCATTCGGCGAGCCGAAATTGAACTAAGGCCCGTTGTAGATTGTGGGTGTCGTGCTTGACTTTGAAGTAAACGTCGCCGGCCAAATAATCGGTAAAAAAGCGCAAGCCTAGCTCGAACGTAATGAGCCGAATGGCATCGTATAGATAGGCATAGTCGGCGGGGGTAAAGAAGTGGGCTGCTTCTTGGAGATAGCCAGTAAGAATGACCTGACATAGATCGGTATCGAAGATGACGCTATCGAGATCCGTGGTCTCTTCTCCAGCCGGATTACAACAAGAGCGCAGGCAATCACCAATGTCATAATGGACCAAGCCCGGTTTGACGGTATCCAGGTCGATAATGCTCACCGCTTTGCCCGATTGATCATCAATCAAGATATTATCAACCTTGGGGTCGCCATGAATGGCCCGCAGCTGTAATTCACCACGGGCCTGGGCGTCCTCTAAAATGGTGGCCCACGCCCGGCGGTCGGCGACAAATTGTTGTGCCCAAGCGACTTGGGCCGCGGCGGCGCTCTGTTGGCGAGCTTGGGCTGCCTCACTGGTTAGGCTCTGGTCATATTGTTGCAGATATTGGGGCGTAATGTGGAAGCCTGGTAAGGTATCGTGTAACAAAGCCGGATCAAGGCCGCTGAGGAGTCGATGAAAACGGCCCAAGGCGAGCCCCGATTCGCGGGCGTGCGCAGCATCGCGAATTTTTGGGTAGGTTTTGGCCCGCTCGATTAAACTAATCGCCCGCCAGAAATCACCGGCTTGATCCAAATAATAATCAGAGCCCGTTGCCGTTGGGATGATCTGGGGCATTTCCCAGCGCTCGGTCGGGTTGGGTTCAGCTTGTCCAATCTGTTGCGCCATGTGTTCTAGAAAGGTTCGCATATTGAGCAAGATTAGATCCGGTTGGCGAAAGACATGGGTGTTGACGCGTTGTAGCACAAAGCGCGTTGGCTGCACCAGGGCAGCCTCCCTCACGGTGTCGGTATCCGCACCAACAGGCGGCAACCGTGTGACGACATAGGTGTCATTGACATTGCCAGCACCATAGGCTTGGACTTGTTGCACCGCGTACGGATGAGTAAACTCTTGCGCAATCCTATACAGCTTTTCCACAAGGAATAACCTTTCTGACACAGATAGGCGTTACGCACTTGGGCCAGAGCGGACAGGTTTAACAAACCTGTCCGCTCTCTGGTCACGCTGATCAACTGCGTAACTTCTAACAGATTAACGAAACTGTAGAACAGCAGCAAGGTGCTTTTTGTCGTAGGAAGGGAAAAGCACCCACACATTGCGCTGATGCATCTACAAAAAATGATTGGGATCGTGCTGCCACCGGATATCTTAGCTGAATCGGCAGATTGTGGCAAGGTCTCAACAAAATTGTCGCTGAAATCAATGTCGCTTACAATAAATAAGAGGAATGAGCCGATGAAATATCGCTATGCTGAGATGACCTGGCCTGAATGTCATGCGGCGGTCCAGCAAGGACGGGTGGCTGTATTGCCGGTCGCCACCTATGAAGATCATGGCTACCACCTGCCCATCGATGTTGATGTGCTCTTGGCGACCGAAATTTGTGAACGTGCCGTCGCGCGTATTCCTACCGAAGCCGTCCTGATTCCCGCGGTTACACATGGCTATAGCCCGCATCATATGGACTTCCCTGGCACCATTACCATCCGCTGGGATACCTTTATCAACTATGTGAAAGATGTCTGTCTGAGCTTAGCCCACCATGGCTTTACGCGCATTTTGATTGTGAACGGCCATGGTAGCAATACCGCTCCGCTCGAAATGGCCTCTCGCCTGACGGTGGTAGAGACAGAAGGGCGGGTGCACTGCGCCGCGGTGAATCACTGGGGTGTTCGCAAAGTACGCGAAGAAGGGAAGCTGATCCGCACGTCTGCTTATGGGGGGGCATCCCATGCTGGTGAATATGAAACCTCGCTCTATTTGGCCTTGCGTCCCGACTTGGTAGAAATGGAGAAAGCCGTCGATGAACGGACACCACTGCCACCTAGCTTTCAAAACGATCTCCTGGCTGGGAAGCGTGCCGATGGTTCGGTGGCAGCCCTGATGCCCTATTGGAGCACCATGAGCACCAGCGGTGTCCGTGGCGATGCGACCCAAGCAACCCGTGAAAAGGGCGAACGCTTTTTGGCCGCCGCGGTGGAAGGACTCATCGAACTGGTGGGGGAATTGAAATCATTAGAACTTCCACCCCGTCAAGATCACCACTAGTGGCTGTTCACCTATGGCGTCGTTTTCGGGGAAAAGAGAGACATAGCGGTGATTCGACAAGCGGTGTTGACGGATTTGCCACAACTGGTGGCGTTGGACCAAACGCTCTTTGGCAGCTATGGGGCCGCTGAAAGCCCGGCTGTCATTCAAGCGCGCTTGGCTGTCTTTCCCGCTGGTTGTGTGGTGTTGGTCGCCGATGCGACGGCCGCGCCAGCCTCACCGCTCTTGGGCTATCTGACCACCGAAAAATGGGCAACCCTGCGCGAGCCAGCCCTCGACGAAGATCCTTCTGTGACACACAGCCCACAAGGGACGATCCTCAATATTACAACCCTAGCCATTGCTCCACAACATCAAAACCGCCAGCTAGGGGCGCAACTACTGTGCTATGCGATCAACTTGGCTGCCCAAGAAGGCTGTCCAACGATCGTACTTGAAACAGCGTGGGCCGCACGTTTTTATGCGCGACACCACTTTGTGAAAACCGGTGAACGGCAACAACGGGGAATTCTGCTGCATATCATGCGCTATGATCTACCGCTATGATCTAGGGTATAGCGATAAGAGTTAGCCCTGAATCTGTGCCGGCTACACCGTCTGATTGCCTAGCCCATAGCCACACGGTGCCAGATAATGACGATACCGGACCGAATCCAATAAATTAGAACATGATTCGGCTAAAAGGTTGGCCGCGATGTAGGTAAAACGACGTATCTGTTGTACACTTACGAGCGGCTTACTCAAGCTTTTGGCCGACAGCTTTTGGCTGACAGATGTGGATTCGACTCAATTGACACTAATCCTTCAAACCACTCATTGATGACCGCTTATGCAAGAAGTCGTTTGTTATAACTGTGGACGCATTGTTCATGTTTCGCCGGATGCGGAACTTTGTTCGGTCTGCGGCGAAAATCTGCGCGAACTGCTGCATCCTGTCTATGCTTCGAAATATTTCTATGACCGTGCGGCAAAAATAGCGGCTGGCGGCCAGCTCACGACGGCGCTACAGGAGATCGATCGCGGCTTGCGCTACCAGCCTAGCTCGGAGCTGCGCTTGTTGGGGGCTATTCTCTCCAAACGCCTGGGCGACCATGAGCAAATGCGGCATCATGTGGCCGCGATCCCTGTGGATGATGTGCTGCGCCCCGAAGGTGAGTGGCTGCTCCGTTCGCACCAAATGCGCCAACGCGATCTGCGCGAAGCAAGTAAAGGGGCCAAGCGTGGTCGCTCGCTGGAAGCGGTGATCGACGAGATGCCATTAACGCTAGAGCAAGTCCATCCGCTGACCACCACCAAAACCTTTGTGCCACCCGCAAAGCCGGGGTTGCTCTCCCAAGCGGGCCTCGTGCTGATTTTGGTCGTCTTTGTTGGGGTGAGTGCTCTCCTGCTCCGGAATGCAACCCTGCTAACTGCGCTGTTGGGTCCTACTGGAGAAACGGCCATTGCCCCAACTCCCACCGACGACCTCGTTGCGCCGGTCTATCGCCCAACGCAAGATGAAGCAGTCGATGCGCGCGCGCCGACGGTTGAGCCAGGATTATCGATCACACCGACGGTCACGGCGACGCCCAATGTGCCTAATAACAATGTGCCTAATAACAATGTGCCTAATAACGTAGTGCAGGGGGGCAGCGCACCCACGCGTCTCCCCGAAGCGCTTGCTGCCAGCACAACCGGCGAAGCCATTAGCATCAGTGCGGCTCAGCCTTTTGATCTACAAAGCTATTTGCTGACCTTAGACCAAACAGAATTGGCCGCGCTACAAGTGTCGGCAGATTTTCAGGGCACGATTCTTTCGCTCAAAGGGATTGTGCCAACCTTTGCCGACCGGCAAGCCTTGATCACCTTGGCCGAGGCGGTGCCCGGAGCGACTAACGTCAGCGCCATTGATCTTCTGTTGCGCCTGCCCGATACCTATACCGTGCAGCCCGGTGATACCCTGTGGGATATCAGCTACCGGCTTTATGGGGACGTGAAGTGGATTGATGACATTGTGGCTGCTAATCGCGAGATCCTACCCTCCGCTGCCTATCTTGCTGTTGGCATGCGGCTCAAAGTCCCCCCAATTGAATAAGGAGACAAGCAAAGAGTTGCATCATCGCATGCTTCTCCCCGTCTTGTCTCCCTATCTTAATTTTCTTCTCTGTCTTCTGCCCTCTCTCTTCTGCCCTCTGTCTTCTGCCCTCTCCCTAACGCGGCGGATGCATCGGCATGATCACATGCAAAAATTCGGCTTCGCCCATCCCCACCGGGCGTAACGCGCCGGGACGGGTCGGCTGGGTCGTCTCCAGCACCACCTGGGGTTGATCGATCTGGCTGAGAACATCGATGAGGTATTTGGCATTAAAGGCAATTTCAAGCGTATCCCCTTCGACCATGGCATCGACATCGCTTATATTGTCGCCCATCTCGGCGCTGGTGGCCGTGAGCCGCATCTGTCCTGTATTTTCGCCGTTCCCCGGCATGACACTCAGACGGATAATGTTGGCATTATCGCGCGCAAAGAGCAGCGCCACGCGCACCGCTTTTAAAAAGGAAGCTGTGTCGGCGACCGTGCGGGTGTTGTAGTTTTTGGGGATCGTGGCTCGATAGTCGGGAAAGCGCGCGTCGATCAATTCACTCACCAACTCGACTTGGCGAAAGCCACCGCGGCTCTCTTCGCCTTTCCCATGTAACTGAAACAAAATTTGGTTGCGTGCTTGGGTGACAATCACCTGCACGGGGTGCGCCTCATCCGCGTCGGCGCTAATCCGGGCCAACTCACCCAAGCTGCGGGCTGGCACAATCACCGTCATCTTCTCTTCGCTGATCCCTTGGGAGAGGGGAACGCTCCGTACACTGAGCCGATAACCATCGGTGGCGGCCATGGTCAAGCGGTCGCCGGTGAAGCTCACTTCGACGCCCGTCAAGGTAGGGCGATTTTCGTCGCTCGAGGCTGCAAAGATCACCTGATCGATCATCTTGCGCAAACCATCGGTTTCCAGCTCCATCTGAATGCCATCAACAATCGGCACCGCGTTATGGCCTTCGTCATTGGGATCACTGTGGCCCTGCGCCGTCGGGATCAGGGGAAATTCAAAGGCGTCGATCCCCTTCATGTTGGCTTCAAAGCGGGCACAGCTCAGGTGGAGCGTTTGGGTTCGCACGGCTAATTCCATGTCAATGCGTTCGGGCGGCAAGCTGTTGACAAATTCGCTCAGGAGGCGCGCTGGCACAGTAATGGCCCCTTCATCTTCTACCTTGGCCCCAATCCAACAGTTGATGCCAATCTCGCGGTTGGTGGCGGCCAAGCGCAACTGGTTGTTTTTGGCTTCCAGCAAGATGTTGCTCAGCACGGGCATGGTCGTGCGCGAGGAAACCGCGCGCCCAACAATGGAGAGTCCTTTGGCTAAATTTTCTTGATGACAGCTTACCCGCACCGGGGCCTCCTCTTGTGTACGATTGCAATTTGACAGACGGCTGGTAAGTTAGAGTATAACACACTTGATCACCACTTCAGGAAAAACCATACCATGTTGGTAGTAGAAAAAGGCTACAGGATAAAAGCCGAAGGATGGATGGCCCTTGTCTCTAGCTTTCGGCGGTTTCCACATCCAGGTATTGGCGGCGATAGAGTTGGGCATAGAGGCCGTTGCGTGCCAACAGCTCTGGGTGAGTGCCGCGTTCTACAATCTGCCCCTGTTGGAGCGCACAGATCAGGTCGGCATTGCGGATTGTGCTGAGGCGGTGGGCAATGACAATCGAAGTGCGTCCTTCCAACAAGCGATCTAACGCGTCTTGAATGAGCGTTTCGGTGACGGTATCGATGCTGGCGGTCGCTTCGTCGAGGATCAAAATGCGTGGGTCGGCCAAGACCGCGCGGGCGATACAGATCAGCTGGCGCTGGCCCACCGACAGATTCGAGCCCCCCTCGAGAATGGTCGTGTCATAGCCGTCGGGGAGGTCCATGATAAACGCGTGGGCATTGGCCCACTGGGCCGCAGCTTCCACTTCGGCATCACTCGCGCGGGGGCGGCCAAAGCGGACATTGTCGCGAATGGTGCCGGAAAAGAGAAAAGGATCTTGGGGTACTAACCCCATTTGGCGGCGTAATGATTCTTGGGTGACGGTGCGTACATCGACACCGTCAATCTCTACCGCCCCAGCACTCACATCATAGAAACGGGCAATGAGGTTGGCAATCGAACTCTTGCCTGCCCCGGTAGGCCCAACCAAGGCCACCATTTGGCCTGGCGCAAGGTCGAGGTTGATATTACGCAGAACCGGCGTATTGTCGCGATAGTGAAAGCTAACCTCACGCAGCGCCACCTGGCCGGTAATCGGCCCCATTGCTTTGCCGTCTTGGGGGTCAGCCACATCGGGAACCGTGTCGAGCAGGCCCAACACCCGTTCGCCACCCGCCATGGCTTGTTGCATAGTGGTGTAGAGCTGACTCAAATCTTGGATCGGTTGGAAGAAGCGGGTGACATAGGCCAGAAAAGCGACTAAGACGCCCACGGTGACTTGCTCATTGATCACGGCCCGACCACCGACCCAGAGCACAATTGCCGTGGCGACCATGCCCAGGAACTCGACCGTGGGCAGAAAGAGAAAGGAGAGCGACATGGCTGCCACGTTGGCGTCGCGGTTGGCGCGGTTGACACCATCAAAACGCGCTTGCGAGGCATCCTCTTGGGCGAAGGCTTGAATCACCTTCATGCCCGCAATGTTTTCGGCCAGATCGCCCACCACCGCCGCAACGCGAGAGCGGGTCTGGCGAAAGGCTACCTTGGCCCGTTGGGCAAAAAGATGCGTGGCAAGCATCATCAGGGGCAGCACGGTAAAGGTATAGAGCGCTAACTGGGGGCTCATGGAGAGCATGACGATAATGATACCAATCAACAGGATCAGATCGCCTAGCAAGGTCAGTAACCCCTGGGAGAGCAATTCGTTGATGACGCCTACATCATTCATCACCCGCGAGACTGTCACCCCAATGATGTTATTGTCGTGGTAGCGCAGGGGCAAATATTGGAGATGACGAAAAAGCTGGCCGCGCAGCGCGGCCAAAACCTGCTGCCCAACCCAGGAAAGAATATACCGTTGCCAGGCCGTGGTTAGGTAGATGCCGATAAACGCGACGGCAGTCCAGAGCGCGACTTGATTTAACCCGGCAAGGTTGCCATTGGTGATGTGGTCATCAATCGCTACTTTGATCAAGTAGGGCGTTAACAACGTTAGCCCCGACGCAATCAGCATGGTGACAAAGGCAATGGTCATCCGCCCCCGATAGGGCCGGACAAAGATCAAGAGACGGATGATAATGCGCGGATCAAAGGCCCGTCCCCCTTCATTCTCCCCGGCCCGCTGTAACGCGCCCCGCGGCCCCATGTTAACACCGGTTGAACCAATCGAAAAGCTCATCGCTCTGCTCCCTCTTCCTACTCCTGATCTGGCGCTGTTTTCGCAACTTACGGAAGAGCTGTTCGGTTTGCAAAACCTGACAGCTCTGGTCAAAGACGTACCCTTTAGTCTATGGCCGAGCAGAGCGGATTAAGGTGGCGTTTGTTCATGTTGTAACTGCCCATGATAGATCCGAGCATACAACTCGGAGGTCTGGAGCAGCTCTTCGTGGGTGCCGCTGGCGCTAATCCGCCCGCGGTCGAGCACCAGGATGAGATCAGCCGTGCGGACGGTGCTCAGGCGTTGGGCGATGACAAACGCGGTGCGTCCTTGCATGAGGTTCTGGAGGGCCAATTGAATTTCGCGTTCGGTGGTTGTATCCACACTGGCCGTAGCATCATCCAGAATCAGAATGCGCGGATCTTTGAGGAGCGCCCGGGCAATGGCAATGCGCTGTTTTTGCCCGCCGGAAAGGGTCACTCCACGTTCGCCGACATAGGTCTCATAGCCATCTGGCATGGCCATGATAAAGTCGTGCGCTTGGGCCGCTTTGGCGGCGGCCATCATTGCGGCTTCGCTGGCCTGGGGGCGGCCAAAGATCAGATTTTCGCGCAAGGTTGCCGCAAAGAGCGTTGTCTCTTGGAGCACAATCCCAATTTGGTCCCGCAGCGACGCCAACTGGACTGCTTTGAGGTCGTGGCCGTCAAGGGTAAGCTGGCCTTCGGTTGGGTCATAAAAGCGGGGAATCAGGTTAATGATGGACGATTTGCCCGAACCCGTGGCTCCCAGGAGGGCAATGACAGACCCTGGCGGTGCTTCAAAGGTAATATTGCCCAAGACCCGGTGTCGATTAAAGTAGGCAAAACCGACCTGTTCAAAGCGTACATGGCCTTGTACCGGTGGCAGCGGATAGGCATCGGGCGCGTCTTCTACTTCAGACTTGGTATCGAGGATCTCAAAGATCCGCTCACCAGCCGCCGCCGCGACCGCGATGGCAGGGATGATCATCCCCAGCCGCCGCACAGGGTTGATCAGTTGGCTCAGGTAGGTGGAGAAGGCGACTAATTCACCCAACGTCAACTGCTGGTTAATCACCAGCCGCCCGCCATACCAGATGATAAAAACGGTGCCAATGTTAGCGATCAGATCGAGCAGTGGGGTGTTCCACGCTTGTAGCCGTGCCGACTCCGCCGAGAGATCAAACCATTTCTGATTTTCGCGGTCAAAGCGTTCGATCTCGGCCTTCTCTTGGGCAAAGGCTTTCACCACCCGCGCTCCCCGTAGGTTTTGTTCTAGGCGCGTGGTCAATACGGCAAGCTGTTGCTGGATAGCCATCGAAAGGGGGCGCATTTGCTGACCAAAAAGATAGCCGCGGTAGCCTAAGATCGGAATAGCCGCCATGCTCAGGAGGGCCAGTTGCACATTCATCATCGCCAACACGATCAAGGTGCCGACCGCCAACAAAATACTGCCAATCAGGCGTAAGGTGGCGCGCCCCGTGAGAAAGCGGATGCGATCGACATCTTGAATGGCACGCGAGAGCAGTTGGCCGGTCTCAGTCTGGTCATGATAGGCAAAGGAGAGATCAGCCAGCTTCTGATGAAGCTGATTGCGCAGGTCGTAGGCGACATTCTGCGAGGCAATTTCCGACCAGCGCCCTTCGAGAAAGGTGAGGGCACCTTTGACCAGCGTCAAAAGCAACAACCCAATCGTAGACCAGGTGAGGAGTGACAGATTTTGTTCACGGATCCCGTGATCGACAATCCAACGGATAAATTGAGGTGTGATGAGCGCAGCAATGGTCAGAAGCAACATGGCCCCATAGGTACCTAACGTCGTGAGCCAGTAGGGGCGTAGGTAGCCGAAACAGCGCCAGAGGATAGACCAATCGTTGATCGCGCTGAGTTTGATCGGCGCAACCGTCGCGGAACGTTGCAGTGGGTGAGACGTGTTTATGGTCATAAGCTTTTTGGTTGGTTAACTTGTGGACGAGTAGGTCTATTATACCATGGCTCTTCCGGTTTTGCATCTCCTGTAAAAATGGGGGGCTAGGCTAGGCTAAGGTAACGAGGGTCGTGCTCCAGCGACTTGACAGGTTTTCTAAACCTGTCAAGTCTAGACTCGGCATATTTCTGTGTCAAACCGCTTCTAGAAATTGATGGCTTGCCGCACTAGTGTAGTCCTGTAAAAATGATTTGCCTAGTAAGCCTGACCACATCTCGCCGCGGTTGGCACCCTAGCGGCGTGGAGCGGTTGGTACAGGGCCCGACGCGTCGCTGTGGTAGAATAGAGCTATCCGCATTCAACACCCGTGAAGCGCAAAGGAATCACCCAATGAAAATGAAGGCTGCTGTCTGCTATGAATTTGGCAAACCACTCGTGGTAGAAGAGGTCGAGATTGACCCACCCCAAGCGGGCGAAGTGCGCGTGCGCGTGGCGGCCTGTGCCATCTGCCACAGCGATGTCCATGAAGTGCGGGGCGAGTGGGGCGGCACGGTGCCGGTGGTATCGGGGCATGAGGCCGCCGGTGTGATTGAAGCGGTCGGCCCTGGTGTCACGCGGGTCAAGCCAGGCGAGCCCGTGGTACTTTCGTTGTTGCGTCAGTGTGGTGAATGTTATTACTGTACGATTGGCAAACCCTTCTGTTGCGAGAAGTCTTTCCCGTTGGATACCGAGAGTCGGCTGCGCAATCGGGATGGCCTCCCCTTGCGGCATGGCATTCGCACCGCGGCCTTTGCCGAATATGCGGTGGTCGATCAGACGCAGGTGGTCGCCATTCCACCCGCGATTCCCCTAGAATGCGCCGCGTTGTTGGCTTGTGGCGTCATCACGGGGCTAGGGGCCGTGACCAATACGGCTGGGGTCGAAGCTGGCAGCCATGTAGCGATTATCGGCTGTGGTGGGGTAGGTCTCAATGCAATTCAGGGCGCTGTGCTATCGGGTGCCGCCCAAATTATCGCCATTGATATTCTTGACAATAAACTAGCCGCGGCCAAAGCCTTTGGGGCCACCCATACCATCAACGCACGCCAAGAGACTGTCATCAATGCGGTGCGCGGTTTGACCGGAGGCCGGGGGGTGGACTATGCCTTTGCCACCGTTGGTAGCCCCCGCGCCATTGAACAAGCCATCGATCTGGTTCACCAAAGTGGCACTGCCGTGATCGTGGGGATGCCCGCCAACCATGAAGCCCTCTTCTCGATCAATGCCCATCACATGACCTATGGGCGCACCATCACCGGTAGCCCCATGGGCTCGACTCGCCTCTTTGTGGATGTGCCACGCCTCGTCCAACTCTATCAGGAAGGGCGGCTCAAACTGGATGAGCTGATCACCAAACGCTACCCGCTCGAAGCGATCAACGCGGCGATTACTGCCATGGAACGGGGCGAAGCGCTCCGCAATGTGATTGTGTTTTGATGCACTGCGCGGTTCGTCTACCACAAATCACGCAGCACGTACCACGCAGCACGAATCACGCAGCACGTACCACGCAGCACGTACCACGTAGAGGAGAACTGCATGGCTGCCATATTGGAGTATCTCCGGATGGAGAGAGGGCAGAGGACAGAGGGGAGAGGAGAGAGATTCGTTGCGAATGATAAAGGATCGAACGAATAATCAATGGCTAATCATTAA
>JAHBVH010000024.1 GCA_019637645.1 Caldilineaceae bacterium
GAGAGTAGGTAGTTCGCTAGCACCATCGCCGCGGCTGGATTGTTGGCGTTGTACGGTATGGCCACATAGCTAAGATTCGCAACAGTCCCTGTATCAAAGACAAAAGTGCGGATGGGCGCTGGATAGCGCCCTTGCTGGATAAAGTTCGACGCGCGACTGGCATCATACTCCATGGCAAAATCGATTTCACCATTGGCGAGGAGATCGGGCATGGCAGCCAACTCGGGGTAAGTCTCTCCAGCGCGCCAGAGATAGGGCTCGAGCGCGTTGAGATAGTCCCAGACTTGGGGGGCATATTGATCATAGACGGCTTGATCGAACTCTTGGAGAAAAGGCTCTGGGCTACCTGCCGCCCAGTAGAAGAGCATCCGAATAAAGGCGCTACCGACGTGGCTGGGGGGCGCAGGGTAGGTAAAGCGACCAGGGTTGGCTTCGACCCAACGACGTAGCGCTTCGAAGGTCTG
The DNA here is from genome assembly GCA_019637645.1 of Caldilineaceae bacterium. The sequence goes on from JAHBVH010000024.1 coordinate 465, forward strand.
GGGTGGCGTGGCGACCGTGGCGCTGTTATATTCCATCACCCAGTGAAAGCTAGCCCAGGGTGATTCATAGCCCTCGACTGGCGTGCCAAAATCGTAGGCCACTGCGGGCTCTTCCGCGTTGACCAAGGCCGTGTTGGGCAGCAGGTGGGTAAACGGCCCATAGAGTAAGGCTGCTTCTTTCAGCGTACGGAAATTTTCCCCGTTAATCCAGATCAGATCGACGCTGCCACCGCGATCCTTGCCAGCTGCCTTTTCATGCAATACTTTGTTGACGACATCGGCTGTGCTTTCAACGGGAACCCGCTTCAGGGTGATGTTGTACTCGGCCAGCAAGGCCGCGCCAATTTGTTCATCAATATGGGTGTTGAGCGTAGCGGAGCCACCCCAGACAAACCAATGGACTGTTGTGCCGTTGGCCGCCGCGAGAACTTCGTCCCAAGTAGTGTAGGTGGGTACGGTGGCCGTTTCCGTGTCAGGCGTGCTCGATTGGGTAGTTGGTAATACGCGACAACCAGCGATCAATAAGCCCAGGCAAACCAGGAAAAAGGCTACGACGGGTAAGCGATAGTTGGGCATGGAGACTTCTGGTGGCTTTCTTTTTGATCGATCTAGAGAAACCTTGTCATCAAAGCCGCTCCGCCTGATGGCAGGTAAGCAAATGTTTCGGGATACGCTGATCGCCCGGCGATCATGAAGAGTACGCGAGTAAAGCGGGCATTGTGCTGGGCCGGTCCGTGACCCGGCGGTCCCCCACCTGGTTTGCGCCTTTTACCGAAGTAATTTCTTATGGTTCAGGATACGCTGGTTGGATCAATGCCCAAGGCGCGCAGTTTGGCGGCCAGGCGCTCAGCGCGTTCACGTTCTTGCTCAGCGCGTTCACGTTCTTGCTCGGCGCGGGCTTGGGCTTCGGTGGCCTCTCTACGCGCACTCGCTGCGGCTTCGTCGCCCGTTGGGAGTAAAGTGCCATCGATGTCACACCAGCGCAACCATTCAGCTTCCAACCCCATATAAGGGCCTTGCCAAAGGGCAACCCCCAGGCCGACGGCTGGGAGCCAGGGTTGCTCTAATTCAACATAAGCGCCACCGCGCAGTTCAAAGACATAGAGCCGTTGCTTTGTCAGCTGTTGTTCTGGATCGAAGACGAGATAGTAGGTAATTCCCAGACGCGCATAGCCACTACGCTTACGTGATAACTCGCCCCCAACGCGGTTGGAGACAATCTCGACGACAATGTCGGGCGGTTTGCCATATTCCCAGATGAAATAGGAACGATGCTCTTTCTGCCACACATCGGTTGGCAAGGTAACGCCTAGGCTGACTAAGACATCGGGAACATAGGGATCTTGATGAATGGCATAAAAGAGGCCAACATTGGCGAGGGCGACAAAGGTGCCTTCTGCGCCTGGCTCTTGCCAAGAGATATAGAGCGCATCGGTTAACAAGCCCATCTGGCGCTCAGAAAAGATATTGTCCACGGGGGCCTCATCTTCGGTAATAATATGAGAGATGTCGGGTGGCGTTACTTTCCAGAGGTCGTCATTCACTTGTAGGGATTCTGTCATGGCCGTTTACTCCACTCGATAGACTAACTTGGTGGGATGAAGTCTATCATGCGCATGGGGAATGGTCAATCTGGCTTGGGAAAGGTGATAGCGACACTGGGCGGGCAGTAAACCCGCCCAGTGGATTCTCCTTAATGGGGGGTGGTGTGGAGTACGTGCATGGCAAGATAAAGATACTCCAGGTGTTGATCGCCATACGTCTCTAGCGCCATCATACACTCGGTCAGTACCTGTTGGCTGACCGGATCAAGCTGCTCTATCGGCAGCGTACGCAGCAGCTCCACCAAGCCGGCAATGCCCTCATCGCGCTCATGGCGGGCAAAGCTGTTAAGACAATCCTTCAATAGAGCCGCTTCCTCAGTCGCCTCTTTGGTTTTGCGTTCCGTCTTCCGCTGATAGGCGGCCAACTCTTGGGCTACGGTGGTGCCAAAGTCACCGCGTACGCCACGGACTAGCCGGATAAAATACGGCTCATCCCCAATTAACCGAGCCAACGCCAGGGCTAGTTCTAAACGCGCTTTTTCATTGGCGGTGTCATGGAGGAGTTTGAGGAGAAGCCCCACTGCTTCTTGATCATGGAGGTTGCCTAAGGCCGAAGCATAGGCCATTTGTAGGCCCTTATCCGTTTCGTTCGCCAATCGTTCGCGCAACATGGGGGCTAGCTCTTTGGCCCGCAGCGCGCCGATGGCGCGCGCGCTATGGGCACCGATGGAATGATAGGGGGAATCCAGGGCCGCAACTAAAGCGGGCAGTGCTTCTTGATCACCCATCCGCCCCAAGGCCCATGCGGCCATGGCGGAAAGCGCTAGTTCGGTGCCGTTGAGGGTTTCGATCAATGCTTCGCGTAGCCTGGAATCCGGTGGCATGCGCGCGATGGAGATCAATGCCTCAAAACGAACCTGAAAGCGCGGATCTTGGAGGGCATCGAGCAGCTCATCGACTGTCAACAGGCTTTTGGCCTCACCCAGCCGTTCGGTCACTAACACGGCGTCATGTTCGCTGCGGCTATATTGGTAGCGAATCAGCGAGCCCATGGCCAGAAAGGGGTTACCCCGTAAAAAGATCCCGGCAAAATGACCCATGCCATAGCGGTTATCGGCGCGCATCATGCGAATGAAGGGCAAGCTGACCAAGATCAAAATGATGCCCGAGAAAAAGAGCGGAGAATAGGCATCCAAGGTGAAGAGACCCCAGTGACCCGAGAGGCCAGCGGTTAGATCGAGCACCCAACCACCGGCTAGCTGGCTAATCCCGCCCAGGACGCCGATCCAGGCAAAGTAGAGCGCCATATAGTCGGCTTTCTTCTCTGGCGGTACCACACTGACGTAGAGCAAGCGGGTTGAACCAACGCCCCAGCCCATGTCGGCAATACCTTGCAGCAGGCTGATGCCAATGGCAAAGTAGAGGCTCGCCATAGAGTGGCGTGGGATCAGCAGGAGGAGCAGCGGCACTAACATGCGTAGACAGATGCCCAGGATCATAATCGGCTTGCTGCCATACCGATCGGCCAGCCAGCCCCATAAATAGCTCGTGACCAATGTGCCGGTTAGCGTGCCAATTTGGAGCAAGACCACATGGCTGGCACTTAGGCCGACTTCATCGGTCATATAGAGGGGAATAAAGGAGCCGACCGGCGTTGTGGCCAGAATGATCACACCGACGCAACTGAGGTAGATGAGAAAGTTGCGATCTTGCGCTGCTTCGCGCAGATTGCGCTTGGGCTTGGCTTCGCCAGCGGCCAACGGATGGGGCGCACCGCCAGGGATAAAGGCACTACACCACACCGAAACCAGCCCGGTGACGACACCAGCCGCGATCAAAAACATGAAGCTGCTGAGGCCCTGGCTATGACTGAGGACATAGCTAGCCACGCCGACCGCGCCAAAGCCAGCCAACGACGTAAAAAAGTTGTTGGTGGCTGTATATTTGCCCTGAATCGAACTGGGCACATATTCTTGTGCCCAAGGAATGCGCGCGGTCTCGGCAACCGACCGGCAGAAGGCAAAACAAGCGACGATGACTGACACAAAAAGCAGGGTGCCCTGTCCGCCAAAGTGACTCTGTACCCAAGGGGTCAGCAGCAGCATAATGGTAAAGACTTTGCGCAGACCAAAGAAGGTGAGAAAGGTGTTCTTATAGCCAAAGCGGGCAGTCCATGGAGCAATAAAGGGGGCAATGAGGCCCAAAAAGGGCATGAGCGAAAAGAGAAAGCCCATTTGCCCTTTGCTCAGGCCCAACTCGCTTAGAAAGAGGGGAAAGACCGAGCCGAAAAAGGTGAACTGGACAAAGAAAGTATTGCTGGCAAAGGTGGCAATACTCCACGGAATGCCCCGTAACTTTTCAATCGTTGTTGGTTCCGAACTCATCCTACAATCCTGTCATGCTTAGCGACTGTTTGAAAAGGGTGTATGACTCGTCCAACCCAGACCGATGTGGGAAACCGGTGGGGTCTCTGGTCGTACCGACCAACTGGCCTAAGGATGGGAAGTGGATGATGCCGTGCTATGCAAGTAGCAGAGGCCATCTTGCGCGTGCTTTTGCGCAGTTCTACAGCACTGAGGCGGCTGTGTTCATGGTGATCGCCCAATGGAAGAAACGACCAGCTAAGCTAGCTCAACGTGGTGAACACTTCATCCAGAACCGTCCCGCGCCAAGGCGTGGGCGCGGGCAACTTAGCGCAGTCGTTTGGTAAAGTAGAGGGCCAGACTATCATCCACACACACGGTCTCGCCCGGGGCAACTTGGCGTTCGTCGTACCAAATGCCATTGCCTTCGGGGATATAGCCGCGCAGGACATACATCCGTTGGGCCGCGCCATAGTCGGGATAGAGACCAACGCCAATCCCTACGACATCTGATCGTTGCCCAATGCGCAGCTCGGCTTCATCCATCAACCGTGTCCCTACTTTACGGCGGCGATAGAGCGGCAGCACATTAAAATCAACCACTTCGGGAATGTCTGCCGCTTGGAAGGATGGATGATGGGAATGCCAAACAATGGTGACATAGCCCGCAAAGTGGCCGTCTACGGTGGCGACTAGGACTGTCCGCTGTCCGGCCTCTTGCTCGGTGAGATATTGCTGATATTGGGCGGCTGGCTTATCCCAGCCAAGCTGGCGAAAAGCCTCTGCCATTACTTCAATATCAGCTGCGGTTAAGAGACGAATGGTAAGTTGTGCATCCATGGTATAAGTATTCATAACGCAAGAGTTTATCACGAGTTGTCGCGGCCTCCCAAACCTTACTGCTGCTTTGCAACCAATGCGCCACATGGAACAGACCCATATGCTTGGCGCGGCTTGCCGATTCCCCGCGCCTTGCGTATGATGAAGTGGTGCTTTTGCTCAATCGCTCTCCCAGGAAGTAAATTTCAGGCAGCTTCTCTGCCTGTGGCCTAAGCACGCTCCATCCTTTTGGACGCGGAGATACGTCGGCAAACGCAGATGTTTGGTTTGTAGCGCTGCGTCCTATTCCCGATTGGACCAAGACAAACAAGATGCTCACCTATTCTCGTCAAATCCCTATTACGGCCACCCCAGATGTCTTAGTCTGTGGGGGTGGTCTTGCTGGTATTGGCGCAGCCGTAGCGGCCGCGCGTCGTGGTGCACGTACCATGTTGGTGGAACGCAACGGCTTTGCCGGGGGCTTTTTCACCGCGATTATCGGCTCCGCCTTTGATGGTTTTGTTGATGAGCGCACGGGTGCCCCGGTCGTGGGTGGCTTAGTTTTTGAAATGTTGGAGCGTATGGGTGTGATTGGCGTCGGTCAAGGCCCTAGCCTACGTTACAATGTTAACGGCGACTTTTCTTTTGTGGAGATGCACCCCGAACGGGTCATCCCCCGTTGCGATCCAGAACGCTTTAAACGGGCCGCCGACGCGATTCTGTTGGAGGCAGGAGTCGCGGTGCTCTATCATACCCAAGTGGCGGATGTTGTCACCCGTCACAACCACATTGAGGCGGTGCTCGTTAGCAACAAAGCTGGCTTGGTGGCAATTCAGCCCAAAGTCGTGATTGATTGTACCGGTGATGGCGATGTGGCCGCGTGGGCCGGTGCTCCCTATGAAAAGGCTGAAGTGCTCCAGCCCATGAGCCTGCATTTCCGCGTTGCCTACCTCGATCCCAGCTTCGCCCTGCGGCGGCGCTGTGCGGCTGTGTTGCTGGCCGCCCATGAACGCGGGGAACTGGGCCTGTATGCTGGCCCCTATCCGGCGACCTTCTCGGGGCGTGATGTCTACTTCAATGCGACCCGCACCCCTGGTGATAACACCGATCCTGCCGATTGGACAAAGGCCGAGATCCAGGGGCGGCGTGATGCCTGGAAGATGTTTGAACTCTGGCAAAAGGAGCTTCCCGAATTTGCCGACGCCTACTTTATGACCAGTGGCCCAGTGGCCGGGGCGCGTGAATCGCGCCGGATTGTTGGGGACTATGTCCTCACCGGCGACGATGTCTACGAAGGTCGCCAGCATGACGATGTCGTGGTCCTCGGCGCTTGGCGGCTTGATCGGCACCCGCCGGACAAGCCGGGGTATCATGATATTCCCTGGACGCCACCCTATGACATTCCTTATCGCACCTTGCTGCCCCAAGGGGTAGATAACCTCTTGGTTGCTGGGCGTTGTCATTCGGCGACCGCGGAAGCACTCGCCTCCAGCCGTGTCACCGCGACGGCCATGGGCATGGGCCAGGCGGCTGGTCTGGCGGCGGCGCTGGCCGTGGCCGCTGGGACAACGCCCCGCCAAGTCAAGCTACAGCAATTGCAAGAGCAGATCCTGGCTAGTGGTGGGATTCTGCAAGCGCCCGAATCGTCGATTCAAGTCGGCAACCCCACTTGGTGATCTTTCCCCAAATTTTCTGTTCAGGGCCTAGACCTGACAGCTTCTGGCGTTGGCGGTTGTGGGAACCACAAAGCCAACCAGATGACAAGATTTTCCAAACCTGCCAGGTCTGGCCCAAGTGCGTAACGCCTAATGTTATTAAAAATTCAGCGAAATATAGCTTTTATTTGCCCTCCCCTCGATCTTATAATGGATGCCAGTTGCTAGTGGCTTATAGCGGAGCGAGGAGAATCTGTCTATGTCTTCACAACAGTTACCCCTATTCAAGCGAATCTTGCTCGAATTGCAGTCAAATTGCAATCGTTCCTGTTTTTTTTGTAACCGTGTTTGGGACGAATCGGGCAAGCGGATTGCACCCAATGGAAAGCATGTCATGCGTTCGATGCCGACGGAGCAGGCGCTAAGTATCTTAGACCAGGCCCAAGCTATGGGCTTTCGGGGGCTGGTTAGCTTTCATGAAGTGAGTGAACCATTTCTCGATCCCCGGATCATCGAGATGGCTTGGGCGGTTAAAAAGCGCGGGATGCGCCCCTATGAGCATACCAATGGCGATGTTCTACGGCGTAATGCGGATCTCGCCAAGGCGGCTGCCGAGGTCTTTGAATACATGGTGATCGGTCTCTATGACTACGAAAATGCTGCCGAATTAGAAGCCGAAAAACGCTTTTGGCGCGAGCGGCTAAAGGGCACAAAAGTGAGTTTCCGCCTGGTCGGCAAGGTTGTGCCGCGCCTCTTCACACCTTTTGACGAGCGCATGTCGATCGAAAAGAAATCCTATCCCCACGGGGTGTGTACGCAGCCGGTGATGCGCTTGATTGTCCATTATGATGGTGAGGTCGCGCTTTGTTGTCAGGATATGATTGACGATTTCGGCCTCGGCAATGCCTTTGAAACGCCCATTCGGGAGATCTGGTATTCGGAAAAACATATTCAAATTATCAAAGATCTGGAAAAGGGTCTCCGCACCAACTACGCGCTCTGCACCAAGTGTGCCGAGCCACCTCCCCTGAAGCTTTCGCTCCCGACGCGGATTGTCAGAAAACTGAACCGGCTTGTGACGAGTACGCGTTAGCGGCCAGGGCGACGCACCATTTCGCCTCGCTACGATTTTGCCCAGCAACCGAAAGTAGCTCACAATAAACGAGTCCACCGACCAGGGGTGCGCTCCGTACGCGGTGCATTGCGTGGCCAGCCCGCAAGTGGCTTACGAAGCGGCACACGGGGCGCGGATCGTTGTGGTTACTACGCTGGAAAATCGCTTTGTCAAAAGGGAGGATTGAACATGGATTACACCAATCTCGGGCGGACGGGCCTCAAAGTCAGCCGCCTTTGCCTGGGTACAATGAACTTTGGCCCCCAAACCGCCGAGAGTGAAAGCCACGCTATTCTGGATCGGGCGTTGGCTGTCGGGGTTAATTTTTTTGACACCGCCAATCGCTATGGCCGCGACATTAGCTTGGGCTATACGGAAGAGATCATTGGTCGCTGGCTAGCCCAAGGTGGTGGCCGCCGCGATCAGATCGTCTTGGCAACCAAAGTGTTTGGGGCCATGGGCGATGGCGTCAACGATCGGGGCCTCTCGGCCTATCATATCCGCAAAGCCTGTGAAGAGAGCTTGCGCCGCCTCCAAACTGATCACATCGATCTCTACCAGATGCACCATGTCGATCGGCGCACGCCGTGGGAAGAGATCTGGCAGGCGATGGAACAGCTCGTGCGCGAGGGCAAAGTGCTCTATGTCGGCAGTAGTAACTTTGCGGGCCTACACATTGCCCTGGCCCAGTTTGCCGCCCAAAAACGTAATTTTCTCGGTTTGGTTTCGGAGCAAAGTCTCTATAACCTCAATGCACGGACCATTGAGTTAGAGCTGATTCCGGCTTGTCGGGAATTTGGGCTGGGGGTGATTCCGTGGAGCCCCCTTGGCGGTGGGCTTTTGGGGGGGGTGTTGCAAAAGACACAAGAAGGTCGGCGCGCTAAGGAAGGGATGCAACAGCGGATGGCGCGTTTACGTCCTCAATTGGAAGCCTACGAAGGACTCTGCGCCCAGTTGGGCGAAGCGCCGGCCAATGTCGCGCTGGCGTGGTTGCTTCACAACCCGATTGTCACCGCACCGATCATTGGCCCGCGCACCGTCCAACAACTAGAAGAAAGTCTACGCGCGGTTGCGCTACAACTTTCCCCCGAAACGCTCCAACAACTAGACAGCATCTGGCCTGGCCCCGGTGGCGAAGCGCCCGAAGCCTATGCTTGGTAGGCCGCTTAGGCCGCTAGAAATTCTGCCATATCGCTGCCGCTGACCTGTTCGGCATTTTTGTACAGATAGCAGGCCACTGCCCGCGCTTGGTCTGTCCGATACAAAGGTGGTGCTGCCTGGTGGCACTCTTGCATGACAAAGGGGCAGCGATTGGCGAATTTACATCCGTGGGCTTGCCCAGCGGGCGCTTGCGTGGCGGCTGCCTTCCGGTCCAGATCCCCTTCATTGCCCCAACGGATATCAGGATCAGGCAAGGGAATGGAGCTGACCAGCAGTTGGGTGTAGGGATGTTGCGGCTCTTTAATGACCTTGTCCACACTGCCCACTTCCGCGACTGAGCCCCGATAGAGAATATAGATACTATCACTGATTTGGTAGGCCGTGGTGAGATCATGCGTAATATAGACCAGCGAGATTCCTAACTCGCGGTTGAGCTTCATCAAGCTTTCCAAGATCGTCGCGCGTAGCGAGGCATCGACCATGGAAACCGGTTCATCGGCCAGGATGATTTTGGGACTCAGGAGGAGCGCCCGCGCCACCATAATCCGCTGGCGTTGCCCACCACTCAGCTGATGGGGATAGCGCCCGAGGGTATCTTCGGGGCGCAACCCGGCCATACGCAAGCTTTCTTCAATGCGCTGCTCTGCTTCTTCGCGCGAACTCGCCAACTGAAACTTGCGCACCGGCAGATTCAGCACCTGATCGACTTTGTAGAAGGGATTGTAGGCTTCGTAGGGGTCTTGAAAGATGGCCTGGACCTGACGGCGAAACTCTTTACGCGCCTGGGCATCCATCTTGGTCAAATCTTGTCCCTTGTAGAGGATGGACCCCTGGCTGGGATCCGTGACACCGAGGAGGAGCCGTGCCAAAGTGGTCTTGCCACTGCCACTTTCCCCGGCAATGGCGATAATGGTCGGCTTGCTTTCGTTGATGCTTAGGGAAATGCCATCGACCGCGACCATCTGGCGCTTGCTGAGCAGGCCACTCCCAAAGACTTTTGTTACATGCTTGGCTTCTAGAAGCGCCATTACGCCACACTCCCGTCATAAAGATGGCAAGCGACCCATCGCTCTGGTTTGATCTCTTCCAACACCGGGACTTGGGCGGCACAGTGCGGCATCGCTTTGGGGCAGCGTGGGTGGAACATGCACCCCGAAGGCGGCGATAGCAGCGAGGGCGTCAAGCCGGGGATTCCCTTAAAAATTTCTTTCGAATTTAACGTGGGTAAGCTACCAATGAGGAGCTGGGTGTAGGGATGGAGCGGATCTTTGAAAATATCGCGCACCGGACCAATCTCGACGAGCTTGCCCCCATACATCACGCCGATCCGATCGACAAATTGGGCCATCAGCCCCATGTCGTGGCCGACGAGAATGACCGCCGCGCCAAGTTCTTTCTGGACGCGTCCCAGCGTTTCCATCACTTGGCGCTGGACCACCACGTCGAGCGCACTGGTCGGCTCATCGGCAATGATGACTTTGGGATTTAAAAGAATGCCCATGGCAATACAGACACGTTGCTTCATGCCGCCGCTCAGTTCGTGGGGATAGGCGTCCATCACGGCAGCATTGAGATCCACCGATTCCAACGCATTCTGAATCCGTATGTCGATGGTGCGTTTGGTGGTTTCGGTGGTGTGCGCGCGGATCGTATCGCGCAGCTGTTCCCCGATCTTCATCATCGGATTCAGCGAGTTCATGGCACCTTGGGGGATCAGGGCGATATCGGCAAAGCGCGCCTGCCGCATCCCTTCTTCCGATAGACTAAGGAGGTCGGTGCCAGCTAAAAGCACCTCGCCCCCCTCAATGACCGCTGGGGCTTGGATCAGCCGCATGAGACTGAGCGCGGTCGTGGTCTTGCCGGAACCAGACTCGCCGACTAACCCGAGCCGTTCCCCAGCGCGTAGAAAAAAACTAACATCGTTGACGGCGCGCACCGGCCCGCGCGGGGTCTGATAGTTGACCCGCAAATGGCGGACTTCAAGCACCTTGCTGCTCGCCGTCGTAGGACGCTGACTTGGTTTCATTTGTACTTCGCTTATCATGTCTCTCTCAAATGGCTCAAAATGTACGCTGCTAAATTCATGGGCAGGCCCTGTGCCTACCCCCGCGCCGACCCTTTCAAGCGCGGGTTCGCGTATTTGTCCAGCGAGATGCTCATTAAGAACAAACCGATAAAGATGACGGCCAAGATGACCACCGGCGGTCCCCACCACCACCACATGCCACGGCCCATGGCCGACTTGGAGAAGGCTTGGTAGAGGGTGCGTCCAATCGTCGGCACTAATTGGGGGCCGAGCCCAAGCACCTCGAGCCCCACCGCCGCCAAAATGCCACTGCTGACGGAGCCGACAAAGGCCGCCGCCAGGTAGGAGAGTAGGTTGGGCAGGATCTGCAAAAAGAGCACTTCAATGTCACTTTGGCCCGAAAGCCTCGCCACTTGGACAAAGAGGCGCTCGCGTAGGCTCAGGGCTTGGGCGCGCACCACGCGGGCTGGCAGCGGCCAGGCTAATAACCCCACAATAATCGCCATCAATTCGACCGTCATCGTCCGCACATAGGCGGAGACCGTAATTAAAATCGCCAGGGCGGGAATGACCAACATGACATCGGCTAGACTGCTAAAGATCGTATCGGCAAAGCCTTTATAGTAACCGGCTAATAGCCCGATCACGACGCCAATCGCAACACCAACGCCGCCAGCTAATAACCCGATTTTGAACGTATTCGGAATGCCCAATACCATGAGCGTAAAGACATCGCGGCCAAAGCCCTCGGTCCCTAGCGGACTCTCCCACGAGGGCGGTTGATTCAGCGGCACGGCCCCCATTTCTGCCCGCTTGGGGTTAATCCACATTGACCCAATCACCCCAAAAAGGAAGAGACTGAGTAGTAGTAGAAAGCCGAGGGTGAAGAGGCCATTTTCCCGAAAAAAGTTGAAGAAACTACGGATCGCGCTCCCAAGGGAAAAGCCGGAACGCGTGGTCGTCACTTTGGGAATTGTTGCTGTTGTCATAGCACTTTCTTACTATCAATAGACGGATCTGCCCTTTCTACCGAAGAGGCAGGGCATCTGACTAGCGGTCGCTTTGGCGCACCTGCTAGCCCCATCCGTTTCATCCAGACCGCTCCGTCACATAATTGACTCTGGGATCCAGGCGTGGATAGAGCAGATCAACAATGAGGACGGCTAGGCCAACTGACACCGAGAGGATAAAGGTAATACCCTGGATTACGGTGTAATCGCTATTGGTGATGGCCATATAGAGCATGTAGCCAAGACCAGGATAGGCAAAGATAATCTCGACCAAAATCGCCCCGGATACCACATGTCCCAGGGTAATGGCTAGCTGGGTCAATTGCGATGGAATGGCATTGCGCACGGCGTACCACCAGAGGATACGTGCTTTTTTGAGCCCTTTAGCTTCGGCCAGGAGCATATAATCTTCGCCAATGGTGTTGACCATCAACCCCCGCATATTTAAGGCCCAGAAGCCCAAGCTTGAAAGGATGATCGAAAGGGCGGGCAGGATCGCGTGGTAGAGCACATCGCGCCAAAAGGCCAAAGTGAAGCCGGGGGTCATGCGGCTGTCATAGGCGCCACTCATGGGAAAGATGCGAGATGTATAGGCCAACGCAAATAAAAGCAAGAGGGCCAAGAGATAGTAGGGCAGCGCGGCAAAGATCATGGTAATGGGGATAAAGAGCTTCACCACCGCGGGCGTATCGCGCCAGGCCAGCAGCGCCCCCGCCACAACCCCTAAGACAAAGGTAATAATAATTGAGATCGTCACGAGCCCAAGGGTCCAAGCAATAGATGGGCGGATGATCTCCCAAACGCCAGCTGGATAGGCCGATAGGGAAAAGCCTAGATCGAGCCGTAGCGTATTTTTCAGGTAGTTGAAATACTGCACATAGAGCGGCTGATTCAGCCCGAAGCGCTCGCGATACGCTTCAAACATCGCTTGTCCGTTCTCGATCCCGGCGCTAGCTTGCGCCATCCGCGACGTGATCGCGCCAATCGGGTTGCCAGGGGCCAACCGTGGGATCACAAAGTTGATCGAAGTGGCGACAAAGACCACAAAGACAAACATGCCAAGGCGTTTTAGAAAATAGCGGACATCTACTCCGCGCATGATACTCCATTCCTTCTACGGATTTTGCTGCTTCCTATTTACAATAGAAGTTACGCACTTGAACAGCTTGACCAGAGACCTGACAGGTTTGCCAAACTTGTCAGGTCTGGCAAACCTGCGTAACCCCTATACAAATCAATCTGCCGTAGGCGTTACACCCACGCTGATCCCGTTCTAGCCACTGATCAGTTGTTTGGGGGATCAGTTGTTTGGGGGATCAGTTGTTTGGGGAAAAGTAAAGGTTCGCAGCACGAGGCGCAAATAGGGAGAAAGGGCAGCAGGGGCCAACGCTGGGCAAGAAGTTCACTTGCAACCTAACCGTTCATCCCGTGGAACCCATCTCCCTATTGACTTACTTGTGTTGTTCCTTTGTAACTGCGCTGCCAGTGATAGCTGGTCGGCTGGCGATGACCAGCAGCACCAAGTTGCTGGTCATCTTGTCTCACCTTTGCAAAGGAACAACACACTTAACTCGACGCAACGACCGCACCTATTCGGCGGGTTTCAACTCGGTGAGCACACGGAGGAAGTGCTGCCAGTGGGACGGCGGTTGGATATAGTTATTATCTGCCGTCGGCCACCCTGTCCAGTTGGCGGTGTTGAAGATCGTCAACGCGGGCTGTTGTGCCAACGGAATGGCGGGCAATTCGTCGGCCCAAATGGTTACAGCCTGTGTCATCAGATCAATCACTTGCGGATCACCAATCGGCAGGCTGCCCATTTGGTCAACCAGCGCCGAGTATTCATCGCTGACCCAGCGCCCCGCGTTGTTGGTGTTGTCCACATATTCGGTGCCCGATTGACCTATGGGTTGTACCCAGCTCTTGTTGTAGCGGTTCATGCCAAACCAAGGTTCGATGACGCTGCCACAACCGCTCCAGTCGGTTGCGCCTTCAAATTGGCCGCGACCCGTCTGCTCGCGGAAGATACCCCATTCGATAATGCGCAGTACGGCGTCGATGCCAACATCATTGAGCTGTTGGACAACCATCGTCGCCACGGGCTCCATAAAGGGCGGGGCAACCACATCAATGGTCAGCGGTTGACCATCCGCACCGACATACTTGCCACCACCGTCGAGCGTGTACCCTTGGCCCTCAATCAGCTCGCGCGCCTTGTCGGGGCTATATTCCATGATAGGGGCAATAATATCCTTGATGGCATCCAAATAGGGCATCATCGCCGGATAGTCGGGGAAGATAAAGCCTGTGGGAACGCTGGTGCCTTCCCAAACGACATCTACCAACTGCTGCCGGTTAAAGGCATAGCTCAACGCCCAACGCATTTCTTTCTTGTCCCACGGGGCCACAGTGTGATTGACTGTGAACATGCGGGGGCAAGGATCGCGCCAGGCATAGGGTGGGTTGGGGTTCCAGGAGATCAGGTTGGGGTTTTGGGCCTGCATCTGCTGCATTTGGCTCAGGCCAATGTTGCCCGCACCGATATCCAATTGGTTGGAAAGCATCAGCTGGTTAATGGTCTCCTGCGAAGGATGCCATACCCGGTGAATTTCCAAGGGGGCCGGTAAGTTAAAGGTACCGGTCTTCGCTCCCCACCAGTTGTCATTGCGCTTGTAGATAAACTCCGTTTCGGAGAAGCGTAAGACTGTATAGGGGCCACTGAAGATCGGCGCGCCTGTCTCGGCGTTAAAGGGGTTGCGGAAGGTGACCGGATCTTGTCCTTCCCAGACATGCTTGGGCAGCGGCACAATGGCCTGCGAGGTGGTGCCGGCCAAGTTTTCCATGATAAAGCGGGGATTTGACGCGGTCAACACAAATTTGACGGTACGATCATCGACCGCTTCGACCGCGGCGACCCACTTTTGGACCGCGCCCGACCAGTTGAGCTGTGGCGCATATTCCTTGAGCAGCTCAATGGTAAAGACCACATCCTCGGCAGTCAATGGTTGCCCATCACTCCACTCCGTCCCTTGGCGCAAGGTGACGGTCCATTCGTCGAGCGCTTCATTGGCTTCGAAGCTCTCGGCCAACCAGCCATCGATTTCGCCCGTTTCATAGTTCAACATGAACAGGGGTTCCATCATATTCTGGTTCATCCCTTGCAGAATAAAGGTCCCTGGGATGTAGGGATTCCAAATATCGGGGGCCGGAATGCGCGCCGATTGATCGAGGCGCAAAATGAGATCGTCACTACCCGCTGAGCTTGCCTCACCAGCGCTCCCTGGCGCGGAGGCAGCAGGCCCGGCGGCGGGTGCTGCGCAGCTTGTGAAGATCAATGCAATGAGACACAGTAGGGATAACGTACGGACTAGACTAGACCTCACAACAGACACTTGACTCCTCCTTCACTTTCACTTTCTTCACTTTCATGGGGGATCCCTGTAACAAGAACTTGTAGAAAAGATTGCCTGCCATGGCGTGCATGACAAAATGACAGGCACGCTGTGCATGAGCGATGAAGCAACGCCTACCTACACAATCCATGGCGAATGCCCCCAGCAAAGCCAGGCACGCTGAATGCACGGAAGGCTAGGGCTAACGCTACAGTTGGGCTTCAGGCAAGATTCATGCGAGTAGACGGGGAGACGCGCAAGACTTTCTGTGGCTGTACCAAAAACGTGTAAGGGATATGCCATTTGATTGCAATGGGTATAGGCGGTGAACTAACTATAGCATTCAAAGCGCAAGAATGCAAATCATTTCCAAGATGCGGAATCGTGAGGGGCAACGCGTGAATACTGGCCGCGAAAATCGCCCTAGTCACCCTTACTTCCCTCATCGCTGGGCAGGTGCAAGGAACTGCTGAGGTAGGTCCCGCCCTGAAGAATTTGTGGAATGGCCTCGCCCAATTCAGGCGGATTGCCTTTGGCAAGATAGCCCCGCGCCCCCGCGGCTAACGCCCGTTGCACGTAGCTACTCTCCTGGTGGCCCGAGAGCATGAGGCAAAGCAAGCCAGGGCGTTGCAGGAGCAAGGCCCGGACCAGATCAATCCCATTCATCCCTGGGAGCGAGACATCTACCAAGACGAGATCGACTTCCAGCGTCGCAAGCTGTGTCAAGGCTTCTTCCGCGGTGGCCGCTACGCCAATGACCTGGAGATTGGGTAAACGGTCAATTCTTTCGCGCAACATTCGTTGCATGAGGGGATGGTCTTCGACAATATAGAGCTTGGTAGCCATCGCGCTTCCTTTCTGGGGGCAATGGGGGCGTAAGCTTATTCCCAGGCGGGGATGGCAGGAATGCCTGGCGTATAGAGCCATGCTTGGAAAAAGTCGGCTAGGGGTTCATCACTGATTTCTTCGGCAACGGCAATAAAGTCGGCGGTAGTAGCGTTACTACCTTGGAAGCGGTCATAGTAGGTGCGAATAATCTGAAAGAAGGTGGCATCGCCAACCTGCAAGCGCAGCGCGTGCAAGGTGAGCGCACCACGAACGTAGATGGTCGTATGAAAAAGCTCATCCTGCGTTGGTACACCGGGCGGTGGTAGTTGGCGGGCTTTGAGCATGGTATACAGGCCACGCATCGTTGCGTCGAAAATGCGCTTGCCTTCGGTTTGCTCAGTCCATAGATGGTGGAAGTAGGTAGCAAAGCCTTCGTTGAGCCAAATATCCTGCCATTGGGCAAGGCTGACACTATTGCCAAACCATTGATGCGCCAACTCGTGGGCGATGATCACCTCCATGGTTGCCGTGCGGCCAAAGATAGCGCGGGTTTGTGTCTCGAGCGCGCCGCCAAAGGGTGTATCCATGACAATCGCGCCATAGCTTTCAAAGGGAAAGGGGCCGATCAATTCACTGAAATAGGTGATCATATCAGCGGTCGGGGCAAAGTCGCGCTGCAGCCGCCGACTGAGGGACGTAGGAAAGAAGTTTAGAATGGGAAGGCCATCGGGCCCTTCCTCGCGGACCATGGCAAATTCGGCAATGTTGACGGTAGCCAGATAACTCGCCATGGGATCGGTTGCTTCCCAGTGATAGGTGCGCTGATTCATTTGCGCATGCACATCGACCAATAGTCCGTTGGCCGCGACGGCGTAGGGTGTCGGCACGGTGATCTGAAAAGTATAGCTGGCCTTGTCGAGCGGATGGTTGTTGTTGGGATACCACGACATGGCACCCGAGGGCTCGCTAATGACATAGATCCCCGCCGCGCCATAAGAGAGCCAACCGACCGCTTCAAAGGGCACGCCAGGGTCGGTCACCGGCTCGGGCGTGCCACCATAGGTAACGGTCACGGTGAAGGCTTGCTCGACCGCGATGGGCGTTGCGGGCGTAATCGTCACTTCATGATCGGTGCGGTCAAAGGTGGCGGGCTGGCCGTCTACTGTAAGCGCGGCAATGGTCAAGCCCTGTAAGTCGAGGTTAAACCGACTCAGCGTCTGCGTTGCCAACGCGGTGAGGGTGGTTGTGCCGGTAATGATATTGCTCTCCACATCGACTGTCAGCGCTATCGTATAGTGTTGCACATCATAGCCACCATTGCCTAGCTGTGGGTACAACGCATCTCCCACGCCATCGGTGCCTGCCGCCGCACCGATGGTTGGGCTCGTTGTTGGCGGTAGCGTCGCTTGTGGATCAATGATCAGCGGCTGACAGGCGATCAAGGCCAGCAGACTAAGGCAGAGGAAAAACCAAAGAACGCTCTTGTGCTGCATGGGCAATCTATCCTTTCTGGCGTGCCAGTGATCTACGCATTGGCTATTCATCATACCTTGAACTTAAAAAATTTGCCTATTGACATTTGTAGCAAAATCCGCTATAGTGGCTGTCAATTCCTATAACGAACGACGATGAACTGGATTAGTAGCCATCAAAGCGGCCTTCAGAGAGTCTTTTCAAGTGTGATTCGACCAATCACCAGCGGTGTGAAAAAGACAGTAGCGCAGATTGTGAATGGGCCAGGGAGTTGGACCTTGAACAATCATCAATAATCAATGACGAATCGTCAATTAGCAATTGATTATTAATGATTTAGTAGATGGTTTCGGAGACGCCACCGTTATCTGGGCGCTGAAAATCGGAAAGTGTGCTTTCCCGTTTTCGAAGAGTGAGACTGGCGGAAATCCTTGTTTCATGCAGGGATTTTTTTATTTTCTGGGGCTGTTGGCTCGGAAAAGTTGCATGCTGGTCTAAACGGGGTGGCACCGCGGGGTTGTTTGCACAAACCTCGTCCCCATATCTATTTTCTGTCAGAAGGATGGGCAGCAGATCGATATGGCGACGAGGTTTTTTGTTGTCTAGCGCTCCTGCCTGGGTGATGTACTTTTCTGTTACAAACTTGTCGGAAGGAAGAAGGACAATGCCGCCCCACTATAAACCCTCACTTGAGGATGTACGTACCTT
The DNA here is from genome assembly GCA_019637645.1 of Caldilineaceae bacterium. The sequence goes on from JAHBVH010000024.1 coordinate 18,558, forward strand.
AGCCAACGAAGGCAGCATGATCGCAGTCCATCGCGAATTGCCCGCTGATCTGGAGACGCCGGTTTCGGTCTATTTGAAGTTAACCCAAGGCGCGACCGCTACAGCCCCTAGCTTTTTGCTAGAATCGGTCGAACGGGGCGAGCAGGTGGGCCGCTATAGCTTTATCGGCGTCAATCCACCGATGACCATCACCGCGATTGGCGATCAAGTGACCATCGGCGCGGCCGGTGGCGCGGTCCTAGAGACAGTGACCGGCGATCCCCTCCAAGTGGTCAAAGAGCTGATGGCTGGTCGCCATTCGGTCAAGATGCCCGGACTGCCCCTCTTCAATGGTGGCGTGGTTGGCTACTTTGGTTATGATCTGGTGCGCTTTATGGAGCGCTTGCCCGCCACAGCCAAACGGACATTAGATGTTCCGGACATGGTGCTGCTCATGGCCGAAAATTTGGTGGTCTTTGACCATGTCCGCCATAAGCTGATTGTGATTGCCAACATGCGGGCCGAAGGTAATCTCCGCGCCGCCTATGCCGATGCCATTGCGCGGATCGATAGCATTATTTCGCGCCTTCACCAACCGTTAGTGCCGCCCCAACCCAAAGTTTGTACGAGCCAAGAGCCGTGGCGCAGCAATCTCACCCAGCCGGCCTTTGAGGAGAATGTCCGCAAAGCCAAGGAATATATTGGGGCGGGTGATATTTTTCAGGTGGTGCTCAGCCAACGCTTGAGCCGCCCAACCGAGGCAGACCCCTTTACCATTTATCGGGCCTTGCGCATGCTCAACCCGTCGCCCTATATGTATTTTCTGGACTTTGCGGGCGTAGCCGGGATGGAGGGCGAACCCGTCCATATTATCGGTTCCAGCCCAGAGATGCATGTCCGGTTGGAAAATAGCGCGGCCTTCCTCCACCCGATTGCAGGCACCCGGTGGCGGGGCAAGACCCAGGCCGAAGATGACCAACTCGCCCAGGAGCTGTTGGAAGATCCCAAAGAGCGGGCCGAGCATGTAATGTTGGTCGATCTCGGGCGCAACGACTTGGGCCGCGTCTGTGAATATGGTACCGTCCAAGTGCCGACGATGATGACCATTGAGCGCTACAGCCATGTTATGCATATTGTGAGTGACGTGCGTGGCAAGGTCAACCCCGAGCACGATGCCTATAGCTTGCTGCGGGCGACCTTCCCCGCGGGGACGGTGAGCGGCGCGCCCAAAGTGCGGGCGATGGAGATTATTGAGGAGCTGGAAGGCATCCAGCGTGGTCCCTATGCCGGTGCCGTGGGCTATATTGACTATGACGGTAATATGGACACCTGTATCACCATTCGCACGATCACGATGAAGGGCAAAGTCTGTAACCTCCAGGCGGGGGGTGGCATTGTGGCGGATAGTGACCCCACCTACGAATTCAACGAGTCGATGAACAAGATGAAGGCGTTGTCGGTCGCGGTGCAGCAGGCCGAAGAAGGATTGTTATAATGTCACAGGTCAAGATCTATGGCTATCAAGGGAAGCTCAACCCGATCAAAGCGCGGCTCTCTGATGTCATTCATAGCTGTGTGGTGGAAGCGCTCCACTTCCCGCCGGATAAACGCGCCCACCGCTTTTTCCCGTTGGCTGCCGAAGACTTTTATTACCCCGACGGGCGCACCGATGCCTATACCATCATTGAAATCATGATGATCAGCGGGCGCACGGTCGAGACCAAAAAGCGCTTGGTGCGCCTGCTCTTTGACCGGATCGCGGCTACATTGGGCATTGCGCAAAACGATCTAGAAATCTGCATCACCGAGAGCCCCGCCACAGACTGGGGGTTTCGGGGAATGCATGGCGATGAAATCAAGTTAACCTATCAAATCAATGTATAACCCTATCGGGGCGTCTATCGGGGCGTCTATCGGGGCGTCTATCGGGGCGTGAGGACTAAAGGAGAAGGTTATGAGCGGGAAAAAGCGGATCTTGACCGGTGATCGCACCACCGGCAAACTGCATCTAGGCCATTTTATTGGCAGCCACCGGCACCGGTTGGCCTTTCAGAACGAGTATGAATGTTTCTTTTTGCTCGCCGATCTGCATATGCTGACCACCAAGAATGAAAAGTCAGACATTGAAAAGACCGCCGACAATGCGCGCGATATTGTGATGGATCATCTTGCCATTGGGATCGATCCCAAAGTGGCTACCTTCTGTCTCCAATCGGCGATCCACGAAACCTATGAACTGCAACTCTTGATCAGCAGCTTGGTCACCGTTGAGCGGTTGCAACAGTTGCCCACGATCAAGGACATGGCGAATTCAGCGGGTTTAGAGCAGATCCCCTATGCCTTGTTGGGCTATCCAGTTCTGCAAGCGGCGGATATTCTGTTGCCACGTGCCAACTTAGTGCCAGTGGGCAAGGACAATGAGAGCCATGTCGAGATCACCCGCCAGATTGCGCGGCGCTTTAACAACGCCTATGGCGAAGTCTTTCCCATCCCCGAATCTTACGTGATTGGTGGCACATTGGTTGGCACCGATGGTCAGGCCAAGATGAGCAAAAGCCTGGGCAATACGATCATGTTGAGCGACGATGCCAACACCGTGCGCAAACAGGTGACCGGGATGTACACCGATCCCAACCGGATTCGCTCCGATGTGCCGGGCCGTGTGGAAGGCAACCCCGTCTTTATCTATCACGACTACTTTAACCCCAATCAGGCCGAAGTCGAGGATCTCAAAACCCGCTATAGTGAAGGCCGCGTGGGGGATGTCGAAGTCAAAGAGAAATTGATCGTCGCCATCAACAATTTCCTAGACCCCGCCCGCGAGCGGCGTGCCTACTATGAAAGCCAGACCGGCTTTGTCGATGAACTGATCTATGAGGGTACCCTCCGCGCACGGGAAGAGGCCAAAGCGACCATTTTGGAAGTGCGCAAAGCCATGGGGCTGACCGGTGCCTGGAACCGGATCAGCCGCTCTGCCGAACGCCGCCGCAAGAAAAATGCCGCGGAAGCGTAATTTTCAACGTGTATCAAAGATAGCGTGTACCAATACGTACCAAGATGAGGTATCCACATGGCGATGACACTGGACCAAGTCGTCCCCTGGGGCCGATCGTTTGCTGAATATCAACTGATGTTTGACCTGTCGCCCCAGGTGTTACGGGGCAAGATTTTGGGCTGTGGCGATGGACCGGCAAGCTTTAACGCCGAGTTGACCGCCCACGGCGGTGACGTGATCTCGGTTGACCCGATCTATGCCTTTAGTGGCGCGCAGATTGAAGAACGGGTGCGGGCCACCTACCAGACGGTCGTAGCTCAGGTGCAACAGAGTCTGGACGATTATGTCTGGACCCGTTTTCGCGATCCGCTTGAACTCGGTGAACATCGCCTAGCGGCCATGCGCGATTTTCTGGCCGACTATGCCGCCGGTCAAGCCGAAGGACGCTATCAGCCACAAACACTGCCGACGCTCGCCTTTGCCGATGAGAGCTTTGACCTAGCGCTGAGTTCCCATTTTCTTTTTCTCTATTCCGAGCAGCTTTCCTATGCTTTTCATCAGGCGGCTGTGCTCGAAATGTGCCGAGTGGCGACCGAAGTGCGGATCTTTCCCTTGTTGGATCTAAAGTGTTGTCTTTCGCGCCATCTCGCGCCTCTACAAGCCGAACTGACGAGCCAAGGGTATCACGTCACCATCGCTCCCGTTCCCTATGAATTTCAACGCGGCGGTAACCAGATGTTGCGCATCCGCCGCTGAGCCGATTGCTGAACCAGCAAAGTGTATCAGAAGGATAAATGTATGATTGCAGTCATCGACAACTACGACAGCTTTACCTACAATTTAGTGCAATTCCTAGGGGAAATTGGGGCAAAAGATATTCGGGTTTGGCGCAACGATGCCATTGATGTCGAAGAATTGGCCGAACTGCGCCCCCATCACATTGTGGTGAGCCCAGGGCCAGGCTCGCCCGAGAAAGATAGCGGGATTAGCAACGATGTCATCCGCATTTTGGGTGAAACGACACCGGTGCTAGGCGTCTGTCTGGGCCAACAGTGTATTGGCCATGTCTTTGGCGGCAAGGTGATCCGCGCACCCCGCTTAATGCATGGCAAAGTGAGCCCGGTGCAGCACAATGGGCAGGGCATTTTCAAAAATGTGCCAAGCCCCTTTACGGCCACGCGCTATCACAGCTTGATCGTCGAGGAACCTTTGCCTGCTGTGCTGGAAGCGACTGCCCACACCGCCGAGGGGGAACTCATGGGGCTACGTCACAAAACTTTGCCTATTGTGGGCGTACAATTCCACCCAGAGAGCATTCTAACGGCCTATGGCAAAGAGATGTTAGCCAACTTCTTGAAGATGTAGCAGACGAGCCAATCATGATTCGAGCACTTTTGACCGATCTAGATGGCGTGATCCGGCTGTGGGATGGCGATGCCGACCGTCACACCGAGCATATCTGTGGTCTACCATCGGGTGCGTTACACCAAGCGGCTTTTGCACCAGAGCTCTTGGTCCCAGCCATTACCGGCCAAGTCACCGATGAAACCTGGCGACAACAGGTGACGGCACGCTTGGCAAGCTTGGTGCCCACGGCGGCGGCGGCCAAGGCGGTTCAGTTATGGTCGGCATCGGCTGGGACCATCGATCTGGCGCTTCTGGCCCTGGTGCGGCGCTGTCGCCAACAGGTGCCGGTTGTGCTGGTGACAAACGCCACCTCGCGGCTACCGGCTGATCTAGATCGGCTGGGTCTGCTGGCCGAGTTTGATCATATCATCAACTCTTCGGTGGTAGGTTATCACAAACCGCATCCAACGATCTATCAGGCGGCATTGGCCGCGGCTGGGGTAACGGCCTCGGAAGCGTTTTTCCTGGATGACAGTGCTGCGAATGTTACCGCGGCTAGTACATTGGGGTTGGTGGGGTATCTCTATCGTACGCCAGCCGCATTACAAGCCACGCTGCATAAGCATGGCCTGTTGGGCTCTGAAAGTATCGTATGAACGATCTAACTACAACGATTCACACCTATCTGACCACGGCGCCGACGAGCAATTTTCTCCAGCGCCCTGTCGCGATGCTCGACCACTGGCAAGGTAGCAGTAATCTGCTCTGGCGAGTCAACTGCGCCGGTGAAGACGCGGTGGTCAAGCTCTATCTAGACGCCGGGCAGGCGCGGGGACGCCGGCAATTTGACGGCCACCAATGCTTTAGCCCCTTGGGCTTGGCCCCCCAACCGCTCTGGTTTGATCGCCATCCGGCGGGGCTAGCGCGCCAAGTGTTGGTCTACCGCTGGGCCCCGGGGCGCCCACTGGACGCGCCAACGGACGCACCGTTGGTCGCCTTGGCCCAAACGGTGGCCCAAGTGCATGGCAGTGATCCCACCACTGTGCGCCGCTTTTGTCCGAACCCACTGAACCTAGACTATCTCTGGCGGGTACTTCAGGGCGGTTTGGGGCCGTTGGACGCGTGGTTACACGCCCAGCAGGCAACCCTAGTACAACACCAGTTCACTATGCTAGCAACCCAGGCGCAGACCCTGGTCGAAGCCGCGCTACCGCTCTGGCAGCAGATACCGCCCACGCCGGTGCATGGCGATCTAAAGCTGGAAAATGCCCTGGACAGCTTTGGTCAAGTGCTTTTGCTTGATTGGGAAATGTTCGGCTTGGGCGACCCGGCCTATGAGGTAGCGACCTTTTTACAGAGCATTCAGGCGCACCTACCAGCAGACGTCGCCGACCTGTGGCTGGAAAGTTATCGCATGCGCTTTGACCAACCAGGGCTGGCCCAACGCATTGCCGTCTACCAGCGGCTGTTGCCTTTCCAGGCGGTTGCTTATTTACTGCATGGTCTGCGCCAACAGAGCCCGACCGAGCTGCCCCTGTTGCGCGAAAACCAACCTTTTCTGGTCGCCACGTTGAACTTGGCTTTTACACAAGCGGCCAACGCGCTCCAAGGGGAGCCCAACGACCTAACTCAAGCGCTTGAGTCGCTCTTACTCCGCGTGCTTGGGTAGCTATGTTGCTGTATCAAACCGCATTACATGAGGGGGAATCATGTCACAAAGTGCAATTCAGCAGGCAATCCACCTGCTCTTTGAGCGGCAAAACTTGACTGCCGCCCAAGCCGACGCGGCAATGACCGAGATTATGGGGGGCGAAGCAACGCCCGCGCAGATTGGCGCGTTTCTCGCGGCCCTGCGCATGAAGGGCGAGACCGTGGACGAGATCACCGGCTGTGCCAGCGCCATGAAACGGAGCGCGATTCAAGTGCGGCCTAACATCGGCGATATTCCCCTGGTGGATGTGGTGGGCACCGGTGGTGATATCTCGCATACCTTTAATATTAGCACGACGGCGGCCTTTGTGGTGGCCGGTTGTGGGGTCAAGGTTGCCAAACATGGCAATCGGTCGGTGAGCAGCCGCAGTGGTGCCGCCGATGTGTTGATGGCCCTGGGCGCGAATATTCAACTGAGCGCCGAACAGTCGGCTACCTGTATCGAAGAGATTGGCTTTACCTTTCTCTTCGCGCCTGTCTATCACCCCGCGATGAAATTTGCCATTGGGCCGCGTCGGGAACTGGCGGCGCGCACGGTCTTCAATATCTTGGGGCCGCTGACCAACCCGGCCAGCGCCACCAATCTCCACATCGGCGTCTACGATCCGGCCCTCACCGAACCGATGGCACAGGTGTTGGGCCAAATGGGGGCGCGGGCCGCGTTCGTGGTCCACGGGGCCGATCGGCTGGACGAGTTGAGCGTGACCGGGGTCAATCGGGTGAGCCATTGGCAGAACGGCGCGGTCCAAACTTTTGATCTAGACCCAACTGCATTAGGATTAGCACCGGCGACGATTGCCGACTTGCGGGGCGGCGATGCCGAAGAAAACGCGCAGATCACACTGGGCATTCTGCGCGGCGAAATTCACGGCCCCAAGCGAGATGCCGTCCTGTTGAACGCCGCGGCGGGCTTGTGTACCGAAGGCCGCGATTGGCAAGCCGGGCTCCAACAAGCGCGCACCAGTATTGATAGCGGTGCCGCCCTCCGTGTGCTCGACGCGTTTGTTCAGAAGACGCAAAGTTTTGGAAAAGAGTAACCGACCATGAAACCTTCAAAACTCGATATTGCCAAGCACAAAGGGGAAGTGCTTGACCAGATTATGGCTTGGAAGCGCGAAGAAGTGCCCGCCCAAATGGCCGAAGTATCCTTGGCCGAGGTGAAAGCCTTTGCCCGGATCGCCCCTGAGCCGCTTGATTTCGCGGGGGCCTTGACCCGCCAAGCCGGTGCTAGTCTCATTGCCGAAGTCAAGCGCGCCAGCCCCTCTAAAGGGTTGATTGCTCAGGAGTGGGACCCCGAATTGATCGGCGAAACCTATGCCCGCAATGGCGCGGCGGCCATCTCCTGCTTGACGGATGTCCGTTTCTTTCAAGGCAAGTTAGAATATCTGACCGCGATCAAAGAGCGGCTGCGCGAAGTGGAGAAGCCGGTGCCGGTGCTGCGCAAGGATTTTATCTATCATGAGTATCAGGTCTATGAAGCTCGCATGGCCGGTGCCGATGCGCTCTTGTTGATCGTCGGTGTGCTCAGTGATGCCGAACTGCGCAAGCTCTATGACTTGACCTACCAACTGGGGATCCAGGCGTTGGTCGAAGTACATGATGAGCAGGAACTAGAACGGGCCTTGGCGATTGATGCCCATGTCATTGGGGTCAATAACCGCGATCTGCGCACCTTTACGGTCGATATCGAAACAACCGGTCGTCTCCGGGCCTTGATTCCGCCGGGCAAAGTCTTAGTCGGCGAAAGTGGCATTCGCAATACGGATGATGTCGAGCGCATGGCCGCCATGGGCTGTGATGCCATTTTGGTGGGCGAGACCTTCTGCAAATTGCCACAAAAGGAGCGCACCGCCAAAGTGCGTGACTTTGTCCAAGCCGGTCTACGCTAGCTAGATGTTTCGTCCGTGCCAGAGCTATCAGGTTTTCAAAACCTGACAGCTCTCTCGGCGCGTAATTTCCTATAGAGTGAGCATACTCATGAGTGAGCCCACGTCTTATCATATGACCCCCGCCGAGTTTCGCCAGCATGGCCGCGCCGTGGTGGATTGGATCGCGGATTATATGGAACAGGTGGAAGCGTTGCCGGTGCTCGCCCAAGTGCAGCCGGGTGAGATCCGCGCCGCGCTGCCCGCACAGCCTCCAATGCATGGTGAACCCTTTGCCGCGATCTTGGCTGATATGGCGCGCGTGGTCTTGCCGGGCATTACCCATTGGCAATCGCCCAACTTTTTTGCCTTCTTTCCGGCCAATGCTTCGGGACCAGCGATTTTGGGCGAACTACTTTCCGCCGGGCTGGGGGTGCAGGGCATGTTATGGGCGACGAGCCCGGCCTGTACCGAAGTCGAAACCCATCTGCTCGATTGGCTGGTGGCGATGCTGGATCTGCCGCCCAAATTTCTCTCCACAGCGGCGGGTGGGGGCGTTATCCAAGATTCAGCCTCTAGCGCGGTGCTCTGTGCCCTGTTGGCTGCTCGGGAACGCGCCACCAACTTTGCCAGCAATCAACAAGGCGCGACGGGCAAACTTGTCGTCTATGCCTCTACCCAAGCCCATTCCTCAATTGAAAAGGCCGCCATGATCGCCGGAATTGGCCGCGACAATGTCCGGCTGATCGACGTTGATGAACATTTCGCCATGCAGCCAGCTCTGTTGGCGGCGGCTATTGAACGCGATCGGGCCAATGGTCTTACGCCCTGTTTTGTCGTCGCGTCGGTGGGTACCACCTCATCGGAAGCCCTCGATCCACTTCCCGCGATTGGGCCGATCTGTCAAACGCATGGCTTATGGCTGCATGTAGATGCGGCCATGGCCGGGACGGCGGCCCTTTGCCCAGAGCTGCGGTGGATTCAGCAGGGGTTGGAATGGGCGGATAGCTACTGTTTTAATCCCCATAAGTGGATGTTTACCAACTTTGACTGCACCTGTTTCTGGGTGGCTGACCGCGCGGCGTTGATTGGCGCGTTGACTATTCTGCCCGAATATCTCCGCAATCAGGCCACCGAATCGGGCGCGGTGATTGATTATCGCGATTGGCAGGTTTCGCTGGGGCGGCGCTTCCGGGCGCTTAAGCTGTGGTTTGTCATTCGTCACTATGGCGTTGAGGGGTTGCGCCATCATATTCGTCAGCATGTGGCGCTGGCTCAACAGTTTGCTGCTTGGGTCCAGGCCGACCCGGCTTTTGAAGTGGTGGCGCCGGTGCCGCTGAACCTGGTCTGTTTTCGTCACCGGGGTGGCGATGCTGTGAACCAAGCATTGCTCGACCAGCTTAATCAAAGTGGGCAATTATACCTGACGCATACGCGTTTACGTGGTAAACTAACCTTGCGGATGAGTATCGGCCAGACCCATACGCAGGAGCGTCATGTAACCAGTGCGTGGCAGTTGATTCGCACAATGGCGGCAACCATGGGTGCGGCCCCAATCCAAACGAAGTAATTCAGACCAAGGAATCCCCTTTTTCTATTTTCGTCCAACTAGAGGAGTTGTATTATGCAAGTCCGTGAAATCATGAGCAGCCCGCCTATTACGGTGGGCGCAGAAACCAAAATTCCTGAAATTGCGCGGCTCATGTGTGAGCATCAGATCAGTGGTGTCCCGGTCGTGGATGGACATGGGCAGTTGCTGGGCCTGATCACCGAATTGGCGATGATCGAGCGCAATGCGCCCTTGCGCGAGCCGCGCTATTGGTCCATTCTCTCTGGCTTGATCCCAGTGAGTCTGGAAGAGCATCGGGAGTATAGAGAGCAAGTGCGCCACGTATTGGCGCTCAATGCCCAAGAGTTGATGAATCCCGAGGTGCAGACAGTAGCACCGGATGCCAAATTGGATTCAGTGATGCAATTGATGATGGACCCTGCCATCATCAGCCTGCCCGTCATTGAGGATGGTGCCGTCATCGGGGTGATTACGCGCACCGATCTAGTCCGGGTTATTGAACGGCTGGAGATGGCCGTCGAGCAGGAGCGCCCGGCGTAACCGAGCCGCAGGGATAAATCCCGCTGCTAACAAAGAGAAGCCACCGCAGCGGCTCTGTTGTAGCCGCTGCGGTGGCTTCTCTTTGTTAGCCTGCAGTTTCAACGGCTATAGATAAGCCCGCAAAAAATCGGCCATTTTGTTGAAGCTATCGATGCGGTTGGCGAGTTTGCTAAAATTGTGCCCTTCATCGGCATAATGGACAAATTCAACAATCCCACCGGCATTGCGGACGCGTTCCACCACCTGTTCGGACTCGTAGAGCGGCACGCGTGGATCGTTGTCGCCGGCTTGGACCATGAGCGGCACCCGAATTTGTTCGGCCTTGTGAATGGGGGAAATGCGCTCTAGAAAGGCCCGATGGTGGGTGAGTGAGCCATATTCAAATTCACGGTGGGCGCGCCGCCAGGGGCTGGTCCGTTCGAGAAAGCTAACCCAATTGGCAATGCCGACAACATTGACCCCGGCGGCAAAGAGGTCCGGATACTCGGTCAGAGCCGCCAAGACCATAAAGCCCCCATAGCTGCGCCCAAAGATCCCGATCCGTTGGGCGTTAATTTCCGGCTGTTGATGTAACCACGCCACAGCATGCTTGAGATCCGTCACACTATCCATGCGCAGCTCCACTTCGTCGAGCTGCATATAATCGCGCCCATACCCTGAACTGCCCCGCACATTGGTGGCGAGAATGGCATAGCCTTGGCCTAGAAAATATTGGAAACGCACATCAAAGTCGGGGCGCAACTGGCTGGCGGGTCCCCCATGCACGTAGAGGATGCAGGGGTAGCCACCGCTGGGTGCGGGCTGTAGCGGGCGGAAATAAAAGGCTGGAATTGACCGGTCATCAAAGGTCGGGTAATGGATCAACGTTGGCGCGACAAAGGTTGTTGGGGCAACCCCGGCGTTATTGCTATAGGTGAGTTGGCGACACTGATGGTCGGCCAGGTGGAGCCACCAGATATCACGCGGCAGGGTCGGGCTTTGGGCATCAAAGACCAGGGCCGAACTGTCGGCGCTAAAGCTCAAGCCGCTGATGACGCCGGTGGGAACCGTTGGTAGCCGTTGGTAGCTATCATCCCTGAGATCGAGCAAATACAACTGGCTATACCCTTCGGCGTTATAGGTGAGTGCCGCTTGGCGACCATCGCGCGCAACGGTGAAGTACTCAAGCTCACCCTCTTCCTGGGCCAGCGTTGCGTCACAAATTACTTGGGTAGTTCGCGTTGCCAGGTCGTAGCGAGAGAGTGCGCCGCGGTCATGTTGGGCGTCGGTGAGAAAGTAGATGCCGCTGTCGCACCAGCAAATGGCATCGTAGCGGGCCGGTGGTTGCCCAGCGGTTAGAGGCGTTTCGGTATGGCTCGCTAAATCGATGAGATAAAGCTCGATCTGGCTGGAAGAGAGATCTTCTGTGCAAAGTAAGTAGCGTTCATCGGGGGAGATGGCCGCGATTGACCGGCGGCCTTGAAAAATATGAAGAGCTGCTGTCGTTCCGGTTAGGATGTCAAGGCGATAGAGGTCAAAATCAACGTGATTGCGGGCGTTGCTGGTGTAATAGAGTTGTTGACCATCGTGGCTCCAGACGCCAAAGCGATGGATGGCGGCATCGTTGGTGGTCAGTTGGCGAATCTCATGCGCGGCCTCACCTGCCGCGTCCGTGCCATAATTACTGATGAGATAGAATTGTTGGCGCTCATTGCCACCCACGTCGCCCACGGCAATGAGATGGTTCGCCGCGGGCGTGCCATGTAATTCCCAGACTTTATCGGCAAAAAAGCTCAATTGCCGCGGCCACTGCTGGGCAGGCTCCGCACCGATGCCCACACTCCAGACGCCGTAATTGCCGGTAATATCACTGAGAAAGGCCACGCGTGTGCCGGTGGCGGCTAGCACCGGCGTGTGCGCACTGCGAATATTGAGATAACGTGCAAAATCATAAGCCATAGCAGCCTCCGGAGTTGATACAGCAGAGTAACTCATTTCTTTTATTTTGGCATGTTTGGAGCCTGTGGTCAAACGCACCCTTTTTAGGTTGCGCGTTTGACGATTTTTAGAAACTTTGTTATTCTTGTCGCATTCCCAACTCCCCAGCCGAAAAATGTTCACCAGCCTTCGGCTTGCCTGATGTAACGATATAAATAATACAGCCCGTATCGTTGTTACTGTTGCCTATTTACCCATGTGTACAGCCACTTGGTCTATTGCCCTATGAATTGCCAGCCTTTGGTGACTCACGGATCTAGTGCATGGTGCATGTCGATACGCTCGTCAATTTTATCTGCCATTTTGTTTTATCTGCCATTTGGTTTGGATTAGGGCTGATGCAGTACTAGATCTTGTTATCTGGTTGGCTCTGTGCTCCCCACAACCAGCCGTTAACTGATTGGCGCTGTGGTCCCACAATCGCCGTTAACTGGTTGGCGCTATGGTCCCCACAGCCGCCAACGCAAGTTCGCAACCTGACAGGTCTCTCTACTAGCTGCAACGCACGGCTTGCGTAAGTCCTATGGATAATCCTGTGCTGCTCTGCACAAACCCAGTCTGTTTCATCTGTTTGGTGAAGTGAATGAACCGATCCGCTGTCTCTCCACGCTTGCCAGCGGGCTAAGGATGAAAACTCTGCCTATTCGTTCACAAACTCCTAGCTCATTGACTTCGCTTCGTTTTTCTTGCTTGCTCTATCTATATAAGCACTTTAGGAGGAATCGCATGAGTATGAAGCTTTCTCGTCGGCAATTCCTGCGCGCCACCAGCGGCGCGCTTGGTGTTGGTCTATTGGCTGCTTGTGTACCTGCCGGCGCGCCTAGTGGCGCACCCGCGGCTGAGGGCGATGCTGCACCAGGGGGAATCACCGTTGCCGAAGATACCCCGCTGTGGGTATTGCAGACCCAGGATTTCCACCCCGATTACAATGAGTTTGTCCGCAAGCATATTGAAGATTTTGCGGTAGAGAAGGGCTATGCGCTGGAAGTGGCTGATATGGCTGGCTTTGTCGCGGGTGGGGCCGAACTGCAAAAGATCGCGGCCCAAGTTGCTGCCGATGATGCCCCGGATATGATTCAGCGGACCCTTAGCGTGTCCCAATACAATCAACTGGGTCTGATTGTGCCGGTGACCGATCTAATGGATGAAATCATTGGCAAATATGGCGACACCGGTGCACGACAAAAGAAAGATCTGATGATTGACGGCGAATGGTATGCCGTGCCCTTCCATGTGCGCAGTGACGGGGGCTGGGCGCGCAAAGATATTTGGGATACCGTCGGCATTGATGTCACCCAATTAAAAACCTACGAAGAGCTGCGCGATGCCTGTATGGAAGTTTCGGACCCGGCCAAAGAGATGTGGGGGTGGGGCATCAGCATCAATCGTGGCGGTGACGGCAACTGGATGATGCATCGCATTGTCCATTCCTTTGGCGCGGCTTGGGTCGATGAAACCGGCCAAAAGGTGACTTTAGATTCGCCAGAGACGGTCCAGGCCATTGAATGGATTGCGGACATTTACACCAATCCGAAGTGGGAACGCATGTTACCCCCTGGTGTGCTCAGTTGGACCGACCCCACCAATAACGAAGTCTTTTTGGGAGGAAAGTTAGCCTATACCCAGAACGGTGGCACGGTATATGCCAAAGCGGTGGTGGACCAAGTCCCCTTTGTCAATGATATTATCTGGGATTATCCCAAAGGCGGTCCTGGGTTAGAACGCTTCTTTGGCTTGGGCACCATGAACTTTGGTTTGATCAAAGGTGGGAAGAATGCCGCCGCCGCCAGTGAATTGCTCTTGAGCTTCTTTGAAGATGATGTGATGAAAGAGGTCTTCAAGATTGCGACAACCTATGCGTTACCCGCCTTTACCAATATGTGGGATTGGGAAGAGATCACCAGTGTGCCCAATAGCATTGCCCAAAAAGATGGGGCACTAGACCCAGTCGGTTGGAATGGGATTTCCTTCCCTGGGCCAAGCACGCCTTGGCTTTCGGCTGTGGAATCGCAGAACCTGCCCACCGATATGATCGCCGCGGTCGTTACGGGCCAAGCAACCGCCGCCGAAGCTGTGAAGCAGACCGCCGAAGCCGCGATTAAAATCTTCCAAGAGATGGGCGCGGCAGGCGTGTAGTGGAAAGGGTGAAAGACAAAGGATGAAGAATGAGGGATAAAGGATGAATAAAATTACTGACAGCTGAGCATGATCTCAGCGGATGTTATTCTTTCATCCTTCATCCTTCCGCCCTCATCCTTTACGATAAAGGAGGCGATCAGATGAGCCAAACAACGTTGACCAGCGGTTTACGAATGACGCCGCCGGAGACCGGCAAACCTTGGCATGTCAGGCTAGGTCATATCTTGGGCCAGGATTGGGCCGCGGCGTATATATTTGTGCTGCCGACGCTGGTGTTGATGGGCGGGTTGATTGCCTATCCATTTCTCCGCGCCGTCTATATGAGCTTTACCAATACGGTGTCGCTGCAGATGGGCCCCTTTGTGGGTCTGCAAAATTATGAGAATGTCTGGCGTGATCCAAACTTTCATGCCGCGGTCAAAAACACCTTCGTCTTTACCTTCTGGTCGATTATCTTCAAGTTTATTGGGGGCTTAACTGTTTCGATTCTGCTCCATCGCTTGACGCGCTTTAGTAACATCCTCACGGCGGCCATTCTGCTTCCTTGGATTGTGCCCTCGGTCGTAGCGGCGATTGCCTGGAAGGGCTTGCTCGATCCAGTTTATGGGGGCGTGAATCAATTTTTGATCCAAACGGGGTTGGTAGAAAAGGGTTTTCCTTGGTTTGGCTCGATCCACACGGCCATGTTATCCCTGATCATGGTCAACGTTTGGGGGGGGATTCCCTTCTTTACGGTCAATCTGCTGGCAGGGCTCAAAGCGATTGATAAAGAATATTACGAAGCGGCGCTGATTGACGGCGCGAGCGCGTGGCGCTGCTTTTTGCACATCACCCTGCCGGGGCTGCGCTATGTGATCACCGTGGCGGTCTTGCTCTCAACTATTTGGACCTTCAACAGCTTTGATATGATCTTTCTGATCACGGGTGGGGGACCCCTCAACGCCACCCGCGTCTTCTCGATCTTTGCCTTTGAAGCCTTTGGTGCCGGGCGTTTTGGCGCGGCGGTTGCCATTGCCATTACCATGGCTCCCATCTTGCTGATCTTTATCTTCCTGCTGGGCAAATATATGTCTAACAGTGGGCGCGCCGAGGAGGCCGCCGTTGCCGAAGCGCCCGGCCTGTGGAGCAAAATTGGCCGTGTCTTGACCTGGCCTTTCCGTATGTTGCTGGCGGGGCTGGTCTGGCTCTTCTTCTTGGTTAACGATCTGGTGGAAAATCTTTTCAGCGCGATGGGAGCAGCCATACACCGAACCTTGATCGGCGATTCGCCCCAACGCCAACGCCAAGCTTATCAATGGGGACGGCGGCTGACCGCAACGGTGGCAGGCTTGGTGCTGTTGGCCTTTGTCATCTTTGAATTGACCCCCTTCTACTGGACCATGATCACGGCTTTTAAGAAGACCGCGCAGATTGTGGCCTTTGAGTCGGTCTTTTGGCCGGCACCGTGGACTATGGATCAATTTGATCTGCTACTAGGCCCCACGCGCCGTTTTGGCATTTGGTATTGGAACACCATTCAAGTTTCGGTAATCAGCACCTTGATCTCCGTAATGGTCGCGGCTATGGGGGGCTATGGGTTGACACGCCTGCGCTGGCGCGGGGCGAACTTCTTTAGCAGCAGTGTATTGGTGGCCTACTTGATGCCAGGGATCATGATGTTTATTCCGATGTATCAGATCTTCACGGCGTTGAAACTGACCAACAGCTTGGCCGGGCTGATGGTCGCCTATCCCGTCTTTGGCTTGCCCTTTGCCACCTGGTTGATGATGGGCTATTATGCCTCCATTCCACGGGAGATGGAAGAGGCGGCCATGATCGATGGCTGTAATCACTTCCAAGCGTTTTGGCGGGTAATTCTCCCGCTGACAATGCCCGCGCTGATGGCCGCGGCGATGTTCTCGATCACCTTGGCCTGGAAAGAGTTTATCTTTGCCTATATCTTCCTCTCGAAAGAACGGCTCTTTACCCTGACTATCGGCATGGCCCAAATGATCGTGGGGGATGTGTTGCCCTGGGGCGAACTTTCCGCTGCTGCGCTCCTGATGGCGATTCCCGTTGGCCTGCTCTATGTGGTTGGGCAGCGCTTTATGGTGGCCGGACTTACCGCAGGGGCCGTCAAAGGCTAAAATTCCAAGCTAGACAGGTTCGCAAAACCTGTCTAGCTTGGTTGTAGCGCCCTTCCCGCCGCTTTATGATCGACCTCGACGCGACAGACCCCCAAAAAATCCACTTTGACAGCCCTTTCTTCGCAAGCTATAATCAGAGAACCGTTCAACTTGGCATAAACAAGTTAGAATTGTTTGTCTTGGTGATGCTGTGAGCACCTAATGACGCATGCTCCCTGTTCTTTACTGCATGCTTGTCACCCTTTGTTGGGTGCTCTGCTCAATAATCACATTTTGAATTGAATAAACAGTCATGACGACTGGCGCTATCCCCCGATCACCTGGCGAGACCACGATGATTTCTCGGTGGATATTATTGGGGCGCGTGGCCTGTCAGGCGTATCCTTGTCATCGATCAGCGATTGTAAATTATGAGCTAGCTAACGACGCGCGCTGGCGCACGTTGACTCTCTATCCTGCTGCCATGCGATTGAACCAGGGAACGGCTAAACATAATTACAATTGCTTTTATACACAAGCGGCGTTCCAACTATGGACTGCCGCCTAATCCATGGAGGCGCTCTTAATGAACGAAAACCTGCATTCTTCCCATCTCTCGCGTCGCGATCTGTTAAAGGCGATGGGTTTGACGACGACGGCCCTGGTGGCTGGCTCGGCGTTGGCCGCCTGCGCACCTGCCGCTGCACCAGGTGGTAGCGGTGCACCCGCTGCTGAAGCCGGTGGGGCCAAATTGCAGCTATGGACCTTTGTGAATACCCATGCCCGTTGGTATCAATCCATGGCTGAGGATTATAAGAAGGAAGTCAACCCCGACTTTGAACTGACGGTCACCGAGATTGCCTATGCGGATATGCATGATAAATTGCAGATTGCCCTCCAGACTGGTGGGGTGGGTGCGCCAGACATTTCTGATATTGAGCAGGGGCGCTTTGGGGGCTTTTTGCGTGGGGCGGATCCGGGCCTGGTGGATTTGAAAGACCGTCTGACCGAAGGTGGTTATTTGGAACAGTTGGTCGCGGCCCGCGAGGCGCTCTATAGCTATCAGGGGCACATCTATGGCATTGAACATGCCTTGACACCTGTTGTTCTCTACTATCGCGCGGATGTCTGGGAAGGCGCTGGCGTTGACCTTGAAGCGATCCAGACTTGGGAGGAATATATTGAAGCGGCCAAAGGGGTGGTCAGCGCTGATGTAAAGGCATTGGCCTTCCCCGCACATGACTTAATCTTGCGCCAGCGCAATGGTGACTACTTCGATGCTGAAGGCAATGTCACCTTGGACAGCGCCCTCTCCGTCGAGACCATGGAATGGATTTTGGCCCTGCGCGACACGCACGGTATTGCTGTGCAAGCACCGGCCACCGGCGATGAGTGGTGGGCCGCGGTGAAGGATGGGAAGTTCTTGTCCCATGTCGGCGCGGATTGGTATGCCGGTTTCTTCAAAGACAATGCGCCTGATCTAACGGGCCTATGGAAAGCCATTCCGTTGCCAGCGTGGGAAACAGGCGGCATCCGCACCAGCTGTCATGGCGGAACGGGCTCTTGTATTGTCAAGACCAGCCCGAATGCCGAAGAAGCGTGGAAATTCCTGGAATATAGCATGCTCTCCATTGAGGGCAATGTGCGGCGCTTTGAGATGACCAACCTCTTCCCGCCCTTTATCCCGGCCATGGACAACGAACGCTTGCATGCGCCGGATGAATATTTCTCTGGGCAGGATCTCGGCGCGCTCTTTGCCCAAGTTGGCCCAGAAGTGCCTGCCCAATACCAAAGCCCCTATCGCGCTGAGCTAAATGCCCAACTAAATCCCCGCCAACAAGAGCTATTGGACGGCCAGGTGGCCCCTGCCGATGTCTATAGCGAGGTGGCCGAGGCCATTCGCACCGTAATCGCCGAAGAAGCTGCCTAAGGTGACAGCATACCAAGCCCAATATTGCCTGCCTAGAGAAATGGGCTGGGTATCGGCTGTGTTCGTCTTAGCTGAGCAGGAGTACAAAGCATGAGTCCATTGGCTGCTATCGCGCCAACCAAGCAACCGAAATCGCGCCCGCGGATTACCAAACAACATGCAGATTTCTACCGTGAGCATGGCTATTTGGTCATCGAAAATGCCCTGACCCCGGCTGAGGTCGCTACGCTGCGGACTGAGACGGTGCAGATCTGTCGTGGGCAACGGGGGCAAGTCCACGGTTTGCCGCCTGTCCTCCCCGGCGAGAGCGACGATGAGGTGATCCAGCGCACGATCTGTGTGCACTTTCCCCATAAACTGTCGCCGGTGATGTACGATTTTCTAGCACATCCCACCATTGTCGAGGTCTTGACGCGGACCATCGGTCCCAATATCAAGTGTATGCAATCCATGCTCTTTATCAAAGCCGCGGGCAAACCAGGCCAAGCTTGGCACCAAGATGAAGGCTTCATTCCCACCCGTGATCGGTCGTTGGGCGCGGCTTGGATGGCGTTGGATGATGCGACGGTCGATAATGGTTGTTTGTGGGTTCTGCCCGGTTCCCACAAACGCGGTATCCTTTGGCCACACCGTGAACATAGTGATCTGCGGTTTGATTGTGTAGTCGAGTCCTATGAATTTCCCTTCCGCGATGAGGATGCCATTCCCGTCGAGGTAAAGGCTGGCGCGATCGTCTTTTTTAATGGCTATTTATTGCACCGCTCGCTGCCGAATGTCGCCCAAGGCGGCTTTCGGCGTTCCCTGGTCAATCACTATTGTAGTGCAGAAACCTTTTTGCCCTGGTTACCCCCCGCCGCATCCGCTGCCGTTGCCATGCACGATCATCGCGATATTGTGCTCATTGCTGGCGAAGATCCCTACGCCTATAAGGGTACTCAAGAAATTATGTATTCCCACATTCGGCCAGATCGTGAGGGTGGCTGTCACTGGCCCTCGCGAGAAGATGCGTAAATCGTTGTGTCATGATCTCGATTGTTAATGATCTTGAATGAAAAGAGGAGGAATTCTATGCAGGCAGGAAACCAAGCGCGCGCGCTGAGCCGCCGTACGTTCCTAAAGACCAGTGCTTTGGGATTGGCCGCGGTTGGGTTGGCCGCTTGTGCCCCAGCCGGCGCGCCCACCAGTGGTGGAACCGCCGCCGAGGGCCAGGCCGCGCCCAGTGGTGAAGTTGTGCAATTACGCCTATCGGCCTGGGCCGATGTCCAAGACGCGGTGGTCTATGAGAATATGACCAAAGCCTGGCATGAGACACAAGATACCGCCCGTGCGACCGTCGAGCAATATCCCGGTGGCTACTACGAAAAAGTGCAAGCCAACTTTGCCGCGGGTGATTCGGCGGATATTCTCTATTTCCAAGGGTGGAGCTGGCAGGCGTATGCCGAAAACGCTGTGATCGCACCGTTGAATGAGTGGATCGAGCGTGATGATGCTAGCGCGTTCTTCCCCACCAATGAGAACTACAACAATACAACGCTCTGGAAGGGTAACACCTACATGACGCCCACCGACACGGGATCGTTGGTGGTCTTCTATAATAAGAAACTCTTTGACCAAAAAGGGATTCCCTATCCCCAGGCGGGTTGGACTTGGGAAGACTTCCAACAGATCATCATGGACCTCTCCTTTGATGAAGGAAGCACCCACTACTACGGCTGGGCGCAAGCGGCTGGGTGGAACGGTGGCTACGGGCGCACCACCAACTTTATGCGGCGCAATGGTCACATTGAATGGGATTCGATTGTCGAGCCCAAGGAAGCGCGCTGGGATCATGAAGATATTGCCTCTGCCCTCCAATTCTTGATCTATGACGCGATTGCCAATGGCTGGTCGCCAGGCCCCGAAGTGATCGCCGGGGGTGGCGTTGGGGTGGACACCGGGCGCGTCGCCATGGTGCTGGAAGGGCCGTGGCATATTCCCCGGTTGTGGGGTGAATTGGCAACCTCACCGGAAGGGATTGAATTTGATGTCGTAGAACCGCCGGTGGGTAGTGCCGAACGCGACTTTAGCTTTGGCCATGTCCACGGCCACGTGATTACGCAACCCTCTGAAAAGAAGGAAGCGAGCTGGGATCTGATCAAGTTCATTCTGGGCGATGACGGGCAGAACATCATCGCCAACGGTGGGCGTATGTGTGGGACACCCGATAATATCGACAAGATCTGGGGTCCGATTGCCAGCAAGACCTATAACTTCACCAATACCGGGGCCTTTGCCAATGGCATGCGCAATGGTTCGACCCCGTTGATCATGGGCGAAGGCGCGCAGATCAGCGCCTATGGTGGTGCTCCCATCACCTCGCTGTGGGATAAACTCTTGGGCCAACAAGAGAACGCCGCCGAAGCGCTCAAGATCGCCAACGAAGAGATTCAACGCGAACTCGACAACTACTGGCGCGAACGGGCGTAGGGCTGCAAGCGTGAGTCGCCGTTACGCGTGACTAGAGACCTGACAGGTTTTGAAAACCTGTCAGGTCTTTTCCAGGTGCATCGCGCCTAACAATGTACTTCCTGTCTTAGAAAGGGTAAGGTAGTGGCAACAACAACTTCGGCCTCTCCCCGATTGGCGTCAACGACCAAGCAGGGCGGCTGGTCGGCGGCGGCGCGGCGCGATTTGCGCGACGGCTTGCTCTTTACGAGCCCCTTTATCTTGGGGGTGCTTCTCTTTTGGGTTGGCCCCATGCTCTACTCGATCTATCTGGTTGTTCATGACTGGAATATGATCACCCCACCCGAATTTGTCGGCTTGCGCAATTTTACGCGGCTAGCCAACGATCCCCTGGTGACTAAATCCTTGGGTAACACGGCCTACTATACCTTTCTCGGCGTGCCGCTCCAATTGTTGGTAGCCTTTGGCTTGGCCGTTATGCTCAATCAACAAATACGTGGCTTGGGTATCTATCGCACGATCTACTATTTGCCCTCGATCACCCCCGCCGTCGCCTTTGCCGTGGTCTGGATCCAGATCCTCAATCCCGAATTTGGGGTGCTCAATACTGTCCTGAGTTGGGTGGGGATCGGGCCGATCAACTGGCTCTTTAATCCAACTTGGGCCAAGCCCGCCTTTATTTTAATGAGCCTCTGGTTAACAGGTTTCCAGATGATCATCTTTTTGGCGGGGCTGCAAGGGGTGCCCAAAGAGTTGCAAGAAGCGGCAGAGATTGACGGCGCGAGCGTTTGGCGACGATTCATGAGCGTCACCATTCCGATTATCTCGCCGATCATCTTTTTCAACCTGATCATTGGTATTATTGGGAGCTTCCAGGTCTTTACCAGCGCCTTTATCATGACCAAGGGTGGCCCCCAAGATTCGACGCTCTTTATGGTGCTCTATATCTACCGCAATGCCTTTGAACTCTTTAAGATGGGCTATGCGGCGACGCTCGCCTGGATCTTGTTTATCATCATTATGGTCTTTACCGTAATTCAATTTATCTTTGCCAATCGTTGGGTCTATTACGAGGGGAAGCAGTAATGACGCTTGCGAAGCCATCAATCAATCGTCGCCCCAGTCGTCGCCCCAGTCGTCGCCCGGGCCGTTGGCGTATGCACTTGGGGTATTTCCTGTTGCACAGCGTGATGATCCTCCTGGGCATCACCTTTATCATGCCATTGGCTTGGGTGGCGAGCACCTCGCTCAAAATGCCGGGCCAGGTCTTTATCACCCCCATTGAGTGGATTCCATCAGAACCAAGGTGGACCAACTATGTCGAGGTGTTTGAGCGGTTGCCCTTTCACCTCTTTATTCGGAATTCGTTCTATGTCACCTTTATGGGGACGCTGGGCACGGTATTGAGTTCTATTACGGTGGCCTTTGGCTTGGCGCGCATTCGGTGGCCTGGCCGCGATCTGGTCTTTACCCTCTTGTTGGCGACAATGATGTTGCCTGGGGTGGTCACCATGATTCCGGTCTTTATTATCTTCAAAAATATGGGCTGGATCGGCACCTTTTATCCGCTTTGGGTCCCGGCTTGGTTTGGCTATGCTTTTTACATCTTTCTCATGCGTCAATATATGTTGACACTGCCCCGGGAGTTGGACGAGGCCGCCAAGATCGATGGTGCTTCCAACTTGCGTGTCCTCTGGCAGGTCATTGCTCCGCTCTGTGGCCCAGCGATTGCAACGGTTACGATCTTCTCTTTCCTCCAACATTATAATGCCTTTATGGAGCCGTTGATCTATATTTCGTCCAACGAAATGTTTACGCTGCCATTGGGCTTGCTCTGGTTCCAAGGCCGCTTTGGCAACTTTTGGCACTTGGTCATGGCCGCGTCGATGATTACCATTACGCCAGTGATCGTGCTCTTCTTCCTGGCGCAACGCCACTTTGTCCAAGGCGCACAGTTTTCTGGCCTAGCGGGCCGGTAGAGAGGTGGAAAATTGCGGTATCGATGGCAACGAAAACTGACCCCTTATCTCTTTATTAGCCCCTTCTTTATTGGCTATGCCATTTTCTTCCTCTACCCAGTGCTCTGGGCCTTTTACCTGAGCCTCTACCAGCAGGTGGGGATTGGCAGTACGCCGCGCTTTGTCGGGCTAGACAACTACGTCAAGCTGCTGAGTGACGCGCTCTTTCTGAAGGCGTTGGGGAACACTTCCTATTACGCCGCCGGGAGTATCTTTATTATTGTGCCGGTGGCGCTAGGGTTGGGCTTGGTCCTCTATGTGCGGGAATTGCGCTGGCGCGAATTCTTTCGGCTGCTCTTCTTCTCGCCCAATATCACCTCCGGCGTGGTGGTTGCGATCATCTTTGGGCTGGTCTTTAACTATGAGTATGGGCTGCTCAACAACTACCTGTTGAAACCACTGGGCTTATCGTCGATTCGCTGGTTACAGGAACCAGTCTACATTATGCCCGCCATGATCCTCCTGGGCCTTTGGCGCTACACCGGGATCAATGCCCTCTATTTTATGGCGGGTCTCCAAAATATTTCCCCAGAGGTGAAAGAGGCCGCGGTCATTGACGGTGCCTCGCGCTGGCAGTCGTTTCGCTATGTCACCTTGCCTTTGCTGCGCCCAGTGATGATCTTTGTCATGACCTTTGCCATCATCGGTTCCTATAACCTCTTTGGCGAGGGGGTCGTGTTAGTTGGGGCCGAGGGCGGGCCGAGCAATGCCGGGCTCTTTATGACGATGTATCTCTACCTGACTGGTTTTCGTTTTCTCAAATTTGGCTATGCCGCAGCCATCGGCTATGGGTTAGCCCTGATTATTTTGATCTTGACCCTGCTGCAATTGCGGATTTTGGGTGTTTTCCGGGAGGATTAATCGTGGCAACTATCAACCCAACCCAACCGACCACGGCTCAGCCTGTACCAACGCAGACGGTGCGCCGTCCGTGGCACTGGCAGCGCACACTGGAATGGTTGCTGCTCTACGCGGCTCTGGCGGTTGCCGTCGTGCTGGTCGGCGCACCCTTTGTCTATATGATTGCGGGCTCGTTCAAGCTGGATGCGGAGATTTTCAGCTATCCCCTCACCTTTATCCCGCGCACACCTACCTGGGCCAACTACAACCGGCTGCTCAGTGGGGAACAGATTCCTTTTGTGCGCCAATTTGCCAATAGTGCCTTGGTCGCGACAACCCAGACTTTGCTCACATTGCTGATCTCTTCGCTGGTGGGCTGGGGCTTTGCCAAGTTTGAATTTGCCGGCAAACGCATCTTCTTTCTCTTTTTGTTAGCAACGCTAACCTTTCCCTACCAAGTCACGTTGGTGCCGCTCTTTTTGCTCATGCTGAATCTTGGCTGGCTCGATACCTATTGGGCGATCATCATCCCTGGTGCGATCAGTGCCTTTGGGGTCTTCTTTTTGCGGCAGAACATGCTGGGCGTCCCCAACGATTTGCTGGACGCCGCGCGGATCGATGGCTGCTCAGAATTTGGGATCTACTGGCGGATTGGCCTGCCCCTCACCCGCGGCGCGCTCTCGGTCCTGGCTGTGCTGGTCTTTTTGGGGGCGTGGAATGATTATCTCTGGCCCTTGATCGTGCTGCGCAGTGCCGAAAAGTTTACCTATCCCGTGGGGTTGGCGACCTTAGTGGGGCTCTACAAGGTTGAATATGGCATGATCCTCGCCGGTGCTTTTCTGGCTACGTTGCCCATTTTGCTCATCTTTATTGCTGGACGCAATCAACTCCTTGCAAATATTACCCTCGGGGCAGTGAAAGGGTAAGCCCTATCTGTCAGCAAATAGTTGATTGACAAAAGCGGTAACCCCCTCTATACTCACTACAGCGAGCCTGTCCACCCGCAGCGGTCCACTTTGGCTAGGCCAAGCCCGTCGTGTCAGCCAAAATGGGCTGCTGCCTAAGACCTGTCAGGTTTTCAAAACCTGACAGGTCTTTCATTGGCAGTTATGTAACGCTTATTTGCAGAAAATTATAGAGTGGGAAAATCACCATGTCTTCTACCAACGCTTCCACCATCATTGATGATGAAGCCGATGTCCCTGCCTATACCTTGCCTGATCCGCTCCGGTTGGCGGATGGCACGTCGATCACCGCTGCGGCCACGTGGCAAAGCGAACAGCGACCAGCCTTGCTGGCCTGCTTTGCCACCCAAGTCTATGGGCGAACACCGCGTCAAACGTTGCCGCTCCAGGCCACCGTTACCGATCTGGATACGCGCGCCCTCAACGGGCAAGCGATACGCAAGCAGGTGACCATCACCTTGGGCACAGGAGCCAATGCTCTGCCTGTCCATCTGCTTCTCTATACACCAGCCCGCTCCTCCGTGCCTTCGCCCACCTTTCTGGGGCTGAATTTCTATGGCAACCATTCGATCCATGGCGACCCAGGCATTCACCTCTCGCAACAGTGGATGCGTGACAGCGCCGAGTTCGGTGTCTATAACCAGCGGGCGACCGCCGCCTCTAGAGGCGTGCGCGCCTCACGCTGGGCGGTCGAAGAGATTATCGAGCGGGGCTATGCCTTGGCCACGATCTACTATGGGGATCTCGACCCCGATTTTGATGACGGCTTTCAGAATGGCGCGCACCCTCTTTTCTATCAAGCCGAGCAAAATCGGCCTGCCGCTGATGAGTGGGGGGCGATTGGCGCGTGGGCGTGGGGCTTATCGCGTGCCTTGGATTATTTGGAGACCGAAGCGCTGGTGGATGACCGCCGGGTTGCCGTGCTCGGTCATTCGCGGCTGGGCAAAGCCGCGCTTTGGGCGGGCGCTCAAGATGAACGCTTTGCCCTCGTCATCTCGAACAATTCTGGCTGTGGGGGCGCGGCCCTTTCGCGGCGGCGCTTTGGCGAGACGGTGGCAGCGATCAATACCCGTTTCCCCCATTGGTTCTGCCAGAATTTTCACCAATACAATGGGCGTGAAGATGACTTGCCCCTCGATCAACACCAACTCCTTGCGCTGATTGCGCCGCGCCCGCTCTATGTGGCAAGTGCCGAGGAGGATCGGTGGGCCGATCCCTATGGGGAATATTTGGCCGCCTACCATGCTGGCGCTGTCTACGCCCTCTTTGACAAGCCGGGGCTGCCGAGCCCTACGCAACCGGCGATCCACGCGCCAATCATGCACACCGTTGGTTATCATCTCCGCGCGGGTCAACATGATGTCACCGCCTACGACTGGGCGCGCTTTCTCGATTTTGCCGACCGCCATTTACGCTAGGTGGATCATTCACAAGGCGCCACGGAGCGGATCGCTTTTTTCTGCGTGCTTCTTCGTGGCTCAGCATTTTATCCACTAAACTTACCCACGCTATGAACCTACCTAATACAACCTTTTCTCAACTTACGCGCGATGCTCAGTTGCTGATTCTCTCTTCGGGCTTGTTAGCCATTAGCTTCTTTGGCATTCAAATGTTACTCGCCGTGCTCTATATTCTACGCCTTGGCTATAGTGTGGAATATGTGGGCCTCTACAACGCGTTCGGTGCCCTAACCTATATTGTTTCGAGCCTACCAGCAGGAGCCATTGGCGCTCGCCTGGGCGTACGTACGGCCATGATCATCGGTGGTAGTTTCACGGTGCTGGGCATGGCGCTGTTGCCTACAACGGAATTGCTGCCTAGTCGTTTGCAAGCGCCTTGGCCGATTTTGGCGCAGGTTGTGGTAACCATCGGCTGGGCGCTGATCAGCATTAATCAGGTCCCTGCGCTCATGGCGGTGACAACGGCGCAAAATCGGAATAGCGCCTATGCCTTAAATGGCGTGTTGCGCGGCTTGGGTACTTTTGTCGGGACCGTGGTTGGGGGCTTCTTGCCTTTGCTCTTTGCCTGGTTCTTGAGCACCAGCAGTGATGCCCCGATCCCCTATCGCGTGGCCCTTTTTACCGGTGCGCTGCTCGGGGGATTGGCCCTTCTCCCCTTTTTCTTGATCCGCCCAACCCCGCCAACGGTTGTCACGGCGCGGGTTGGGGCCGAAGGGGCGTTCCCACGCTTGCCTGTGATCTTCCTGGTGATGCATGTTTTTCTGGGGCAAATGGGCGCAGCCGCCTGTCAATCGTTTTGCAGCGCCTATATGGACACCACCTTGGCGCTTTCCTCGGATGCCATCGGCCTCTTAACCGGGGTGGGGCAATTTACCACGATTTTGGTGCCGCTCCTGATTCCGCGTTTGGCGGCCCGCTATGGCAATGGTTGGATCTTGATGATGGTGACCTTTGGCTTGGCGTTTAGTCTCCTGCCGTTGGCCTTCATCGCCCATTGGAGCGCCGCTGGCCTGGGGCGGCTGGGCTTGTTGGCGCTCGGCGCGATGTGGATGCCAGCCCTGCAGGTCTTTCAGATGGAGTTAGTCGACAGCCGCTGGCGAGCGCTCACCTATGGGATCGTCTCCATGGCCATCGGCTTTTCCTACGCCACTGTTGGTTTTGGCGGCGGCTACTTGGTTGCCGCTTGGGGCTACCAGCCCTTCTTTCTGCTGGCGCTGGGCTTGAGCCTGGTGGGTGCCCTCTTTATGTGGGGAATGCGGCGGAATATGCGGCGGCTGGCGGTTGTACCAGTGCAGCAATAGCTGTTAAGCGCTGACAGGTTTTCAAAATCTGTCAGCGCTTGCTTGGATCAATCATGCCATGTTAATGATACCGAGATCTACTTATTCCAACGCCGCCCAAAGCCAGCTAAACTTCGCGCGACTCTGTTCCTGTTCTGCTTGGGGCCGACCGTCATCCACCATCTTGCCGCTCTTTTCCCCAATACTAATAACATCGTCGGTGTTCTGATATCGTAGAAAATAGTAGGGCGTTTCTGGGCAGACCAACCCCTCTACACAAAGAGCCGTAACGACAAAGGCTTCCACGTATACATCCGGCGGCAATTGTACCGGCTTGCCCGCGATGGCGAGGACTGTCCCGGCGGTTGTTTCACCACTCATTGAAAATTCGCGACTATTCGCTGCCATCTGCGTGTGGGTCTGCTGTACAATGACATGGTCGATCGCTCCAGGGGGCGGCTCCGCCGGTGTAACGCGTACGGGAACAAGCCATTGGGGCTTGATCGCGGGCAAGGACGCTTCGCCCAAACTGATCTTGTCATGGAACAGAAACAGGGCGGCTACGATGATGAGAGGTATGAACGCATAGAGGGATTTTCTCACGTTTCGCTCCTTTGCATATAGATAAGCCAATTGGCGCAGTGTGTCGCCATCGTAACATAGGCTAGGGTGGGTGCCAACTTGATGGCTGCCTTAGTCGTGCAAGGCGAGTCCATGACTCGCCCCACGCATGGGCCGTGCGCAACTGCGCGTTTCTTCAAACCTTCCAATAAAATTGGGGGTTGACAACCTTTGTTTTTCGTGATACTATCTCAATATCAAAATAATTAATGTTGAGATATGGCGATGGGTACACATTATCAAGGTACAGCAGCAGAGCGACGGGCACTCGATCTCTATATCAAACTCTCCCGAGCCGCGGAATCGGTGAACCAGCGGGTGAACCGGCATCTGCAAGAGGTACAGTTGACGGTTAGCCAATTTGGCGTTTTAGAAGCATTGCATCATCTTGGGCCGTTGACTCCGGGGCAGCTTGGCGAAAAGATCCTGCGTAGCACGGGCAATTTGACGATGGTGATCGATAATTTGGAAAAGCGCCAATTGGTGATCCGTACACAAAATCCAATGGATCGCCGTTCGACGATTATTGAGCTCACCACCGCTGGGCAGGCTTTGATCGAAGACTTTTTTCCAAAGCATGTTGCCGTGGTTGTGCAAGAAGTTTCAGTGTTGTCACCCGAGGAACAAAGCCAGTTGGCCGCGTTATGTCGCAAACTGGGCCTGCAAATGGGAGCCTAGCTACTATTTTTGTCATATATCTCAATGTTAAGATATTTAACGTGAAGTAGATTGTGCACGACAAGAGGAGTAGAACAATGCAACCGATTCAAGGGATTCATCACATCACGGCGATTGCCAGTGATCCGCAAGCGAATATTAATTTCTATCATAGCGTCTTAGGACAGCGGCTGGTCAAGCGCACGGTCAATTTCGATGATCCTGCTACCTATCACTTCTACTTTGCCGATGAAGTGGGTACCCCAGGAACGGTGCTGACCTTCTTCCCTTGGCGGCATATGGCGCGGGGCGTCCGCGGCAATGGCGAAGTGGCCGCCACCGCCTATAGCGTACCGACAGCGGCACTCGATTATTGGTATAGTCGGCTGGACGCACAGGGCATTGTGGTGCGTGAACGCAAAGCGCGCTTTGGTGCCAATGTGATTGCCTTTGACGATCCTGATGGCATGGAGATTGAGTTGATTGCCAGCGACGAACGGGCCACGATTCAACCCTGGTTGGCTGGACCCGTGCCTGCCGAATATGCCCTACGCGGCTTTCACAGCGCCACTTTGTGGGTGGGGCAAGCTGCCCCGACCGCGGCGTTGCTAACCCAACAGCTTGGTTATACGTTGGTCGGGCAAGAAGACAATCGCTATCGCTACCAAGGTGCATCGCAGGATGTGGGGCTTTATATCGATCTCGTGGAGCGGCCTGGGATGCCGCCGGCCCGCTTGGGCGCTGGTTCGGTTCATCACATTGCCTTCCGCACGGTGGATGATGCCGAACAGGTGGCGTATAAGACCCTGCTCCACAAAGCGAACTATGGCGTTTCACCGGTCATGGATCGGCAATACTTTCATTCGATCTACTTCCGCTCACCCGGTGGAGTGCTCTTTGAAGTCGCCACGGACGCGCCTGGCTTCACCTATGACGAGTCGGTGGCTGAATTGGGGTCGCATTTGAAATTGCCTAGCTGGTTAGAACCCGAGCGGGCGAGCATTGAGGCAAGTGTGGTGCCGATCCAGGTACCGCAATTTGACGCTGCTACAGGAGAAGACGCATGACCACAACCATTCATCAAGGGCAACCCATCTACACGACGGGGAAACCCTTGGCCGAAGCCAAAGGCGCGCTGATCTTGATTCATGGTCGCGGGGCGACGGCACAAAGTATCCTAACGTTGGCCCAGCCCCTCGCCCATCCGGAGCTGGCCTATCTAGCCCCCCAAGCGGCGGGCAATACCTGGTATCCCTATAGCTTTTTGATGCCGCTGGCCCAAAATGAGCCGTATCTCTCGTCCGCTTTGCAACAGGTGGGCGCGGTGTTGGAACAAGTGACCGCCGCGGGCATTCCTCCTGAGCAGGTAATTCTCGGCGGCTTTTCACAAGGGGCGTGTCTGGCTGCCGAGTTTGTGGCCCGGAATGCCCAACGCTATGGCGGGCTATTGGTCTTTAGCGGTGGCTTGATCGGGCCGCCCCAAACACCCCGCACCTATGCCGGTTCCTTGGCCGACACGCCGGTCTTTCTCGGCTGTAGCGACATTGATGCGCATATCCCGAAAGAACGGGTGATCGAGTCGGCGGCGGTCTTCCGCCAACTCGGGGCGCAGGTGACTGATAAGCTCTATCCCAACTTGGGACACACAATCATCGACGACGAGATCGATCATGCCCGGCAGATCATCGATAATCTGCTGGGCTGAGCGGTAAAGAAAAGAGGACACGGATAAACGCGGATTGATGTCTAATCCGCGTTTATCCGTGTCCTCGAATTTTCACCTTGGCGTGGCAAGATCTGGTACACTGTAGCAGTCATCGTTGGACGGACCCAATGGCAGACCTTGTATGCCAGACCTTGTATGGCAGACCTTGTATGCCAGACCTTGTATGGCAGACCTTGTATACCGTTGGCCCTGTGGTCTCCACCGCCGCCAACCAAAGATCTGTCAGCTTTGCCAAAGCTGACAGATCTCTCTATCCAAACACAGCTGTGAATGATCGAGAACCATGCAACCAAATATTATCTTTATTCTCATTGATGACCTGGGTTGGCGTGACCTGGGTTGTTATGGCAGCTCTTTCTACGAAACCCCGCGTCTGGATCAATTAGCGGCGGAAGGCATGCGCTTTACCGATGCCTACGCGGCCTGCCCCGTCTGTTCACCCACGCGCGCCAGTTTGCTGACGGGGAAATACCCTGCCACCTTGGGCATTACCGATTGGATTGATTGGGCCAAGCACATTCATCCCGCGCGCGGAAAGTTGGTCGATGTGCCCTACCTCGACCATCTGCCAACCGCGGAGACGACGATTGCCACCCTGTTGCAGGCCGCGGGCTATGCTACTTGGCATGTGGGCAAATGGCATCTCGGTGGGCCAACGCACTATCCCGAAGCCCACGGCTTTGATGTCAATATTGGCGGCTGCCACATGGGGTCGCCAGGGCAAGGGGGCTACTTTAGCCCCTACACAATTCCTGTGCTCGACAATGGCCCGGTTGGTGAATATTTGACCGACCGCCTCACGGACGAAGCGATTCGCCTGATCGAGCAGCGCGATCCAGCCCAGCCCTTCTTCCTCAACTTCTGGCACTATGCGGTTCATACGCCGATTGAAGCGCCCGCGTCCTTGACGGCCGCCTATCAGGCCAAAGCCCAAGCGCTGGGGCTCGATCAACAAACAACCTTTGCCGAGGGTGATCCGTTTCCAACCGAACACAAAAAACACCTGCGCATTACCCGGCGTCTGCTCCAATCCGACCCCGTCTATGCCGCGATGGTCGAAAATTTGGACTGGAATATTGGTCGCCTCTTGGATGCGCTGGCCGCGCAAGGGTTGGCCGAAGAGACCATCATCATCTTTACGTCCGACAATGGCGGCTTGGCCACAGCAGAAGGATCGCCCACTTGTAACGCGCCTTTGGCCGAGGGCAAAGGCTGGATGTATGAAGGTGGCACCCGCGAACCGCTCCTCGTGAAATGGCCCGGGGTCACGTCGCCTGGGAGCCTCTGTACAACGCCTGTCACGAGCCCCGATCTCGCACCAACGCTCTTGACGATGGCTGGCCTATCCCCGCGCCCAGACCTTCACACCGATGGCACAACCTTTGCGCCGCTGCTCCAGGGCGCGACGACCTTTGCCCGCGAAGCGATCTTCTGGCACTATCCCCACTATGGCAACCAGGGTGGAACCCCCGGCTCGTCGGTGCGCGCCGGCGATTACAAGCTGATCGAATTCTTCGAGGATGGCCGGTTAGAACTCTACAATCTACGCACGGATCTGAGCGAAACCCAGAACTTGGCCGCGCAGTTGCCCGAAGTGACGCAACACCTTCATCAATTGCTGCAAAGCTGGCGCTGCACCGTAGAAGCCCAAATTCCCCAACCGAATGTTGGCTAACCCGCGCCGCGACACCTGGCACTAGCACGCGGATTTTGCGGATACGGCGGATTTGCGCTGATTGTATCCGATTAACGCGCTTTATCTGTGTCATCGGCGTGCTAGCTTCAAATCAGATACGAATGACTTATGAATCTCTATCCCTATACGGACACCTGGCCTGCTGATGATCCCCATGCCAACTTTAAGGCCGAGGTCGCGGCCTATACCGCGGCCGACCCGTTGCCGACCTTGGAAAATCTTAGCAAGATAACCGGTATTCCGGTGCCGTGTCTCGTGCGCTATGTGCTGGTGAAATATGCCGCGTCGGGGGCAGAAGCGTTGCTGACCATGACGCCGATTGTGCTCCAACAGATGGCAAGCCAGATTGAGCAAGCCGAGCGCGCCGACAGTGATGCCGCGCGGTTGCAAGCCTATGGCGCGTTGCGCCAGATTGTGGCTTGGTTACAAATGGGAGACGCGCCATGACGATGGTTTCCCCGCGCCAGCCGCTCTTTGCCATTCAGCGTGCCAATACCATTCTCTATTGCGCTCATTGGCCGGCGACCGTTGCTTTTTATCGCGACCAACTTGGGTTACCGGTCACCTATGCCAATGATTGGTTTGTCGAACTACTCTTGGGTGAGGGGCGCTATCTCAGCTTGGCTAATAGCGCCCGTGCGACCATTCCACCGGGCCGCGGTGCCGGGCTTACCCTAAGTTGGCAAGTGACCGCGATTGCCACCCTTCAACAACAGCTGCAACAAGTGGGCATTGCAACGACCCCGCTCAAAGTGAAGTGGGGCGCGCAGGTGCTCTATTTTCATGATCCAGAAGGACATCGTATCGAATTATGGGAAGCGCTCTAACTTATCGGCGGGCCGCGGTGCGCTGGCTCTTGCAGCTGGACCGCCCGCTGCCGGTGCGCAGTGATGCCGAAGTGCAAGCCGAGATCGAACAAAATTACCGTTGGAACTTTACCGTTGGTTTATTGGATGGCGTCTTTTTCTGGTTTGGCGTCAGCTTTATTTCATCGACCACGATCCTGCCCCTCTTTGTCAGCAAACTAACCGAGAACCCCCTGATCATTGCGCTGCTGCCGATCTTGGGCCAGGCAACCTGGTATCTCCCCCAACTCTTTGCCGCGGGCCTCACGGAACGCGCTCCCCGCAAGAAAGCCTTAGTCATTGGCATTGGCCTTTTCACCGAGCGATTGCCCATTTGGTTAATGCCCCTGGCCGCGCTGATCAGCCCCTACGCGCCAGGATGGGCGTTGGCCCTGTTGTTGACAGGCTATGGCCTACATGGCGCGGGGGCCGGTCTAATTGCGCCCGCGTGGTCCGACATGATCGCCCGCTGCTTTCCGGTGGCGCGGCGGGGTTGGTTCTTTGGCTTTACCACCTTTGTGGGGACGGGGTTGGGGGCAATCGGCGCTTTCTTCAGTGGCTGGCTGCTGGAAACCTATCCGTTCCCCACCAACTTTGTCTACGCCTTTACCATCGCGTCGGTTATGATTATCCTCAGTTGGACAGCGTTGGCACAAATCCGCGAAACGGTGCAACGCCCATCGGCCACTGCACCGGCCCGGCAGGCGCTCTGGGGGAAAGTACGCCGGATCTTGGCCGGGGATCACAACTTTCGGCGCTTTCTAGTGGCGCGCCTCGTGGGTAGCCTGAGTACCATGGGCACGGGCTTTATCACGGTGGTGGCGCTGCAACGCTGGCAAGTTTCCGATGGCATCGTGGGCTTTTTTACCATTGCGCTGCTCACTGGCCAGACGCTAGGGACGCTCTTTGCCGGTATGGTTGCCGATCGCTTTGGGCATCGACACGTCTTTCAGTGCGCCTATCTGATCAACTTCCTCGCCTTTATCCTGGCGTGGCAAGCGCCAACGTCAGCCTGGTTCTATGCCGTTTTTGTGCTGGTTGGCAGTGGCATGGGTATGTTAACGGTTTCCAATGTGCTCAGCGCCATGGAATTTTCTACACCCGACCATCGCCCCACCTATGTCGGCATTGCCAACACGAGCAATGGCATCGGCATCACCGTCGCACCCTTGATCGGTGGTCTGCTGGCGACGATTAGCGATGGCTGGCTCTTTGCTGTCTCTGCGATGGCGGGTCTTCTCGCCCTACTGCTCTTTGCCACCCAAGTCGTTGATCCCCGCTTTCAGCCGGCGCGCTTTGCGGTTGAGGGAGAGTAGGGGAGAGGACAGAAGGCAGAGGGGAGAGGACAGAGGGGAGAGGACAGAAGGCAGAGGACAGAGGGGATGAGACGCGGGGGAGCGAGAAAATGCGGGGGTTCAGTAGGCTGCCGCTACAGACAAATCCGCGTCATACCGCGTGAATTTGCGTCCGCTGCCCTTTGCGTTCTCGCTGGCGATGAGTTGCGCGGGCCAACTGCTTGATCCAGCTTTTTATAGTACAATAGAAAGTACCCTCGGCGGCAGTGGATCACAGCGGTCTGTGGCTGCCCTTTGCCCGAGGTCGGAAAAGAGGATGGAACTATGCAACAGGATTACGATGTCATTGTGGTGGGATTGGGCGCAATGGGGAGTGCGGCGCTCTATCAGTTGGCGCGCCGCGGCGCGCGTGTCCTCGGCATCGATCAATTTCGTCCGCCCCATACCTTGGGTTCGTCCCATGGTGAAAGCCGAATTACCCGCTTGTCCACAGGGGAAGGGGCTGCGTATGTGCCTTTGGCCCAACGGTCACATGCCCTTTGGCGCGAACTCGAAGCCGAAAGCGGCACAACCTTGTTGACGCTTTCCGGCGGGCTGATCATTAGCCCCCGCCAGGAGAGTGCCTATTTTCATGGACAAGGTGATTTTGTGGCGCAGACGGCGGCCATTGCCAACCAATTTGCGCTTGCGCATGAAGTTTGGCCCGCCGATACCGTGCGGCAACGCTGGCCGCAACTACGTATGAATGACCATGAGCACGCCTACTATGAGCCAACGGGCGGGCTAGTGGCTGTGGAAGAGGCGGTGGCGACGCAGCTTCGGCTCGCCAAACAACGGGGCGCGGTGGTACGCTTTGATGAGCGCGTGCTTGGCTATCAACCCGACAACGACAACGGCCAAAGTGTCACTGTCACGACCAAGGAAGGCCATTATCGGGCCGCCAAGGTGATCTTGACCGCGGGTTCTTGGTTGCCGGGGTTGTTGGGGCGGTCGCTCGCCAAACCGATGGCGGTCTATCGCCAAGTGATTTATTGGTTTGAGGTAGAAGATCCGGCGCAATTCCAGAGCGACCACTTCCCGTTTGTCATCTGGATTGGGGATCGACAAGAGGAGTTTTTTACTATCTTTCCCTATACCGCCGCGGGCACGGTGGGGGCCAAGGTCTTGACCGAGGAATATCTGCAAACCGTTACGCCCTTTACGGTTGACCGCACGGTCCACGCCCAGGAAGTTGAGCGGATGTACCATGATTTTGTAGCGAAACGGGTGAGCGGTATCTTGCCCCGGTGTCTCAAGACTGGCGTCTGTCTCTACACCAATACGCTGGATGAACATTTTCTGATCGACTTTCATCCTGAGCATCAGCCTGTCATTGTCGCCTCACCTTGCTCGGGGCATGGCTTTAAACATTCCGCCGCGGTTGGCGAAAGCCTGGCCGAGTTGGCTCTGGAAGGCAAAAGTACATTGGACCTAAGTCCCTTTACTTTTCAGCGTTTCTTGCAAAATTAAGCGGGATGACGCTGTTGGTTGGTATAAGCCGAGACCTAACAGATTTTCCAAAGCTGTTAGGTCTCCAATGGCGTAGTCCCTACACAAAATAATGGAGTAGCTATGCGACTCAACGCAAAAGTAGCGATTGTCACGGGCGGTGCCCAAGGGATCGGGGCCGGGATCAGTAGCCGTTTGGCTGCCGAGGGCGCGGCGGTGGTGGTGGCCGATCTGAACGCCGAAAAAGCCGAAGCACAGGTCGCGACCATAACGGCTAACGGCGGCACGGCCTTGGCTGTCCGCTGTGATGTGTCGGAGCAGGCGCAAGTGGCCGCGCTCTTTGACCAAACCTTGGCTCACTTTGGCCGGGTCGATATTCTGGTCAATAACGCAGCGTTGGTCCATCATCCCGCTAGCAACGTGAACTTTCTTGAACTCACCGCCGAAACCTGGCACCGTTCCCTGGCGGTCAACCTCACGGGGATGTTCTACTGTTCCCAGCGGGCCGCCCGGATCATGGTCAAGCAAGTGGTCGAAAAGCGCGGGAACGGGGGGGCGATCATCAGCCTTAGCTCCGGCGGCGCGACACGTGCCCACCGCCAGTTAATGGCCTATGACACCACCAAAGGGGGGATTGAAGCCGCCACCCGCGCCATGGCAGTCGATCTGGCCCCGTGGAATATTCGGGTCAATGCCATTGCGCCGGGCAATATCACGGTGAGCAATAGCTTGGGGGGCGCGGTCGGCCCCGAAGCGGCTAGAGGGACCATTCCGCTCGGCCACCCTGGCTTGCCCGCCGACATTGGCGCTACCGCGGCTTTTCTCGCCGCGGATGATGGGGCCTATATCACCGGGCAATGTATTTGGGTCGATGGGGGAATGGCCGCCCAATTGCGCTCGCCCGCTGTTGATCGTCAAGTCGACCCAGGGCTGTTGGCGCGCTTAGAGACGATTTGAAGAGGTCGTCTTGGCAGCGCGCGTTGGGTTGATTGACGCTCGCAGTGGGACATGATACCATGCAGCGCAAAACCTACAAGCCTATTTTTGTTGATTATTCGAGCTTTCAACGGTTGAAAGGATAAGCATAACCCATGCAGGATGCGAGTAATCCCGCCATTGACCAGGCAATGGCTAGTGTCGCAGCGGCGACGGCCAAGGCGCAGGCCGAGCCCACCCGTCCCATTTACCACTTCTGTCCACCTGCGTATTGGATGAATGACCCCAACGGAACCATTTATCACAATGGGTACTATCATCTCTTCTATCAGCACAATCCCTATGGGGATGGCTGGGGACACATGCACTGGGGCCATGCCCGCAGCACCGATCTAGTGCATTGGGAGCATTTACCCATTGCCCTGTGGCCCTCGCACGAGCTTGGGGAAGAACATTGTTTTTCCGGCTGCGCTGCCGTGGACGGTGCGGGGCAACCGCTCCTCATTTACACGAGTGTTGGCTTTGCCACCGACGGTGAACGACCGGCCAATGAACAGTGGGCCGCGATCGGTGACGCTGATTGGATCACCTGGCAGAAACACCCGGCTAATCCGGTGTTGAGTTTGAAGACCCAAGATGGACCAGCCTTCCGCGGGGAGTGGCGCGATCCCTTTATTTTTCGGGAAGCGGGGCGTACCTTTCTCGTCATTGGGGGCGATGATGAGGATGTGGCCGCGATAGCCCTCTACGAAGCCACCGACGATACGCTAGTCAACTGGCGCTACTGTAATTTGCTCTACCAACGGCCTCGTGGCGAGCGCCTTTTCTTGGAGTGTCCAAATTTCTTTAAAGTGGACGGCCAGTGGGTTTTGCTCATTTCGCCCTATCACTTGATCGAGTACATTGTGGGTGACTTTGATCTCGATACCCTCACCTTTACACCAACGGCAGAAGGCGTACTGGATCCAGGCTTTGGTACGGCCCCCAATTTCTATGCCTCGAATATTCTCTATGACGAAGCCGGGCGCTGTATTTTGCTGGGCTGGGCGCGCGGCTTTGCGCCAAACTTGGGGTGGAATGGCTCTTTGGCCCTGCCGCGGATCTTGACCATCGGCCCGGATGGGCGGCCCCAGCAGAGCCCCGTCCCCGAACTGAGAACGCTGCGCCATCAGCGCTATCAAGTGGCCGATGTGACGCTTGACGATCAAGCGCACATTCAATCCGAACTGACTGGAGACAGCCTGGAAATTCAGCTGTTGCTCGAACCCGAAGAGGGCACTGTGGTGCTACGCTTGCGCTGTGCCGATGATGGCAGCCGCAGTGTGAATGTCACCTATGATGGGGTGGTGTTGGATGTGGCTGGAACCCAGGTGTCGCTGGAACTGGGGCAGGAGGAGCCGCTAAAGCTCCATATATTTCTGGACCGTTCGCTGCTAGAACTCTTTGTCAATGGTGGGCGGATTGCCGTAACCCGGGTGATCGACGCCCCGCCAACCGATGTTGGGGTCGAGTTAGCAGTCCAAGGAGGCCGCGCTAGCCTGATTGCCTTGGAGGTCTGGACACTCCAATCGATTGTGGTCTAACCCCATCTGCACCCGCTATGTAGTCACTTCACCGCTGTTGTGTGACCTACCGCACTGTTCAGTTGCACCTTTTGCTTTATGCTAGCTATATCCTCCTGAGCCTGTTGCACCGTCCTAGCGCGACAGGCTCAGTTGATTAGGCGTTACGCACGTAGACCAAACCTGTCAGGTTGCTGTTACCTAGTTGGCTGCGTACCTTCTATTGCTGTAAATGCTCAGTTTTGCTAGGATTCAAGGTAGGAGTATCACGGTTATGGTAAAGCTTTTAGGGCGGTTGGCGGCGGCTTGTGTCGTGGTCGGTGGGTTGGCGGGGAGCGCTTGGCAACCCATGCGCGCCGAGGAACAAAGTCCGGCGCAATTGGCGGCTCCCCAGGTTGTCATTGGCAGTGGCACGGCGGCAAGCTGCCAGAGCCAGGATGCGGCGAACGCACTGAGTAACGCCGTGGCCGCGGGCGGAACGATCACCTTTGCTTGTGGCCCCGATCCAGTCACGATAGTTGTCAATACCAATGCCACGGATCAAACCGTGACGATCGATGGCGGTGGCTTGGTGGCCCTGAGTGGCGACGATGCACGCCAGATCTTCTTTCTCTATGGCAGCGCCAATTTGACGCTGAACAAGATTACTTTGACGGACGGGGCCGGTTTTGCTGGGGCGGCGATTGGGATTTCAACGGCCCAGGCCAGCGCTACGATTAACAACAGCTTTCTCATTGGGAATGATGCCGGTTCCAGCAACGGTGGCGCGATTTCGAATCGGGGCACGCTGGTGATCAACAGCTCGTCCATCGGTGCCAACCAGAGCAGTGGCTTTGGCGGTGCGATCTTTAACAATGGCGGAACTGTCACGGTCAAGAACACGACCCTCATTAACAACGCGGCCGCCCAAGGGGGTGGCATCTGGCACAGCGAGGGCACTGTTACGATTGAAAATAGCGCCATTCGCTTTAACCGGGCCAGCAGCCAAGGTGGTGGTCTACATATTGATGTGGGCACGGTGACCGTCGTCAACAGCACCTTCTATGAGAATGTCGCCAATGGTGGGGGTGGCATCTATATGCGGGGCAACAGCCTGACCATTACCAATGCAACCTTTACCCATAACCGCGCGGACACGGGGGGCGCGCTCTGGAATTTTGCGGGGACGACCAAGGTAAGAAATACAATCTTTACGAATAGTCGGAATACCAATAACAGCAGCAGCAGCCTCAATTGTGATGGGCCCGCGGTGATCTCCGAGGGGCGTAACATTGTGAGTGACAACAGCTGTGTGCCCAATCCAACCAATGTGGCTGATCTGCTCGGGACCGACCCCAAGCTAGAGGCTTTTATCAACGACAATGGCGGTTCAACCCGGAGCTTTATGCTGTTGCCCGATAGCCCAGCGATTGACTATGCCCGTAATTGCCCGGCGACGGATCAGCGTGGGGTGGTTCGCCCTCTAGGGGCCGACTGCGATGTTGGGGCGGTCGAATTTGCCCGCTTGGTTCATCTGCCGTTGATGATGCAGTAAACGGTGGTTTGTGCGCTGGTTGTAGCCCGCTTGCGTAGAGCTTCTGCGGGCAGCCATTGGTTTTAGCCTGTGGCACCTTGACCGCGGTGACTTAGTCCCACCGAACGGGGAGATGGTGGAGGCCCCGCATGATGGGGATGGTGCGCCACCTGAGCTGAGCCGGTGGGCCGGCCAATCGCATGGCGGGGTAGCGTTGCAAGAGGGTATTGATCGCAATTTGTCCTTCCAACCGCGCCAGGGCGGAGCCGAGGCAGTAGTGAATGCCCAGGCCAAAGCCCAGATGGCGCGGTTGTTCGCGGGTAATATCAAAGGTGTCGGGGTGGCTAAACTGTGTTGGGTCACGGTCGGCACTCCCGAGGACCAGACTGACCGCGTCACCCCGACAAATGGTGACATCGCCAAGCGTGACCGCTTCGGCGGCAAAGCGCATGGTCGCTCGCTCAACCGGGCCATCATACCGGATCATCTCTTCAATGGCGACTGAGAGGAGGGCTGGTTGGGCACGCAGGAGTGCCTGTTGGTCGGGATGCTGTAAGAGCGCTAACATGCCATTGCCAAGGAGATTGACCGTCGTTTCATGGCCCGCTACAATCAAGAGAATCATCATGCTGAAGAGCTCTTCTTCACGCAACGTGTCGCCATTTTCCTCCGCTTGGAGCAGATGACTGATCAGATCCTCACGCGGCTTCTGGCGGCGGAGGGCAAAGATCTGCCGCATATAGTGGGTGAAATCTTCCATAACCTGCCCCGCTTTGGCTAGCTTTTTCGCACTACGCTGGAGGTTGGCCGAAGGGGTCACAAAAGCGCTCGACCAGTTACGAAAGCGGAGGCGATCCTTGGGCGGAATCCCCAGCAGCTCGGCGATCACAATCATGGGCAAGGGAAAGGCAAAATCTTCGATCAGATCCATCCCCCCTTGCTTGTGCACTCGATCGAGCAGTTGATCGGTAATCTGTTGAATGCGGACACCCATTTGGGCCACCATGGTGGCCGTGAAAGCTTTGTTGACCAAAGCGCGTAGCCGCGTATGATCGGGTGGATCGAGGTTGAGCATGTGATTGCTCAATAAGCGTAACAGCGGTGGTGTCGGCGGTAATGCCTGCTGTTCAGCCGGGGAAAGGGTGCTGGTCACATCTTTGACAAAGCGTTTCTGGTCGCGTAGCAAGGCCGCGACATCTTCATAGCGGGTGAGAAACCAGAGTGCCGTCTTGCCATCCGCGGCCAGCCGGCGATGCAAGGGGGCCGCGTCGCGCAGGATGGCATAGGTCGGGTAGGGATTGGCCTTAAACTCCGGCCCGAACAGATCGTATTTCATAGCAGCATGATGAGCGGTTAGTGACCTTCGTCCATTCGTAGCGTAATGTCGTCCGGTGATTCTGCGGTTAATACTTGCGCGCTGAGCCGGGCTAGCTCTTCTCGCTCGGTGATAGTATAGAGCTGGGCAATAAATTCCTCGGTTAGCTCGCCAAATTTATAGGTTAATTGAAGTAAAAGCAATTTCTGCATTCCTTCGATTAACCCTTCTTCACGGCCTTCTTCACGGCCTTCTTCACGGCCTTCTTCACGGCCTTCTTCACGGCCTTCTTGCAAAAGCTTTTCGCTCCAACTTAATTCCACCGTTTGTAGTGCTTGCATAACTTCCTCCCGTGCGTCGAATACTGCTGCTTTCGGCAAGTAGGTTTCTACAACATTGATTAAAAACAGTTTATCATTATCTGTCAAGTTGCTTGCGACCACAGTTTGTAATGCATGTAACTTGATTTCTGCGTGACTTTGTGGGCCTGGTTTCATGAGAGCAGCCAGGGTGGCCGCGATCGGATTGGCCAACGTCAGATAGTCTGCGCTGGCTAAGTCGCGGAGCCCAACCTGGCCATAGCGAAATTGGACCAACTTATGGCCTAGGAGTTCTTCTTTGTATAAACGCCATTTTAGCCCGCCTACGCCACGTTTCAGCAGCAGCGCGATGGGTAAGACATGTGTCTTGCGTAGAATACGCAAAAGCGAGTAGTACTCAAACATGCGTTGTGGCAGCGAGCCTAGTTTATTGGCTTCCACTTCTATATGAATCACAATGGTCTCTGGATCGCCGGTTACGGTCTGCACTTCCGCCACCACATCCGTAATCCGCAGGACTTGGCTTGGTAACGTGATCACCAACTCTTGGCGGAGAAAGGTGATCGG
The DNA here is from genome assembly GCA_019637645.1 of Caldilineaceae bacterium. The sequence goes on from JAHBVH010000024.1 coordinate 60,264, forward strand.
GTTAAAGGTGAGCCGCCTGGCTTCCTCGGGGAAGAAGATGCGCATGAAGTCCGGCAAAAAACGCTCTAAAAATTCTTTGAAGATCCGGTCATGTAAGGTACGCGGCTCACCCTCTGTTCCTGCTGATAGTGGTGCTGCGATTGCTGGCTTATGATCAATCATGGGGGGTACTTTCATTGAATTTAGTCGAGATAGTTCATGGCGGGTTGGAGATCCCAGCGGTGTTGATCGGGCGGATTGGTCTGGCGCGCCCAGGCTCGTAACACGGCATTGTCGGCACGTTTGGTCGCCATCTTGGCCGCGATCGCGTCGGGATTCCAATCGGTGAGCAGGCGCGCAAGTAGTTCGGTCAAGATGGCCCGACAAGCGGGATCTTGAGCCCGATCCACCAATTCGCCGGGGTCTTCGGCCAAGTGAAAGAGTTGGGGTTCCAGGCCATGATAGTAGATGAGCTTCCATGCTCCGTAGCGGATCATCCGTTGATAGCACTTGCCATTATCAATCTTATAGGGCACATATTCATCGGCACAATATTCGGAGAAAGCTACATCGTCCCAAGCGGGCGTGGCGCGGGCTTCCGAAATGAGTCCCAGGAAGCTGCGACCAGGCGAGTTCAGCAACGGCGGCGCGCCCAAGGCATCGAGCATGGTTGCATTGACATCGAGCGCGCTGACTACGCGGTCGCACCGCTGCCCACCAGGAATGACCCCCGGCCAACTGACAATGAGTGGTACTTTGACCGCTTCTTCATAGAAGACATGTTTCCACCATAGACCATGTTCCCCTTGCATATCGCCATGATCAGAGGTGTAGACGATCAGCGTATTGTCGGCAAAGCCATTAGCCTCCAATGCCTGTAGAATCTGCCCAACCATGAGATCAACCCGGTGGACGAGCCCCCAATAGGCGGCGCGGGAACGGCGAATTTCGTCGTCGCTGACTGTGACAATGCCCGTATGTTCACGCCAAGCGCGTAGGAAAGTGTGGGAGACTTGGTCAAAGGGCGCGGGTTTGTGGGGCATGGTCATCTGGTCGGCATAGAGCGCATAATCCTCGGCGCGGGCCACATAGGGAGGATGGGGCAACATCAAGCCAACGGTGAGGCTAAACGGCGCGAGCTTGCCATCGGCCTTTTGTTGGACGCCCAGGCGATTCAAGTAATCGATAGTCGCTGCTGTAACATATTCATCATGTACTTGATAGGCCGACTGCCCCGCACCGGATTTGGTGAGGCTGATCCGATCCGGCCCCGCCGTGCCATCGAGCGCCCCGCGATCCGGCCCGCGCCCACCGACATGATTGGCACTGTGATCGCCCACCAAGCGTTCGGCATAGCCATGCAGCTGATCCGGCCCGACAGCATGCATCCGGCCAATCAACACGGGTCGATAGCCCGCCGCGCCCATGGCGTGGGCCAGGGTCGGGATGCCTGAATCTAGTACATGGCTGTTGGTCCACACTTCGTTTTGGTAAGGGTGACGGCCGGTGAGCATGGACATACGCGAGGGAACACAGATGGGCGAGTTGCAATAGGTATTTTCAAAAACGACGCCATTGGCCGCCAACCGGTCGAGGTTGGGCGTCTGTACCAGCGGGTCGCCATAACAGCCGGTCACATAGGGATTGTGTTGGTCGGTGTGAATATAGAGCAAATTAGGGCGTTGGGTCGTGTTCATAGGCACCATTCAGCATGACCGATCACCGGTCAGGGTAGGATACATGGTGGCGTGCGACTTGGGGTAGTCTTGGCCCCAGGTATCTAGGTTGAAATGTCAGATTGCTGCATCATAGCTTTATCATAGCGTAGCAGCTTTGTCAAAGGCGCGTTTCTCTCTCTCCACTTGCCTAGTTCTCTCATCGATCTCCTTGCCAAAGCCCCTGCATCTCTGGCGCGCTCACCAGCAACTCATCGCCGCCGCGGTGCGCTGACACTGTCCACCCGAAAGTTTGGCCCCGCGCTGGCCGACAATGCTCTCCAAGCCAGCTTCCCAAGGGCTCGTGCATAAAAATAGCCACAGACAGATGGCTGTGGCCTTGGTTCGCTGCATTCCGCATTGTTACTTACAGGTAGTGCGTGTTATAAATAGGTCAATTGCTGGAACAAGCTGCGTCGGCAGATCATTGGCAATACCCTGAAATATGCAATAATCAGGGGGACTCTTGCTGAGAATAGCATCACTTCGGGTGCTTGTCTAATTTCAAGAGGATTGGACAACCGTAATCCTTCTGGTTTGGGAAGCCGGAAAACGCACCTTCCTTGGCTCGTGTAGATTTAGTCATCCAACAGGACACGCCATGCGCATCCGTACTATACTCTTTGGTCTGACGTTTTTGGTGATGGTGGGCTTGCGTTGGCCTAGCTTGACGGCTTATGCTCAACGTAATGACCCAATAGGTGATACCGTCCCACCTGGTGGCACCATTACAGGCACTGTCTCGCTCTACCTGCCCTTTATCATGGCCCCGCTTGAAAGCACCCCTGCACCCACCCCGATCCCGACGCCAACGGTGGTCTTTACGGCGTTACCCGTGGCAGGCGCACCCATTGACCGCCCGCCAGCTACCCATCCTGATCTGAATCTGGCGCTCCGTTCCTATATCACCACGACTACGGCATTGGGGCTGATTAACGTCGGTGGCGATACCGATCCCGATGCGCCGCAATTAGCCGGTCTCTTTGCCGCGGCACGGCTACCAGTGTTTGTTGCCGCCCACCAAGTGCATGATTGGCACTGGGGCTGCAGCGCCGAAGGTTGCCGTGGCGAGCCGATTGGGAATCCATCGGTGACTTTGTTGTCGCTGGCTGTGACACCCGGGGAGCCGCTCTTTATCCCCACACGCAATCCCCAGATCTACACGGGCGGCTATAAAGTATTGGTCTTGTATGCCGAGGAGACGCGGATTACCTTAACCTATACGCGCGAAGATACGGCCGCGCGGGGCTATCTGGTGCATCTAGAGGATCTGCAAGTGGACCCGGCGTTGGTCGCGCTTTATCGCGAGAAAGACGCGGCGGGGCGGCGGGAGCTACCCGCCCTACGTAACGCCGAGCGTTTTGCCAATGCCAGCGGCACAAGCGTAAAGGTGGCGATCCGCGACACCGGCTCTTTTATGGACCCGCGTTCACGAAAAGATTGGTGGGTGGGCTATTAAGAGTATTCTGAGGGTGGCGGCTAAGATCTGACAGGTTTTCAAAACCTGTCAGATCTAAAAACGCTACGCGCCCGCGACGCCAAGCTCTGGCGCGATTTCTTGCATGGCGCTGAGAACCCGCTGGACGTGTTCATCAAAGGGGATGCCAAGTGCTTCGATAAAGTGCATATTTTCTTGACGATCGATGGCCGCGGTAAACGCCTTGTCTTTCCACTTCTTCTTGACCGACTTCAACTCCACATTGCGCAGATCGCGGTCTGGGCGCACGTAGGCACAGGCCATTAGGAGGCCAGTCAATTCGTCACACGCCAGCAAGGTTTTATCCAAGAGCGATTCCGACGGCACACCCAAGAAGGTGGCATGGGCTTCAACAGCATGGATCAACTCGGCTGGATAGTCCTGTTCGCGGAAGAGGCGTAGCTCGGTGCGCGGATGGCCGTTTTCCGTATCATCCATGTTCGGGTAACGTTCATAATCCAGATCGTGGAGCAAACCAGTTAGGCCCCAGAGATCTTCATCTTGGTTGAAGTGGCGTGCATAGGCGCGCAGGGCCGCTTCAACCGCAATCATGTGGCGGCGTAGGCTATCCGACTCCACCCAAGCATAGAGCAGCGCATACGCATCTTCACGAGTTGGTAAAGCCATTGCTTGAACTTTCTTTGATAACTACAGTCGATCCCGCTCGTCAGGCGGTTCAACATCGGGAACTTTATTCATTGCAGCTAAAAACTTTTCACGACTGCCGCGTTCTGCACGCGCCTCTAGATATTCTTCGGTTGCAAGAGCGGTTACTTTTTCAGCTAATGCCATTGTCACAAACTGATTGATGGAAATTCCTTCGCGCTTAACCAACTGTTTTACTGTCGCGTGCAAGGAATCTGGAATGCGTAAACTAATCGTTGTCATTCGTGTTTGCCTATCCGTTGCAAAAATTCCTTTGGTGTAACAATTTGTACACCAAATTGCTCGCTGCCAGCAAAATGCCTTTTATTAAAGGTCACAATAAATTGGCAACTTGCGGCTACCGCCAATTCCAGTATCATATCATCTTCGGGATCACGCAAATAAGGGCGCCAGAGGTAAAAGATGCTTCGCTTATTTGCCACCACACAGAGATAATCTACAATATCGTCCAAGTCCGCTGGTGTCAGCGTCGATTGATCGAGGATACGCTGGCCTACTGCTTCATACTCGGCAACTAAGGGTACAGCGAGATTGAGCTCAAATAAACCTTGATCGGCTAATGTGAGTAAGCGGTAGGCCGCGCCTCGGTTGGATAGTAAGGCCGCAATGAAGGCACTTGTGTCAATAACAATCTGTAGCATACTCATTCTGGTATTATAGATGATGCCACTTTCTGTGTCAATTCAAACGGTTACATGCCATCCTGGCAATCACCATATGTGCTGCCTTAGCCGCGGCCAACAAAGGGCATTTTGGTCGCCATGACGGTGATGAATTGCACGTTGGCATCCAGCGATAGGCTATCCATATAGACCAGCGCTTTGGCAACATTTTCCACATCCATGCGCGGTTCGACCATCATCGTGCCATTGGCTTGGGGAATGGGGCTAGCCATGCGTTCGGTCATTGGCGTGGCCGCATTGCCAATGTCAATCTGCCCACAAGCAATGTCATATTTACGGCCATCCAAGGAGGTAGATTTGGTGAGACCGGTAATGGCGTGCTTGGTGGCTGTGTAGGGTGCCGAGTTCGGGCGCGGGGCCGTTGCCGAAATCGAGCCGTTGTTGATAATGCGCCCCCCGCGTGGTGTTTGATCTTTCATGATCTTGAACGCCGCTTGGGTGCAGAGAAAAGCACCAGTGAGGTTGACGCTGACGACCGCCTGCCACTGTTCAAAGGTCAGCTCTTCTAGCGGAATGCTCGGCGCACCCATGCCCGCGTTGTTGAAGAGCAGATCCAACCGGCCAAAGCGCGCGACGGTTTGGGCAAAGAGTGCCTTGACTTGCTCAGGATTACCAACATCGGTAGGTACGGCGAGGGTCCGCGCCGCAGCCTCACCCGCCGCGGCAATAGTCTCTTCGAGCGGCTCCACGCGCCGTCCAGAGAGGACGACGGCATAGCCTTCGCGTAAAAGGGCTAATGCGCAGGCGCGTCCAATGCCGGTTCCCGCACCGGTGATAATGGCGACTTTTCCCTCTCCACTCATCTTTATTTCTCCTTGTGGCTAGCTAACGAATGATGTAGAGACGCTTTGAAAAGGGAGCATGACTTGTCCACATCTGTCAGCTGTAAAGGACCCTCTTGCAAAGCGTCTCTTCGATTAGTTATCGATGGACTGATTATCCTGCGTACTAGGTGATCACGAATCATGTAGCACGTAGCATGTACCTACCCTGCAAAGGTGGCATGACCGGGAATTTTGACCCGCACGCGGTAGAGCGTGGTCGAGGCCGTGATATAAAGAGTACAGAGATCCTCGTCGCCAAAGACAAAGTTGGCAGTGGGCTCGGGCAGGTGAATGACCCCCAAGCAATTGGCGTTGGGATCAAACAGATGAATCCCACCCGGTCCACAACAGTAGATATTTCCCGCCTGATCGACCTTCATGCCATCGGGCACGCTTGCGCCTTCCCCGGTGGTCTCGGCCCAAAGCCGCCCATTGGCAAGGGTCCCGTCGGGCTGGATATCAAAGACGCGGATGTGAAAGCACCGGGTGTCGTTGACAAAGAGTTGCCCTTCATCGCGCGAAAAGCAGAGACCATTGGGCAAGACAAAGTCATCGACGAGGAGCGTCAGGGCTTTGGTGGTGGGGTCGAGCCGATAGACGCCCGCAAAAGGCAGCTCTGGCTCGCGCGGGATGCCATAGATCACACTCCGCCCCGCGGCCGGATCGGTAAAATAGATTGTGCCATCCCGTTTGACCACCACATCGTTGGGACTGTTGAGCTGTTTGCCTTGGTAATGGGTGGCGAGCACTTCGATGCCCTCGTTGGTGAGCGGATCACAGTGGGCCAAATCGCTCCGGGTCACGCGGCTCGTGGCATGTTCACAGGTGATGATCCGGCCCTGGTGGTCAAAGGCATTGCCATTCGCCATATAGCTGTTGCGCCGCACTTTCTGTAACCCCGTGGCTGCCGACCAACGGTAGAGCGAGTTGCCCATAATATCGCTAAAGATCAGGGCTCGCGCTGTGGGGTGCCAAATCGGTCCTTCGGTAAAATCAAAGCCGGTGACCACCTGCTCCACTGCGCTATCGGGAGCAAGCAACTGGACTACACGGCTGTCGCGCATCTCAAGGTTCATCTAGATAACCCTCTATTCTACAAGGTGTGTTGTGGGTGAGCGTGACCATTATACCATTTTAGCCCGTTTCTAACGACTTGCCGTTCCTAGCGCCAATTGTTGTAGATCGGCCTGGCAGCGCGGACAAGGACAAACGCCCTGATATTTGGCAAAGTGACGGCCACCAAGGCGTGATCGATCATGCGATTCTCCTCTGTTCAATCGGCTACAAGAGGGGGCGGCCCCCATCCACGGAAATGATACAGCCGGTGGTAAAGGTCAACCCGGTGGCGACCGCCAAGACGGCGGCGGCCACATCTTCGGGCTGGGCAATGCGCCCTAGGGGTGTCTTGTTGATCTGCTCTTGAATGTACGCCGGCTCCATGCGGCTGGCATATTCACCCCATACCCAGCCTGGCGCGACCGAGACAACCCGAATCTGGGGGGCAAGGGCGCGCGCTAGGGAACGAGTCAGCGAATCCATGGCGGCCTTGGAGGCACAGTAGGCCACATTGCTCCCGATCCCGGTGACCGCCGCCACCGAAGAGATATTGATCACGGTGCCACCCTCGCCAGCCATGAGCAGCGGTTTGAAAGCACGTACACAGGCAAAGGCCCCGCGCACATTGGTCTGAAAGATGCGGTCGATCCATTCATCGTCGAGCCCATCCAGATCCGCATGGGGCACCGGGCGTGTGATCCCCGCATTATTGACCAGTAGATCCAGCGTGCCATAGCGTTCGGTCACTTGCTGCGCCAACTGAGCTAGGGCCGCACTATCCGTCACCGATGCCTGGATCATGGCATGGTGCTCGCCTGCCAGGCTCTCCATAACGGCTTGGGCCTTGGTGGCATTGCTGTTGTAGTTGATAATTACCTGCGCACCGGCCTCTGCCAAACGGCGACAAATGGCCGCGCCAATCCCTCCGCCGCCACCAGTGACCAGCGCGACCTTACCGGTCAGGGTTTGTCCATTCATGGGTACTTGCTCTCTTTTTCTATTAGGCGTTACGCCTATCGGTTTTGCTTTGGGTAGGGAACTTTAGAATAGCTTATCCAATAACCGGCGTGCTTCGTCGCCTAAGTCCAACAGATATTGACCTTTCGCGGCGGCCTGGGGATAGCCACCAGGGCTGAGTAAGCGAGGCGGTTCCGCACCAGGTGGCAAGGCGGCCATACGCCGCGCCACAGCGGGGAGCCGTGTTGCCGGTTCGGCGACACCGGCCTTGAAGGCAACCTGGGCTGTGAAGCCAAAACGGACTAACCGTTCATCGCCCTGCCAATCAGCATCTCGTAGACCCGCTAGATAGCCAGCAAAGATCAGTGCGTCTAGCTCAGGAATGCGCTCTATATCAACGGCTACAAAGCTCAGGGTGGCGGCAAAGAGGGGTACTAACTCTTCTCCGATAATCCCTAGCCCCGCCGCACCCCAGTCCAGCACGATGGTTTGCTGCCGTCCTGCTGGATGCCACCGATCAGCCAAATTAAAGCGAAAGGCATCGCGGTGGCAGAGGGTTTGGGGTAGTTGGGCCAAGGCGGCCAGGAATTGCTCGCGCCCTTGCCATAGGTAGAAGATCCGCTCCACCCGATCACCAGCCAGCAACTCGGCCAAGAGGGGATGATGGCAAAGCTGGGGTAACGCCGCCATCCCAGCTTCGGCTAGGGCGAGCCGTTGCTGGAGATCGGCGGCGCGCAGCCAAGGATAGGCGGGGAGTGGACGCCCAACTAAATAGGCCCCATTCCATTGCCCCAGGTGGCGCGCGGCCAAGCCATAACGCGCCAACGGCCAAGGCGTGTCAGCACCTACGCCCATGTCTTCGAGCCAGAGCCAGAGGGCATCGTCGGCGGCTGCGGTAATGGCAAAGCACTGGGGTGCAACCAGATCGGGCGGCAGATCCGCTAGCAAGCCCGATTGATAGAGCAGCGCCTCGCGCTGCCAATAGTCGAAATCGGTTGGCTGGGCTCCACCGTTGGCTGGGCTGATCACCTTGAGGATCAATGACCATGGTTTGTGCTCCTCCCCAAGCTGGGCCTGCCCCTGTAAACGATAGACGGCGGAACCACTAAAGCCCCCTTCCAATGGCTGGGCAGACCAATCCACCAAGGTCGCCTTTTCCACTGCCAGGGCCTGCTGGACAACGGGCTGAAGGCATTCAGCATCTAACCTCGCGATCTGCTCTGCTACCCGATTGCTCATTGACTCCCCCTTTCGCGCTACCGCCCGCCCTGGCCCCACGCATCACGGTTCACGCATCACGGTTCCCATACCGCCGCACCCGTAGATCGGCCTGTTCCTTATGGCCCCAGAAATTTTCAATGGCACAGAGGCGTGAACAATACTCCCCAATCAGCGCGGTGGCTTCGGGTTTGACTTCTTGATAGGTGACCGTCTTGAGGAATTTGCCCACCCAGAGGCCGCCGGTGTAGCGCGCCGCGCGCTTGGTCGGCAAAGTATGATTGGTGCCGATCACCTTGTCGCCATAGGCCACATTGGTCTCTGGCCCCAAGAAGAGCGCACCATAATTGGTCATGTGATCGCGGAAGTAGCGCGGGTTTTGAGTCAGCACTTCCACATGTTCACATGCGATCTGGTCAGCAATCTGCACCATCTCGGCTTCACTCTCTGCTAGGATGATCTGCCCACAATCGCGCCACGCCACACCTGCGACATCGGCGGTGGGCAATACCTCCAACTGGCGGCCAATTTCATGCTCAACTGTGTTGGCTAGCCGGGGGCTGGTCGTGAGGAAGATGGCGGGCGAAGTTGGCCCATGTTCGGCTTGCCCCAGCAGATCGGTGGCGACCATCTCGACATCGGCGGTATCGTCGGCGATGACAAGAATTTCGGTCGGCCCGGCCAGCAGATCAATGCCGACACGGCCAAAGAGCTGGCGTTTGGCTTCGGCCACATAGGCATTGCCCGGCCCCACCAACATATCGACCGGCTGAATGGTCTCTGTCCCTAACGCCATGGCCGCAACCGCTTGCACGCCCCCCAAAATATAGATCTCATCGGCCCCGGCCAAGTGCATGGCGGTGATGGTGGCGGCGGGCAACTGGCCGTTGATCGGCGGGGTGCAGGCAATGACCCGTTTCACTCCGGCCACCTTGGCGGTCAGCACGCTCATGTGGGCCGAGGCGACCATGGGGTAGCGCCCGCCGGGGACATAACAGCCCACGCTGTTGACCGGGATATTTTTATGGCCCAACGTCACGCCGGGCAGCGTTTCGACTTCCACATCCTGGAGCGCGGCCCGTTGGGCTTGGGCAAAGGTGCGCACTTGCGTTTGTGCAAATTTGATATCATCAATGGTTTGGGGGGAGAGACTCGCCACAATGGTTGCGATCTCGGTGCGCGAAAGGCGGAAGCTGGGCGGCGACCATTTGTCGAGCCGCGCCGATAGATCGCGCACAGCAGCGTCCCCGCCTGTTTCGACTTCGGCCAGAATATTTTCAACCACGGTGCGCACATTGGCCGCGGCGGCGCGGGCCGTTTGTTCAGGAATACCTTGTTTGAGAATTTGCATGATTCGGTTGCTTTCAGAAAGATAGGGTGAAATGGTCGGGCTGACTATGGGTATACTATGCAATGGGTTGCCTGTCAAGCTGATTGGAGCCACAGTGGAGCCAATGGCAGGTGGGCTCTTTCGTAACTTTGCGTGGGGCAGGTGGCTCTGATCAAGGAGAGGATGCGCGAACCCTTGAATGAATTAGTTAGGAGTTACGCAGTTAGTTGGTACGACCAGAGACCTGACAGGTTTTCCAAACCTGTCAGGTCTGGTTCAAGTGCGTAACTCCGATTCGTATGAAAAAGAAATATTGATTGCACTGCGTACTTCTTCTCATTTTGTATTAATGTGTGATATTATTCATAGAACAATCGTTCTTTTTTACCAAAGGAGCCTACCTTGTCCATTTCATCGTATTCTATGACAGGCGCGGACGCTCGCCCAGGGCCGGGAATGTCACCGAAGCGCGAATTCAGCGTTGCCGGGGAATATCCCTATGATCAACGCGGCCCCTTTCGGTGGGTCTTTTCCCATCTCTTGCGCTATAAAGGGCTGTTGTTGCTCTTTTTTCTGGCCGCTTCCTCGATCAACCTACTCATGGCCGCGATTCCGCGGCTGACCGGCCTAGCCTTTGATGAAGTCTTGTCACCGACCCCCGATCCGCAGCGGTTATTGTGGCTTGGGTTGGGGGTATTGGGCATTGTCCTGCTGCGTGGTCTGCTGGATTTAACCAATACGACCTCGATCGAGACATTGGGGCAGCGTTTAGAACGGGATGCCCGCGAGGAGCTTTACATTAGCCTATTGGGGAAAAGCCAGACCTTTCACAACCGCCAGCGGGTGGGTGATATTATGGCGCGCGCCAGCAATGATGTGCGCCAACTCAACCCTATGATGAACCCGGGCATTTCCCTGATCATCGAGTCGATCATGGGGGTGATCGCGCCAATTCTTTTTATCTTCTTTCTGAATCCACAGTTGCTATTGGCCCCATTGCTCTTTTTGGTGGTCTTTATCTTTGCCCTACGGCGCTACATGAACCAGCTCAATCCGGTGGCGGGCATGCAGCGTGCGCAATTTGGGGAGTTGAACGCCGGATTGACCGAAACCATCAGCGGCATCGAAGTCGTGAAGGCGATGGCTCAAGAAGCCCAGGAACAACGGAAATTTATCAAAAACGCAACCAGCTACCGCGATTACTTTATTCAAGAAGGGGAGATCCAAGCGCGCTATTTGCCGCTGCTGCTGCTCGGTTTTGCCTTTACTGGTGCCTTTGTCCACGGCCTCTATTTACTGTCGATTGGTTCCCTAACCGTGGGGCAGTTGGTGGCCTATATGGGGTTGGTGGGGCTCTTGCGTTTCCCGGCCTTTATCTCGATCTTCACTTTTTCATTGGTGCAAATGGGCATGGCCGGTGCCGAACGGATTTTGGCACTCCTGCGCGAGGAAACTGAACTCGATGAAAACCTAGCTGGCTATAGCGCAACCATGCGCGGCGAAATCCGCTTTGAGAATGTCACCTTCTATTTGGAAAATTCACCAGAACAGATGCCAGTGTTGCGCAATCTCTCCTTTACCGCCGCGCCGGGGGAAACGATTGCCATTGTGGGGCAGACGGGTTCGGGAAAGAGCACGCTGACCAAACTTGTCAACCGCATCTATGATGTGGATGGCGGGCGGATTCTGATTGATGATGTGGATGTCCGCGAATGGAATTTGGAGTCGCTCCGTTCCCAGATTTCGACCATCGAACAGGATGTCTTTCTCTTCTCGCGCTCGATCGCGGAAAATATCGGCTTTGGCATGGCGCAGCGTGCGGATCCGGCAGCGATTGAAGCGGCCGCCCAAGCGGCTCAAGCCCATGAATTTATCACCAGCTTCCGCGATGGCTACCAAACCGAAATTGGCGAACGAGGGGTTACGCTCTCTGGCGGGCAACGACAGCGCATTGCCATTGCCCGCGCCTTGCTCACCGATCCACGCATTCTTATGATCGATGATTCCACCAGCGCCATTGACAGCGCCACGGAAGATCACATCCAACGGGCCATTAACAAAGTGATGGAGGGGCGCACCACGCTGCTCATTACGCATCGGCTTTCCCAAATTCGCCGGGCCGACAAAATTTTGGTACTGCATCAAGGCGAAATGGTGGATTGGGGTGACCATGAAACGTTGATGAACCGCTGTCAGCTCTACCAACGCATTTTTGCGCGCTATGTTTAATTACATCTACCTTGCCTAGGAGGTTCCGATGGGTTTTATTATGGATGGTCTCGACGCCGAGGCCTATGACCGCTCTTATACAGATCGTGAACTGCTCAAGCGGATTGGGCGTTACTTCTGGCCGCATCGCCGCAAAATGGGGATTGTTGCCAGTATGATTGTGTTGAATTCGTTGATGGAGGCCGCGCTCCCCTTGTTGATCGCCTATGGGTTGGATATTTTGACGAGCACGCCTGATCTACGGACCGAGGTTTGGCAGCGCAGTTGGTGGCTGATCATCGCCATCTTCCTCTCTGGCGCGCTGGCTTGGACCTTTAACTTTATGCGCCAACGTTATACCGCCAAGACGGTGGGCAATGTGGTATTGGATCTGCGCAAGGATGCTTTTGACGCGGTCTTGGCGCGCGATATGTCCTTCTATGATGAGTTTTCGTCGGGCAAGATTGTTAGCCGAGTGACTTCGGATACACAAGATTTCTCGAATGTGGTGACCTTGACGCTGAATCTCATGAGCCAGCTTCTGTTGGTGGCTTTGGTGGTGACGCTCTTGCTCTTTATCAATGTGCGGCTGGCGCTGATTGCATTGGCGATTGCCCCCCTGATTGTGATTACAGCCTTGCTCTTTCGCCGTATTGCGCGCCATACAACCCAACAAGCCCGCCGCGTGATTGCGCAAGTCAATGCCAACGTGCAAGAGTCGATTGCTGGCATTGCCATTGCCAAAAACTTTCGCCAGGAGCAGACCATTTATCGGGAGTTTAAGGAGGTCAATGAACAATCCTATCGCTTGAGTTGGCGACAGGGCATTGTCTTCAGCGCCATCTTCCCCATTCTTAGCACAATTGCGGGCATCGGGACCAGCTTGGTTCTCTACTTTGGGGGCCAGAGCGTGTTGGCGGGTGTGGTTTCCGCGGGCGCTTGGTTTCTCTTCCTAGAGAGTATTAACCTATTTTGGTTTCCCCTGACCGGCATCGCTTCCTTCTGGAGCCAATTTCAATTAGGCATGTCGGCCAGTGAACGGGTCTTTGCCCTCATCGACGCCGAAGCACGCGTGACCCAAACGGACAATCAACCAGTGTCCCAGCTTCGTGGCCGCATCGAATTTCGCGCGATGGATTTTAGTTACAACGAGAAAGAGACCGTCTTAACCAAATTTAACTTGGTCATTCCGGCTGGGCAGACGGTTGCGTTGGTCGGCCATACGGGGGCGGGTAAATCGAGTTTGGGCAAACTCGTCGCCCGTTTCTATGAATTTCAGGGGGGCCAATTGCTCATTGACGATCGCGATATTCGCAGCCTAGATTTACACGACTATCGGCGTTGCTTAGGCATTGTCCCGCAAACACCTTTCCTCTTCTCGGGCACGGTGGCCGATAACATTCGCTATGGCAACCCGACTGCCAGCGATGCCGAAGTCGAAGCCGTTGCGCGCCAGGTGGGCGGTGGTGATTGGTTGCAGTCCCTCCCCAATGGCCTAGCCACTGAAATTAGCGAGCAAGGGCGTGGTATCTCCATGGGCCAACGCCAACTGGTGGCATTGGCACGCGTCTTGTTACAAAACCCGGGGATTATCATTTTGGATGAAGCGACCGCTAGTGTTGATCCGCTCACCGAAGCGCAGATTCAAGAGGGGCTGGATGTGGTGCTCCAAGCGCGTACGGCAATTGTGATTGCCCACCGCTTGTCTACCATTAAAGCAGCGGATCGCATTATTGTGCTACGCAAGGGCGCGATCATCGAAGCGGGTAACCATGATGACTTGTTGGCACAGGGCGGGCATTACGCGGAGCTTTATAATACCTATTACCGCCACCAATCCGCCGAATATATCAACACCTGGCATAAGGCGACCCCTGCGCCGGTTATCAACTAAAAACTATTCTTGAAATAGGTTTGACAGCAAGGCCAAGCTATACTACAATTTGCTTGTACATATTTACACAAGTTGCCACCGTTGTTCAGCCAGAGCACGCATCGCAACCTCCCGATCCTCTGACCGGCATCCGCCTCGCTGTACACTTGCTTGTTTTTTATGCGGCGGGGTAGCCCACGTCTGACAGCAGCCTTGGCTAGGCTGCCTGTCAGACGTGGGTAGGATATAGCTAGCCGTGAAAATACCTGCCACTTATACCGCCGCCGCTGAATGGATGCGCGGTACACCAGTAGGACCGAGAAAGCGAGGATTATGTCTATTCAATTAACCGCCGAACAGATGGAAGCCTATCATCGGGATGGCTATCTCGTCATCGAAGATCTGCTGACCCCTGCTGAGGTAGAAGGGCTGCGCGAACGTGTCCATGAATACACCCATGGCGGACGCGCTTGGGATGGCATAAAAGTGCAGATTGAGCCACGAGTCGAACGCGGTGAGCTGACCGTTGCCCACCCCGGTGATGGTGTGCGGAAAATTGATCATCTTGTGCAAAGTGATGATCGCTTTCGCCAACTTGGCCTGCATGAGAACATTGTCAGCGTGGTCGAACAGATCGTCGGGCCGGATATTAAATTGTTCCGCAACAGCTTGCTGTTGAAACCACCGGAAGTTGGCTCGGTCAAGGGGATGCACCAAGATTCACCCTATTGGCCCATTGAACCCATGGATCTCTGCTCTTGTTGGTTTGCGCTAGATGATGCTACCCCTGAAAATGGCACCATGGCCGTGATTCCCGGTGGTCATAAGTTGGGTTCACTGCCCCACGTCCACGTGACCGATGACTACGTGGTCGATGAAAAATATTACAACATGGCCGACACCGTGGTCACACCCATTCGTGCCGGTGGTGGTCTTTTCTTTCATTCGTTGATCCCCCACTACACGGCCTCTAATCGTTCCAATAAATGGCGGCGTGCCATTGCCCTTTCCTATATGTCGGCTCAATCCAAATATACCGGTGAAGGGGAAGGCCCTGTCTATTATCACGTTCAAGGCAAGAGCTACCCTGGCTGTGTTCGCTAGGCTTTTCCGTTTGACGAAGACCCTGACAGGTTTTCCAAACCTGTCAGCTCTAGTCTGGCGTGAATTCTGATCGGTTACGATCGCACGAATTTCTCCTGCCGGGCAGATCGAACCAAAATTTCAGGATACCGTATACAGCTTGTCGGTCGCCAACCATGGCCCTACGTGATCGGCAACTCTATCCGCAGCACCGGCGCTGCATCCACTGATTTCCCATTCCGTCGCAGATAGGAGTTGCCCTGGAGACAGTGCCTAGCCATTTGATTGGCTAGGTTCCTAGAAATACCTGTCAACAGGGCAGCTCTTAACGAATCTAGGACTTAGGCAAGCCTCGCGCTATCGGCTTTTTCCCCGGACAGCTTTCCGGCGTACACCATAGCTTGTTGAATAGCCCTATTTTATTCAATTCTATATGACACCCCCACCCTTGTCCGCAAAGGAGATGTAAGATGTTAGAGCAAAAACGATTCAACCGTCGCCACTTTTTGATGTTGACGGGGATGACCGCTAGTGCAATGGCTGTGGCGGCTTGTGCCGTCCCAGGCGCACCAGCCCCTGCTGGTGGGGGTGCCGAAGCGCCTGCCGCAGACGGGTTGACCCTGCGCTATCGCTCTTGGCATTCACCGGCGGCCTCGCAGGGGGATACGGCTTGGTATGATTGGCTCAGTGAGAACTACACCGATGCTACCATTGAATATGAATTTGTTCCCTTTGGTGCTGAATACATCCAGAAGGTGCTGGCCGACTCTGCCGCTGGCACTCCGCCCGATCTCTTGCACTCTTCGATCATCTGGGCGCGTGAGTTCTATGATCGCGGCGTTCTGCTCGATCTAGACGACTATATTAGCACAGTCCCCGAGTTGGCCCCTGATCAATTCTATGGCGAGGCGACCAATACCTACCGCTCCAAGGATGGCAAATTCTACGGGGTGCCGTGGGAAGGGCCGGATTCTTCGATCATCGCGGTCAACAGCAATCTGCTCGCCGAGGCTGGCTATGATCCACAGGGCGCGGACATCCAAACCTGGGACGATTTTGTGGAAGCCGCCAAGGCGCTGACCAAGTATGAGGGTGATGAAGTGACCCAAGCTGGCTACTTGGTGCAAAGCTACCGTTCGATTGAAACCTTCAATTCGTGGCTGGTAAGCAATGGTGGGACTATGCACGATGAAGCTTTCTCCGCCGCTACCTTTAATACGGAAGCGGGCTTGGCCGTCATGGAAATGCAGTTGGCGCTGCTCAACGAACACAAGGTCTCCTTCCCCATCTCGCCGGACCGGCAAGATACGCAGCTCTTTGTGCAAGGTAAGGCGGCCATGGTCCATGCCGGTACCTGGTCTACCACGACCTTTGACGACCAAAAGCCCGAAGGCTTTGAATATTGGTATATGATCTTCCCCCAAGGGCCACAGGGGCAAGGCAAGGCTGGCACAACTTGGTCGAACATGTTCGTGCTGCCCAAGGCAACGGCCAACTCCGATGCCGCGTGGGCATTGATGAAATACTGCACAACGCCGCCGGTCGTGATTACGCGCTTTGAGCTTTCGACCCGCACCACACCACACAAGTCGATCTTTGACACGGAGAAGTGGACCGAAGTGCTCCAACGGGCCCCCCAACGCGCCGTGACCACCTCGGCTGCCGAAGCGGGCGGCGTCTATCCTTTCTTCCCCTTCTTTACCGAAGCCAACGATGCCATTGGCATTGAACTGGAACAGGTGATGACGGCCGGCAAGGATCCGCAAGAAGCAATCAACGAAGCGGAACGCAAAGTGAACGAAGTGATTGCCCGCCGCACGAATGCCTAAGGTGGGTTGAGTGAGTGGGTGTCGTATAACGTCCCAAACCTGACAGGTTTAGGCCGCTAACGACACCCACTGCAAGTGGGCTTTCGCCTGTACTGATCCCCCGTCTGATCCGTTGCTGTTACGTTAACGAGCTTTTGCAGAATAGGAAGAATTGCGTGAGTCAGCTCGCCGTCGAAACCAACCGTGGTCGTCATCGGCCAAAGCCCCTCTGGCAGCAACCACGTAAGTGGATTGCTGGGTATCTCTTTGTTGGGCCGGCTGCCCTGCTCTTGATCGTCTTCTCTTTGATTTCGATTGGAGTCTCCCTCTATCTGAGCTTTTTTGATTACGATATTATCGCGCGTGGGGGGCCCTTTGTGGGGTTCGGTAATTATCGCGAGGCGCTCTTTCAGGATGAATTATTCTGGGTGGCTTTGCGCAATACAGCCTACTACGCCGTTGGTGTCGTCCCCGGCATTACGATCTCGGCCTTCTTATTGGCCCTAGCTGGCCACCGCGTCACGCGTGGCAAAAGCGTCTTTCGCACCATCTACTTTTTGCCCTCCATTACCCCGATTGTCGTGATCTCGTTGATCTGGGTTTGGCTCTACAGCCCCGAGGGGATGTTTAACCAGATGCTAGCGCAGATTGGCATCAAAGGTCCCAACTGGCTGATGACCGCTAACACGGCCATGCCCTCGGTGATCATCATGAGTGTCTGGGTCCATGTCGGCTATTACGTGGTCATCTATCTGGCGGGGCTGGCGGATATCCCGCGCGATTTTTATGATGCGGCTAAGGTGGATGGGGCCAACTGGTGGCAAGAGATTCGCTATGTCACTGTGCCGCTATTGCGCAACGTGACCCTCTTTGTCACGGTAACTTTGGCGATTAGCGCCTTTCAGGTCTTTTCGCAAGTCTACATCATGACCATGGGCGGGCCAGGGTCAGCAACTACGAGTATGCAACTCCTCATCTTCCGCCAGGGCTTTCAATATTTCCGCATGGGTTATGCCTCTGCGCTTTCTTGGCTTCTCTTTGCTGTGATCTTTGTCCTGGTCGCCATCCAATTGCGGGCGTCACGCTCTGAGCAGGTTTTTTAGTTTGACAAGGGGATCTTTATGAGTCAGCAATCACTTACCCAAACCCCAACCCGTGACGTGGTGCTTGGACGCCAACGGCCGCAGCCGCGCTTTTCCATGGCTCCCTTTTTTGTCTATTTTTTGCTTATCTTACTGGCACTGGCCATGTTATTCCCCTATTACTATCTGGTGATCAATGCCTTTAAGGGAACACGTGGCTTTGCGACGGACCCCTATTCGTTGATCCCCAAAACCTTTACCTTCGAGTCGATTATCTATGCCTGGAGTACCGGCCAAATCAGCATTTATCTGCGCAACAGCGCCTGGTATGCCTCGATTGTTGTAGTTGTCCAGACCTTGATCAATGCCATGGCCGCCTATGCCTTTGCCCGGGTTCAATTCCCTGGCCGCAATCTCCTCTTTATGGGCGTCCTTGCGACGATGATGTTACCCTATTCGGTGCTCCTGATCCCAACCTATTTGATTGTCTGGTCGTTGGGCTTGGCGAATACGGTCTATGGGGTTGTCATTCCCGGCTTCGCCAGCGCCTATGGCATCTTTATGTTACGCCAGTTCTTTCTCAATATTCCTTTTGAATTGGAAGACGCGGCGCGGATCGACGGTTGTAGCCGCGCGCGGATCTTTTTCCAAATTATTCTGCCCCTGGCCCAACCGGCCCTGGTCACCATCGCCATGTTTACCTTTATCGGCGAGTGGTCTAGCTTCCTCTGGCCGTTGGTGGTCTTATCCAGCAATAAACTCTACCCGATCACGGTTGGCATTGCGCTTTTCCGGGGCGAACATTCGCTCTACTACGACCGGGTCTTTGCGGCTTCCTTGCTCGCTACTTTTCCCCTCTTGGTGCTCTTTTTCTTCGGCCAACGCTATATTATCGGTGGTATTAGCCTAACCGGGCTGAAAGGCTAACTTCGCCATCACTTTCCCCAAACCATAAACAACTTCGCTAGGGTTTTTGCCGTTGATCACCCCGATCAACGGCAAAAACCCCGCTTTCCATAGGAGTGGCCATGCAAAGCTTTTCCGCACATGTCAATGGATACTATGATGTGGCCGATCAACTCCCCCATTATTTGCGGCAAGCGGCTGAAGTGGCATTGGCGCAACAGCTTGCCCAGAAGGCTGCATTCACCACGGTTGCCCAATTCGAGGCGTATCGTACCCAAGTGCGCGACCATTTCTTGGCCGCCATTGGTGGTTTGCCAACGGTGAAGACGCCGCTCAATGTCCAATGCCGGGGGACGATTATCCAGGCGCGCTACACCATTGAGAAAATCGTCTATGAAAGTGTCCCCAACTTTTTTGTAACAACGGCGCTCTATGTGCCCACCGGACTCACCGCCCCGGCCCCGGCTGTGGTCTTTGTGCATGGTCACAGTGATCTGGGCAAGGGCTATCCCGAATATCAAGCGGTCTGTATCGATCTGGTGCTGAATGGCTTTGTGGTGCTAGCGGTTGATCCACCCGGCCAAGGCGAACGCAAGCAATACTATGATCCGGCCACCGGCCAGCTCCATCTGCCCCAATGTACCACCGAACATACCCACAGCGGTCTGCAATATGTGGTCAGCGGAGCCAGCTTGGCGCGCCAGTTTATTTGGGATGTCGTGCGGGGGGTTGATTATCTAGAAAGTCGCACGGATGTTGATGCGACCCGCATTGGGGTGACCGGCAACTCCGGTGGCGGCACCCAAACTAGCTTTCTGATGATGGCCGAGCCCCGCTTTGCCGCGGCGGTGCCCTGTACCTTTATTATGACGCTGGCTTCTTATCTGAAAAGCGGCCAACCCCAGGATAGCGAGCAGGTCGTGCGCGGCTGCTTGGTCGATGGCCCAGATCATGACGACTACCTCACCTTGATGGCACCCAAGCCGGTCTTGGTCGGTGCCGCAGCCTATGACTTTTTTCCCATTGAGGGTACTCATGAAGCCGTTGCACGCGCTAAAGCCATCTACCAGCTCTATGGGGCTGAGGATCGCGTTGCACTCACCGTGGCTGCGCATGGGCATGCCTATTCGCCCCAACTGCGGGAAGCTGCCGTAAACTGGTTTCGCCAACATCTCCAGGGCACCGCGCCGGATTTTCGCACAGGGCAGATCGATCTCTTGCCGCCGGAGGCGCTCTGGTGTACCGCTACCGGCCATGTCCTCGCCCAGTGGCCGGGCAGCCGTACCGTCTTTGAACTGAACCAGGCGTGGCTGAAAATGCACGGCTGGCAACGGCAACCCGTCACCGCACCAGCCGCCTTGTCTGCCCATGTCCAAGCGATGCGGGCCGCCGTCCCGAGGGTGTTGGGCATGGACCTGCACCAACGTACCGCGCCGATCTATCCACGCGTGATCTGGCAAGGGGAGATCCATGGCTATGCCGCGGAAAAGATCTTCTTCTTGAGCGAACCCGAAATCGTCATCACCGGTGTTCTGCTTCACCCCAAGGGCACAGCGGTTCAAACGGATCTGGTGATCTTGGCGCAGGGGACCGCTGAATTAGCTGCACAGCTGCCACGGCTCCAAGCCTTGCTTGCGGCCAACCACCGTGTCTTTGTCAGCGATGTACGCGGTGTGGGCGCGGTGCAAACGCGGACTGTCACCGCGAGTGCCCCGCCCCACGACACCGAATATAAATTGGCGTGTGATGCCATGATGTTGAAGCGTTCGACCTTGGGGATGCGGGTCTTTGATGTGCTACGCGCCTATGATTACCTACGCAGCCGCGCTGATGTCACGGCGATTGGCATTGTTGGCGTGGAGAGCGGGGCCATCTTTGCCTATTTTGCCGCTGCCTTAGAACCGGGCATGACAGCGCTAACCTTTGACCAACTGCTCTTCTCCTACCAAGATCTGGTTGAGACGCGCCTCTATGACCGCCAACGCTATAACCTGAGCGTAATGGCCTGGGGTATTCTACAACACTTTGATCTCGTCGATCTGCTGCCTTGTTTGGCCCCCCGTTCTTGCACCTTCATCAATCTCTGCAATGCCAAAGGCGAGGCCCAAACCGGTGTCGCTTTCTTAGCCGTAGCAACCGCACATGGTTATCTACCCCCTGGCTGGTGTCCAATTATTCACATGGCATGAGGCGCAGGCCGCCATACGTCCAGCCAGCCCTGACAAGGTTTCCAAAACCTATCAGGGCTTTGGTGACGGACCAAAGCTTTTCGCATAACGCCTATTATCGAAATTATTTGTCTTTTCCCAATGTCTGCATAAGATGATATGCTATCCTCATTGGGAAATTCTATTCGTATAACTAGAAGTGGAGATGGAAATGGCCGATCTCCCCTTGACCAATGCGTACCAAGCAGCTCCTGTTCAGGGTTATTATCGTTTTCCGGCTCTTCATGAAGAGACGATTGTTTTTACCGCCGAAGGTGATCTCTGGAAAGTGGATATTCGTGGTGGACAGGCCCAACGCCTGACAACCCACCACGGCCTCGAAACCCATGCCGCTATCGCTCCTGATGGGGCTTGGGTTGCTTTTTCAGCTGAATACGAAGGCCCGCGCGAAGTCTATGTCATGCCTTTGAAAGGGGGACGACCCCGGCGCTTGACCTATGAAGGTATGGATGAGGATTCAATTGTCGTGGGCTGGACGCCCGATGGCCGTGTGATGTATAGCACCGAATACTTTTCGACCTTGCCGAATCGCCAACTGGTGCTGATTGACCTCGCGACCTTGGCCCAAACACGCGTGCCCTTGAGCCAGGCAAGCGAAGGCATCTTTACCCCGGATATGCATACGCTCTTCTTTACACGGCTGCCCCAGCAGAGCAGCAACGCCAAGCGCTATCAAGGTGGCAGTGTCCAGACTTTGTGGAAATTCACCTTTCCCAAGCGCAAACGCAAAACGCCCCCCGAAGCGGTGCCACTGACCGCCGATTATCTCGGCACGAGCAAAGCGCCCATGTGGTGGGACGGTCGTCTTTACTTCCTCAGTGATCGTGACGGCACCATGAATTTATGGTCCATGCGCGATACCGGCCGCCACTTGACCCAGCACACCTTTCATCGCGGTTGGGATATGCAGTCGCCCAGCCTGCACGAAGGGCGGATTGTCTATCAACTGGGAGCCGATCTGCGCCTCTATACCATTGCCAGCCATGCCGATCAAGCCGTGCCCATTACCTTGACTTCGGACTTTGAACATACGCGCGAACGCTGGATCAACAGCCCTTGGCGCTACTTGTCATCCGTCAGTGTTGCGCCGGATGGGGATCGGGTCGTCCTCACTTCGCGGGGGCGCGTCTTTGTCGCGCCGGCCAAACAGGGGCGCTTGGTAGAAGTGACGGGCCAACAAGGGGTCCGTTATGGCGAGGCCCGCTTTCTGCCAGACGGCCAACGGCTATTGATGCTTTCGGACCAGACCAACGAACTTGAATTTTGGACGGCCCCCGCCAACGGCATTGGTCCTTTTACCCAATTAACCCAGGATGGACAGGTCTTCCGCTATGGTGGCGTGGCCGCGCCCAATGGTCAGTGGATTGTCTTCACCGACAAAAACCATCAACTCTGGTTGCTTCATCTGGTGACAAATACCACGGTGCTTTTGGCGACTTCCGAACAAGGCCCCTTTGGCAAGCTGGCTTGGTCGCCCGACAGTCAGTGGTTGGCCTATGTGCTGCCAGCCGCTAATCAACATCGCCAGATCTGGCTCTACCAAGTCGAGGGCGGTCAGCACACGGCCATTACCAGCGATCGCGTGGACAGTTTCGCACCGGCGTGGAGTGGCGACGGCAAATGGCTCTATTTCCTTTCGGATCGTCACTTCCGCTCATTGGTGGAGAGTCCATGGGGGCCACGCCAACCAGAACCCTATTTGCACAAGAGTACCAAAGTCTATTTGCTGGCCCTAAACAAAGGTGACCGTTCGCCCTTCTGGCCCAATGACGAAATCAGCCTGGCCCACGCCCGCGCCAACAATGGGGCGCGCCCCAGCGAAGCCCAACCAGAGGCGGCAAAGGCCACCGGGGAAGGACCCAAGGGAAGCAATAGCAAGAGCAATGCCATGACCATTCACCTCGACGGGTTGTCTACGCGGCTCTACGAGGTGCCGTTGCCAGTGGCGAACTATGTCGCGCTCATGGCAAATGGGAAGTTCCTCTTTTGGCTGGAACGCGACCCCGAGAGTGAGACGCGCCTGCTGGCCATGGAAGTAAAGAACCAAGATCTCATACCGGTATTGGTGACCAATGGGGTCAGCCGTTGCGAGCTTTCGTTGGACGGCAAAAAGTTGATGGTACAGAAAGGCGCGGCGGTCTATCTATTGGACGCGGTGGCCGAGATGCCCAAAGATCTGGAAAAGAGTCGCGTCCCACTGGGGCAGTGGAGCTTTGCCGTGAACCCCCGCGAAGAATGGCGGCAGATGTTGCTCGATGCTTGGCGGCTACAGCGCGATTATTTCTATGATCGCAATCTGCACGGGGTACCCTGGCAGGAGATGCTCAACCGCTATCTGCCCTTGGTGGAGCGGGTGACCGACCGCCAAGAACTTAACGATCTCATTGCCCAGTTGATGAGTGAACTGAGCGCCCTCCACACCGACGTGGGCACAAGTGATGTGCGCCGTGGGCAAGATTGGGTCGATCTCGCTTCGCTGGGTGCCGAGTTGGCGCGTAACGACGATGCTGGTGGTTATACCATCCACCAGCTCTATCGCACTGATCCTGAGTTTCCCGAGCAAGCCGGGCCGCTTTTGGTGCCCGAGGTCAATCTGGCCGTAGGCGATACCATTGAAGCGATCAATGGGATCGACACGTTGCAGGTTGCACATCCTGCCCTTCTGCTCAAGCAAAAAGCCGGTCAGCAGGTGTTGTTGCGGGTCAGAACCCCTGGCGCGGCCGAGTCCCGCTCGGTGATTGTGCGGCCTATCTCCTCGCGCCAGGCCAGTCATCTTCGCTATAGCGCGTGGGAATATGAAAAGCGCCAACAGGTAGAGGAAAAAGGTGGCGGTGCGATTGGCTATATCCACTTGCGCGCCATGGATGGCGAAAATTATTCGGAGTGGGCGCGCGACTACTTTCCAGTCTTTAACCGACAAGGGCTGATTATCGACGTACGCAACAATCGCGGTGGTAATATCGACAGCTGGTTGCTGGGCAAACTCCTGCGCAAGCCGTGGGTCTATTGGCAGCCCCGTGCCGGCAAGCCCTACTGGAATATGCACTATGCCTTCCATGGGCATATGGCCGTACTCTGTAATGAGTTCACCGCCTCCGATGGCGAGACCTTTGCCGAAGGCTTCCGGCGCTTGGGCCTAGGCCAAGTAATCGGCGTGCGGACTTGGGGCGGGGGCATCTGGCTCACGCGCAGCAACCGCTTGGTCGATTACGGCTATGCGGCGGCACCGGAGATTGGCATGTATACCGCGGATGGGCAGTGGTTGATCGAAGGCCACGGTGTCGATCCTGATCAGGTGGTGGATAACCTGCCCCACGCCACCTTCTTGGGGCACGATGCCCAGTTGGATGCCGCCATTGCGCACTTGCAGACCTTGATGCGGGAAGCGCCGCGGCCTGTGCCACCGCCACCACCCTACCCCGAGAAAGGCTTCCCTTATGAGTAGTCGTCGATCTCCTATCGAAATGGTGTAATGACCTATATTGTTCCGCGGTTTTCGTATCATTTGTGATAAACTGGTGCTGTCACATGGAAACATTATATCAAAATGGGGGTATGATTGAGGAGGAGTAGGTGATGTTAACCAGAGAAACTGTTATACAACAACTGCGCGAGCATTATCCTTATCTTACCGCCGAATATGGGGTCAAGCGGATTGGGTTGTTTGGCTCATTTGCACGGGGAACCGCTAACGAGACGAGTGACATTGATGTCCTGGTCGAGTTTCAGTCCCCAGTAGGCTTCAAGTTTATTGAATTGATCGCCTATTTGGAGCAGCTTTTCGAGCGCGAAGTCGATGTGCTTACCCCCGCCGGTCTACAAGGGATTCGCTCGCCCAACGTAGCCCATCGGATTGCTGAGGGTATCCTCTATGTCTAACCGCAGCGACCGTGCTTTTCTGGAAGATATCCAAGAAGCAATCCGGCGGGCACAAATGTATGTAGATGGCGTTAGTTATGAACAATTTCTGTCTGACCTGAAAACACAAGATGCAGTGATCCGAACATTAGAGATCATTGGTGAAGCGACCAAGCGTCTCTCCCCCGAAATTCGGGCACGCCATTCTGCTATTCCTTGGACAAGTATGGCCCGTGCACGCGATAAACTAATTCATGCCTACTTTGGGGTAAACGTAGACATCGTCTGGCAAATTGTTCATGATGAACTCCCCACTGTTGCGGTTATGCTTGCGCGGCTATTATCCTCAGACCCTCCGTAGGTCTGCCAAATATGTACGAACCTTTCCGCTATATTCAAGCCAAAAGAGGAACCAAACGCTATGAACACAGAAAGCCCCACTGGCGTAGCCGCGCGCCAGCTTGTCCAACGGATGGGTGAAGCCGCGGAGAACTTTCTTGCTGCACTCTCCACTGATCAACGTGCCGCGGCACAGCTTGACTTTGCCAATCAAGCCGAACGGACGACGTGGCACTATACACCAACCCCGCGCCAAGGGTTGCCCTTTACCGAAATGGATCGCAAGCAGCAGCGCTTGGCCCAAGCCCTCGTCATGACCGGGCTCAGCCGAGGTGGCTACAACACGGCCACCACGATCATGGGCCTGGAAACCTTGCTGGATGCCAAAGAAGGTTTTACGGCTCAGCTTTGGTGGCGCGATTCCCGGCTCTATCATGTCACCATCTTTGGGAGCCCGGATGAGCGTAACCCGTGGGGGTGGCGTTTTGAAGGTCATCACATCTCGCTGAATTACACGATTGTCGGGGGCCTCATTGTGGCCCCCACCCCCACTTTCTTTGGCTCGAACCCCGCCGAGTCACCCCTGAGCAGCCACCATTCATTACGTCCGCTGGCTGGCATTGAAGATTTTGCGCGCGACCTGCTGCATTCACTCTCCGACGAACAACGGGCTCATGCTATCTTGACCTCGGTGGCACCGCCCGACATTGTTATGCTTAATCGGCCCTTTGTGGTGGAGGGCGCATTGCCCGCGCAAACCCCGGGCGTCGATGATACCGTGGCCGTCGCCAGCCAATTCCGGACCATGGCGCGCTTGCTTGAAGAGCGCGGTGTCACTGCCGCCGAACTAGAAGCCGTGCGCTACTCTGCGGCTCCCAAGGGGATCGCGGCTAGCGCCCTCACCAGTAGTCAGCAAGAGATTCTATGGGCGCTCATGGGGGACTACATTCACCGCATGCCCGATGAGTTAGCTGAAATTGAGTTGAAGAAACTCCAACAGCAAGGGGTGGGCGGTATTCACTTTGCCTGGGCTGGTGGCCTGGAACGGCGGCAACCCCATTACTACCGCCTCCAAGGTCCGCGCTTCTTGGTGGAATATGACAACACCCAAAATGACGCCAATCATATTCATTCCGTCTGGCGCGATCCCGCCAACGACTTTGGCGCTGACATTTTAGCGCAGCACTACGCCACCTCTCATCATCATTAGTTTTTGGTCATTGGTCATTGGTCATTGGTCATTGGTCATTGGTCATTGGTTATTGGTTATTGGTTATTGGTTATTGGTTACGGTCTAAGCGATGCAAATGACAAATGACCAATGACCAATGACAAAGAACCAATGACCAATGACCAATGACAACAAGAAAAGAGTCCTCATGACTGAATCGATTATTGCGACGACACAAGCCAAGCGTGCGCTGCGTGAGGGGAAAGTCGTATTGGGTACGATGGTTGCGGAGATGCGTCAGCCTTCGGTGATGCAGTTGCTGGCGAATGCTGATTTTGATTTCTGCATTATTGACAACGAACATGGCCCTTTTAACATTGAAACGATCGCCGACCTGAGTCGCGCCGGACGCTATTATGGGGTCACGCCGATTGTGCGGGTGCCAGAACTAACTTACACCTACTTGGCCCAATCTCTGGATGTGGGCGCGCAGGGTGTGATGATCCCGCGTATCACCAGTGTAGAGCAAGTGCAGCAAGCAGTGCAGATCATCAAATATCCGCCGGTAGGTGCGCGTGGCTGTGCCCTTAATCGGGGTCACACCAACTTCTTGGCCGGCTCTGTGGCGGATGTGATGGCGCGTGCCAATGAAGAGACGCTGTTGGTGATTCAGATCGAGACCAAAGAAGCACTGGAGCAAGTCGAAGAGATTGTAGCCGTGCCAGGGGTGGATGTCGCCTTTATTGGCCCGAATGATTTGTCGATTGCATTGGGCGTCCACGGCCAAACTACCTCGCCAACCATGGTGGCGGCCATGGAGCGGGTGGTCGCGGCCTGTCAGAAGCATCATGTCGCCGCGGCCATTCAATTGGCCGATGTGTCTCTCGCCACCCAGTGGATTCAGAAGGGCATCCAGATGGTGAGCTACAGTGCCGAGACCAGCTTGTTGATCAGCGCTGGGCTGGCCGCCACGAGTGCCTTGCGGAGTGTAACGGCGTAAACAATCTAGGGGCGGCGAACATAGGCGAGGATCTCGGCGGCAGCCCGTTGGTAGCCACCTGCTTCGAGGAAATCCTGCCGCAAACGGGCCAAGTTTTGCGGGATGGTAGGATCGGTCAGGACACGCATAAGCAGTTCACGGAGGGCCGCAGGCCGTTGTTGACGCTTTTGCCAGATGCCAATGTGATGCTTTTCCACCTGTTCGGCATTGATAAATTGATCGGCGGCCTGGGGCAGTACAATCATCGGTACTTGGTGATAGATGCTTTCGCTAACGCTGTTTAGCCCGCCGTGCGTAATAAAGAGCGCCGCGTGGGTCAACACTTGAAGTTGGGGTACTTGGGCCATATAGAGCACATTGGCTGGCTTGGGCAGCAGTCGCTCCGGCGTGAGTTCCTTGCCATAGGCAACAATGGCGTTGACCTCCATCGCGGCCAGCGCTTCAATCCAGCGATTGAGCAAGGCCGCGTCCTGATTAAAGAGGGTGCCCAGCGAAAGGTAAATCAGGGGCTTGTCAGTGGGCAGGCGATGTGGGGGCAGGGGTGTATGTGATTCACGCTCGTCGATGGTGGGGCCGACAAAGACAAAGTTCCCCTGGACGCGCCCTTGAATCTGAGCATAGTCGGGTTGAAAGGCTGGCGTGGTGAAGACGAGGTTGAGATCGCTGGCGACATCTAGCATAATGCCGCGCAAGGTCAAGCGTTGAATGCCATATTGCTTGGCTAGCCGGTCGGTGCGTTGACGGAAATGTAGCCATTGGGGAAGAAATTCTGGCAAGTGGGTGAGATAGGCACTGCCCTCTTGCCAGCTCAGCCGATTCATCATGTGAGGTGTCGTCACAAAGATCGTATGGGTAGTGATCAACGGGCGTCCGCTGAGTTGGGCCGCCAATCGTCCCCAACGGCAAAAAAAGTCGCTAACGATATAATCGGGCTGTTCCGCGGCTACGGTCGCTAGCAATTCAGGTAACAGCTTCTCCGTTGTCTCGACCACCATATCAACCAAGGCAAAAGAACTCAGAATTTGTCGCCCCTGATGGGTGAAGCCAACCGGCAAGGAACGAAAGACCGCGCCGGTGGCTTCAATCGCGGCTTGGAAGGCCGGTCCACAAAAGTAGTGAACCTCTTCTTCCCGTTGGACCAATTCGCGCACCACCGGCAGGGTGGCATTCAGATGACCGGCTAGCGGAACATTAAAAAAGAAGACCTTTGCCATAAACTACCTTACTAATTGGTTCACATAAAAGCTCCTTGCTAGGTCGATGACCCGGCAAGGAGCTTATTGTCTCACTCCATTATACCCTACGTCTACCAGTTGGTATGGCTGCCATCCGGCTTGTGGAAATGGGGCATGTCGGTCAGCGAATGGGGGTGATCCGCCACGGCACTTTCATCGAACTCGACGCCTAACCCGGGTCGGGTGGGTAGTGGATAGGCTGCCCCTTTGCGCTCAAGTTGAACAGGAAAGAGATCGGGCGCACTTTCGTTGATGCTGGGGTTGATCTCCACCCAAGCAAAGTTGTTGACGGCAAAACAGAGATGAATGGTCGCTGCCGTGCAGACCGCGCCCAACGGATTGTGGGGCATAATGTCAATATAGTGGGCTTCGCTCCAGCCCGCCACCTTCATCGCCTCGGTCAACCCACCAATGTTACAGACATCCAACCGGCAGAAATTGGTCAGCCCCTGTTCGATATAAGGGCGCGCTTGCCACTTACTTGCCCACTCCTCACCAATCGCAAAGGGGACGCCTGTCATTTGGCGGAGCATCGCATACGCTTCCGGCGTTTCGTCACGAATGGGCTCTTCGAGAAAGGCCATGGAGCCGACGGGGGCCTGTTGGCAAAACGAAGCCGCTTCTGCCACGCTCAGGCGATGGTGATATTCGACGCCCAACGGAATCGATTTATCCAATTTGGCCCGCAACTCGGTGAGTCGATCAACCGTCATGGCAATCGACGCACGGGGCTCGAACATGTTATTGGGGTCGGGGTCTGCGTCGTGGAGCGCCTTGGCCCAACTGGGGATCGGCGTGGCTGCGCCCAAACGCAGGCAAGGCCAACCCGCTTCAATCGCATCTTGGCACAAGGCAAGACAGTTAGGATCATTCATGGAAAAGGTCGGAAAGCCAAAGACCTGTTCGCGACAGGCCCCGCCCAGCAATTGGTAGACCGGCACCCCCAGCTTTTTGCCCATAATATCCCACAGCGCAATGTCAATCGCGCTGATCGCCCCGGTGAGCACGCGGCCACCTTCGTGGTAGTTACTGCGATAGCATTTCTGCCAAATATGCTCGATGCGCATGGGGTCCATGCCAATCAAGAAGCGGCTAAAATGTTTGACCGCTTCCGCCTCCGCCAGTTCACGCGAAGAACAGCCGCCTTCGCCCAACCCATAGATCCCTTCATCCGTCTCGACTTTGACGACAAAAATATCGCGCGCCGCCTTGAGCGGGAAGGCTTTAATCTCGGTAATTTTCATAGCAAGTTCAATCTCTCTATTCTTGGTGTTTCGCTTAGCAGGCCGTTGATGAAGGGTAAGCAAATGTTTCGGTATACGCGGGCGGCTTACCGAATTTAATGGCTAATCTGCATAAACCACCGCCGGCTAGCCGCAAGCTGTGCTGAAGCGCACCGGGGTGGTAGCCCGCTTGAGCGGGGCTTCTGCTAACAGCCACAGGGCTTCAGCCTGTGGCACGCGTCACAATCAATGGCGCATCGCCGCGCATGCTACTTCTTCCCTGGCCGTGAGTGGCCTTGGCGCAGATAGTCGATGGGCTTGGCGAGAAAGGCCGGATTGGCTTGGAGCCGGGGGTGGCTTGCCCAGAAAGCTTCACTGCCCGCTTCGGCTTCAAAGGTCCCTTGGGCAGGTTTTTCATTGCGATGGACCAGCGCTAACATGGGACGATGGGTTTGGGTGCGATTGGGCATACCGCCATGCCACACCCGCATGTCGCGCAGCACCAGATCCCCCCGTTGGGCAACGACGCGTTCCGCCGGGCGCTTGGCTTCCCATTCGGCAATCATCTCTTCTGTGGGGAAGCGGTTGCCACTGTGGAGCCGTACATCGTGGTGGGTGCCGGGCCAGTAGATCGTGGCCCCATTTTCTTCGGTCATGTCCACTAGGGGCACATTGATCACCAGCAGGTTACAGGGTCCCATTGGGCCTGGCTCGGGCGAGACGGCATCGGCATGGACCTGCTGCGTTTGTGCGCCGACAAAGGCCGTGTTCGCGCCATAGCTAATGAGCGTGGCCCCTTCGCCGAGGATGGCGCGGCTCAGGGTAATCGCTGGCTCATTGAAGATAATGTCCGCGAAGAGAAAGGGCTGAAAGGGCGGCGGACGCACGCCCTGAAAGTTGTTATCGATTTCGTACAACGCTTCATAATCGGCCAAATCTGCCAACATCTTCGCCCCTAATTGTTCAATGGGCTCAAGCGGAATGGCTTGGCGCAGGGCAACCACCCCATCCTCGGCCATGGCTTGGAGGGCAATGGCGACTTTGGCGGGCGGCAACTGTCCGGTTCTACGTTCTTCTGGCGTAATGTCAATCGCAATCATGAAACTTCCTTGGTTCTTTCTAATGATAAATGGGAGGACAAGGCCAACCGTTGGGGTGGCTGGCGTTGTTGCCTGAGTACACTAAGGGTTGACAGACCGGACAGACTTTCCAAACCTGTCAGGTCTAGTTGTCACCGATTTCGTCCCCTTCGGCAAAGTAGTCATCAGGATCAACCATAACTTCGATCACCGCAGTGTCGCGGCTTTGACTGGCCCCGGCAGGATAACGCTAAATTGGGGCAGCGGCGGTCGCACCGGTGGGGGAGGTGGCGATGCGTTGCAGACCACCGCTGGCTGAGCCATTCGCAAGGCCCGCGGGCGTGGTATCCATCAGCTGGCCCCATAGCCCATCGGCTACAACCGGAATGATGCCAGTGATGGTGCAGTCACCTAGCGGCTCGCTGACCATCTCATCCACCGATTTCGTTGGCGACCAGCATTGGGGCTCAAGATCTTGTGTTATGCAGAGGAAGCGTTTATCGATAAAAGCGGTTGGTGCCCGTTGCATACAACAGACTATTCCCCGGGCGATTAGGTTAATCGTGTAGAATGGTGTGATTATGCCATTTGATCAGGCGGTTGTCAATGGGACTGAATGAGCTAAGTCGCTGGGACGCGGATAAACGCTGAGGAACGCGGATAAACGCTATCCGCGTTCCTCAGCGTCCTTACCCTTTGCGGTGGGCTTCCATCCAGCTGACGGCAAAGTCGATGAGGGGGCGTTGGGCCATGAAGAGCGCGGTCGCTTGGCCGACTTTGCCCTGCCGTACATGGTTGGTCGTTTCAGCAAAGGCCGCCCCGATGGTAACAAAGTCTTCGTCGGTAATATCCAGGGTTTGAAAGGATGTCCATTGGCGTATGCCATCAACCAAGATGGGCGCGGCGGTGGGCACGGTGCGCTTGCCGGGGAAATTTGCCCGATACTCGGCTAGGTGTAGCGACGTATTGCGGTTATGCGCGACGCCCAGGAGGAGGACGTAGCCAGCCAGATCATAGATCCGGGCTAAGGGGGACTGCTCGCCTAGTCCTTCTGCGAGACCATGATTGGCCGTGATCCATGCGGCATGCTGGCCCCAAGCGGCAAAGGAGGTCTGGGGATGGCTGCTGCGTAAGACTCCCTCCTGTTTGCGAAAGGTTTCGGGGATCCGCCCCATCTCGCGGGTTTCGGTCAGATCGGGGCGGAAGGCTGGCATTTCTTGGCGAATGCGTGCCCACCACGCCTCCGGTACGGGCGGGCTCTGCCAGTCCGCGGGGTCGGAGAGATCACCGCTTTGGGTGGGCATGACGAGGTTGCCCTGGGGTGTCAAGACACTTTCCAGGGCCAGGATCACCGCCGACGCGCCACCAACCACCCAGTCGGCAATAGCGCTCAACGACGAGTGAACGATCACCGTCATCCCAGCGGTGACCCCCAAGGCGCGTAGGTCAGCCTGTAATGACGAAATGGTGGGGGGCAGGGGCAGTTGTGGTTGGTCCAAGTTATTCTTCCTCAATGCCCAAGGCCCGTAATTGGGCCGCTAATCGATCTGCCCGTGTTCGTTCCTGTTGAGCCAATATCTCTGCCTGCTCGGCCCGCTGGCGTTCTTGCTCAGCCCGTTGGTGTTCTTGTTCGGCCCGCTGGCGTTCGTTCTGATAATCGACCATGACAAAGGGTTGATAGACCGGATCCGATGCCATCTCGAGTAGCGTCGGCTGGCGATAGAGATCGATCACCCGAAAGCGAAAGCCGGGCAAGATGGTTGAATGGATCACACCGTCGTCATCGGGGGCAATCGCGTCATAGCTGCCGGTCGCGGCACGCCGATAGAAGGTCATATAGCGACCCCGCGCGTCCAAAATATAATATTCATGGACGCCCACGCCTTCATACTCGCCCTTTTTTACCTTCACATCGCGTTCAATCTCCCCTGCATCGGAATCGGAAATAGATTCTACACAGAGATCACAAATCCCATGATAGGAACGGTCATCGTTAGCGAGCGGGGTTAGATTGTCATTGCGTATGATAAAAAGATCGGGTTTGCGAATTGTAGTCTTTTGCGCCAAAGGCAAGCGGAAGCCCATCTCCAGAAAGGGCATTTTGCCAATGGGATTTGTCTGAAGATACCAACGGAGGAGTGCTTGAAACCACCCGTAGGTCAAGACTTGTTCATAGTCGGGTAAGGGCTTCTCCTCTAGAATGCCGTTATTCCATTCGTAGTTGAAATCTGGGTGTTCATAATAGCGCGCCCAATAGAGTGCTTCGGACACCCAGCGTCCCTTTTCCGATTCGGGTGGAGCGACCATGGCCAAGCCGTTATCGGCCACCGATCTGTTCAGGGGGGAGGGTTGGATAGAGGTGCTACTCGTCATACGCTTGTCCTCTGGAAATCTAAGCAGCATAGAACAAAGCTGATTGACACCGCTCCATAAAAGCACGCACGTTCTATGCTATCAACTGCTGCCATCGTAGCATAGAGACTACGGCGCGTCAAATAGGGTGTGAATGGGGCTATCCTTCTGTTTTGGGGTGAACTTCTCGGGGCTATCCTCAAGATGAAGCGTAGAGGATAGCCCTTTGAACCATGCTTTCCCTAGAAGGTGCTTTCTGGTGTCGTTGAGGGGCACCAGCGGGAGCCAAGCAGGTAGTCGATCAGGGTGCGTTGCGCTTCGGGTGTTCCGATCCGGTTGAGGGCATCGGCGGCATTGGCGCGCACATAGCGATTTTCGTCGTGGAGCGCGCTTTGGAGTGCTGGGACGGCTGCCACCGCGGCCGAGCCCAAGCGAGCGAGGGAAAGCCCTGTCGTGAAGCGCACTTGTCCGTCGGCGTCTTGAAGGGCCTGGGCCAAAGTATCGACAGCCATGGCTTGCGCCGCTGGTGTCTCTTGGATATCGAGCGTGCCCAACGCTTCGACGGCGGCTCGGCGTACCCATTCAGATTCGTCGCGGGCTAAGCGTGCCAGGCCCGCAGTGGCCGCGGCCGCCGAGGCATGACGTTGTAGCCCAATTTCGCCCAACGCATAGGCGGCATAGCCGCGCGTCTGCTCTTCGGCGTGGGCGAACTGGTCGAGCAAGCCATCAACCGCTGGTTGACCTAGCGCGGCTAATCCATAGGCGGCATTGCGCATGACATCCTTGTCGCCACTCCCCAGCGCGGTGAGGAGTGGTGCCGTGGCTGCCGCGCCCATCCCCGCTAGGGCATAGGCCGCGTTGAGCGCAACGGGTTCATAGTCATCGGCCAGCGCGTTGGTGAGCGCGGGGATGGCGTCACCCGCCGCTGCCCCGAGCATCCCCAGGGCATCGGCGGCGTGGAGCCGTGTCTGCTTTTCGGGGCTGCTCAACTGATCCACCCACGAACCAATGGCAGTGGCGGCTGGTTTGGCCGCAGGTTGTCCACCAAGCCATTGCCATTGGTGTTGCCAGATCGATTCGTGTTGGTTGGGTGGGCCGTCGCCGTTGAGTGGTTTCCATGCTTGCCCGGCATGGTCCCACGTGGGGCCAGCGGGGCGCGCCATCCGCACAAATTGGAATTTCAGCATCGAGCGCGTGCGGTCGGCGGTGAGATTCGCCGTGCCACGGTGCCAGAGATCATAGTGGATCAGGGCAAAGGTGCCTGCTTCGCCCACCATTTGCACATTCTTTTCGCGGTCATCACCGGTGCGGTTGTTGTAATATTGGGTGCCGGGCATGAGGCCGGAAGGACCAAGCTCCTCATCGACGGCATGATCATAGTAGAAGATCATGGCCCACCACTGATGGTGGTTGCGGATTTTGGCATGGCCCCAATAGCTGTCTTTATGCCAATTTTGCACCTTGCGCCCGGGCTCGGTAAAGTGGCAATGGCGATGGGGATGCATGATGTAATCCGGCCCGAGTACGCTGGTCAGCGCGCCACGAATGACCGGATCTTGAAAGACCGCTTGTACTTCCGGCACGCGGGGCAAGATGTTGTTACCGGGATTGCCTTCTTTTTGCATGACCTCCCGAATGTTGGCGCTCATCTGGGTATGAAACTCAGGCGAAAAGGTGGTCTGAAGAACCAGATATCCATGCGCGAGGAAGTGGCGCATCTGTTCGTCGGTAAGTAAGACCGGTTGGCTCATGGCAGATTGTGCTCCTTTGGTGAAGGATAAAATTGGCTGAGAAGCGAATTAGGTCGAACGATGAAAGGATTTACCCTGAGGTGCATCATATTAATTTTCGCGCCTTTCGGCAAATTAGGGGGGCATGCTCTGTGCTGTGTGACCGATGTGGTGTTGTTCTGCTGGGTGCCAAAGGCGCGAAAATTAAGGGGCAAGCGAGCTATTGATGGCCCGCCGAAATTGCATTTTTATGAGGGGGATGGTCAAATTAGGCATACCTCATATCCACCAAAATTGGCTGTTGCCTGATCGAAAGGCAGCAGCGCAGCTGCAAAAACAACCACGAACCAAGGAGTGTCATCCGTGGAAAAATTTTGTCCGTTGAACTTAACCCCGGCTGAGATTATTGACTATACCCCCGAATGGACTGGCGAACGCTTTGCCGATGGCCGTCCGTTGGTCCCCGACGCCTTGATTGAGCGGGTGCGCAAAGTGACGATTACTGAAGCGTGGGGCGTCTTGCGCAACGAAGGCTACCACCATCAATATGCGGGCAATTGGCTTTGCACCCATCCCGGCCAAGTGCTGGCTGGCCGCGCGTTGACTGCCATGTATATGCCGCGCCGACCGGGGATGCGCACCATCATGGAAGAAAAAGGGGCGCGGGCGGGTTGTATTGGCGATCAAATTTCCTGGCCGATTGACTTGTTGGTGCCGGGCGATGTCTATGTGGCCGATGTTTATGGGAAGATCGAGCAGGGGGCGATCATGGGGGACAACCTAGCGATTTCGATCTATGCCAAATCGGGTAATGGGGTTGTCCATGATGCCGCGATTCGCGATCTCGATGGCATCAAAGAAATTCCGGGCTTTGCCAGCTTTGTGCGCGGGTGGCATCCCACCTATGCCTCCCCCACC
The DNA here is from genome assembly GCA_019637645.1 of Caldilineaceae bacterium. The sequence goes on from JAHBVH010000024.1 coordinate 96,262, forward strand.
ATTATGTTGATGGGGATCAACTGCCCCACCCGCATTGGCGGGGTTACGGTCATGCCAGGCGATGTTGTGCTGGGGCGTGAGGACGGCGTGGTCTTTATTCCCGCGCATTTGGTTGAAAAGGTGGTCAAGACTGCGGAATTGGTGCAACTGCGCGATCGCTTTGGCAAGCAGCGGCTAGCCGAAGGTATCTATACCCCCGGCCAGATCGACACCCGCTGGGAAGAGCCCATTGAGCAGGATTTCTCCCAATGGCTCGAACAGCACATGGATGAACTGCCTGTGCCCCGCTCGGCGATCCAAGATCTCTTGCGCGAACGGACTTGGTAGCCGCTCCCGTGGATCTGCTGTGTGGATGTGCCGGGGACGGTCTACAGACGATCCTGGTATTGCCCTTATAACTGGACCGTCCCCGGCACATCCGCAAAATGCGCGTGCAAAATCCGTTGACAGCCACGCTAGCGCACCCCGGGATAGTGCGTGGGTGGATGTTTGATGAGCTCTTCCTCGATCAGATCCGCACCGAGCCCGGGGCGGTCGCTGAGGGTAAGATAGCCATTGGCAATGGCAAGCGGGTGGCTGAGGATATCATTACGCCAGGGCGCGTCATCCACGTCATACTCGAGGATATAGAAATTGGGAACCGTGGCGACGACGGCTGCAGAAATCAAGGTGTTGAGGGGACTGTGGCAGGCATGCGGTGCAATGAGCACATCGTAGGCATGGGCGAGATCACAGATCTTTTTGCCCATGGTAATCCCATTCCACGCAAAGTCTGGCATGATAATATCCTGGGCGTGCAACTCCAGGAAGGGCTTGTACGCGTGCTGCCCAAAGAGACTCTCGCCGGTACAGATAGGGGTACTGGTCGATTCCCGAATCAAGCGGAGGGCCTGGGGATCGAACGTTTCGGTTTCCAGCCACATGAGGTTGTAGGGTTCCATGGCACGCGCCAACTTGATCGCACCCCCCAAGCGATAGGTGAAGGCCACATCGAGGGCTATTCCCACATCGGGGCCGAGTGCTTCCCGAAAGGCCCCCACAATGGCTTCGGCGCTCCGCAAAATCGCGGGCGAGGCATCTCCTGTATGATGGGTGAGCCGACTCATGCGGGGCTCGGCATCCGGGCGGTCACTCAAGGGGAACAAGTTGGTTTTGATGGCGGTATAACCGCGGTCTAACACCTCGGCAGCTAAGCGATGAATGTCGGCGGTTTTTTCTACCTTGGGCAGTCCCAACCGCTCTGCCCAGCGGGAGCGGACCGTTCCACAGTGCGACCAATAGAGCCGCAACTCGTCGCGTAGCTTGCCTCCCAAGAGTTGCCACACCGGCGCCCCGAGGGCTTTGCCGCGAATGTCCCACAAGGCAGAATCAATGCCAGCCATGGCCTTCCAGGCAATACCCCCTGTGTGCCGGGCCGAAGCTGCCACCAGATCCCACCAGATCGCTTCCACTTGCATGGGGTCGCGACCGATCACCCATTCGGCATAGCGCTCAATGGTTGCCACAACGGGGCCAGGTGAACCCCAATCCGTACAATCGCCCCAACCCACCAGCCCCGGCACACTCGTCTCCACCTTGACAAAGGTCCAAGGCCGGAAGCCCCCATCCACGATAAAGGGTTTGATGGCTGTAATCTTCATCGCTAGCACTCTCCTTTGGTTTATCCTCGATTGACCATGCACCATTTACGGTTATTTTCTTTGAAATACGCCTGAAATGCAATTGTTTTTGCCAATAGCTTGCCTTTTGCCACCGATCCGAGTATGCTTTACCCACCAACTAGAGGATAAGCCCGGTCGGAAAATAAAGGAAGATGCATGAAGCAAGGGGTGGAACAGCCTGCTGCACCAGTGGTAATCTCCAGCTTACAGAATGCGCGGATTAAACAGCTGGTCAAATTGAGTAAACGCCGCGAACGCGATGAACGCCGCGTGACCATGGTCGAGGGCAACCGTGAGATTGCCCATGCCTTGGCGGCAGGCGTTGTCCCCGCAGAAGTCTATCTCTGCCCCGAGTTGGCGACCAGCCCAGAGAGCCGCGCGTTGGTGGCCCAGTGTGAAGCGCTCGCGCAACAAGGGCGGACCACTTTGCTGACCGTCACTGCGGCGGTCTTTGGCAAAATTGCCTACCGCGAGGAGAGTGGCGGGCTACTATTGCTAACGCCGTATCTGACGCGTCCCTTCGCTGCGCTGCCTTTGCGCCCCAACTCCTTTTTTGCCGTCATTGAAGGGGTGGAAAAGCCCGGCAATCTCGGGGCCATTTTGCGCACGGCGGACGCTGCTGGCGTAGATGGCGTCATTGTCTGCTCTGGCGCGACCGATGTCCATAATCCGAATGTGGTGCGGGCCAGTCTGGGCGCGCTCTTTACCGTGCCGATTGCCGAAGCAACAACGACCGAAGTCATTGCTTGGTTGCAACAGCAACAGATCGCGATTATTGCGGCTAGCCCCGATGGTGTATGCGATTACACCGCACCAGATCTCACCCAACCCGTGGCGGTGGTGATGGGGAGTGAAGCCCATGGGCTAGGCCCAGCCTGGTTTGCTGCGGCCGCGGCTATGGTGCGGATTCCTATGCGGGGTGCGGTGGATAGTTTGAACCTCTCTGCTGCAACCGCCATCTTGCTCTACGAGGTAGTACGCCAGCGTCAAGCGGCTGCGCTGGTCGCGTGATGTCGCGCCCCAATGCCGAAAGGCGGGCGTGGGAACTGGCCGGGAAGCTTGAACGTATTGAATGCATACAAAACGCTAGCAAAGTTGTTTGTTTTGGTGGAAGCGCCCCTACTGCAATTGGTGGTCGACCCGACTAAGCTATGCGATGATAATCAGTAAAACGCGTACAATCAGATTCGCCAACGCTTAAATTTTCGGTGTAGCTCTTGTGGATTTGAGTGACTAACTGAAGAAGACAAAATGTTAGAAGACAAATGTCACGGTTGCTGCCTGCTCCTGTCCTCTTCTCGGCAGTCAGCTTGCCTAAAAGCTGAAAAATACCCGCAAATTTCACAAGTTGTTGACGTGATCTTCTCAGTATGTTAAACTGATGGGACATCACCTGTATATCTGATGGATTATCATAGAATGGATTGGGAGATATCATCGCCGATATCCGCCGATATCAGCGCTGATATCAATGTATACAGAGATGGGCTAATAGAGAATAAACAGGAATCAAAATGAATTCAATCAACTTCCGGAGTGGCATCGTTTATTTCTTGATAATCGTTGCCCTGGGCGCCTTTCTCTACACCTCCATCATCCGGCGCTCTAATACTCAAATTCAGACAATTCCCATTGCCGAAGTAGCGCAACTCGTGCGCGATGGCGATGTCGAGCGGCTATCCGTGAAAGATGACCGCGTTACGATCGTCAAGCCGACGGGCGAAACGCTCCAATCGCGTAAAGAACTGGATGCCAGCCTAGTTGACACCTTGCGTAACTTGGGCGTCACGACCGAACAACTCCGCAGCGTCGAGGTTTCGGTAGAAGCACCCAAATTCTGGGAAAATTGGAGCGGCATTCTGCTTGCCCTGTTGCCCCTCATTTTGTTGGGGGCTTTCTTCTTCTTCATTTTGCGCCAAGCGCAAGGAGCTGGGAACCAAGCCTTTAGTTTTGGCAAAAGTCGCGCCCGGATGTTTACTGGCGACCGGCCAACTGTCACCTTTGCCGATGTAGCTGGTAATGATGAAGCCAAGCAAGAGCTCCAAGAAGTCGTCGAATTTTTGAAAGAGCCAGAGAAGTTTGCGGCGCTTGGCGCGCGGATTCCCAAGGGGGTGCTGCTAGTTGGTCCCCCTGGCACTGGGAAGACCTTGATGGCCAAGGCTGTTTCGGGGGAAGCGGGGGTGCCTTTCTTTAGCATTTCCGGTTCGGAGTTTGTCGAAATGTTCGTCGGTGTCGGTGCTAGCCGGGTCCGCGACTTGTTCGAGCAAGCCAAGAAAAACTCTC
>JAHBVH010000025.1 GCA_019637645.1 Caldilineaceae bacterium
CAATCGCTAGCAACTCCCCGATCCGTGGCCCAGGCTCAACCATGGCCATCATCTCTAGGAAAGCGACCAGCAACTCTTCCGTAACGACACCCCCAGCTTCCAGCTCATCGACTGGCAACGCCCAGCGTTGGGTAATGCTATTCATGGCCGCCTGAATGCGCTGCTGTCTTTCTTCTGTAGAGAGAGCGACCAACGCATCCAGAAAGGCCGCCACCACTTCCCAACGGCGCATTTGGGCCACCTCAGGGTAGCGCTCTTGTACAGAGGCTGGCGTAGCAATGCCGAAGCGCGCGGCAAGCGTCTCTGTGGCGGTTAAGATGCGCTTTTGGGCATCAAGTTCACGCTTGGCGAGAATCGTAGGATGCATGGTTACTCCTTTACGCCATGGGGCTGGCATAACCGGTTGGCACGGCATAGGAACCGTTCCCAATGCGGTAGACCAACGCGCCGACACGATTCTGACCCCCAAAGCCAGCTTTGCGCAGATACTGAGCCTCGTAGTAGGGATGGTCGTTGCGGTCGCCGACCCGGTTGAAGCCTTGTAGCTCGCTGGTGGTATCCTGGCGCATGGCTAGCGGTCGGTCGCCTTCGGTCGCAACGGCAGCGATATAGCTGGAGGGCATGGCTTTCCACTCCACCAACCACACGCCATCATCATGGTAGCCAAAGACTGTGCCTGGAATTGCAGCCCCTAGGCTGCTCTGAAGGGTGCTAACGTTGGCCCCATAGCGAATATTGTCATCACTCACAGGATAGAAGCCAGTGAGCCCCTTGACCGATGCTTTCAAGTTGGTGGGAACAAAGGCAATGACATCCCCACTGTTTTCAGGATGCTCCATAAGCTCATCGTGGATGGTGCCAAAGGGATCATTGCTGTTATCAATGGCGTTAGCTTGAGCCAGGTAGTGATTATCCGTTGCCCCGGCATCGGCCCCATCCTGAATCAGGTAGGTGTCGCTGTCGTTGTTGGCTAGCCCCTTAATGGTGAGTGAGCCATGCTCTTCATCGGCAAATGTCCAGCTACTGTTGACAAAGAGCGCGGCCAAGATATGGTCACGCAGCCAGCGGGCATCCGCCGTCAACAAGGTATTCATGCGGTTGTTGACGTCCCCCACCGTCTCTTTGAGGCTCGTTTCATAAGTCGTGCCCCAGGCGGTGCCACCCCGCTGCATGGGAAAAGCAATGTCATAGAAACCCGCGGTGCGAATAGGCCGGGCACGACCATGTTCGTCAACCGGTTGCAGACGGGCGGCTACGGGTGTTTTGTAGCGCCGTTTGAAATCGGTGGTCGTGGTCGCAAAGAGCGCCAAAAGAGTTGTCATCTGCCGATTGTGCTCGGCCAACGTGCGGTCAATGGCCGCGTTGATAACGGTGATGCCGCGTTTCGTCACCAGCTCGGCCAGGGCGTCTTGCAGGTCTACAAAGCCATACAATACTTGATTTGCCATCATTCACCTCACAGATCCACTTGTAACAATTTGTCCGCCGCGGTGCCAAGGGTTGTCGCAAAGGCGGGGATCACACGGCCAACCACCACATCCACCGTGGGCGCGGTGCTGTCCTCTAGCTTGCCGTCCGTATCCGACAAGTAGATGGCCAGGTCATACGCCTGTGAACTCAGGTTGAAGCCGTCAATCACCCCTTTCCGCAGCGCGGTGCCAACCGCCCCGGCTGCATCTTTGCTGACCAAAATGCCCCATACCCGCGCTTCGGCCGCGCTGGTGCCATTGGCCTTGGTCCACTTGCCGGTGGTCGTATCAATCCGTACGGCGTCACCCACAGCACAAGTCTCGGCAAAGGGGAGGGTCATCTGTACGATGCTCTCCACCACATTGAGCTTGCCCGTAGTGACTAGGGCTAAATCTGCCATTTCATCCTCCTAGAATTTTCGATGCGCAAAGCGTGCTGCTTCCTGTTGCGCCTTCTCTTGCGCAACGGCTGAGAGATGGCTCTGCTGTTTGGGCGTGGCGGGGATGCCTGCTTGGGCAGCCAGTTTGCTGCTGTTGGCGGCAATCCATTCCAACTGGGCGGCTGGATCTAAGTTATCCAGCAAGTCATGCACATGCGCTGGCACCAACTTGCGCTGTTCGGCCAGCAAGCTACCCAGCGCTTTCTCATAGCGCGTGACTTTTTCCTGTGCATGCTCCAGTTGGCTGGTCAGGTCAGCAGTGGTTGCTTCCAGGTCGCTGAGCTGTTGGCTACGTTTCTCCGCTAGCTCTTGAAACTTCTCCTGTTCAGCCAGCACCTTCGTCTCAGCATCCTCGGCTGCCTTGCGGGCTTTCTCGTCAGCCTTCTTGCGCTCGCGCTCTAAACGGTCTTTCAGTTTGGTCTCCAAGGCACTCTGAAATTCTGCCTCGGTTTGGAAGGTAGCAAAGGGCTTCTCTTCCCCGCCGTTGGTGCCGGTGGCGTCGTCCGTATCATTGCCTTCGCCGCTTGCTGTACCCTTGTCGGCCTCTTGGTAGAGCCAACATCCATTTTTGAAGATCCACATATGTTGCTCCTGGTTGTTACCGTCTCGCAGTTGACGTACAAAGAAAAACGGCGTAACCATGAGAGGATCTCTCTCACGATTACGCCGTTGGGTGATGCACCGTTGGGCTGATATTGGGTTGTTCCGCGCGACTACTGATTTTCGCGACGTTGTTGCTTCCCCGTCCTTAAGACAGGATACCCAAGCAGTCGCCGCACCTGGTGCAAGCGTGACAACAACTGCCGATGCTCAGTCTCCAGATCCTGGCGACTGACTTGGATCATTTCGCCATCCAGTATAGCACGGTTGTTCGATTCATCCAATACCTTACCAGTTGTTTTGATTGCCTGTGTGTTCACGGCTATCTCCCCTAAAGCAAATCACGCAGTGGGGTTGGTTGGACACTGTCGCCCCAGGCACTGTCACGGCGCACGGTTGCTAGTTGGTCAAGGTCAAACTTGCCAGCCTGCCAGGCAGCATAGCGCCCGTTGCCCAACATCTTACGCTGGGTATCAGGTGATTGTTGCAAGAACCAATCTGGCCCGCGTTGCCAACCCGGTGGCTGGATACCGGTCACAAGCGGCACGGTTGTGCAGCGGCCTTGCGGGTGTTCCCGTAATGATTCAGCCACTTGGTAGGTTTCGCCGTCAGCCATGAGACAACCCATGCAAGTGCGGCTGTCTCTGGTTGCCAAGCGCATGAACCCCTCAACCACACCGGATGCTTGATACTGTTGACGTGATGACTCCCGAAAGACGCGCAATTGCTCTGTGCGCGCCGTGGTCAACATGCGGTTAAGCGACTGACTCAAGCCATTGCGCACCATGCGCCGGGCGGTCTCTTGCGGATTCTTGCCCAAGGCGGTAGCGCGGATCAATTCCTGCAACATGCCATCGGCGGCAGCCCCATAGCTACCTTCCAGCAGATTGCGTAATGGAGAACCATCACCGGCTAGACCTACCATGTTTTGTACCGCTTCAATCGGTAGAATGTCAAAAGCCAGGCGCACACCGGCATCAGCCCCGACCGCTCGGATCGCCTGGGCCGCGCTATTGATGCCAACTTGGGCAAAGCGTTGCTGCTGGCGGGTGATGAGCGGCTCAGCATAGTTGGTATAGGTTTCCAGTTCACGCTGCACCTGGCGCAACAGCGAAGCATAGCGGTCAAGTTGAAAGCGCCGACTCTGCAACTGGCTGGTGGTCAACTGATCATCGGCCACACGCCGGGCAAAGAGTTCCACCTGGTCTTGCAGGGCAGCTTCTACCTGTAGCCAGCGTTGAGCCATGCTGCGCATTTGGCTCACTTCCTGGTGTAACAGGTCGGCTTTGAATTGTTGCATGACATCGACAACTAAGGGTGGCACTATTCCTCCCGATCAAAATTCGCCTGCGCATTCAGCAAGGCAGCACCTAAGCCCGCCTGTTGATTCGCCTGCTCTTCCTGCCGTTCCTCTTCCAGTTGCTCACGTTCGGTGTCGCTCCAGCCAGCACGACGGGTGGCCGTTGCGAGTGGCACGCCAGCGCTCACATAGGTCTGCACCATTTGTGCCCGCTCTAGCTCTGGTGCGCTCAAGACAGGCCGTGGCGCAAAGCTGTGGTCAAAGTCACCGGCTTCATAGCTACCCAGGTTGCTGAATAACCCGGCATTCTGGCCGATAGTGAGCGCCATTTGCTGCGCGCGGATCAAGGCGCTTTCGGCATTGCCCCGCGCTTCCAGCAGCCGGTCAATCGCGGCCTCCATCAGGTAACGAATCGCCACACCACTTAAGTCGCTGCGCTCTTGAATCTCGCTGTAGATCATCTCGGGCAGATCACGGCGAATCTCAGCCATCTGGTCACGCAATACATTCAGCGCCGACTCATAGTTGAGCGCAGGCACTAAGGCCGCAAGGGCCGTTGCCCCAGGTAAGCGCACCACATCATCCACGGTGGGATCTTCGCTCAGTTCAAGGATACTGCCATCGCTGCCACCCAAGCGCGGTGGTGGCAAAGGCCGTCCCGCGCTGTCAACGCCACCCGCGGTCGCTGCCCAAAGCGGCTTGTTGTAGCGAAAGAGCATCTGATGCAGCCGTGTGGCTTGGCGGTTCGCTTCATCGATTTTATCCAAGGCCGGTGTAATAGCCGCCATGCCCCGCTCATCCCCGATGTGCCGGAAGGGTTGCCAAACGATAGGGACAAAGTCGATACCAAATTCACCAAAGGCGTGTTCCTCAGTCGGTGGCCCTAGTTGCGCCAGGGATTGACTGGGACTCTGCTGATGCGCCCAGCGCTGGAATCGTTGCGCGGCTTTGTCCCAAACCTCGGTGTGAATATAGGCTTCTTGCTTGCCATCTGCCTTGCGCCGTGTTTGGGGCACATCAATGCGCACAAAGGTCAAGTAACCACGCTCATCCACGTCAAAGTCGGTCACGGTTTGCGGCTCTAGATTTTGCAGATAGACACGACTAAGGCGGCCTTGGGCATTGGTACGCGTGGCCGCTTTGAGAAAGAGATCCCCATACAAGGGGAAGCTGCGGGCGACAGCCTGCTTCTCTGAAGCCCAATTGCTCCACAGCCAGAGTTGGTGCAGTGCATCCACTAAGCGCGAATGCTCGGTCACAATGGGTAAGGCTTGCGGCAATGCACCCGGAAAGGTTTTGGCCGCATAGAACTCCACCACCCGATAGGCAGGATTGCGCAACGATTCTAGGGTCTCGGCTTTCGTTCCCAGCCCACGCAACAGCGCGGGCAAGACATCATACACGCCATTAGCCAAGTAATAGGCCCGCAAAACATTGTACTGCGTTGCCCAGGATGCTTGCTTTGCCGCCTGGCGTTGCAGGGTGACCGTAATATAATTCCACCACGCTGACCAGGTGGAAAATGCGCCGATGCCGACCAGAGGGACCATGTTAGCGCTTTTGCCCTTTCCTGCGCCCTCTACCGCTGATCGGCGACGGATGGCTAAACCAGCTCGGTAATCCGGCAAACCGTGCTTGTTTGGCTATCCGTCTAGCGCGCTTACTGCGTTGTGTCCGGGTCATGATTTCTCCTTCCCATCCGGGCATGCCATCCTTCGGCAATGTAATTCTCCAGGTACAAAATCCCTTGCGTGAAGGTGTCTACCAAGTCATCGTGGGCGCTGTTGGGAAAAATCCACAACTGGCCGGTTTCTATATCCAGAAAATCATTGTACCAATCGGCGGTGGCCTCACCTGGCCACGGCAGTTGGATGCAATCCCGCTCACACCACACGCTTGCCAGCCGGGCGCGATATTCTTTGCTGCCCTTTGGCTCAAATTCAGTGATCATCTCAGCCAGCCAGGCTGGGGCACTCATGCGCAAGGTCTGGATTGAGGTGATGCCACTGCCCTTGTCTTCGATCACGATTGCGCGCAACTTTTGGTCGAAGTTCCAGCGCACAGCCAGTGTCTCAATCTGCCCAGGTAGTAAAGCCGCATCCATGCGTGCTTGCCACATCCAGCGCAGGCCCAGCCGGTAATCGGTCCACAGTTCCCAGACCGCGCAAGCACTAAAATCGTTACTGGCTTTGTCTTTGAACGCGGTGTCGAGCATGAGCCAGCGGGCAATCACCTGGTTGCGCATGGCCGTGGCGTTCACCGCATAGCGATTACGACCTGATTCGACATCCCACCAGGCTTTTTTGAAAATACCGCCCCCGGCTGCGGTTGGTCGTTGTTGCAACTGGCCCGGCGCATCATCGCCCAGGCGCTTTTCCAGATCGGCCACTTCAGTCGCATCGTAACGTTCCGGGCAGAGCAGTTCATCGGGCAAGGTGCGGGGATCAGCACAACCTAAGCTGGTGAAGCAAGGAACGCCTGCATAGCGCATGGGCAAGACCAAGTGCTCATAGCCACCAATCTCTTTGAGTAGGTAGCCGGTGGCGTCCCGTTCATGGAGCCGTTGCATGATGACGACCTCGGCACTTTCCTTACTCATCTTGCGGGTCGGCCAGACGGTCTTGAGCCATTCCAAGTCGTTCGCCAACTGCACACTCGACTTGACCGCATCAGCCTTGTGCGGGTCGTCAAGAATACGCACATCACCGCGCTCCCCGGTGACAGCACCGCCAACCGATAAGGCAACCCGTAGCCCCGCCTTGTTGTTTTCATAGCGCGTCTTCTGGTTTTGGTCGCTGGTCAGTTGGAAGCGGTCACCCCAGCGATCTTGATACCAAGCCGATTGAAGCAGCCGCCGCGACTTGAGTGCATCGCGTGTTGCGAGCGTCTGGGCATAGGCCGCCGTCAGGTAACGCCGGTGTGGCTGCTTGATCCAATCCCAGGTCGGCCACATCACGCTGACGAGCAAGCTTTTCATCATCCCTGGTGGAATGTTGATGATCAGGTTTTTAATCTCGCCAGCCGTGACCGCCTCCAGATGCTCACAGATCACATCGACATGCCAGCCGTGAATGTAGTCGGTGGCAGGCTCCAGCACCGGCCAGGCTTGGCGTACATAGCTCACAAGCCGAGCTTCAGCCGCGGTGGTCTGCTTGTCCTGTTGCCTCTTCCCCGCGGGTAAGAGCTTCGATAAGCCGGATCGCCTTATCTGTTGCGACACCGTGGAGGACGGCAAGGCTATCGGCGTCCTGAGTAATGAGCCAAGTTTTGTCCCCAAAATGTTCCGCCTGAATCGCTAATGTCGCTAAAATCTTGCGTAGATACGCCAGCAACAAATCACCGATTTCATACTGGCCTGCCTGACCCAGGGAAGCGGATAAGTCAACTTGTGCTTTCCACGAACGCAAGGTCGAGGCGGGAATGTTGTAGGCTGCGGCCACTTCGCCAATGCGTTGACCGGCTAGTAAGGCGGCCATCGCCGCGGCCTTGGTTGCCTCATCATACGAACGGCGTGTCATCAGTCAATCCGCCTTACAAAGAAATCATCCGCCAGCATCGCCACCGTTGTCGCAAAAGCCGCCCGCCACATCAGATCACCGCTCAGGGCGTTGGCCGGTGCCTGAATGTCTTGATAGCAATAGGTCCAGTCGCCATAGTTGCCGTCTAACACAAGCCAAGCTTCGGTAATCCAGTTGGCTCCGAGTAGATCGCTAAACCAACGCACGGCTAACACAGTCTGCGCGTTGCCCTGCCCTTTGGCCCACAGGCCACAGCGGTAGGTCTTGCCGCCCTCAATCGGGTAGACCGCGGTACGCCAGTCAGCGAGGGCAGCGGTGACATTGATCCGCAGCGACCGGTGGCCTTCGTGAGCATCACCGGCTACCCATTCGGTGTTTGCCGAGTAAAACCAGCCCGTGGGAGCTACGCTACCGGCCTCCACGCTGGGGTTTGCGACCCGGTTGCGCTGTTGGTCACGCTTGCGCCGCCCCTTGATCGGCCACCACTTCATGGCAACCAAGCCAACAGGTCGGCTAGGCTCAGGCCAGCTACTTGCGCAACCAGCACGGCCAAGCCGACCAAGACGACGAGGGTCACCAACGCGGCTTGGTAGCCGTGTGTCCGATAGATGTCGGCCACCCAGGCAATTAGCGTTTGCATTCTCATCCTCCTACCCGTAACAAGACTTCGACGCCCAGGATCGCCACCATGAGGGCACTGTTGAGCAGCAACCACATGCGCTGCTTGGCCTGCTCTTCCATGATGAGTGCCAATCTACCTTCCAACTGACGCACATTGGCGATCAGGCCATTTTGCTGGTAGCGGTCATCGCCCGTCAGCACGCGGGTGAGTTCCCGAATCTGGGCCGACAATTCCTCAATCTGGTCTACTTCTTGTTTGGACATGACTCCCTCTTGCGGGTTGGGAAAGTAGCGCAAGGGTGTTGTCCCTGCTGGGCTAGCCACACGATAGGCCGTGTGAATATTTCCCGTGTTGCCGTAGTTGCGTGCCATGAGCAAGGCTGTGCGCCAGGCCGTTTTGTCTTCCAGCGCAGTGATACTGGCATAGACATCGTGCGGATAGCTTGCCTGCAAGCCCACCACAAAAAGCGCAGAATCACAAGAATTGAGGAATGACCAAGTCACCCCTGCTGTACTCAGATATTGGGCTAATGCCTGCGGTGTCAGAATCGTGTTCGACAGTTGCAAGCCCTCACCACTTGAATGACCCGCAAACCAAAAGCCTTGAATCTCACCGGTCAGGGCGTGCTGTAAATCGATTTCAGTCACCCTACCTTGTACCAGGATTGGGCGATAGAAGCAGCGCACCAACGCGGCGACTTCGCTCTCCAGCGTGGGTAAGTCCGGTTGATAGGGTGCAACGATCAGGGTGCTCATGGTAACTTCCCAGCCAACAAAAAAAGCGCACCATCCTCCCAAGAGGACAGTGCGCCCTGATCACGGCTACGCACAAAGCTATTCTTCTGGTAGAAATTGCGTTACACTGATCTTGATGCGCCGCTTGCGCCCCACATCAATCGCCAGTTTCAAGGTTTCGTCGTTGGCATCCAGTGGCAGAAACTTATCCAAGGCGGCTTTGAGGCGGTCGCAGATGTCACGGATCAGCCCCTCGCGTTCCGCTTTCTGCATATTCTCACCTTACAGATTCATAAACTAAAGCGAGTATAGCATGGCCACAATCAGATGTCAAACGCCCGCAGAAGATGAAGTCAAGCAAAGGTTGTCTGGTTACAGCAACTTATCCACTACCCCATGCTTTTCAATCGCCGCACGCAAGTCATCATCTAACAAATTCAAGTAGCGATTGATGATGACTAGGCTACTGTGGCCGAGTAGACGTTGCAGGGTAATAATATCCCCACCATTGCGTAAGTAATTTAGGGCAAAGGCACGCCTAAATTCGTGGAGACCTGGTTCTTCTAGTTCGGCTTGCAATGCCCGCCGTCTAATGACTTGGCGAATCCCACTGCGGGTCAACGCTGTACCCGTTTCTGTTACCCACAACGGGGCATCCTCTAGCCGAGTTTGGTAGTGACGGAAGTAAGTCAGCAACGCTCGCCGCGTCTTAGCCCCCAGAAAAACAACGCGACCCTTGCGCCCTTTGCCACGCCTAATGATGACCTGCCCCGTATTCACATCCACATCACCGCGTTGGAGATCAGTCAACTCCTGGTGCCGGACTCCTGTATCCAGCAAGAACAAGAGTATGGCTTTATCACGGTCACCCGTAAAGGTCTTAGGTTTGCAAGCATCCAGCATGGCCTTAAAGTCGTCGAGGCTGATGGGCGGTTGTAGCTCTTGGGGACGCTTGGGCGACTCCACTTTGTCAAGCGGATTGGCCCAATGGCTGGGTTCATACTCAATGACAAACCAGCGGAGATAGGCCCGCAGCGCGCCAAAGACGGCATAGACACCACCGTCATTGTACCCTTCTTCTGCTAAAGAAATGAGGAAGCGCCGAATGTGTCTTGGTTTAATGGCGACGGTTTCTTCAATACCCTGAGCAATGGCATAGTCGGCAAAATGGGTTAGATTGTGGGTATACCAATGCAGGGTTTTTGGCGTCAGATTCCGTGCGCGGCGGTCGATCAAGAACTCTTGCAACTCGCGTTCGAGTTGGGTTGCCGGATGCTCTATGGATGCAGTGGACATAAAGACGAAGCCCTTATCCTACTAGAATTAGTAGTACAAGGGCTTCGCTTCACAAGATATTGTGCATTGGCTCCCCGGGTTAGACTCGAACTAACAACCGTCCGGTTAACAGCCGGATGCTCTGCCGGTTGAGCTACCGAGGAACGTCATCAGCAACGATTGGGAGTATACTATGGATAGGTGGTACTGTCAAATTTTGGTTCTGAAAAATGAACTTTACTAGGGCCGGGGCGTGGCATCACACCCCGGTCGCCAACGGGCCGCCTACCCGAGGTAGTCACGTAGTTTGCGGCTGCGCAAGGGATGGCGTAGTTTGCGGAGGGCTTTGGCTTCAATTTGCCGCACGCGCTCGCGCGTAACATTAAATTCACGACCAACATCTTCGAGCGTACGGGTGATGCCATCTTCCAAACCAAAGCGCATGACGAGCACTTTGCGCTCCCGTTCGCTTAAGCCGTCGAGAATTTCACTCATGTGCTCTTGCAGCAGACGACGGCTAGCCATGCCTTCGGGGGCCGGTACGCTGTCATCTTCAATAAAGTCACCGAGCGAGCTATTTTCCTCGGTGCCAACAGGCGTGTTGAGACTAATCGGTTCTTGGCTCAGCCGTTTAATACGCTGGACTTTGGCGGCAGCGCGCTCTAGGCGGCGTTCGGTTTCGCCATCAAGTTGGGTCCCATTACGCATCGAGCGACGAATTCGCTCAATATCATCTTCTTCGAGAAAATCCATTTCAAGCGCGATCTCTTCAAAGGTGGGCTCACGGCCCAAGTCCTGCTGGAGCTTGCGCTGAATGCGACTCTGGCGGTTGATCGTTTCCACCATGTGGACAGGAATGCGGATGGTGCGCGCTTGGTCAGCAATGGCGCGGCTAATCGCTTGGCGGATCCACCAAGTGGCATAGGTGCTGAATTTGAAACCCAAGGTGTGATCAAATTTGTCTACAGCCCGAATTAGGCCGACATTCCCCTCTTGGATTAGATCTAGAAAGTTCAAGCCACGGCCAATGTAGCGCTTGGCAACGCTGACCACCAACCGGAGGTTGCTTTGGGTCAGCCGATTGTGGGCGCGTTTGGCGCGGATCAAACGCTGTTCCAATTCTTCTAGTTCAGCCGGATCATCAATTTGGTCAATTTCATCTAAAGCACGCGTAATACGCGTGGAGAGCGCAACTTGCGACTCAAGCGGGCCAATCACTAATTCGACCCGATCTAATGGTTCGAGCCCCTGTTTAATTTCCTGTGCCAATTCCAGCTCTTCTTCCGCAGTCAGCAAAGGATGACGCCCGATCTCGCGCAAATAGATGCGCACCGGATCTAAGCTCTGGCTGATCTCGGGAACATCAGCTACCAACTTTTCAATCGGTACATATTTTTCACGCTCGATCTCTTCTTCTAGCTTGGTATCCCGGGCAATGCGCGGAATGGGCGCCGCATCTTCTTCCTCTTCTACTTCTTCACCCTCTGGAATATCATCGAAGAGATCTTCCTCCGCTGGTTTCTCGCCGAGGTTAATGTATTCATCCAATTCACTTTCGACGGCGCTGCTCGTGCGAGCCAAGGGAGTTACTGGTTCGTCGGTAGGAGATGGTCTAGAATTGGTCCGTCTTCTGGTCATGGGTTTTTCCTGTCCGCCAATGCGGATCACTACGATGAGTTACTCATTCACAATCGTGCAGCCATGGTTGGATGCCATGGCACCATTGCAGGTCATGAGCAAACTTAAGCTACTGATCTGAGCTCTCCACTTTGCGTCAGCATACGCGGCAGTGAATGCTTTGACTGTTGTAAATGAAACAGTTCTCGAATTTGTTGATTATTGAGTTCGGCAAGTTGCTTGGCCCCTTGCATATCCCCCTGCTGCGCAGCATCATCTTGCAAAAATTTCAAATGACGCGCATCGATACGTAACTGCTCTAATCGGAGGTGAATGAGCGTTTGTACAGTGTCCAGCCGCAGTTCCCCAATCGTACAGGGCGGCAATTGAGTGCCATAGCTGATTAATTTAGCCAGATGACCATGCAAATGGGGAGTGATCACATCTTGGAACAACTCCAGATCCCACTGTTCATCCCCGGCGATATATTGACGCAAAGCTTTCAGCAGCTCTTGATTTTGGACAGATTGTAGCTCCTCTGGGCGGAGGGGGCCAATTTCCAATCGTTCAACAGCCGAAGCCAACCAAACCAGGAGGTTGGGTTCGCGCAATAGATTTGCGACCAGATGCTCTTCTTGCGTAATGGGAGACGATTTTCCAGCGCCAGCCCGCCCCTGTAGCGGTGTACTCTCCCCCAGTGCAGGTTGCGGTTGGGTTTTCGGGCTCCCTGGCTGCCGATGGCCGTTCAGCGTTGGACGGTCAGTCCGGTTGCGCTTCGCCGCTTCGACGGGCAACTTACTTGTCTTCGCCGCCGCTTGCACCCGGCTTAGGATCGTCATTTCGTCGATCTGCACCGCCCGGCTCAGTTGTTGAATATAATGCTGGCGCTCGATCTCATCATCCAGCTCGGCAATGAGCGGCGCGATCTCGGCAACCGCAATGCCTTTTCCCTGGGCACTGGCGAGATCATATTGTTGCGCAATAAAGCGAAAATAAAAATCAACCAATGGCTGCGCTTGTTGGACAAGCTTTTGCCACGCTTGGGGATCACGCCGGATGACATCATCTGGATCGAGCCCGGTTGGCATGGAGACGATCGCCAACTCGGCAGTGAGACGCTCCGTCAGGCGCACTTGCCCGCTGGCAGTCACCGTCGGTTTTTGCACCCGTAGCAAGGATTGGCGGGCTTGGTTCAGGCCACGGATCGTCGCTTGTTGGCCGGCAGCGTCAGCATCTAGGGCTAGGACAAAATGGTTGGTGAAGCGATGGAGTTGCTGAAGCTGTTCACTGGTCAGCGAGGTACCCATACAGGCAACCACATTGGCAAAGCCATGTTGGTGCGCCGCGATGACATCCATGTAGCCTTCGACAATGACAACTTTGTCTTCGCGCCGAATGGCTTCACGCGCAAGATCTAGCCCAAAGATGACTTGTGATTTGTGAAAGAGCGGTGTTTCAGCGGTGTTGAGATATTTTGGCTGGCCATCGCCCAAGCTACGTCCACCAAAGCCAATCACCCGGCCTTGACGGTCGCGAATGGGAATCATGACACGGCCACGGAAGGCATCATAGCTACTGTTGCGCTCGTCGTTGCGCTTGATTAAGCCAGCTTCGAGCTGCTCTTCGAGGGACCACCCTTTGGCTAGCAGGAAATCACGAAGGCCAGACCAACTATCGAGGGCAAAACCAAGCCGAAAGTTTGCTGCGGTTTCGTCGGTAATGCCCCGCCGTGCCAGATAGGCTCGTGCGTCACTCGCACCCGTATGGTGACGCAAAATTTCATAAAAATAGGTAGTAGCCGCGTCATTGAGTTCATAGAGACGGCTCCGTTGGCCCTGAGCCGGATCCTGCTCTTCTTCTAAGGCAACGCCCGTTTCACGGGCCAACAGTTCCAGCACCTCACGAAACTCAAGATTTTCGCGGCGCATCAAGAAACTGAAAATATCGCCGCCCGTCCCACAGGAGCCAAAGCAATGCCAGGTGCCGCTGTCAGGAAAAACAATAAAGCTGGGAGTCCGCTCCTGATGAAAAGGGCAGAGACCTTTGTAGGTTGTTCCCGCTTTGCGCAGTTCCATATAGCGCCCGATGAAATCGACAACGTCAATGCGCTGTTTGATCTCGTCTACGACACTCATGGTTTGCTCATTTCCTTATCCCCAGCAAGAAGCATGGCCCCAGCAAGAAGCATGGCGCTTGCTACCATACGCCAGCCCAGCAAAACAGGTAGGAGCACTCGATGCTTTTGGGTGCTGCTCCTTTGGTACAACGGTAAAAACGTATGAAGCTCCTCATCAACATTGGCTAAAATGACGGGAATCGATTGCCACTCTCTTGCGCTATTGTTGTCGCCCCAGACAATCCGATGGCTTACTGTCATATACTCAGCCAAATCCCAGTTCAGCGGCAATGCTCTCTGTCAAATTATAACGTGTGTTCTATAGGGTGTCAAAGGAACTGAACGATCTATTTAGAGTCCTCCTTACACTTTGGGACTTACACTTTGGGAAAAGCAGACGCCACACCGGTTGTCACCAGTGGTCGCAACGGTAGGTCTTTGTGGCAAATTCACCCTGGCAGCGTCTCTCGCTGGCGGTTGTGGGAACCACAGAGCCAACCAGATCACAGCGGTTGTGGGAACCACAGAGCCAACCAGATGACAAGCGGTTGTTTACCCACTAGACACGACACGTGCTAGCCGTAGCGGGAGAGCGAGGAGAGAAGTACGCAATATGAATGATTTTTAGGGGTAACGAATACTTCTAGGACTAGCGGATACCGTGGGCCTGTGCGATGGCAGGGTAGACCTTTTCACATTCACGAAAGAGGTCGATCAAGGACATGGCTTTGAGCAGGTTACCCTTTGTCTTAATCTTGCCGCTAAAAAATGCTTCGCTGGCACTTGCTTGGTCGCTCCAGATTGCATGGAGCAGATCCGCGGGCAAGGCGATTTCGATATTGGCCGCCCCTGGTCGTTCTCCATAAAAGACTTCAAGCGGTGGCTGGCGGCCATCCAGCAGCACCTCGGCGGCTGGCTCTTCGGTCTTCATACGGATGACAAGGTTACTATGCGTAAACGCGGCCAGCTGCTCAGGGTTGGCAGCCACCGCCGCAAAGACCGCTTGTAAAACATCATACAATTGTTGTGTTGATTGAAAAAGCGCCATCGAAAGTCCTCGCACTGATTAGCTCTGTTAGGCTAGGCATGGGCCAGCACACCTAGTCTCACATGCCTTGACCAACACCCCATAGGGCATTAATGCCTGAGTATAGTACAAGCAACAGGAGAATGAAAATCTCACCAGGGAGTTCGTGGGAAATTGGGTAAAACTTATGCAAGCCGTGCATTTCGCTAGTGAGCCCTGCCAAGTTTTGAAAACCTGACAGGGCTAGTCTACGTGAATACGATTAGTTTGCTATTGGGTGACCAGGGGAAGATATAGGCGCGCTGGCGCTGGATGCGTATCCGACGGCGGCTCAATGCTTGGCTCCAGGCTAGTGGGCTGGTTGAGCGGTGTTTCGACAATATCGGTATGGAGCCCCGTCGGGGGGACGCCATTGGAACCATCGTCGTGGATCAGCACCACATTGACAATCGCGGTCACTTGTTCCGGCACATTGGCATCGACCGTTACAGCGAAGCGCGGATAGAAGGTTGCCTGTTGGCCAGCCGCCAGCGAACCGACGGCTAGGGTACAGAGGGTGCGGGCACTGCCCGTATCAAAGGCACAATGCCACCCTGGTGTACTGGCCGCGGCAAGAAAGGTGGTCCATTCGGGCAGGGTTTCCTGTAGCACAATCCCCGTCGCGTCCTGGTTACCCGCGTTCGTATAGACTAATGTATAGTGGATGGTATCCCCAGGCCGGACCCGCGCCACGTCGGCGATCTTTTCCACAATGAGATTGGGCGTGGCGTCCACAGGCGTGGTGTCCGTCGCTTGATTGTTGTCCAACAGTAGATCAATCCCATTGCGGCCATCGTCGGCAATTTGGGCGGTGTTGCTCACAATCTCCACACCCGCAGGCAGACGATCCACCACCCGCACGGCAAAATTGACCAAGCCACTTTGCCCCACGGCAACCGCCCCCATGGCAATGGTACAGGTACTGCCAGCGCTGGTGGTGGGCGTACAGGACCACCCCGCGGTGCTACTCGCCGGGACAAAGGTGGTATGCGCTGGCACCGTTTCTGTGATGACAACCCCCGCGGCACCCTGGTTACCGACATTGCTGTAGTCTAGGTGATAGACAATCAAACCATCCGGTTCAGCACGGATGCCATCATCATCTTTGGCAATTGCCAAATCAGGTGCGGCATCGACTGGTGTTGTATCACTGGCTTGGTTATTTTGTGGGGTCGGATCAACCCCATTGCGGCCATCATCGCCAATCTGGGCTTGATTCTCGATCAACTCAACCCCTGCCGGGAAGGCCATCTCCAACTGTAGCGCAAAGCGGACAACAGCAGTCGCACCAACCGCGAGGCTACCAATGGCAAGCGTACAGCGACTGCCCGGTTGCCCATTCGGTGTACAGTTCCATCCCGGTGTACTGCCGACTGTGGTAAAACGGGTATAGAGCGGCACGGTTTCGGTAATCACCACGCCGGTCGCCGCTTGGCTGCCAACGTTGGTATAGGTCAGGCTATAGACTACGGTAGCGCCGGGCAGGCTTGTACGATTGCCATCGTCCTTGCCGAGCATTAGATCCGGGGCAGCGTTCACAGGTGTGAGATCAGTGGCGCGGTTATTTTCGGGGGTGGGATCATCGCCATTGGTACCGTCATCGCTAATGCGCACTACATTTTCTAATTGTTCGACGCCCGCGGGTAAGGGACGGTTGCTGGTCACGGCAAAGGTGGCGGTGCCCGTGGCATTGATCAGGAGGGTGCCAATCGTGGTCATACAAACGGTGCCCGCGCTACTGCCGTCGGGACAACTCCAGAGGGTGGGTGCACTGGCCGCCGCCACAAAGGTACTGTTGGCTGGTACGACTTCGCGGATGACGACGCCCGTGGCGTTGCGCGTGCCGGTGTTGGCGTACGTCAGCGTATAGACCACCTCATCACCAGCGCTTGTGCTAATGCCGCCATCACTCTTCGCGATGACCAAGTCCGGCGTTGCCAAGGCGGGTACGGTGGTAGAGACTTCGATGGTATTCGAGATCAGGGCATGGTTGATAATGCGATCCACCCCAATGGGCAAGGGTTGGTTAATCGTCGCTTGGTAGGTGAGCCGCGCTTCGCCCCCACCCTCAATGCTGGCAATGGTCGCCGCAATCGTCAGATCCCCTGGCGTGTTGCCTTGGGTGATGACGCCTGTGCCATTGGTAAACTGCACCGAACCGTTGACCAAGGTGGAGTTGACATCCGGCGTATCAATCAACGCAACATCGATCACCATCTGGTTCCCCACATTGCGCACCACAATGGTGTAGGTGATCAGCTCCCCAGGATCGATCCCACCGATGATCCCCGTGTCCCGCCAATCGGCCATTTTGTCGGCCTCAAGCTCTGGCGCGGCCAGGACGGGGGTGGTGTCGGTGGATTGGTTGTTGGTCGGATCGGCATCCGCACCATGGGTGCCATCATCTTGAATGACTGCCGTATTGGTCAGGAGATTGACCCCTACCGGGAAGGAAGAGATGAGGCTAACGGCAAAGTTGATGGCGCTTTGTTGGCCGGGAGCCAGGGTGCCGATGGGCAGGGTGCAGGTGCTCCCCGCATTGTTACTTGGCGTACAAACCCAGCCGACCGAGCTGCCTGCGCTGCTAAAGGTGGTGTGGGCGGGCACGACTTCGGTAATGACCACGCCCGTCGCGTCTATTGTGCCAACATTGCTATAGATCAGTGTATAGATCAGCGTATTCCCGGGTTGGGTGGTGATCCCACCATCGGTTTTGGTGATAGCTAGATCGGGCTGCACACCGAGATAGTGACTGCGGTCACTACTGGTGAGCGCGACAGCATCACCAGTGGGTAGCCGACCAATGCCAGTGACGGTCGCCAGATTCGTATATTGACCAGCGGTTGCTAAGCCGCTCGCGGTGCAGATGATGGCTTCGTTAGGCTGCAAGCCTTGATTCGGTTGGGGGAAAGCCGGGCAAGTAATCGCGCCGGGCGGCAATTGGTCATCACTCAACGCAATGGTATCAACCGGAACCACACCGGTGTTGCGAATGGTATAGGCCCAAGTCACGGGAGCGCCGATCAGCAAGTGTGGCCCTGTAGGCAGGTCGGCATCTTCGCCATTCGTGGTCTTCTCCACAGCTAAAAAGGCCGTTGCAGTCAGACAGCCAATCGCTTCAAAATCGCTGTGACCATCAATGAGCAGCGAGCCGAGATCGGTGAGGACACCGGTGGTTTTATCCACCCGATAGAGGCGATTGCTCGTGGGATCGTTGGGAATACCAGAGGAGGCATAGAGTTCGCCATCATTAAAAAAGGAGAGCCCTTCGACTTCATCCTGAATCGAGAAATCGGCGATATAGGTGGCAACGCCGGTGGCCGGATTGATCGTCACCAGTTCGCCCCGCGCGCCGTTGTCGGAAATGCCATACAGAATGCCGGTGACGGGATCAAAGGCCATATCATCGATATCATGGAAATTATTGGGCGAACCGGTTACGGTAATGACCAAATAGTCGACGCCAGGGGCAAAGGGGACGAGCGCCCCCGTCGCCGGATCGATGCGGATCAACAGGTCATTGGCGGTTGAACGCGCCACCGCGCCATAGATCAGGTTGCTGGTGCCGTCATAGGCCAGCCCATCTACATCATTGAGCGAACGCAAGCCCAAAGAGCCAGTGGCCGTTCCCAATGGCACCCCGATCGGTGTAAACGCGGCCGTCACCAGATCAAGGGTGCCCAACTGGTTGCCGTTCATGGCGTAGAGGGTCGCCCCGCCGGGAATAAAGTCAATCCCTTCGACGTTAAAGGTGCCGGTTGGCCCAATCACGGTAGTACTGGTTCCGGCACTGCGGTCGATCCGAATGAGAAAATCAGGATCGGTAGAACCGCCATTGTCGGCAACGGTGTAGCAAAAGGTAGGGTCAACCGGATTCACTTGTGCCCAAGCTGGCGCGGTTGGCACCCCTATGCCATAGAGGATCGAGATGAAAAGTGCCCCGAAGACAGCTTGCCAGCCATGTCGCGACCCACGTTGTCGATACCCAGAAAAAATAGCCATAACCCTCCCACTCCTCACAATAAATACGTCATCATAGCCGCCAAGCCGGAAATGCGGTGGTGGGGTCTCTGTACCGCACACTATCCGCGCTGCGCCATAGAAAATTTCAGCTTAGCAGCTTTAAAAACAGAAAATGAATCGCATTGGACAATGGAACAGTGAGCAGTGAGGAGAACGGCGAAAGTGTAGCGACAGCACCTTGTTACTTGATCCAATCGGTAGCAGCCAATGTTGCTATGACAGCCTGACCAACGAAAGCGGCGGGGAGGCCACTTACACCAAATTGATTAACAAATCAATAAGTCATTCGTTGTATTATTAATAATCGTAAAAGCAGAAAGATTCCTTCGCGCTGATCGAGCTGATTCAACACGCAAAAAGAGCAATCTCCCCACCAGAGATTGCTCTTTCGTCATCCACTTTGCAGTTTGTTGGCCCAGAGTAAGGATCGTGCTTTGCTTATAGATAAAACCCATAAAAGTCGCCCAAATAGATGGGTATGTCTCTGTGTACGCATGTGCGACTTTTAGATGGTTTGTGTCTTAGTAGCGAATCATCGGTAGGTAGAGCTGGAGAGGCGCGGCGGACGGCAGCGGCGCTTCGGCGGCGACGGGGGGCTCGGCGACAGGCAGCAAGCCGGTGGGTGGGATCGCCACCGGGGTTATGGTCGCATCACTGGGCGCGGTAGTATCTGGATCATCAGAAAGCGCTTGATTGGTGCCACCGGGTGTGGTCGGATCCTCGCTGCGCAGGTCAGCCTGATTGATCAGTTGATTGGCCCCCGTGCCTTCGGTCACCAACACGGCAAACTGAATCGTCACTTGCTCACCGGGTGCCACGGCGCCTACCGCAACGACTACCTTGGTCTCGCCGGGGATGTTGCCAATGGGGATCACCCCCTGCGTGGTGCGGACAGTCCCAGCCACAAGTTCGCTATTAGCATCAGGCGTATCTTCAAAAATCACGTTGAGCGCCGCTTGATTGCCCTGGTTGGCGATCACCATCGTGTAGGTCAGCGTATCCCCAGGTGAGACAATGCCCTGATAGGCAGGCAGCTCATTGGCTTTATCCTTCGCCCATTCATCACGCTTGGTGATGGTGAGATTCGGTGCCGCATCGACCAAGGTAACGGTAGCCCGCGCCGTAGCCGTGGTCACATTTCCTTCATTGTCCTGGCTGTACGCGGCCAACACATTGGCATGGTTAACACCAAAGGTGCCTTGGATCAACGCAGTTAGCGTGCATTGATAGCTGCCCCCCGCGGGCAAGGGCTGCGGCGTTTGGCAAGTACCCTGGCCATGTAGGTTCCCAAAGAAGCTATCCAAGAGTTGAACCAGCGTGCTTGGCTCTAGCCCTGGGTTGACCATGGTAAAGCGAAAGGTTACCATGCCACCGGTTTCCAACACTTGCCCCGGCGTCGCTACTTTAGCAGCAGTCAAGGTCGGCTTGACATCGCTAAAGGTCACCACGGCGGCGCCATTGCCCGTGACGGGGAAACCATCGTCATCCATGCCGCTCGCCGTGGCGACGTTGTGGTGAGGCGTTGCCACATCGCCACTGAGCAGACGGGTAAACGCACAGGTCGTGGTACCGTTCACTGGGAGGAGAACCGGCACAGCAGGTGTACAAGTTGAGCTGACATCACCAAAGCGGTCATCGCGCACCTGTTGGATCGTCACCTGATCGACCGCGCTGGTGTTGCGGATGGTGAGTTGATAGAGCACAGCTCCCCCAGTTTCCGGCACTTGGGCAGGCGTGGCTACTTTGCTCACCGCCACAGAAGCGGGTCGATCCACCACGCGCACCTCTTCTTGATCAGCGGCGGTGAGGGGATTGCCATCATCGTCCACGCCACTGGCCGTAAAGTGATTCACGACAATCGCCCCGACTGGCCCAGTGACCAAGTTCTGGTAGCGGCAGATCAGCGCCTCACCGGGGGCAAGCAAAGCGGGCAAAACAGGCTGGCAGAACGCCTGGACATCGACCACGGCACTGTCAGTCAACGTCGTAATGGTGACGGCATCGGCAGGGCTTGTGTTACGCACCACCACGGTATAGCTCACCGGTTCGCCAGGCTCCAATACCGTGGTGGTAGCAGCCCGTTTCGTCACCAACAGCGAAGAGGGTATGTTGGCGATGCTCACCGTCACCTGATCTTGGTCGCTGACCGGTTGCCCGTCATCGTCCGTACCGGTGGCGACGACTTCGTTGGTAAAAGTAGCGCCAAGGTTACCCTGCACTTGCAGTGGGTAGGAACAGTGCAGTTGTTCGCCCGGATCTAACAGTACGGGCAAAGGCTGGTCACAGGAGGTGGCAATGGCAGGCACCAGGCTATCAACTAACGCCGTCAAGGTTACCTGATCAACCAGGCTTGTGTTCTCGACCACTACGGTAAAGACGACAGGGCCCCCTGGTTCTGGCACCGCTGTCCGGTCGGCGCTCTTGGTCACCCGCAGCGATGAGGGCACATCCGTCAAGGTGACAACCGCTTGGGCCGTGGGGGTCACCGGATTGGCCTCGTCATCCACCAAGGTAGCCGTTACCACATCGGGATATGGGCCAGCATTGCCAACCACATTCGCCGTAAAGATACAGGAATAGCTATCCCCTGGCTGCCCTGCCAGCGCCAAGGTTTGCGGAACGGCGCAAGTCGTCGCCAGCACAGAGCTGCTCAGTTGGGTCACATCGCCAAAGGGGTGATCGACCAAAGCGGTCAGTTGGAGCGCTTCCACCGCGCTCAAGTTGGTCACCGTGATGGTAAAGGCCACAGGCCCACCCCGCTCGGGTAAGCTCGTGGGTTGGGCACTTTTGCGCACAAGCGCAGCTGGCAGCACGTCGGTCAGGGTGACAATGGCAGTGTCGGTGGCACGCAACGTTTGGTTGTTGACCACCGCGGTGGCCGTAACCTGCTCGGCAAAAACGGTCCCCGCGTTGCCGAGCAAGGTCGTCACCACGCGACAACGATAGACAGCGCCAGGGGCTAAGCTCAGGGGGCCATTGGGCAAACAAGTGCCCTGCCCCTGGAGGTTGTTGAGCCGCTCATCGACCAAGGTCACGCCGGACAGCGCCACCGCGCCGCGATTGGTGAGGGTAAAGGTATAGGTAACGATCCCACCGGGTTCGGGCAGGCTCGTCGGCAAGGCGCTTTTTTCAACGGCCAGTGCCAAACGGGCATTGCGAACGGTGCAGGAGACCACATCATTCGGGCCATAGAGAATGGTGGCCGGGAAGGCGGCCAGGGGAAAGGTCTCTTCAACCACCGCGTTGAGCGGGTCCAACGTACGGCGCAAACAGGTGGCGTCGATCCATTGATAATTGGGCCGCGCCTCTTCTTGCAGCAGCAAGGCGGTTGACCAAGGCTCAGGATCATCCGCTGTTCCCGGTGCCCACTGCCATTGGCTCACACCGCTGCGATTGGTAGTACTTGCTTGGCTTGGCCCTAATTGGCTGGCCGGGCCGGTGTTCGGGGCCAGCCAGCTAAACTGATGGGCCGGCTGCCCCGCTTGGGTCACTTGCACGGTGCTGGTAAAACGCCAGCCCGCCTGGGGTTGATACCCCGCGCCATGGCCTTCATCCACCACTTTATTCACGATAAGATAGGGGGTACAGAGATTATAGGCAATGGTGCGCAAGGTGGTAATAAATTCGGCAAAGGTCACCAGCGTATAATCGGTTTGACCAAAAGGCAGGGTGGCGTTGGGATATTGATCCGGCCCGGAAATGTGCGCGAGGTTGCTCTCGGTCACAGCACCCACACCCACAACAAAGAGGTGCGATCCTTGGCTTTTGACCAGATTGGCCGTTACCATCGCTTCGGCCAAGGCCGTGGTCGCGTCACCGGGTTGGTTATTGCCGTCTGCCGTAACATAGATATTGGGGTTGCCATCGGTAAAGAAGATCACCAGATCAGCGATCCCATGATTCGTGTTCACTTGGGCGGCCAGCTCTAACGCACCATCCCAGTTGGTAGCATCGGTGGGGTTATACCCCGTGTTGAGGTAGGTATCTAGTTCACCACCAGGGCTGACGGTGCCATTGGGGCCAGTGGTGATGGGCAGGTAGGCCGCGCCAAGGGGGGCACGCGCTTGGGCATTGAATTCAATCAGCGCCAGGCGCGAGCCAGTATCGGCCAAGGCGGTCAGCAATGCCCGCGCCCCATCGCGCACGGTCTGGGCCGACTGCCCAACGGACCCTGATTCATCCAAAATCAAAATCACATCCAGCCCACAGGCGAGCGTCAGATCAGGGTTACCTGTCACCGGCGGGAGTGTTTGAGCATGGAGCGCAAGCGGGAAAGCCAGCAACAGCAAGAGGACAACCAGCAACAGCAGCCATGGGCTGGCTATCCTCCTTGGTCGTCCGGCGGACCAACGGCAGACAACCGGCACGCCAGTCGGCATGGCTAGGATAGGCAGGACATGCAATGGCTGGCGATTGCCCGCTTGCCCGTGGAAGAAATACGATCGGAGCATAGAAGCCTCCTTGGCGATCCGTGTTGACGCCAGAGAGAGCTGACCGGTTTGCTAAACCGGTCAGCTCTGGGACGTGAATTGGCTAGTTACCTTTGATCAGCGGTAGGAAGAGGAAGCGTTGGCTGGTTCCGTTGGGCTGCAGCGCCGTAATGACGACTGTATCCTGACTGGAAAGCAGATTGCCATCTTCGTCTTCGCCAGAGACTGTCACCGTGGTCGCGCTAGCGCCGGTCACTGCGCCGAGGTTACAGCGGTAGACCCATACTTCGGTGGTTTGCAGGATCTGGTCGTTGTTGCTATCACCACTTTGGTAGATGGGCGGGCAAGTATCGGCGACAACGGTAATGTTGCGCAGATCTTTCTCACCGGTATTGCGAACAACGATGGTAAACTCGACGGCAGCGCCACTATCAACGATGAGCGAACTGGCCTGCATCTTGACATTCATCCCCAGTTTTACGACATCGACAGCGGCCTGATCTTGGTCGCTGAGGACGTTACCATGAGGGACATCCATGGCAGTCACCGCGGCCTCGTTCACAAAGCCAGCCTGGACATTCAGCTTAATACAGCTATAGATCCAAACCTCACTGGGCTGGAGCACGCCATCGGCATTGCCATTTCCCACACCACTAAAGGTGATATATTCGGGGCCGATATCACAGAGCGCATCGATGACAACCACATTGGTCAGATCGGCCTGCCCGGTGTTGCGGACGGCCAGGGTAAAGGCCGCATTTTGGCCCTGTTGCACGATCTGGCTGTTGGCGCTCTTTTCCAGATCAATGCCGGGGTTGATCACATCAATCGCGGCGGTGTCGCTGGATTGCACCCCATTGCCATTGCCATCGTCCGCCGTAACCGTAGCGGTGTTGATGAAATCAGCCTGCACATTGGCCTTGCTACAGCTATAGATCCAGAACTCACTGAGATCGAGCTTGCCGTTGCTATTGGTGTCGCCGCCGATCAGTTGCGGCGCGGCATCGCAGAGCGGATCGCTGATGTTTGTGATGGTAAGCGGCTGATCGCCCGTGTTGCGGACGATGATGGTGAAGCTGGCGCTTTCGCCTTTGTAGATCGTGGGTTCATCCGCGGTTTTTTGCAGATCAATCCCTGGATCAACGACTTCGACTTCGGCCTCTTCGGTGTCGCTAACCTGGTTGTTATTGGCATCCAAGGCCGTGACACTAGCCACGTTGGTGAAGTTAGCCGTTACATTGGTTACAATACAACGATAGCGCCAGACCTCACCGGTTTGCAGGAAGCCGTCATCATTGGTGTCACCCCCCAAGAAGCTCGGTCCAGTCGTACATTGGGCATCCACCACACTTGTGATCTGTAATCGTTGATCGCCCGTATTGCGCACTTCCAGGATGAACTCAACCGTTTCGCCCTGGAGCACAGCTTGGAATTCTGGGGTCTTTTCCAGATCAATAGCCGGGTTGATCACGGTAATGGCGAGATCATCGTTGTCCGTGACGATGTTGTTATTGGCATCGGTGGCGCGGACGGAAGCCACATTGGTAAAGCTGCTCTGGAGATTGCTGCGGCTACAACTATAGATCCAGGTCTCATTGGGGTCGAGATCGGCGTCGCCATCACCATCATGGGTGCGTACCGGCGCGCTGTCACATAGCGGATCTTTGACTTCGAGCACGCTGAGCGGTGCCTGGCCGGTGTTGAGAACATTCAGGGTAAAGTATACCGTTTGCCCCTTGAGCAGCGTTGTATTGTTGGCGCTCTTCTCAATGTCGATACCGCTGTTGATGACATCGACTACCGCGGTGTCTGTACGCGTTAGTTGGTTGCCCGTCGCATCGGCAAAGGTGATCGTCGCTAGGTTGGTGAAGTCTTCCACCACATTTGCGCGGAGACAACTATAGGTCCAGGTTTCGCCGGGGCTTAATTTGCCATCGGTGTTACTGTCCCCGCCAGTCAAGGTGGGCGGCGTGCTACAAAGAACATCGCTCACCGTCACGGGGCTGAGATTGGCGTCGCCCGTATTCGTGGCATCAAGGAAGAAGGTTGCGGTCCCCCCTTTGAGGATTGCTTGGCTTTCTGGCCGCTTATTGAGGGTGAGCCCTGGCTGAATGACATTGACCACGGCTTCTTCGGTATCACTGACAGTTTGATTGGCTGGCCCCAAGGCCGTCACCGAGGCGATATTGGTAAAGTCAGCCTGGACACTGCTGCGCACACAGCTATATTCCCAAAGTTCATTGGGGCTCAGGATCTGATTGGCGTCATTGTTCCCTTGGCTCACCAAGGTCGGTACCCCGCCATCACAGAAGGCATCGGTCAGCAGCACGCTATGGAGGTCGAGATCGCCGGTGTTCTTGATGCGCAAGGTAAATTCGGCCTTGCCACCGGCGAGGATCGTCTGGTTTTCGGGGCTCTTCTCCAGGTCAATCGATGGGTCAAGCACATCGACATGGGCCGTGGCACTATGGCTGACCAAGTTGCTGGCGGGATCGGTCGCTTGGACCGTGACGGTGTTGGCAAAATCAGTTTGCACATTGGTCACAACACAAGTGTATTGCCACTTTTCGGTGGGCTGGAGGATGCCAATCCCACCAAAAACAGGGGTAGGCTGACCACCTACGCAAAGGGCATCTTGTAACACAACGTTGCTGAGATCGGCTTGCCCCGTATTTTGCACCACAATCTGGAAGGTAACAGTGGCCCCTTGGGCGACGAGCGGGGTCGTCGTAGTTTTTTCCACATTGATACCCGGGTTGAGGACATCAACGCTGGCAGAAGCGGTATCTTGAACGAGCAGGCCAGTGCTCACTTCACGCGCCTTGACCCGTGCCGAATTGGTGAAGTCGGCCACGGCGTTCGGGATCGAACATTGATAGATCCAGGTTTCATTGAGTTCGAGAATGCCATCTCCATCATCGCCGCTTGTGGGCAGATCCGAGGGATTGCTGGGATTGCTATGTTCGGCCCAACTGCACTTGGCGTCGATAATATCGACATTCCCAAGATTTTCGACACCGGTATTGGTGACACGCAGGGTGAACTTGGCGGTCTGACCTTGGAAGATCTGGGGCGTGTCGGCCATCTTCACCAGATCGATCCCCGCGTTGACGACGTTCACCGCGGCACTTTCACTGTCGCTCACTTCAATCCCATTGGGATCAACCGCCGTGACCACAGCCACGTTGGTAAAGTCACTCTGCGCATTGCTGACTGTACAGGTGTAGCGCCAGATTTCGCCCGGCTCCAAAATTTGGTCGCCATCATCGCCGCTGATATAGCGGGGCGGATTGTCACACAAGGGATCGCTAAACGCGGTGATAGTCAGGTTTTGGTCGCCCAGATTGCGGACATTGAGGGTGAAGTCTACATTGGCCCCTTGGAGAACACTGCTATTTTTGGGCGATTTCTCCAAGAAGATGCGCGGGTTAACGACTTTGACATCCCAAATATCGTCATCCTCGACATCATTGCCCGCGCCGTCCGTCGCGGTGACCCGCGCATAGTTGGTAAAGTCGGCCAAAGGCTGCGTAACCGTACAACGGAAGATCCAGATCTCATTGGGCTGTAGGATCAGATCGCCATCATCGCCACTGAGCGGCGTCGTATAGGGGGCCAAGCCACAGCGCGGATCATAGACGCTCACGGTGTTCAGGGCAGCTTCTCCCGTATTCTGCACCTCCAGCGTAAAGGTAACATCGTCCCCAAGGATGACCACCGACGGCCCCGATTTTTCCAGGTCGATAATCGGGCTCAAGACATCCACCGCCGCGCTGTCCACATCGCCCACCTGGTTATTACGGGCGTCTATCGCGGTGACACTGGCGGTGTTGATAAAATCCTTCTGGACATTCGCCACGCTACAGGTATATAGCCAAGTTTCGCCTGGGTCTAGAATCCCGTTGTTGTTGGGATCACTGACAGGGATAGGGCCCGCCAGAGGAGTGAGCGTTGGATCACAGGCCGCATCGACCACGCGGAGCTGGGTCAACGGCTGATCGCCGGTATTGGCAACGGAAAGGGTAAAGTCGGCATTTTCACCCTGGCGGATCTGGACAGGATCGGGTCCTTTTTCCAGGTCGATGGTAGGGTGAATGACATCGACTTCGGCATCCTCATAATCCTGCACAACATTGCCATTGGGATCGCTCGCCACGACAAAAGCGGTGTTGGTAAAGTCTTGGTCACCGACATCGCTGACAGTACAGGTGAAGTGCCACCGTTCGTCAATTTCCAGCACGGCATCGTTGTCACCGCGTATATCCGGTTGGCGGACAGCCGCCCCCCCATCACAGAAAGGATCGCTGAGGGTGACATTGGTGAGGATTTGATCGCCCGTATTCTCGACATAGAGATCAAAATGGGCCGCTTGGTGAGCCAGCAACGTCTGGGCAGGCGGCGATTTTTCTAGGTAGATGCCGGGGTTGATCACATCTACCGTAAAGCGGTCCGTATCGCGGTAGGTCATCCCCGCGCAGTTGGCGACGGCACACGCATCGACCACTGCCACATTGGTGAAATCGACCAGAACAGCGTTGCCAGGAATCGTACAGGAGAGCGTCCAAACTTCGTTAGAATCCAGCTGGTAGTTGCCATTGGTGTCACCAGAAACCGGCGTGGCTGGGAAAGGGATTGAGCCATCAACCGTCAGATCCAAATTGCAACGCGCATCGGTGACGCGTACATACATGGGGACACCGGGCGGCGGTGTGGTATTGCGAACTTCGATAAAAAAGGTCAGATCTTGGCCTTCAAAAACTTTGCCAAATTCCGCCTCTTTGGCGTTGACATCGATATACTTTTCAATGTCAACCCCAATCCCAAGCGGCGGCACCGTTGGGACAGTGGATTGCGACATGGGCAGCGCCAGGGCGCGGTCTTGCAGCCCTAGCAAGGATAGGGTTAATAGCCCCAAAAAAGCGACCAGGTAGAACCTGATCTGCGCCATACGGCGTGGGGGATACGTTGGTTTCGGCATATCGCTCCTTTTGCATCCAGCGAAAGTTGAAGTCGTAAAAAATAATGGGAGAGGGGACGGTTTTGGGGTAGGCGCCCGCGCGCTAGCAGAGGGCGGATCAAGCCCCGTGGCGCGTTCGCGTGTGATAAGCGCACAGTGATTGACAGAGGTGGTAGAAAGATGTATAGTAGGCATGACAAGGCACCCCAGAACACGGAATTTCCGTTTTCATCAGGAAAGCAGCTGCCTCTCTGTTACGGCTAAGTCACCGAGAGACAGTCGCGGGTCGCTTTGTTTCACTGCGCGCTTCTTGGATTGTACGATCCAAGAAGCGCTTTTTTATTGATCAGGATCACCACAAAGCTGACAGGTTTCGTAACCCTGTCAGCTTTGCGCACAGCACGCGCGCAGAACACCTGCGTGTTGCAGGTGTATATCTTGCGTAAAACATCGGGAGTTCAAAGTAACGCATAAGCTCTATAAACGAATTTGCTACGGGTCAGTGCGGTTGGAATTGAGCAGTAGATACGCTTGTATATGCTTGTTGACGATGGGCAGGACAACGGATTGGGGCGCCATGAGACCGCTAGCGCTACAAACCTAGCCTTCAGGCAGGGAAATGCTGCAACAATGAGAAGGACAATGTATCATAGTGGATAGAAACATGACATACAAGTATATCCTGCATAAATAATACAACAAATGACGTACCAACTGGCTTACATTTTGCTGATAAAATAACGCAGTTAAGCTTCTCGCCTTACAACTGGCATCCACTGTTCGGTCATCTCATTGCCCATAGCCCCTTCAGCCACAGGCTATGCTAGCCCGCGGTAGACAGCCAGTACTTCCGCCGCTTTATGCCGCTTGGCACCGTCACAGCTGATATGGCGCTGCACGCCAAAATAGATCTGTTCATCGGCGCTGGCATAGAGCGTTCGTGTAAAGGCGGTGTCATGGTTCGAGAGCACCACCGTGATGCCCCGTTGGCGGAGCGTTTCTGCCAGCTCGGCTAACGTCTGTTGCTCGGCAACGCCAAAGGCCGTAGCACTATAGCTAGTAAAGTTCGCCGTGGCCGACAGCGGTGCATAGGGCGGATCACAATAGATGACATCCCCCGGTTGGGCCGCCTGCATCGTCGCGACAAAATCGGCGACGGCAAAGTGGGCCTGTTGTGCTTTGCCGTGGAAAGCCATCATTTCCGCGGCAGGAAAATAGGGTTGTCGATAACGACCAAAGGGGACATTAAATTCGCCGCTGGCGTTGTAGCGGCACAAACCGTTATAACAATGCTTGTTCAAATAGACAAAAAGAGTAGCTTTGCGGTGGGGATCGGTGGTCTGATTGAATTGGCGACGCAGCGCATAGAAGGTACTTTCCTCATTATGCGCTGGTGTAAACCAGGGGCGACAGGCTTCGATAAACGCCTGGCCGCCTTGTTGGAGCTGTTGATAGAGGTTGATCAAGTCGGCATTGACATCCGCCAAGTGATAGGCCGCATAGTCGGTATTCAAAAAGAGGGCACCCGAGCCCACAAAAGGTTCGAGCAAACGCTGTCCCGGTGGCAGCACAGCCTTGATCCGATCCACAATGCGCAACTTCCCCCCGGCCCACTTCAAAAACGGCTTCATTCCCACGCTCACTCTGTTTCCGACGACAACATCGATAAAATTATTTGGACGCGGATATACGCGGATTGATTTTATCCGCGCCAATCCGCGTATATCCGCGTCCCCATTTCCTAGCAACGCACGCTACTTCTTATCATACAACGCAACGACGTTTGGGATCAAATATTCATCGAACGCCCGTTCTACGGTATACTTGGGTCGCCAGCCCCAATCGCGTTGGGCGACGCTGTCGTCCATGTCGGCAGGCCAGCTATCGATGATGGCGCTACGTTTGGTATCTGGCGCAAAAGTAATTTGGGCATTGGGAAAAGCGCGCAACACCCGTTCACGAATTTCACCGGCAGAGATACTAAAGCTGGTCACATTATAGACCAAGCGACTGAGGCCACTGCGGGGCAGTTCGGCTAAGGCCAGCAACGCGTCCACGGCGTCGGGCATCGCCATAAACGGGATGCGCGCATCTTCCGGCACAAAGCAGGCATAGGGCTCACCTTTCGCCGCAGCATGGACCATCTCGGGTGCATAGTCGCTCGTCCCGCCCGAAGGCAGGGTGAAGGCGCTGATCAGCCCCGGGAAGCGGACACAACGGAAGTCCAAGGTAGCGGGCTGTTCCGCGGCCAGCTGTCGATAGTGACGGCTAAAGTAGCTACCCAGCGTTTCACAGTAAAGCTTATTACAGCCATACATGGTACGTGGCTGGTTCCACTCCCACTCACGCACGCGTGTATAGAGCTCTTTGCTCTCGCGATCGGGCATGCCATAGATCGCAATCGAGCTGGGAAAGATAAATTGGACAGCGCGCCCCCGCCATTGACTTTCCTCCGCCGCCAAGCGCAACAACGCCATGGTAGCCTCTACATTGACTTGGTGCGCTTCCTCTGGCGTAATTTCACTGCGCGTGGAGAGCAGTGCGGCCAGATGATAAATCACATCAATTTCATATTCGCTGACTAGCCGTGCCAAGAGCCGCTCATTGAGCAGATCGCCTTCAATATGGGTCGTCAACGCCCGCACATCCGCTGGCAATGCCCGGATGTCCATCGTCAGGAGTTGATTCGTCCCTTGGGCGGCCAATCGCTTAACCAGTGCATGGCCCACCTCACCACTGGCACCGGTAATAAAAATCACTTTCTTACGCATCTAAAAACTCTCCCACAGGCGATTACGCGTGGCAACCAAGAGGTTATTCACCACTACGCGCGATACTTTGCAATTTGAAGCGCTTAGGCGCTATGCAGCGGTCGGTTAAGCAGAGACCTGCCAGGTTTTGAAAACCTGACAGGTCTTGTTCTATAACTTGATTGCTATCCGTTAAATGACCCCAAGCTCGCGTCCCACCCGCTCAAAAATATCGAGAGCCTGCTCCAGGTCGCTTTGGCTATGCGCAGCAGAGTTCATGACACGAATCCGCGCTTTGCCCATGGCCACGGTGGGAAAGCCAATCGCCATGGCAAAGAGTCCTTCTTCAAAGAGCCGTCGGCTGAATTTCTGTGCCAAGGGCGCTTCCCCTAACATAATCGGCGTGATCGGCGTCTCGCTTTGGCCGATGTCAAAGCCCATGCGCTTCATCGCGCGCTTGAGCACATTGGCATTGTGCCAAAGGCGATCCACCTGCTCGGTTGATTCCTGCAAAAGCTCCGTCGCGGCAATACACGCGGCAACATCGGGCACCGTCATGGCGCTCGAGAAGAGGAAAGGGCGAGCGCGCTGGCGGAGCCATTCAACAATCCGGCGATCCCCAGCCACGAGTCCGCCGACCACCCCAAAAGCTTTGCTCAACGTCCCTACTTCCACCTGAACGCGGCCGTGCAGATCAAAATGATCGACAATGCCACGGCCCCCTTTGCCCAAGACCCCTTCCCCATGGGCGTCATCGACCATGACTAAAATGCCGTGGGCTTCGGCCACCTCAACAATGGCGGGCAGGGGTGCGATATCGCCATCCATGCTAAAAACACCATCGGTGATGATCATGCGCCGGCCATCGGTTTTGGTCTCGGCGATCTTCCGTTGCAGGTCGGCCACATCATTATGCGCATAGCGGATAGTCTCGGCGCGGCTCAGACGGCAAGCATCAATAATACTGGCATGATTTAACTCGTCGGAGAAGATCACATCCCCACGCCCGACCAAGGATGGCACCACAGCCACATTGGCCATAAACCCACTTTGGAAGGTAATACAAGCTTCAGCCTTTTTAAAGGCGGCCAGCTTCTCCTCTAGCTCCATATGCAGCGACATGGTCCCCGCGATCGTCCGTACGGCACCAGGGCCAACGCCATAGCGATCAATGGCCGCTTTAGCCGCTTCACACAACCGTGGGTGATTGGCCAAGCCAAGATAATTGTTAGCACAAAAGTTGAGTAACGGTCGTCCATCAATCGTTACCCAAGCATCCATCGGGGAGTCGATCGTGCGGATGTTGAATAGCAACCCAGCGCTCTCTAGCTGAGCGCGTTCCTCATCAATCCAACCGAGCAGATCGTTCATGCCCATCCTTCTTTCTCGAAATGGGCCCATCTAGACAATGAGCCGCGAAATTAGAGCGTGCATCCGTCAAACCAACGCATACCGCTTTCGACAACGGCCCTATTGTATCATATTCTCTACAACTGAGATGTACAATCTTTTGATTATCATGTACAATGTACTGAAAAATTGTCGATTCCCCACAGTGCGTGACTTATGCTGTGTACACTCCGTTTTTTAGCCTGATGGCTGAGCAAGTGCAATGAATTGAGTTTACCAATTACGGATGAAACGAAGACGCGGTTGGGACTGTCAGGTTTTGGAAACTTGGCAGGCCGCTTTGACCACGGCTTGCGTAAGTCCGCTGTTTACAACAGCAGCAGTCACACCATGCGAAAGTAGGTACAGCAACCCAATATGTCGAATCCTGAATCCTTTCAATCAAGTAGCAACCCATTTACCAAGGAGAGCGAACGCGAAGCAGGCGGGCGCGACCGGACAACCATCACGCGCGATCACGATGGGCTTGTCGCAACTCAATCACCCGCAGAACGTGCAATTCTGGTTGGGGTCGAGTTGGCCGGGAACCCGAACTTGCTCAATCTCAACGATTCGCTGGCCGAGTTGGCCTTGCTAGCCAAAACCGCCGACGTCGTTGTCATTGGTAGCGTAACGCAACGCCTGGAAACGCCAAACCCAGCCACCTTTATTGGCGCGGGCAAACTCGAAGAGCTTCACGCCTACGTGCTAGAAACCGGCGCGTCCTTGGTTATCTTCGATGATGAATTATCCCCCCGTCAACAGCGTGAGATCGAAAAAGTGCTGGGCGAGACGATCAAGGTGCTCGATCGTACGGCGTTGATCTTGGACATCTTTGCTCGCCATGCCCGCACACGGGAAGGGGCCGTCCAAGTTGAGTTAGCGCAATACGAATATCGTTTGCCGCGCCTTACCCGCGCCTGGACCCACTTAGCCCGCCAGAGTGGTGGTCGTGCTGGGGGTGCGAGCGGTGGCGTTGGTGTGCGTGGTCCTGGTGAAACGCAGTTGGAAGTAGACCGCCGCGAAATTAGCCGACGGATCGCCTTTCTCAAGCGACAGCTTGAGGAGATTCGTCAACAGCGCAGCCTACACCGCCGCCACCGTCGTCAATCCGGTTCACCGGTGATCGCGTTGGTCGGCTATACGAATGCAGGCAAAAGCACCTTGCTCAACGCCCTGAGCAGCGCCAATGTCCTTTCGGCGGATCAACTCTTTGCCACGCTTGATCCCACTACGCGCCGGACGGAATTACCCAGTGGGCAGGCCGTCTTACTGACCGATACCGTCGGTTTTATTCAAAAATTGCCCACCATGTTGGTCGCCTCCTTCCGCGCAACCCTCGAAGAGGTGACGGAAGCGAATGTCTTGCTGCATGTCGTCGATCTATCCCACCCAAACATGGATGAACAAGTTGGCGCGGTGGAAGAGGTGCTCGAAGAACTAGAAGCGGGCAATAAACTCGTCATTACAGCGCTCAATAAAGTGGACCGAATCGACCGAGACGCGCCAGAACAGGAGGATCGGATCGCGGATGCGTTGGCCGCTTATCCGAATGCAGTAGTGGTCAGCGCCATGACCGGCGAAGGAT
Organism: Caldilineaceae bacterium; assembly: GCA_019637645.1. Next base: position 33,895 of record JAHBVH010000025.1, read on the forward strand.
TGGACGCGCTGCGCACCAAGATTGACGATCTGCTCTATGCCCAAATGGCCCCAATCGATGTATTGATCCCCTACAAGCATGGCGAGCTTGTGTCCTTCTTTCACGAACATGGTTTTGTCGAGCAAGAAGAACATACCGCCGATGGCACTCATTTAACCGGGCGGATACCAGTCAGCCTCGCCGGGCGTTATGCCGATTATTGGATACAACGCAATCGCACAGCCCCTTAATTTTGTGTCATACGCCGTGCGCCTGCGGTAAATTCGTTACCCCCCGTCTAGGCTATTCTAGGCGGGGGTACGCCAGCCACGCATCATTTTGTGCGCGGCGAACCATAACTATACGCTTTGGGGTATGTTAGCCCAAGCATCGATAGAAGGAGTATTGATTCATGAGCGGTAACACCTTAACGATTACCGATAACCGCACCGGCAAAAGTTATGAAGTGCCGATTGCACATGACACCATTAATGCCATGGCGCTCCGTCAGATCAAGGTCAACCCCGAAGACTTTGGGATGATGGTCTATGACCCTGGTTATGGCAACACCGCCGCATGTAAAAGTAGTATCACCTATATCGATGGTGACAAGGGCATCCTCGAATATCGTGGGTACCCCATTGAACAATTAGCGGAACAGAGCAACTTTCTAGAAGTTGCCTATCTCTTGATTTATGGCGAATTGCCCGATCAAAAAACGGCCAAGGAGTGGGAATATAAAATTTGTCACCACACCTTTGTCCACGAAAATTTAACCGATCTAATGAAATCTTTCCGCTACGACGCCCACCCGATGGGGATGTTGATCAGCGGTGTGGCGTTTATGTCCACTTTGCACAAAGATGCGCGCAATGTCGAAGACCAAGCAACGCGCGACAAGCAGATCCTGCGGATTCTGGGTAAATTGCCCACTGTAGCGGCCTTTGCCTATCGCCACCGGATTGGGCGCCCCTATAACTACCCCAATAGCGCCTTGGGCTACACAGCCAACTTTCTCTATATGTTGGACTACATGAACCAGAGTGACTATGTGGTTAACCCCGTCTTGGCAAAAGCGCTAGATGTGCTCTTTATTCTGCACGCCGATCACGAGCAAAATTGCTCCACGTCCGTCATGCGGGGCATTGGCTCCTCCAATGCGGATCCCTATAGCGCCTTGGCCGGTGCAACCGCGGCGCTCTTTGGCCCCAGCCATGGCGGTGCCAACGAAGCCGTGATCAAGATGCTACAAGAAATTGGCGATGTCAAACAGATCCCAACCTATGTAGAACGCGTGAAGAAAGGCGAATTCCGCCTCATGGGCTTTGGTCACCGCGTCTACAAGAGCTATGACCCACGCGCCAAGATCATCAAGACGCTGGCCGATCAAGTCTTTGCCGTCACCGGCACCAATCCGCTCCTAGACATTGCATTGGCCCTCGAAGAAGTGGCCCTACACGATGAGTATTTCGTCAAACGTAATCTCTACCCGAATGTCGATTTCTACAGCGGCATTATCTACCAAGCCATGGGCTTCCCGCCGGATATGTTCACGGTGCTCTTTGCCTTGGGCCGTGCGCCAGGCTGGTTGGCCCAGTGGAACGAGCTGACCCAAGATCCCGAACAACGCATCGCCCGCCCTCGCCAGATCTACCTGGGCAGCCAAACCCGCAACTATATTCCCCTCGCCGAGCGCGGATAACCGTAAGGCCGTGAGACAGATTCGGTCTACTGACCCACTGTCTTACTGTCCTCAGCACAAGGCGTGCTTCCTTTAGCAGCAATTGACGCATGTTATAGAAATTGGGGACGCGGAGGAACGCGGATTTTTCTTAATCCGCGTTCCTCCGCGTCCTTGGTTCCAATCAGCTTTTCAGGGGTGTGACAAGCATTTGCTAGCCGCGCGCTGACCCATTGGAAGCACCATAATCGGGGGCCTCGCCAACAGTAATCCCACTGGTGCGGCGTTGGGCGTTTTGGCTGGCATAGAGTTCGGCGTTGCGGCGTTGGCGCTGCCAATCTTCTTGCATATGGCGCATCTGTTCATCACGGCTGCGGATGGCCTGCTCGGTACCCTCTAGCCACGCTTGGGCGACGCCGACAAAGTAGTTACCATAGGTCTCTTGCAACTTCCAAACATCTTGCGCCAGGGCTTCGACAATCTTAATGTCGTGGTGAATCGGCGGGAAACGTTCGATCACTTCGCGGTTGTACTTATCTTGTTCCGACCACAGATGTTCTTGGCGCAGTTCACCCTTGCGGCGTTTTTTCTCAAAGTCCTCGCGGAATTCGTCCATCTCCCGGCGGATCCGCTCTTCGGCCAGCCGTTGTAACTCTTGCACTTGCGCTTGTTCCCGCAGGATCAGATCCTTGAACTCTTGCATTTCATTGACGGCACGCCGGCTCACATCGACCTGTTGCGCAAAGCTCTGCACCCGTTCATAGGCTTGGGCGACAATCGTTTTCTGTTCTTCAATCGTTTCTTGCCAACGCGTCAACACCTGTTCGCGGTCCACGACCATGGCCCGCGTCTTTTCCATAAATTCGACCTGACGGTTGCGCAGCGCCTCGACCATGGGTGGGATCTTCTCATATTCGGCATGGTTTTTCCGAATACCTTCCTCAAAGAGCGGCAACCGTCCGCCGATTGCTTCAATCCGTTTGAAAAGCTCGACCGTCTCTTGCTGAAGCTGGGCAATGCGCTTTGTATCGCTGGTCCGTTGTTCGGCCAAGAAAGGGATCTGACGGGTCCGCTCTTCGATCTCTTTCGCCAACCCGCCGATCTGGTTGCGCACCCCCATAATCAGTTCAGAGAGGCGTTGATCTTCCACCTCGCGCAGCCCAATGGCTTCTTCTACGCGGGCAATCCGCGGCAATTCACGCCGGACTTCGCTGATCTCTCGGCTCAAAACCTCGCGATCGCTGAGGCGGGAACGCTCGACATCCCGTTGCGCTTGGACACGCACTTCCTCGGCACGTTCCACCAAAGCGCCCAGTTCCACTTTGGCATTGTTGATCGACTGTTCAATCTGGTTAAAACGCCCAAGGTGTCCTTGGGTCGCGGCAATGCGCGCTTCTAAATCTTGAATCCGCCGCGCTTGTTCAATAATATCGGCGGATTGCGCTTCAATCCGCTGTTGGAGGCGTGCGATTTCGGCGCGATCGCGCCGGTGCTCTTCATCTAGCCAACTCACCATTTGGGCTAACTGTGCTATTTCCATGGAAATTCCACCTATATTGGTCTAAGGATATTCAGCTAGAGTTCACCCCACCCTAGCAACCTGTATAAGCCATCAAGCTACCTTGTCTAACAAAACTACAGAGTTCACAGCGGGTAGGCAAAAGCTTCTGCGCCAATTGCCGCGGTATTGTACGGTCATCCTTTGTGAAATCTCCATAGCGCCGGGGTAGTCTATTCCTCTAATCATCACCTCTAATCATATAGTATACCATTGTTCAAAATTCCTCTCAAACCATTCCATGGCTTCGGGGCAGGGCAAACATAAACAGTAAAAGGGATATTGATTGCTTTGTAATCGATCACAGGTTTGACCGAATCTGCAGGGAACGGTACAATGCACAGTATTACGTGATCGACTAGACGTATTGACTAGACGTATCGACCAGACGTTCTGTCTTTCAGAGATGTCTTTCATAGAGTTGCCGAAATCTTTATGCGCATTGGCATCGATGCACGCCTGAGTTATCACCAACCGGCTGGGATTAGCCGCTATAGCTGGTATCTCTTACGTGCCCTCGCTCAACTAAATCAACGCGATGAATCGCCAAATGAATTTATCGTCTTTCAGCATCGCAAACACCGCGTACCACTGATCGATCAAGCCAACTTTCACCGTCGCACGCTCTATGCACCGGTGCACCGTCAGCTTGAACAGCTTTTGCTACCCATCGAGCTCTTCTGGCAATCGTTGGATCTGATCCACAGCACAGACTTTATTCCGCCGCTCTATTCACCGATTCCAGCCGTGATCACGGTACACGATCTAGCGTTTTTCCATTGGCCCAATTTCTTAACGAAAGATAGTGCGGCCTATTATGGACAGATTGATCGCGCCGTCCGCCATGCCCGCCATATTATTGTCCCGAGTGAAAACACCAAACAGGATCTAATCGGCATTTTAGGCACGCCAGACAAAAAGATCAGTGTGATCTACGAAGCGGCCAACCCTTCTTTTGCACCGCTGGCCGCGGAACCGGCGCAACAGGCCATGGCCGCCAAGTTCAAAATTCCAACCCAGTATATTTTATTTGTCAGCACGATTGAACCACGCAAAAATGTCGATGGCCTCCTCCATGCCTACCGTTACCTGCGCGACAAATATAATATTGCAGAGGTCGGCTTAGTTCTCGCTGGCAGCCCTGGCTGGCTCTATGAAGAGACCATGGCGCTGGTGAGCGAGTTGAATCTAGAGAAACATACCTTTTTCCTGGGCCGCGTCACCGATGAAGATCTGCATCAGCTCTATGCTGGGGCGCGCTGTCATGTCCATCCAGCCCACTATGAGGGCTTTGGCTTGCCACCGCTTGAAGCAATGGCTTGTGGTACGCCGACCATTGTCAGCAATGTCAGCAGCCTTCCCGAGGTGGTTGGGGATGCCGCGCTGCTGGTGAATCCACAGGACAACGAAGAGATCGCGGTGGCAATGCACCGTTTGTTGACCGATGATGAATTGCACGCCGAATTGCGCGAAAAGGGCCTCAAGCGTGCGGCCTGCTTTAGCTGGGAGACGGCTGCGCAAAGCACTTTGGATGTTTATCGGAAGGCCGTCAGTCGTACGGCAACCGGCTATCCAACCACCGCGGTGGCCCATAAACAACCACCGAAAAACCAGACGACACTTCCTTGAAAATTCTCTTTCTCACACCGCAACTCCCCTATCCGCCGCGCCAGGGTACAACCATCCGCAACTACTATCTGCTACATCACCTGGCAACGCGGTATACCGTTGATCTGCTGACTTTTGTCACACCAGAGCAACTACCACTCCAAGAAAGTCCCTTGCATCAGCGATGTCGCCGCCTTGCCTGTTTGCCCCAGCCCGAGCGGAGTTTGGCCCAACGAGCGCGTTCCACCTTGTTCAGCCCCCAGCCTGATATGGCGCTGCGCTTGGAAGATCCAGCCATGCACGCGCTGGTGAAGGAGTGGCTGACGGATGGCTATGATCTCGTGCAGGTGGAAGGGATCGAGATGGCCCAATATGGGTTACATGTGTTGACCGACACACCACCAGGGCAAAAACGCCCACGCTTGATCTTTGATGATCACAACTGTGAGTATGTGCTACAGCAGCGCAACGCCCAAACGGATCTGCACCAACCGCGGCGGTGGTTGGCCGCAAGCTACAGCCTGATTCAATGGCAGAAGTTACGCTGGTATGAACGCGAGCTTTGCCGCCGCGCCGATGCGGTATTGGCGGTGAGCCCCGTTGATCAGCAGGCGCTAGAAGCTCTCGCGCCAGGTATCACGGTCACCGTGATCGCGAATGGGGTTGCCGAGCAGCCCAGCCGGACTCCTGTTGAAGCCCCTTTGGCTACGCCGCCCATGTTGCTCTTCACCGGGAAGATGGATTATCGCCCCAATGTGGATGCTGTGCTCTGGTTTGCCGAAGCGGTGTTGCCTTTGATCCAAACTACGCTGCCTGCCGTGCGCTTTCAGATTGTGGGGATGAATCCCCATCCCCGGCTGGAGAAGCTACGGGCGAATAGGGCCATCGAGATCACGGGCGCAGTGGAGAGCATTGACCCCTATTTAGCTGCCGCAACCGTCTATGTGGTCCCCCTGCGCGTAGGAGGCGGGACGCGCTTTAAGGTGCTAGAAGCCATGGCCCAAGGCAAGGCCCTGGTCAGTACGGCGCTCGGGGTAGAAGGGTTGGGCGTTCAGCATGAACAGGAATTGCTGATCGCGGATACCCCCGCGGCCTTTGCCGAGGCGGTTATTCGTCTGGTGGTCGATGCCCAACAAGACGCCTCCCTCAGCAAACGTTTAGGCACCCAAGCGCGCGACTTTGTGAACCGTACCTATCGTTGGCCGCAGATCATGCCCCGCCTCGAAGCACTCTATCAACGCTTGCTAACCACCGACGAAGCAATTGTCTAAACGCAGACAATTCGTGTATCGCTGAACCGGGTATCCACTGCACCCCACCGTCTCTAATCGACGATTCTCCGGTTGGTCTCCGGCACAGCGATGTCCCCACCGATAGCCGACAGGCTCGATACCCAAGGAGGCTCCTTATGACCACAAAACCCCAAGTACGCGTTGGCTTTATTGGCACCGGCTGGACCGAGCGGGTCCAGATCCCCATGTTTCGCCGTGGCGGCTTGGTGGCCCAAGCCATTGCATCTGCCAACCCCGCCAATGCCGAGCGCGTTGCCCACAAGCTCTCCATTCCCCAACGCTACACCGATTGGCGCGATCTGATTGCCGCCGACAACATCGACCTTGTGAGTATTGTGACACCGCCCCATCTCCATGCCGAGATGGCAATCGCAGCATTACAGGCTGGTAAACATGTACTGTGTGAAAAACCAATGGCAGTCAATGTGGCAGAAGCCGAGGCCATGCTGGCGGCGGCCCAAGCGGCACCGAATCAGCTAGCGTTGATCGATCATGAATTGCGCTTTCATCCCCAGCGCCTTCACTTACGTCGCCTACTACGCGAAGGCTATGTAGGTGAATTGATTGCCATTCACCTCGACCGCCTAGGCAGTGAACGCCTGAATCCTACCCTACCGTGGGCGTGGGGCTATTCGGCAGAGCAGGGGGGCGGTATGTTGGGAGCGTTGGGCAGTCATCTCTTGGATCTTGCCCGTTGGTTTGCTGGGCGCATTGAAGCAGTGACAGCCCAATTACAGATCGGGCATCAAATCCGCCAAGAAGCGGCAACCGGCAACCGCCGCACCGTCACCGCCGATGACCATGCCCATTTATTGCTGCACTTCGCCCACCATGTACAAGGCACGGTGACCGCTAGCGGCCTTACCCCCGGCGGGTACGGCATGAGTATTACCATCATCGGCACCCAAGGGGCCCTACGGCTGGATAATCGTGATCAATTATGGGGTGCGCAGGGTAGTGATTTACATGAGGGGAAGTGGCAGCCCATCGCCAGCGAGCTACCCACAGAATTGGCCGATCGCCACGGCGCATCGCCCTTCACCATTGGCAGCTATTACCTAGCCAAGCTCCTGGCCGATGCGTTGCCCGAAGGCCGCGTCCTTTTACAAGAACCAGCGAGTTTCTACGATGGCCTCGCCGTCCAACGGGCCCTTGATGCCGCCCGCCAAAGTGCCCGTGAACAACGCTGGATTCAGCTTTAATATTACCACGGAGTTAGCAGCGGAACCTGACAGGTTTTGAAAATCTGTCAGGTCTAGTTTCACACGCGGCCTTAGCGCCCCCAAGTAATTCGCTCTTCTAGCCAATCGCGGGAACCACTGCCATAACTGGCATCGAGATCAAACAATTTGCGCTGTTCACTGCCATCAGGGCGCATGGCGTAGATAGCCCAACCGCCATCGCGGTTGCTGACGTAGGCGATGTAGCTGCCATCAGGCGAAGCGGTCGCCAGTCCCTCCTGTGCGCTATCCGCGGTGAGTTGGATGGCCGTGCCACTGGTGGGATCGATGCGATAGATATCCCAAGTGCCATTGCGGTTTGACATCGTCAAAATCTCGCGGCCCAGATTGTCCGTGGGAATATCACCCGGCCAGTTGGTCACCGCAACCGGTTTGCTGCCATCCGTCCCCACGACAAAGATACCGCAGTTACTGGCGTTTTCCCACACATCACAACCATTGTAGGCAATCCGACTATCGCCGAGAAAGACCGGATGGCTCCCAAAGAGTTCCCATGCTTCAAACATCATGGGGCTAATGGGCTGACCATAGTCGGTGTCATGATGCAAGTAGAGCCGCCGCCGACCATCGCCGACACGGGTAGAATCAAAGACCAACATCTTGCCGGTGGGTGCCCAATGGGGGTGGGCATCTTCAGCAAAAGCGCTAATCGGCACTGGATCTTCGCCATTGGGCCCCATTAAAATGACATTGTCAATGACCCCACCATCGCCATTCGCGGCTAGATTATTCTGTGGGCTAAAGTCGGGCTGGCGCCGATTGCGCACAATCGGCCAACTTTCCCCAGAAGTGAGCGAATAGAAGAGCAAATCATACCGATCGCGGGCAGCATCCCAGCGCGTATAGGCAATCCGTCCGCCGAGTTCCCCCGTCGTGGCGACTAGCGTTGCCGTGGGTGCATCGGTTGCCGTTGCGGTTGGGGTTTCCGTTTCGGTCGCGGTTGGGGTGGGCGAGACCGTCGGCGACGATGTGGGTGAGGGAATGCTCGTAGCCGTTTCGGATGGGGTTGGTGGCGGGGTATCGGTTGGCGGGATTGTGGCGGTTACGGTTGGCGGATTCGGTGTATCCGTCGATATCAATGCGGGCAACACCCGCAGCGTTGGGGGTACGTCTTGGGTTTGGACCAATTCGGCCAAGGCATTCGTTTGTTCGGCACTACTCATGGCTACGACCATGGTGTTGAGCGCGGCCCCACTGTTCATCTCTGTCAAGCGTTGCACGCCAGCAAGCGTCAATAAGGTCGGTGGGAAGGGCGGCGTCAGGCGGCCAGCCGCCACTTGCGCGGGTACATTATCCAAGATTGGCTCGGCCCATTGGGTCCAAGCCAATCGGGCGAGGGTTGCCAAGGCCAGGACGAAGGTTGCGGTGGCCAGCAAAGGAAACGAAAAGAGTGGCCGTTGACGCGGTGATGGTGTTGGTCGCCGCGGATAGGTATAGGTATAGATGGGTGGTGGCGGCTCAGGCAAATCCACCGCGGGCAGAGGCGGCGTGGTTGCCATTGCTTCTTCGTCCATCATAGCCACCGCCGCCAAACCCGGCACCGGGGTCGGGTTTGGCGGCGGTGGTTCGCCGTGCAAAAAAGCTTGGGCAAAATCACCTGCGCCTTGATAGCGCATGGTGGGCTGCTTGGCCAGGACCCGCTGCAGGGCATGGACAATGCGTGGCATCAAGCGGCCCGGCGCAATCGTATCGACGGGGGCCTCATCATCAATGATCTTGCGCACGAGCGCCAAGGGATTGTCGGCAGAAAACGGGGGCCGTCCGATCAACATCAGGTAGGTCAAAACACCCAGGCTATAAATATCGGCGCGCCGATCGATGTGCTGTTCACCCCGCGCTTGCTCTGGTGCCATAAAGGTCGAAACGCGCGCCGGGTAGGCGAAAGGATCGGCAACAGGCTGGAGCTGTGCCAAGCCAAAGTCAGCAATTTTGACTTGCCAGTCTGCCGCAAAGAGAATGTTATTCGGATTTAGATTGCCGTGAACTTCCCCATGGTGGTGGGCATAGTCAAGCGCCAGGGCAAGCTGAGTAACAATCTGTTCGGTCTCGTAGAGGGTAAAGGGTTGCGCACGCGCGCTCAGGCGCGCGGCTAGGGTTCCCCCTTCCACATATTCCTGGGCAATATAATTTAGCCCAGCCGCTTGGCCAGCTTCAAAGACCTGCATAATATGGGGATGGCGCAGGCGTGCAGCTTCACGGCCAGCCGAGATAAAACGCCGCACATAGTGCGTATCCTGAGCAAGCTGGGCAGGGAGAACTTTGAGTGCGACCACGCGATCGTATAATGTATCAAAGGCACGATAGACAATGGCACCATGCCCTTGACCGATCTCGGCGTCAAGTCGATAAGGCCCGATCTGGTGTGGGAAGTCGGCAGTGTTCAGCATCAGTGTCGATCTTGGATAGTGGCTTCTGGATTGTCACTTGTGGATAATTGTTGTAGATGCCTACCGACAACAAGGCTTGTGAAGCGCCAGGGTTTGCTTCAGGGAGATGTGGGCCTATGCGGTTAGGGCTCGGGGGAAGGAGCGTATCCACCTCAGGTTTTTGAAAACCGCTTCGGTGGATACGACGAAGAGCCGTTGCAAACAGCTTTCAAGCTCGACAGTAAGCCTTATTGGCCGAGGGATTGGATGTAGGCATAGAGCGCTTCCATGCCACTAGGGCTGACAGCAGAACGGCCAAAAATATGTGTGTTGCCCAAGCCGCCCCCTGTGCGCAAGACACTATCAAATTCTTGTAGCGATAAAGCCGTCCCCGCAATAGCACTAGCCTTGTCGGCAACGCCTTCTCCTTGGGCCCCATGACAGTCACCACACTTATTCTTGGTGTAAGCAGCTTCGCCACGCGATAGATCCGGGGCCGGGACGGCAGCGCTCGCGGTAGTCACAGCAGTCGTTTGGGTGAGCGTCACGGTTTGGGTTAAGCCACTCTGCTCACCGACAGCCACAAAATTGCCCGACGGCATCGTCGGTACGGCCGCCAAAGTTGCTACGGCGGCCGTATTTGATGCATTGCCAGAACCGCCGCCACAAGCAGCAACGATAAGGAGAAGAGCGGAGAGCGCAACTATTAGCCAAAGACGGTGAAAATGAGGGTTGTAAGCTTGCATGGATCTTTTTGACTCCAGTTTCGATATGCGTAGCGAGACGCTGGGTTATTGCTTTCGATGCTTAGCTATCGTTGGTAAGGTGGTATAGCCGCAGGACAAGCTACCGTTACATAGAAAACAAAGTTGAGTGGACTGATTACCTTTAGGCGCTACGCAACTAGGTAACTTGAGGCTTGACAGGTTTTGCAAACCTGTCAAGCCTGGCCCAAGTGCGTAATGCCTAACCTTGTAGGGAGCAATCATATCAACTAGCTCTTCACGCGGTTGCCTTAGTGACAATTCTTCTACCCTCTTTTCACGGATGTCATTCGGTGGCGGCGAAGAACGCGAAACAGCTTATCACTCGATCAACTTCGGATCTAAGGCATCGCGCAAACCGTCGCCCACAAAAGAGAAGCCCAACATCGCCAATGCAATCGCCAGCGTGGGGAACAAGGCCAAATGCCAATACACCCGCACATAGGCACCACTAATACCCACCATTTTGCCCCAACTAGCCGTGGGATCGTTGATCCCCAACCCCAGAAAGCTTAGCCCTGCTTCACCAAACATGGCACCGGGAATGCCAAAGCTGACAGCAACCAGCACGGGTGACAGAATGTTGGGTAACAGATGCCGAAAAATAATATCCGTCTGACGCGCACCTAAGGAACGGGCAGCCTCGACATATTCCTTTTCGCGCAGCGACAAAATTTGGCCGCGCACCAAACGCGCCATTCCCACCCAACTGGTGATACTAAGCGCTAAAATGACTTTCCAAAAGCCACCCCCTAACACCGAGACAATGAGAATGGCAAAGAGTAGGCCAGGGAAAGCTGTTAAGATCTCGACGACTCGCGTCACAATAAAGTCCACTTTACCACCGAAGTAGCCCGCCGCGGCACCAATCGGCAAGCCGATGATCACAGCAATCGTCGATAGAATCAGGCCGACTGCCATGGAAGTCCGTGCCCCGTAGATCAGGCGGCTGAGATAATCACGGCCCGTGGGATCTGTGCCCAGCAAGTAATTAGGATGGACAAAGGGCAACTGAGGATGCCGAACCGTAAAATCGACTTCGGCATAGTTATAGGGAGCAAGCAGATCGGCAAAGATCGCTAAAAAGAGTAAGAAAAGAACGATCACAAAACCAAGCACAGCCAGCCGATTGCGAAAAAAACGGCGCGTTGCATCTTGCCATAAGGTACGATGCTTCTGCATTCCTTTGGCGATCAATTTAGGATTGGTGTTGAGAGTCGTTGGTAGTTTTTGACTCGCTTCGGTCATGTCAACTTCCTCTGCCACCAAGGCGAATGCGCGGATCAATCCAGGTATACACAATATCGGTCATAAGATAGATAAATCCCCAAAGGCCAGCAATCAGAAAAGAGATTGCCATGATCATTGGATAGTCACGATTAAAGGCGCTGGTTACAAAATATTTACCCAACCCATTAATGGCAAAGGTCGATTCAATGAAAATACTGCCAGTCATGATATCGGGAATCATCGGTCCGGCAATTGTCACCAAAGGAATCAGGGCATTGCGCAAGACATGCCGTGTCATCATCACCCGTTCGCCTAACCCCTTGGCCCGTGCTGTCCGCACATAATCAGAGCGGATCGTGTCGATGACGCTAGCCCGCGTAAAGCGAGCAACAACAGCGACAGGAGCAAGCGCATAGGCAATCACCGGCAGAATCCAATCAGTACAAAAATAGCCAGTAGACCACTCGGCAGCCTTGATCAGACAGGCCGAATCTCCCCAGCCGCGCATGGGTAGCCAGTCCAACCGAACGGCAAAGGTAAGCAAAAGCATAAACGCCAGGACAAAGTTGGGCATGGTGATCCCCAACATGGCAAAAAAGGTCAAGGCATTGTCGAGCCAAGAGTTTTGATTATAGGCGGCAACCAATCCTAGCGTGATCCCAAGGCCAAAGACCAAGGTTAAGGTCATTAACCCCACCTGTGCGGTGATCGGCCATTTCTCGGCAATCAGTTTTGTCACCGTCGAAGTGGGCTGTTGATAAGGGATGCCAAAATCGAAACGGATGACGTGAGACATATAATTAAGATATTGCTGCCAAAGCGGCTTGTCCAACCCATACTTACGCAAAATATTGGCCTTCGCAGCCGGTGGCAGAGGCTGTTTATCTTCGTCAAACGGGCCACCAGGGACAGCATGCATGATCGAAAAATTGATAATCGAAACGGCGAAGAGGACAAAGAGTAACGAGGCAAGTCGACCTAAAATATAGCGTATCATAAAATTATCATATTACCCAGCGTAAAGCACTCCAGCAATCACGGTGATGATGGGCGAATTGGCTGTGGCTCCTGTTATTGAGCTCTAGGTAAGTCAGTCATCTATATAGACAGGCACACGAGCAAAATACCTGTTTACTGGATTTCTTGTCTACCTATCCAATACTAACCATAAAATAAACAGAGAAGGTGAAATCACTGCAATCTATGATTCGTACAGGTGAGCGAAAAGCACCAATTTTCTACAATCCAGCTTTGCGGCTCATTCGCATAAACAAACTGACAAGCTGAGCAGGGGGTAATGTCTGTCAGCTTGTCAGTTTGTCAACCCTTAGTGTTGCGCAATATAAATATTGCTACCCGCCGAATCATTCCCCCAGTGCGGCCCGATAATGCCGATGGAATCTGGTTCGCGGATGGAATCACCTTGGATATATGGTTGGTAGAGGGTACCTTGCCAGCGGTGGAAGAGGAAAATACCACCGACATCTTCAACCAAAATCTTTTCTGCATCACGGAACAATTGGTCACGCAAGGCAGGATCACTAGTGAGAGGGGTTGCCTCTTTGACTAGCCGATCAAACTCTGGATTGCTCCAGGAATGGCGACTGCCAGTAACCCAAAGACCATCTAGCATATTAGCCGGATCGAGATAGTCCATCCCATAGGAAATGGCACCAAAGGTCAGTTGGGTCGGCTTTGCATTGAGTGCATCCATATAGACTTTGTAGTCTTTGTTGGAAACCTCAAGCGGAATATTCAAACACTGGGTGATCGAAGCGGCCACGGCTTGGAAAACGGCCTGCAAAGCCGGGCTTTCATTGCGCAGCCAAAGTTCCAGCGATGGGAAACCCGCGCCGTCAGCATAACCAGCGGTTGCGAGATGCTCTTTGGCAAGTTCACAATTAAATTCTTGATACTGATTGAGCTCGCCCTTGGTGGAAGAGGAGGGGAAGCCAGGCATTAACATACCATAGGCGGCCATCGCCTTCACTTCACCATAGACATTTTTCACAATGGCTTCGCGATCAATCGCATGGGCAAAGGCTTTGCGAACATCCAGATTGTCAAAAGGCGGGTTGAAGGTATCAAAGAGCAGGTAGTCGGTGCGGAAATCACCAAAGTGGCGTAGGTAGTTTTCGCTAAGAACCGGATCTTGCAAGACTAGTTCCAGGTCGGCTGGGCTTAACGATTCATAACCAACGGAATCGATATCGCCATTTTGGAAAGCAGCAAATTCTGTACCGGGATCCATATAGATGGCAACCAACCGGTATAAGCGCGGGGGGCGATAGCCTTTATAGGTTGGATTGGCCACAACAGTGATCGTCTTGCCGGGCTCGAAGGTCTCTAGAATAAACGGCCCCGAAGAGACGTGCGTGGCAGGATCGCTGTTGTATAAAGGACCATGCTCTTCCAACGCCTTTTTCTGCAGCGTCCACCCGAACTTCATCATACCGGGCATGGGCGGGAAGGGTTTTTGGGTCGTAATCTGGAAGGTCAAGTCATCGGCGGCAGCGACACCCAGCTCTTCTTTGGGCAATTCACCGGCAATGACCTCTTCCCAATTCTGGATCACGCCGTTGTAGAACCAAGCAAAATCCCACGCGTGTTCCGGCTCGGCCAAGTATTGGAAAGTGGCAACATAGTCATGAGCCGTCAAAGGCGTACCATCGGACCAAACCTGGCCAGGACGCAAATGGAAGCTCCAAGTCAAGCCATCTTCCGAAACTTCCCAGCTTTCTGCGGCGGCTGGCACAACATTGAAATCCTTATCCAACTCCGTCAACGGATCGCTGAAGTTATCGCTCAAGCAGTACCGCTGATAGACCGACACCTGGAAGTCAAAGGTGATCTGGTTAGCCGTTGTGCTACAAGCACTGTTCGACACCTGCTCAGCATACGGGACAGCATCATCTGGTAGCGTTTCGCCATAGATCGTTACCATGGGATCAGCTACTTCTTCCGCGGGGGCCTCGGTTGCTGCCGCGGCTGGCGCTTCGGCGGCGGGGGCCTCGGTTGCTGCCGCGGCGGGTGCTTCTGGTGCTGGAGCAGCGGGCGCTGGGCAGGCGCTGAGCAGCAGCGCAATGACCAACAGCAAGGGCGCCCAATGCAAGGTAGCACGAGAGCGCTGATAAATTCGGGATGTACGCAAAGTATCCTCCTCAACTATAGATAAGTGAATTGAAGCAAAGATCTATCTTCCTATACCTGCAGGCTATGGAGAAAAAGCTGATAGAGCAATAAGGCAAGAAAATTTAGATCCCAATACCTAGGTAGGTTATGTGGAGAGGGAACCCCCGCAGTCGTGCATGGGGGTCAAATTCCTAGAAAAGCATTGTAGCTAATTTTTTAAAAGTCCGCAAACTACACTTTTGCCATTTGTGACTACTGGCACAAGATCGAGCCGCCCATTTCAGCCGAAGCCAACGTTGTGGTTTGCACGGCCACTTTGTTTGCACGTTGCAGCAGGTGTCCGCACCGCCCTGGCCTACAGGGCTACCGAACAACGCAAGCGAGAGCCCGCTTATGAAGGTTAGGAAATTAAAGCGGTAGACCTCACTAGGGCGCTTTAGCGCAGCTTGACCTAGTAGGTGCTGATTTACCGAATTTAATGGTTAATCTTCATAAGCGGGCTTTCGCTCGGTGGCTTTTCGGGGGCCTGCTGGGCAAGGGCGGCTAGACAAAACCCGTCATCAACAGTGTGATTAATTACCCGCTGCTCGAGCAAGGCAGCTTTAAAATAGACCAGGCTGGATCCACGCTTCGTCTTCTGGTTGTTCGGTTTCTGCCGTGGGTTTTGTGTTCTCTAAATCTGGCACAATGCCGATCTTCTCTTCCAGCCACTCGATCTGACGCAGCAACTCGTCGGGGCTGCATTGGTTCACCGGCTTGCCAAAGCGTTGGAGGAGTGCCGCGTTGACCAAGCGGATCGTCTCGCCGTTGACTTGGCCGTGCTGCTTGCCCGCATATTGGCTCACCAAGCCCTGCCGCCGCCGCCGCAGTTGTTCGCGCTTCTCTTTGTCGGTAATCAGCTCTGGTTCAGCGTCGTCAACCAATGGTGCGGGAGCATCGGCTTCGTCCAAGCTCGCGGAATAGCCATTATGCCCAAAGCCGATGCCGGTGATGCTTTCTAGGCTAATTCCTTGGTAATAGAGGCGTGGCCCTTCGCTTGGGGCAAAGGCCGAATTGCCACTGGCCGCACCATCGACCTCCTCGATCAGCTTGATGGCACGGCTAGCTTCGACCCGCTTGTCGGCAATGTATTTACGCATGGCGCGATCATTAATGCCAAAGATCCAAGCAGTCTGCTCTTCTTTCGGACGATTGGGCACCATGCGTCCCGCACGCATGGTAAATTGATCAAGCCAGTTAAATTCCCGAATGCCATTCAAAACCGCGGCCACCGCAATGGGCTTGTGATCATACCCCACATGGGCCATGCCGACGGTGACCAACATATCCCAACTGCCATTCTTAAAGAGACGGAGGTTATCGTGGGCGTTGCTATCATCGGAGACCGCCAGCAGGCAGCGCGCGCCTAACGACTGGAGATAGGCCAAGACTTGGCGAGCATGTTCCTGGTTGGCACAGCCAACAATCCCGCAGTAGCGCGGCCAGATCTCTTGGAGTTCTTTGACCTTTTCCAAAGCGTGGCGGGCGGCCAATTCCCAAAATTGCGGATCGGTAGCGACTTTGGTCAACTGCTGCGCCGTGTAGCGCAATTCCACTTCTTCGGTGGCATAGCGGGCGCGACCATGCTCTTGGCGACGGCGCGTTTGGTAGAGCTTGCCGTCAAATAAATTGGCGTCAAAGGGGCGGAGAAAGCCTTGAGCCACACCATCGCCATAGGTCAACTCGACATCCGCCTGAATGCGCCCTTGGTCATTATACGCGGCAAAGATGATCGGGTTGTCATCGGCGCGGTAGGGAGTGCCCGTCATCACCAACCGAAAGGCGGCATAGTCGGCCAACTGGCCCAGGATCTTGGCCGCTTGGGTGGTGTCGCCGCTGCCATAGAGCTTTTCCCCCAAATAATGCGCCTCATCACAAACAATTGCCAGCCGCCCTCGGTAGCGCCGGGCAAAGCGCTCATGGGCCACCGGATCGGCACAGAGGGACTGGTAGCTAGAGACATAGCCAAAACCACGCAAGCTGCTCAAGGCGGCATTTTCCCGGTGGACAATCACCCCCATGGCATTGGGCTGAAAGTGATTACGAACGGCTTTCCAGTCCAGTTCAAATTGGGAACAGAGTCCTAGGCGCGGCGTCAGAACCATGGCCGCATCGATCTTTTGGGCTTTGTAGAGCGTATCGAGCACGGCTAAGGCTAAAATTGTTTTGCCGCCGCCGGGGGGGATGACGGCAGTCAATGTGCCACCAGGGGCTTTACTCAACGCTGTCGCAATCGCCTGGTGTTGATGGTCACGTAACTGAAACATAGGGGTTAAACAGCGGGTTGGGATTGCGCTTTGGCCCACGCTTCGTCAGTTTGCAGGGTCAAAACGCGGAAGACTTCGGCATAGTCCATCTCTTTCCCAACACCGTTGCGCGCCGCAAATTGCCGAATCCGATCCTCCAGCCCTTCCATGGCACCCACCTGGCTGGCATGGGCTTTGAGCGCCGCGATCTTCAAGTCAATCGTGCTGCTAATATCGACAAAGGTGTCGCCTTCGCCACGCGAGGAAACATAGACCTTGCGCACCCGACAGGCAAAGAGCCCCTCTTCTTCTAACTCTTGAAAGAGGTTGGGCTGGCTACAGGCCGGGAAGATCGCGTCCATGGTAGCCTCGCCCACCGCGCGGTGATCCGGATGATTAATGCCCCCTAACGAGGTGTACATGACCATCGGGTCTAGGGCCACAACCACTTCGGGACGGAAGCGGCGGATTTGGCGCACCAACTGCTTGCGCAGATCGAGTGTGTTGACGACCATGCCATCTGGCTCGCGCAGAAAGGTTACATCTTCGACGCCAACAGTCTTGGCGGCGTCGATGGTTTCTGCTTCGCGAATCTCGGTGGCGCGCGCCTTGGTCATGCCGGGTTCAGCAATGCCAACATCGCCACTGGTCACTAGGACATAGGCAACTTTTGCGCCACCCTTGACCCAACGGGCAATGGTGCCAACGGAGCCAAATTCAATATCATCGGGATGGGCGGCAATTGCCATCACGCGGCTAGGCGTATAGATTCCATTACTCACGGCGTAAAGCTCCTTCAATTACTTGATATTCAAACAAGATTAGGCGTTACGTCAAAAGACGCTTGCATCGGGTTGGCTCTGTGGTCTCCACAACCGCCAACGCTAGTTATTTGTCATCGGGTTGGCTCTGTGGTCTCCACAACCGCCAACGGGGGATAGCAGGTGGTCAACGGCGGTTGGCAATGGCTTCGGTGCGTGCGAGCAGGCGTTGAGCAAGGCGAATGACGGGCATATCGACCATCTTGCCGTCATAGGCAAAAGCCCCTGTTCCCGCGGCCTGGTGTTCGGCAAAGGCCGCCACAAGACGCCGCGCCGCTTCGACTTCCGCTTCGGTCGGCCCAAACAGACGATTGGCGATCTCGATCTGGCTGGGATGGATCACCGTCTTGCCAATGAACCCGAGGTTGCGCCCCTGAATACACTCGGCTTCTAAACCTTCTGGATCAGCCAAGCCGACAAAGACGAGGTCGATAGCCTGAAGCTGATAGGCCCCCGCCGCGGTGACTAGCGCGCTGCGCGCATAGAAAAGCTCGCTATTTTCCCGCGTGCGCACTGCCCCAATGGTGGCGGCGAAATCTTCGGCACCAAAGATAAGCGCGTCGAGCCGGGGGGTCGCTTGGCTAATTTCGCGCAGGTTCATGATGCCACGTGCGGTTTCTAGCATCGCCAGCAGGCGGATCTGGCCCAAAGGCCAACCGCGTAACTTCTCTTGCTCGTCGATAAAGTGGCTAACGGCCAAGAGATCGGCGGCACTCTCCACCTTGGGAATGACATAG
Source organism: Caldilineaceae bacterium (assembly GCA_019637645.1). The sequence continues at coordinate 52,589 of JAHBVH010000025.1, forward strand.
CCAGCGGGCCGCGCCTCGATCGTCAGGGCAAGATCACTTTGCGCCAGCGGACCATTCACATCGTTGATGCGCACGAGCCGTTCGCGTGGGCCAAAATCCAGTTCGCGCAGGGCTTGGCGCACGGTGTGGCGGGCCGGCTCTTTTTGGGAGAGGGCAACCCCATCTTCCAGATCCAAGATCAAGGTATCGGCGGGGAGCGTGCTGGCTTTGGCGATCTTGCGCAGGCTGTCACCTGGTACATAGAGTAAAGAGCGGCGGGGCGAGCTCTGGTTTGGGTCGGTCATTGTCATTTCCCTGGCTGAACATACGGATCATGGTCAACTGCTAACGTTGAAGTTGCTCATACCGAAGAGCTGACAGGTTTGGCAAACCTGTCAGCTCTATCACCGCCACAGTCCACCAATGGTTAACCGCTAACGCTTTCGACATAGGTACGGAAGAGTTCAATGAGCTTCTGCGTCTTGGGGCCAGGCTGCCCATTCGCCACCACGTGGTCATCAATCTGAATGACAGGTAGGATCTCTTTGGTAGAACTGGTGATAAAAAGCTCATCATAATTGGATAGCTCAGCCACATAGAGCGCGTCCTCGACCACTTCAAAGTCATCTTCGGCAATTTCTAGGACCACGGCCCGCGTGATTCCGGCCAAGACTTCGTCTTTGGGGGTCAGTAACTGGTGGCCCCGGAAGGCAAAGAGATTGGCGCGGGTTCCTTCGGTGAGGCGACCATCCGGTGTGCGATAGATGGCTTCGACTGCGCCTTGTTGTTTGGCCTGCTCAACCGCCATCACGGCGCCCATATAATTAATGCTCTTGACCGTGGGGAGAATCCGCTCCATCGCCACGGTTGTCACCTTGACACCGGCGGCCTGTTGCGGGGCGATGCTGCTGTGGATCGGCGTGATCATCACCACGAGGCTGGGCGTTTGCGGCGGGGTCATGAAATCATCAGAGGGGCCGCCAGTGGCGACAATCCGAATGCCAGCGTCGGGAAAGCCATTGCGATCAAAGGTGGCTTGAACAATCCCTTCTAATTCCTGCGTGTTCCACGGCAACACCAATCCAATGGCTTTGGCCGAACGCTCTAGGCGCAAAATATGTTCATGGAGCTTAAAAGGTTTCCCATGATAGGAGCGGGTATAGTCAAAAACGCCATAACCACGCACGATGCTCAGGTCATTTACGGGGAGGAACGCCTGCTCGGCAGGAACAAAGTTGCCATTGACATAGTAAATCGGTTGTGCCATTGCCGTCTCTTCTTTCTCGGTTTTGCTGACTGCCATGCCGCCAGCGGTGAATTTCCCGAAATCGGCTTGTCGCCGTGTGTGCATGGTAAAGTCAGCCAACCATAACAGGGTAAATCGATTGCTGTGTACTTTACCACAAAAGTATGGTGGATTTGTAATTAGCCGACAAGTTGGGGGGGATTTCTGAATCCATAATCGTATGAGACGGTATCTCATTTACAGTCATAGGGGCCAATCTATGGTATACTGCTTTGACGATGCTTCGATGCGAAAGACAGGAATGAATAGAATGCAAGCCTTTTCACCAGTGCGTGACCAGCGTCCGCCCCAGGAGCCAACCAAAGCAAGTGTCCAATTGCAGCAGGTGACTGCCGCCTATGAAGGCGTTACGGCCCTGGCTGATGTTACCTTTGCCCTGGCGCCAGGGGATCAAGTGGCCGTGGTCGGCCCGAATGGCGCGGGGAAGAGTACCCTTTTCAATTTGATTGCTGGTGTGCGCAAACCAGCGCGGGGAACAGTGACCATCAATGGCAGCGGCCCCCAGGGAGACCGCGGTGTTGGCTATGTCCCCCAACGTAATCGGGTGGATTGGCGTTTTCCGGCCACGGTCTATGATGTGGTCATGATGGGGCGGGTGGGCACCATTGGCCTGCTGCGTTGGCCACGGCAGCCCGACCGCGATCAGGTAGCGCAGGCGCTAGAACGCGTTGGTATGGCAGCGCTCGCCAAGCGCCAGATCGGGGAGCTGTCCGGTGGGCAGCAACAGCGGGTCTTCTTGGCACGCGCCTTGGCCCAAGAAGCGAAACTACTCTTGCTCGATGAGCCGCTGACCGGGCTCGACTTGCCCAGCCAAGAGACAATCTTGGAGCTGTTGGCCCAGCTCCGTCAACAAGGTGTGACAGTCTTGGTGGCGACGCATGACCTCAACCAAGCCGCGGCCCATTTTGCCCAGGTATTGCTCCTGAATCGCCGGCTGATTGCGCTCGGTTCGCCCCAAACCGTGTTGACCCCAGCACTCTTGAGCCAAGCGTATGGCAATCATCTGCACATCGTCCACCGGAATGAAGGCGATCTGCTGGTGGCCGATAGCTGCTGTGATGGCGTACCCCTTACCGCGGAACGGGCTGTAGACCCGGTGCTTGCCGCCATGACAACAGAAAGAAGCTGGTCATAATGGTGGAGTGGTTGCTAGAACCCCTGCAATATGGCTTTATGGTGCGGGCGTTGTTGGCCTCGCTCCTGGTGGGCGTGATCTGCTCAACGTTGGGGGTTTATGTCATTTTGCAGGGCATGGCCTTCTTTGGCGATGCCCTGTCGCACGCGGTCTTGCCAGGCATCGTCTTGGCCTACTTGCTGGGGTGGCCGCTGGCGGTGGGCGCGCTCCTGATGGGGCTCTTGGTTTCGGTTGGGATTGGCGCGCTTAGTCATCGCGGTGAGATACGTGAGGATACAGCGATTGGGATTATCTTTGCGGGCAGCTTTGCCCTTGGAGTAGCCATGCTCAGCACCGTGGGCGGCTATGCGGTAGATCTCGCGCATATTCTCTTTGGTGATGTGCTAGCCGTCTCCTCGCGTGACCTCTGGATCATGCTCGGGCTCAGCGCGGTCATCTTGTTGGCGATCGGGCTCTTCTACAAAGAGTTACTCGTCATGAGCTTTGACCCCATGTTGGCAACCGTGATGCGCCTGCCCACCACTTTTTTGCGCTATCTGCTCTTGATCATGGTGGCGCTGACCATTGTGGTCGCTTTGCAAACCGTGGGCATCGCGCTGGTGCTGGCTATGTTGGTGACCCCCGCGGCGACAGCCCAACTCTTGACCCGGCGCATGCACACCATGATGTTCGTCGCCGCGCTCTGTGGCATGACGGCAAATCTGATTGGCCTCTACCTGAGCTACTATGTTAACATTGCGTCTGGTCCAGCTATGGTGTTGGTGGCAACCCTCTTTTTTGGCCTCGTCTTTTTCTTTGCGCCAGAAAGAGGGCTGGTCATTCAGCGCTGGAAGCGGGTGCCGACTAGCCCGTGACAGAAGTCAGAGAATAGAAGTCAGAGAATAGAAGTCAGAGAATAGAAATAGAGCAAGGTATGTCGATTAAACCTGACCATTGGATTCGCCGCATGGCGCTCGAAGAGAAGATGATTGAACCCTTTGAAGAAAAGCTGATGCGCGATGGGGTGATCTCCTATGGCTTGAGCAGCTTTGGCTATGATATTCGTGTGGCGGATGAGTTTTTGATCTTCACCCCCTCCACCGGTCAATTGACTGTTGTCGATCCCAAAGCCCTTGATAGCCGCGCCATGGCGCGCTATCAAGGGGAAGTCTGTATTATTCCGCCTAACAGCTTTGCCTTGGCGCGTAGTGTCGAATATTTTCGGATGCCGCGCAATGTGTTGGGCATCTGTCTCGGGAAAAGCACCTACGCAAGAACCGGCATCATTACCAACTTTACTCCTTTTGAGCCAGGGTGGGAAGGCCACGTGACCATCGAAATTTCCAACACTACGCCCCTACCCGCCAAAATTTATGCCAATGAAGGCATTGCCCAAGTCCTCTTCTTTGAAGGCGAAGAACCAGAAATCTCCTATGCCGACCGCAAGGGCAAATACCAAGCCCAAACGGGGATCACACTGCCCCGGTTATAAGTGCCTTGGTTATACGCAATGGACGACCAGCCATGCATGAGAGAGTAGATGCGCTGCGGATCTTGGTCTGTGGCCCGGATCTATTGGCGCGCGTGGGGTTGGCAACCTTGTTAGCCACCACGCCCGATCTACAGATTGTCGGTCAAGAAGATCCGCGTGAGCTGCCCGTGGCGCGGCTTGCGATCTATCAACCCGATGTAACGCTGTGGGATCTTGGCTGGGAACCCCAGACCCAGCTAGAGATCCTAAGCGATGTCATTACCGCGGGATACCGAGTTGTGGCGCTCTTGCCCGAAGTGGGAGTAGCACGCGCCATCCGCGCCAGCGGCGTACAGGGAATGCTCTTGCGTGCCAGTGAGCAGCCGGTATTAGCGGCGGCCTTGTACGCTGTAGCTGCTGGCCTAACCGTCTTGGATGAAGCCTTGACCACCGCGCTCCTGGCAAACAACCCACCTTTTCCCGAAAGCACCCCCAACGAACCACTGACACCCCGTGAACAAGAAGTGCTAGACGGGCTGGCGCAAGGGCTATCGAACAAGCTCATTGCGCGCCAACTCAACATTAGCGAACACACCGTTAAATTCCACGTCAATGCCATCCTCGGCAAACTCGGCGCGCAGAGCCGCACCGATGCCGTCGTGCGCGCCACCCGCGCCGGTCTGCTGCTGTTGTAAAAGACGCCTTAGCCTCCCAGGAGCCACCGATGCGTTTTTTTCCTCTTCCTCAGCCTACCCGGCTTGCTTCTCCTCAGTCTGTTGTTACTACTGGGGAATGGTGGACACCTGCCCACCGCCCAAGACGACACCGACGTCCGCGACCATTTCTTCTTTCTTCCCCTCATTCAGCAAGCAGCACCGCTACCCACCCCATCACCGCTCAAGGCCAAGAGTGGTCTTCACTTGGGCAATCGCGGTTCTGACTACAGGCCAATCACAACTATGAACAGAACTGGCACGAAGCCTACGGCGAAGAGGGCCAAGCCCAAACATGGTTTCAGGCTTGGTGGCCGCTTGCCCAATAGCGGACAGCCGTCAGCGGTGAAGCGTATCCTACGTTCACAACGGAACCAATCTGTCGATCGGAGCTACTCCTAAAGAAAGCTCAGTATTTAGTGACTTGGTTCGAGCCACCAGGGACAATTGTCGTCTATGATCTGCATAGCCGCCGTGAGATCAGCCGACTGACCGAAATCTATCGTGCGTTTAATGAATTGCCATCGATTCCCATTTTAGAGATAACCCCGGGCGAGACCGTGATCACCTGGAGCAGACTCTTTGGCTATGATCTAGTAACCCATTCTTATTTTTAGCTAGGTGGCCTTAGGCCGCCGGAGTGGGACAATGCACCGATTGCTAATATGAGTCGCGTTCAGGAGGAAAACCGCGTCCTCACTTGGTATTTCAAGATGAAGGATGGCACCCGCCGCGATGTGCGCGCCCCGCTGCTCGACGCCACCCCTTCGACCGCGCCTTGTATCGAAGGCCAAAACCTCGTGCAAAACGGCGACTTGGAAAGCATCGCCGACCATGCGCGCTGGCAACAAAGCGGCACCACCAACCTCCTCGTCAACGACCCACCACCAGGGTTGGCGACTGGCAGGCAGTGGGCGACCGCTTGCAACTTGATTTGGTTGACCCCGTCAGCGGCCAGTCGCTCCTGGCCACGCCGGTGGAGTGGACCAACACCCAACTCGCTAGTGGGGACTGGATTCCCCCTGCAGGTCACTATCGAGCAGTGGCCCGGCATTGATACCCCGGTTGACCTCGTCTTCCGCACCCAAACCGACTGGGCTTTTCCCACCGATTTCACGATTGATACGCTCCGCTTAGTTACCCATTGTTGACCGATCAGACCAACAGTTCCCGCGCTGGCTAGGCTGAGAGTTACTGATTTAGCTGGATGACCTAATCGTTTGGCTAGGTCGCAGCCGCGCTTTTGCGGGAAGGCGTGCAGGTGGTCTTTGTGTCATACTAAGCAAGAGGTGGCGTACCTGCTGCCGGTAAGTGATCGTAAAAAGGTAGAACAGTGAAACAGTAGGACAGTCAGCAGTTATGCAGAACAAACTGTCTTACTTTCCCACGATAACGCGTAGAGCAAACAAGGAGTATCCAGATGACAGAACCATTGCAAACCCTTTCCCAGAGCATGGCGACGTTGGTTGAGCAGAGCGATCCCAAGGTCGTGCGAGTGGAGGCGCGCCAACGGATGCCCGCTAGTGGGGTGATCTGGTCGGCGGATGGGTTGATTGTCACCTCCCACCATGTGGTGGAGCGGGATGAGCAGATCCAGGTGGGGCTGGCCGATGGAAGAACCGTCGCGGCAACCTTAGTGGGGCGCGACCCAGGGGCCGATCTAGCGGTGTTGCGGGCGGAGGCGACTGGCTTGACCGCGGCAACGTGGGTCGATGCCAGCGATTTACGTGTAGGCCATCTGCTACTCGCGTTGGGACGGCCTGGTACACGGATCCAGGCAACGTTGGGCATCGCCAGCGCCGTCGGTGGGGCCTGGCGCACACCGAGTGGTGGTGAGATCGATCACTACTTACAAACCGATGTGGTCATGTATCCAGGTTTTTCAGGTGGCCCGTTGGTGGCAGCGGATGGCCGTTTTGCCGGGGTAACCACTTCTGCCTTAATGCGTGGGGTTAGTTTGGCGATTCCCAGTACCACGATCCGCAAAGTGGTCGAAACCTTGGTGGCCCATGGACACATGCCGCGCGGCTACCTAGGCATTGGCATTCAGCCGGTGCGCCTCGCCGATGGCTTGCAACAGAGCATCGGTCAAGAAACTGGCTTGATTGTCATGTCGGTGGAGAGTGACAGCCCCGCTGCCCAAGCAGGGATGATGCAGGGAGATGTCTTGGTCAAGCTCGCTGGTGCGCCAGTACGTCATGTCGATGAGCTACAAGTATTGCTCAGTGGCGAACGGGTCGGCAAGCAGATCGAAACCCAGGTGGTGCGGGGAGGCCAGCTCCACACCTTTGCGTTGACGATTGGTCGAGGCAGATAATTAACAATTGTCAATTGATAGTTGATAGCTGTCAATTGACAATTGTTCCGGTCAAGTGAAAGTGAAGCGATGAACGAACTTTTGCAGCAATTTAGCACAGGCATGGCCGGGGTAGGTGAGCAGGTGCTACCGGCGGTCGTGCAGATTCGGAATGGGCATAGCAGTGCGGGTACAGGGATCATCTGGCGTGGGGATGGTCTGATTGTGACGAATGCCCATGTCGTCAGTTCGGCAGCTACCCGACGTTCTGTCAGGGCTGCCGAACTGACAGTTGTTCTGACCGATGGCCGTACCTTTACGCCGCGTATCTTAGCACTCGAGCCCACCCGTGATCTGGCCGTTTTGCAGATCGACGCGCAGCAGTTGCCGACGGTAGCGCTTGGTCAATCCGAGCACCTGAAACCAGGCGAATTGGTCTTTGCCTTTGGTTTCCCCTGGGGCGTGGCCGGTGGTGCGACGACGGGTGTAGTGATCGGCGTTGGCGCACAAGTGGGCGATTTTCGTGACACGACGCAAGAGTGGGTAGCAGCTAGTTTGCACCTGCGGCCCGGCCACTCGGGGGGACCCATGGTCGATGGTGCCGGTCGGCTGATTGGGATCAATACGCTGATGAATGGGCCTGACGTAGGCGTGGCCGTACCCGTCGATGCCGCCAAGCAGTTTGTCCAATCGGTGCTGACCAAGCACCAACATCAAGAACGAGCGCTTCCCCCTCCCTCGGTCTCTTCTCCGGTGGTTGTGGTGTAATTCGAGTGTTCGCATTGTTTCTACAAAATCTGCGGAATTGGGCTGCATCATCTTGCCTTCTGAACAAGGGAACTAGCGCGTTGAGCAAAGTTTTCTTACGGTTCCAGCAATAACGTTCCCCCATCGCCACCTCGGCCACCTTCCCATAGCTGCCGAAAGGTGACCGAGGTAGCAAGCAAGCTATCCACTGTTCCTTGGTCCACAATACGGCCATCCTGCAATACCAGGATCTGATCCGCCTGGCGCAAAGCGGCGCGACGATGGGAAACGACCAGGCAGGTCGGGCGCATGGGCAGGGCAAAGAGCCGCTGCCAGAGTTGTTGCTCGGTCTCGACATCCAGCGCGCTGGAAAGGTCGTCAAACACTAGGAGCGCTGGGGGTGTACCCAAACCACGCACAAACATACGCGCGGCCGCCGCCCGTTGAATTTGTCCACCCGACAGCTTCACACCTTTCGGCCCCACGACAGTGGCCAGCCCCGCTTCGAGGCTGGCCACATCTTTTTCCAACACAGCTGCCTTGATAGCCCGTTCCAGATCGACCGCCGCGTCTGGCAGACCGAGCAGAAGATTCTCATGCAAGGTGGTACTAAAAAGGCGTGGCACTTGCGCAGTATAGGCACAGCGCGGCGGCACGAAGAAATCACCCGCGTTCTCCACCGTGCGGCCATTCCAAAGGATTGCCCCCGCGTCTTTGGGCAATAACCCTAGCAGGGTACGTAGTAAGGTCGTTTTTCCCGCGCCAATGCGTCCCGTGATCACCGTAAAGGAGCCGGGTGCTAGGTGCAGATCGACCGCGAAAATGCCGCGCATCGAGCCAGGGTAGGTGTACGTCAGACCGGTAACGCTTAGCTGTTGCAGTTCATCGGCCCCTGTACGCACCGGCGCTTGCAGGGTGGGCAACACACCATCTTGCCAAGTAGGACCACGCTCGATCAGCCGTTCCGAAGGGGCATCGCCCAGCACTTCTTCGAGGCGACGCACCGAGACCCCCGTCTGTTTGTAACGCGCCCAGAATGATCCACAAAAAGCGACCACCTCGGCCAATACAGCCATTTGATAGGAAAAGAGGGTAAAGTCGCCGACCGTAAAACGCTGTTCTTGCATGACAAAGACAGCCGCAAAGAGAATGACGCTCGTGCCCAGACTCCCCGATTGAATGTAGAGTGAGTCGAGCAGCTCACTAAAGGCCCGATCAATGAGGGCTGCCTTGCGGCGGGTTTCGTTGAGGCGGGCAAAATGATCCACAAACTTATTTTCAGCCCGCGCCACTTGGATGGCCTGAACCGCGCCAAAACTCTCGGCAATAAAGCCGGTGACACGGCTGCTAGCGATGCGGGTAGCTTGCCGATATTTCTCAATGCGTTTGGACGCGGTATTGGAAATCACCACCAATAAAATGAGCGGTGAAAGACTGATGGCCGTCATCAAGGGGCTGACTCGCCACATCGCGGTGAGGGCCAACGCGGCATAGGAGCCATAGGCAACGATATTATTACACCAAAGGGCGAACCAAGGCAGCTCATTTACATCATCACGTAGGCGCCCGATCACCGCGCCGGGCGCTTCGGGGAGGGCAGCTGCGCCGGGCTGGGCAAAGATGCGCTGCAACAGATTCTTGTGCAAAAAGGTCTGTGTGCGAAAGTGATAGGGGACGTTGCTGCGGATGGTGGCGAAGAGGCCCATATTCTTGACAAGTTGACCAACCGTTAAGAAGGCCAGGATCGTCCAAAAGCTGCGTCCAGCCGGGGCAGCGCCCGACAGCAGATCAAAGAACTGTTGGGCCACCCAGCCGGGGATGAAAAAGCAGAGACAGAAAAGCGTATAGCCAAGGGTGTTGGCGAGAAAGCGCCACGGTTCGGCGCGGATCATGCCCAAGGTAAAGCGCCAAGTTGGCATGGCGGCGCGGAGCACGGGTGTTGTCATATTGAGATTCCTTGTGGAATGGATCATGGTCAGTCGATAGGCCCGTTAACAGTTGTCGATTAATGATCAATCGACAACTGTTAACGGCGTTTATGCGAGCACTTCAGTTAGGCCGGTTTGGAGCAACGCATAGAACCGAGAAGTAGGGTCATTAGCAAGCTGTTGACGGTCACCTTGTTCCTGAATGCAGCCATCGTGCAAGATCAACAGTTGATCGGCCCGTTGAATAGTTGCCAAGCGATGGGCGATGATGATAGCCGTGCGCGGGCCATCCGTACCCGCCAACAGTTTGTCCACAGCCCGTTCAAGCAGCCGTTCGGTGGCGGGGTCTAGCCGCGACGTCGCTTCGTCGAGAATCACCAATTCCGGTTTGTGGAGAAAGACGCGCAGAAAGGCGAGCAGTTGTGCTTCCCCAGCCGAAAGACTATTGCCTTCGCTCTGCAACTCGCTATCCAACCCATTCGGCAGCCGCCGCAACCATTCGCCTAGCTCCAACATTTCGATGACAGCATGGATACGCTCATCAGAAATTGTGGGATCAAAGAAGGTCAGATTGTCGCGGACACTGGCCTGAAAGAGCTGGACATCTTGCGTCACCATGCCGATGCGCCCGCGCAAATCGCGCAAGCCCAGCTGCCGAATATCGACGGCCTCATCATTCGTATTCAAACAGATGCGCCCAGACGTTGGATCATAGAGCCGATAGAGCAAGCGGGTGAGCGTTGTCTTGCCGCTCCCCGTGCGCCCCAACAGCCCTAGCACTTTGCCCGCGGGCAGCTGAAAGGAGAGCGCCTGCAATACTGGCTCACCTTCCCCATAGCCAAAGGTCACGTTATCAAAGGTGACAGCTGGTGGGGCGGCGCGCAGCGTAGCACTCCCTTGATCCTGAATTTTGCTGGGCGTGTCCGCTAGGGCGAAGACGCGATGGATGCCAGCCAGTGCCTTTTGCACATGTTGGAGTTGGGTGGTGATCTCATCCAGCGGGCGTAAGAGGCGGTCGTTATACCAGATCATGAGATAGACCGTGCCGAGAGTGATGGAACCGTTGGTAAAAAGCCAATAGGAAAAAGAGAAGGCAATCACCTGGCCGATGAGATAGAAGAGATCCCACATACTTAAGAAGAGCCACTCGCGATTGCCACCTTGAACTTCACTGGTCAGCCGCGCCTTGCTCAGTTGAAAGAGCTTACGGAGCGTATAGCCAACCGCGCCACTGGAGCGGAGATCTTCGGTTCCCGCCAAATATTCTGCAAAGAAGCTGAAGAGATCGGCGGCACGCTGCCGGGTCACTTCCCAGAAAGGGGTAGTCCAGCGCCGGCCCACCGCGAGGCAATAGAGACAGATGAGCGCATAGAGCGCGAGGGTCGCACTCATCCGCCAATCAATCCAGGCAAGCACGATGAGCACCCCGACCAAGAGCAGAAGATTTCCCAACACGCGCAGCACAAACTGGGCAAAGAAGATGGCAATCTCGGCTACGTCGCCATCCAAGCGCTCAATCATTTCACCGGGCGTGTGGCTGTTATGAAAGCTCATGTCAAGGTGCAGGGCATGGCGCGTCAGATCGTTGCGCAATTGATTGGTCGCCCGCCAACCCACATCTTCGCCGACATAGGTCGCGGCGACGGTCGCGCCTTGCAGGAGCAACGTAGCCAAGAAGAAAGTTGCCGCCGCCAGCAGGAGCGAACGGACAGGCAGGACAGCATCCGCGTTGGTGGCTAGCGCCGTATCGATAAAGTAGCGAATGATCTGCGGATTCAACAGCTGCAAGCCAATCGTCGCTACGATCAGCCCTGCCAGCAAAAAGACCTTGCCACGCAGAGGGGTCAGGTATTGCCACAAAAAATTCCAATAGCGTTGGTGCGTGTGCGTCATAGGTCGCTCCTCATGTTGGATAGCTACACAGGTTGCTGTTGGTGAAAAATTTCGTAGAGGATCACACTGGTCGCCACGGCCAGGTTGAGGGAGTCGCTCTTACCAGCCATAGGGATCCGCGTCAGTGCGGTACAAAGCTGCTGCTGCTCTAGCCCCAGGCCAGTCCGCTCACTGCCCATCAGCAAGATGACTGGGCTGGGGTAGCGGAACGTGCGGTAATCCAGCGGTGCTTCTGGGCTAGTGCCGATGATCGGCAACTCCTGCTGGCGCGCCCAGGCTGTCATGTCCGCAAAGGTGGTACGCACCAGTGGCAAGGCGAAGAATGCGCCCATGCTGGCCCGCACCGCTTCGGGATGATAAGGATCGGCAGTGTCGCCTAATAGAAGTAAGCCAGCGCAACGAATGGCATCACAAGTCCGCATGATCGCGCCCAGATTGCCTGGGTTGCCCACCCCGTCCAACGCCACCCAGATGGCATCTGGGGCGAGTTGGAGCTGTGCCAATACAGTCCGTTGGGCGCGCACGACCGCGCCAATGCCCTGACGATTTTCCTTAAACGAGATCATGCGGAACTCAGCTGCGCTCAGCTCTAGGAGCGGAAGGTTAGCCACGCGTAGCGCCCTGACCACTTCGTGGCTGGCAGGCGTTGTAAAGAGGGTTGGAGCAATGACGGCCAATTCGACTTCTGCCCCAGCCTGTAGTGCCTGCTGGACAATGCGCACGCCTTCGATGTAATAGGTACCGGTTCGGACGCGCTCGGCTGGTGTGCGCAACTGGCGAATCTGCTTGACCAAAGCAGGGATGTTGAAGGGCGGTTGGAAGTTAACCATGATGGCCTCTCCCCACCCATAGCGTGTCGACGCGGGTAGCCCTTGGCCCAACAATAGACAGGATCAGTTGGTTGGAGAAAGAAAAGCGAACAGCTAGCCTGGTTGACAGGCGCAGCGCTTCATACGGAATCATTCGGTTGTCTCCCAAACAGTTATCTTCAGGTAGCAGGCATAACAAAAAAACCCTACATCGGTTGATGTAGGTTCGCAATCGCGTGATGATTTGTTATGGCAAGACTACATGGATAACAATTGCATGGAAGTCACCTTAGATCCTGGCGTGGCAGGTGGATAAACTGGCACAAAGATGTGCACCAACGAGTATAGCATGGCGTCGCAGAGGCGGCAAGTGGCTCGAGTGACATTCACAAAAAAGAGCGTTAGGGTGCTCAACCCCTAACGCTCTTTGCCATCTATATAGGTATAACACACTAAAAGCCTGTCAGGCTTAGAAGATCAGCCAACCTGGCGGCGAATGAATGAGGAACGCCAGATCAAGCCGTCTGGGCGCAGTTCATGGATAGCAATCGCCTCAATGGTGATGCCGCCATCAAAGCCAGTGATCAATTCGCGGTCAACCACTACGGTATCGTTGACCATGCGCGCTTGGACGGTCATGTGCAGATTAGGATTTTCGGCAAAGCGCTTACGATAGAGTTCGCGGGTCTGCTCAATCCCGCGGCTCAATATTTCACCAGTTTCATAAAGGCACGTCACAATATCCGGTGCCATAAAGCTACAAAAGGCATCGGCATCGCGCCGGTTATAGGCTTCCATTTGACGTTGCACAATCGCTTGCGCGTCTATGGTCATGGTTCTTACTCCAGCGGGCTCAACCAACGCGTCGTCCCATCCCCATCAGCGGCCCAGCCTTCGACTTGACCATCATCCGACCGAATCCGATACCAGGTGAAGCCCCCAGCGGATTGCGGGCCATCCAACACCGTAAATTGTTGGCCGGGATTGGCCCGCACCACTAACGGCGCATCAGGGCCAGGTAAGGCACGGATACTCAGCTGTCCGCCAGCGGGCATAGTAACCGAGACGCGATCATCGAGCCGTGGGGCCCGATTCACCGGTTGCGCCTCGCCCAATTGGGGACTGAGCCAGACCGTTTCAGCGTCCCGTTCTGCCACCCAACCGACATTGCCCTGTCCATTATCGACCCGCCACCAGGTAAAGTTATCGGCGCTCGTTGGCCCTTCCACCACAGTTACGCGTTGGTTAGTCGCTAGCTGCAACACTAAGGCCGCCCCCGATCTGGGCTCGGTCCGCATGTTAAGGCCAGCCGGGGCGGTGACGCGGGCGGACTGCCCAACCTGTAAGGCGGTTCCTGGCGGCGGTGTTGGCGTAAAGGTTGCCGTTGGTTCAGCAACCGGGGTATCGGTGGCCAGAAGTGCAACGGTTGTATCTTGGGGAATCGGTTGAACACCCGCCTCTGGCTCGCCCGTTGTCACGGTAGACGTTGGCGCAAAAAAGGCGTCTGGTACGCTTACCGTTGGGGTGGGTACCGCACGCGGCGCAAAGCTGCCACAAGCTAATGCCGGCACCAGCCACAGGAGCGAAAGTGCCCACAGTAAGCGTAACGATCCTTTTCCCGCCATGCGCAATCGACTCAAACTGTGATAATTGTTATTCATAAGGAAAAATTATAGCAGATATGATTGATTCTGGGTATTACCGAGGGCTTACAGGAAAATTAACACGTGCGAACAATTGGGTTGATGGACTTGCGCGGTTCACTGCATCAGAAGAGCGTTGGAGCGAGAAGGGACGCGTTTGGCTAAAACCTGACAGGTTTGGCAAACCTGTCAGGTTTCTGTTCACGCGGATCACCGACAAAGGTAAACTATAAAGTTGCCGTGCGCAACCAGAGAATGTCCTCCCAAGTCTCAATCCGCGCGGCAAGCTCTGCCGGCACCACTTCATCGGTACCCAACGCCATAATGGCTTCGGTCCGTGGTGCGCGACGGCCAACATGCATAAAGCTAATATTAATGTCGGCCTGACCAAGGGTCGTACCCACCCGCCCAATGATGCCAGGGCGGTCCGTGTGAGAAGTCAAGAAGACATGACCTTCGGCAGGGAAGTCTACCCATTGCTCATTAATGGCCACCACATGTGATTCCCCTCGCAAAAGGGCGCCACTGACCTGCCACTTGGGTTCGGCTTTAGTACTCACCGTGAGCATGGTCTCGTAGGGCAGATCGTGTTGGTATTTTTTAATCTCGATCAGGTTAACGCCACGGCGCTCAGCGACCAAGGCGGCATTGACCAAGTTGACCCGCACCTGCACGACATCCCCCAACAGCCCTTTGATCACAGCAGCGTTGATATAGGCTAGGTCAAAGTGGGCCAGATTACCATACGCGGTCACTTCGACATCACCAATCGCCTGTGCGCCGAGTTGGCGGAGGAAACGCCCCAAGCGCTCGGCTAGATCGATATAGGGCACCAACACTTCCAGATCCTTGGGTGGAATGATCGGGGCATTGACCGCGTAGCGGGCGGGCCGATCATTGAGCACATCCAACACCTGAAGTGCCACATCTTCCGCCACCTGTTCCTGTGCTTCTACAGTGCTGGCACCGAGATGAGGCGTCAAAATAATTTTTTCCGAGTTGCGCAGGGGGCTCGTGGCAGCCAGGGGTTCCTCTTCGAAAACATCCAAGGCAGCCCCGGCAATATGGCCGCTGTTGATCGCTTCGACCAAGGCTGCTTCGTCAATAATGCCGCCACGGGCGACATTCAGCACGCGTGCGCCCTTCTTCATCTTGGCTAGCTGTTCACGCCCAATTAAGTTTTGAGTTTGGGGCGTCAGGGGAACGTGGATCGTCAAGAAGTCGGCTTGGGCCAAGACACTTTCAATATCGCCCAAGGCAACGCCGCGTTGGGCGGCGTAATCGGGCGTGACATAGGGGTCGTAGCCCACAATCCGCATGCCCAAGCCTTGGGCGCGGCGGACCACTTCTTGCGCCACCCGGCCCATGCCAACAACGCCTAGGACTTTGTCGCGCACTTCGACGCCAACAAACTTATTGCGTTTCCAATTGCCCGTGCGCACATGGGCATCTGCTTGCGGAATCAGGCGCGCCATCGACATTAACAAAGCAATGGTATGTTCGGCAGCCGCCACGGTATTCCCCGTGGGGGCATTGACCACAATCACACCGGCTTGCGTTGCCGCGTTGACATCAATGTTATCAACGCCGACACCGGCGCGGCCAACGACGCGCAAGCGTTTCCCCGCGCGAATGACCTCCGCGGTGACAGTTGTACTACTGCGCACCAGCAAGGCATCATAGTCGCCGATGACTTCGATTAACTGGGTTGGGGTAAGGTCAGTGCGGACATCGACCGTTACATTGGTGGCCTGACGCAAAGGGGCCAAGCCAACATCGGCCAAGGCATCACTGACAAGAATTTTTAACGTTTCGCTCATAACCTACGGTTCTTACTAGCACACATGGGATGATTAATTTTATCGACTTCGCTGGACAAATTAGGCAGTTTCTGTCCAATCGAGGGTCACACAATCAAGAAGTTCACAATCAACTAGAACTTACATGGTTTCTGGCGCGCTGACACCAATCAGGTGCAGTACCTTGGCCAGAACAATGCGGCTGGCGACACAGAGTTGCAAACGCGCCGCGCTCACGGCGGGCTGATCCCGATCGACCACCCGGCAATCTCGATAGAAGCCATTAAAGGTTTTAGCAAGCTCGAGGACATAGTGGGTCAAATTGTGCGGCGATAGCCGTTCAATGGCAAGCTCAATCTGTTCTTCGAGCTCCAACAATTTACGGATCAACGCCAACTCGGATGGATGGCCTAATGGTTGGAGTGTCGCGGAATGAAGCGTCGCCATATCCCCATTGTTCAAGCCTTCGGCGGTCGCTTTCGCCAGAATCGAGCAGATGCGGGCATGGCTATATTGGACATAGTAGACCGGATTGTCATTCGTCTGGGCTACGGCCAGATCGAGATCGAATTCAATCGTGCTCTCCGGGCTACGGGTGAGCAGGTTAAAGCGGATGGCGTCAGCACCCACTTCGTCCACAACGTCATTGATCGTGATCAAGTTACCAGCCCGCTTGCTAAGCTTTACTTCTTTGCCATCCCGGATCAGTTTGACTAGATCATACAATAAGATCGATAGCCTTGCTGGCTCTAGCCCTAACGATTGCATTACGGCTGCCATCCGTGGCACATGCCCTTGGTGATCAACGCCCCAGACATTAATGACATGATCAAAGTGGCGGCGCAAGAATTTGTCGTAATGATAAGCAATGTCACTGGCAAAGTAGCTGGGCGACCCATTGGAACGAATCACAACTTCATCTTTTTCGTTCTTCGGGTATTTACTAGCCAGAAACCAGACCGCCCCATCGCGATGGGCAAGTTCACCCCGCTGCTCAAGATAGTCCAACGCCTGTTGAAGCAAACCACTATCATAGAGGCTCTGTTCACTGAACCAGTTGTCAAAATGTACGCCAATGCGGGCCAATTCACTTTGGAGCGCGCGAATGACAATCGCTAGCCCAATCTGCTCTAGTTCGGCAATGGCCTGGGCTGGCGCCATGGTCACAAAACGATCACCATATTGCTCGGCTAACTGACCCGCATAGTCGTGCATATACTCGCCTTGGTAGCCATTCTCTGGGATCGACACCGCTTGCCCAAAGTGCTGCAAATAGCGTGCCCACAGGGTTTCGGCAAAGAGTTGAACCTGGTTGCCACGGTCATTGACATAGAATTCCCGTTGAACAGCATAACCGGCGGCGGTCAACACATTCGCCAAACTATCGCCCAACACGGCATTGCGCGCGCCACCATAGTGGATCGGCCCCGTGGGGTTGACACTCACAAATTCCACTTGCCAACGCTGACCAACACCTTGGGTCAGATTGCCAAATCTTTCGCCAGCTTGCACAATCGTCGCCACCTGGGCTTGCAGCCAACTGTCGGCCAGACGGAGGTTAATAAAACCCGGGCCAGCCAGCTCTACCCCGCCGATGAGATCGCTCGCGGGTAGATGGGCGATCACGGCCTCGGCAATGGCCCGTGGATTGGCTTTCTCGCCGGTGGCTTTGCGCAACGCCGCGGCCACCACCATGGCGATATTGGTGCTATAATCCCCATGATCCACCTGTTTGGGCCGTGCGATCTCTACGGCAGGCAGGGCGAAGGTCGCTAACGCACCCGCGGCTTGGGCCTTCGTCAGGGCTTGTTCAATCAGTAACGTAAGGTGATCCCGTATCATATCAACGTTTTCAGTGTTCTCGAGACTTACGCAGTACCAGAGCTGTCCGGGTTTGAAAATCGGAGAACGCTCACTGGTGAAACGCGCGGTTGGCGTAAGTCCTCATTTTTTATGCCTGCGCTAAATCATACCAATTCGGTCCAACCTCAACATCCACCTTGAGCGGAACATCGAGTTGATAGGCGTTTTCCATCACGTCACAGACGAGCGCAACGAGATCCGCCTTTTCCTCTGCTGGTGCTTCAAGCACTAGTTCGTCATGCACTTGCAACAACATGCGCGCTTGAAAACCGCCGGCCTGAAGTCGTTCGTGAAGGCGGATCATGGCGATCTTCATAATATCGGCAGCCGCGCCTTGGATGGGTGCGTTGATCGCGGCCCGCTCCACCGCGGCACGCTGCATAAAGGGCAGACGTCCACTTTGCAATTCGGGGAAAAAGCGTTTGCGTCCCAGCAGGGTCTCCACATAGCCCGCTTCATTAGCCATCTTGGTCGTCTGCTCAATGTACTCTTTGATATTGGGGTAGGTAACAAAGTATTGATCCAAAAAGCGACGCGCTTCTTTGGGGTCCATATCGGTGCGATTGCTGATCCCAAAGGCGCTTGAACCATAGATGGTAGCAAAGTTAATCGTCTTGGCAAGGCCACGTTGCTCGCGCGTGACCTGCTCAATCGGCACGCCAAAGAGTTTCGACGCGGTGGTGGCGTGAATATCTTGATCATTGCGGAAGGCGTGGATCAAGGTCTCTTCCTTGGCGACATGGGCCAGGATGCGCAACTCGACTTGGCTATAGTCTGCCGAAAAGAGAAGACAGCCCGCGGGCACCACAAAGGCGCGCCGAATTTCCCGGCCAAGTTCGGTACGAATGGGAATATTCTGCAAATTCGGATTGCTGCTGCTCATCCGTCCGGTCACCGCGCCGGTTTGGTTAAAGCTCGTGTGGAGCCGTCCTGTGGTCGGATTGACCAACGACGGCAGGGCATCGACATAGGTGCCACGCAATTTTTCGAGTTGACGCTGCTCAAAGATGATGGTCAACACTTGACGCTGGGCAACACTGAGATCAAGCGTCATGGTGGCTAACTTTTCCAATTCCATGGCCGCCGTGCTGATCTGCCCCCCTTTGGTGCGGCTCAACCCTTTGCTCGGGAAACCCATCTCCTCAAAGAGAACCTGGCTCAGTTGCTGGGTGCTGCGCAAGTTAAAGGGATGACCCACAATTTCAAAGAGGGCCGCTTCCAAAGCGCTGAGCCGCTCGGTCAATTTCACCGACATCTCGGCCAGATAGGCGGTATCTAACTTCACACCCGCCATCTCCATATCGGTCAATACCGGTAGCAAGGGCAATTCGATGGTCTCATAAAGCGCCCACATGCCAGTTTCATGGAGGCGCGGGGCAAGCTTGTCAAAGAGCTGAATCGTCGCATCAACATCGGCACCACAATACGCGGTAACCCGGTCGATGCTCACTTGATCAATGGTAATCTGCTTGCGCCCTGCGCCGATGAGACTGAGAATGTCGGTCATCTGCCAGCCAAGTTCATGCGCAGCCTGGTCCTTGAGCCCTAGCGATCGGCTGGCAGGGTCCAGCAACCAGGCCATGGTCATAGTGTCATGAATCGCGCCCTGCACGGTCAACCCATGCCGCAGGCAGATCGTCAGGTCATATTTGCCATTATGGGCTAATTTGGGCAACGCCGGATTGGCAAAGAAGGGCTGCAACGCCGTCCGCACCTCGGCCCAGGGAAGTTGCGTCCCTTCGGTATGGGCCAGCGGAATATAAGCCGCTTGCCCAGGAGCCCAGGCGATCCCCAAGCCGACCAACTGCACTTGAATGGCATCCGTTCCCGTGGTCTCCACATCAAAGCTCAAGCGTTCGGCAGTCTCCAGGGCAGCCACCAACGCCGCTAGCTCAGCCGCGGTTTGGATCGACTGGTAGATGCTCTCGACCGGGGCTTCATCGATGGCGACCGCCGAAGCGGTATCAAACAAGCCCATTTGACCGGTTGCAGTTACCGTCGGTGGAGCCACCGCGACCAAGGTGTTGGCTGCTGGCAATTCCTTGATGAGGCTGCGGAACTCTAACTGAGTAAAGAGCGCGATGACCTTCTCTTGATCATAGCTGTGCAGGCGGCAGGCTTCGGCATCAAAGACGATGTCGAGATCGCGCACAATGGTAACCAGCCGTTTGTTTAAAGTCACCTGGGGCTCAGCATCCACTAAACTTTGGCGCGTTTTAGGGCCCGAAATCGTCTCTAGGCGTGCATAGAGCTGTTCGAGCGTGCCATACTCTTGTAACAACTTGGCCGCGGTCTTTTCACCAACCCCTGGTACCCCTGGAATATTATCCGAACTATCGCCGGTCAACGCTTTCAGATCGATAAATTGGGTGGGGGTCAGCGCATAGCGCTCTTGCACCTCGGTGAGACCATAAATGCTGGTTGTTGGATTGGGTCCCCCAGAGGTGTAGAGCACCTTGACCCGTTCATCTACGAGCTGGAACATATCGCGGTCGCCCGTCATCACCAACACATCAAACCCTTGTGCAGCAGCCACGCGCGAGAGGGTGCCCAAGACATCATCCGCTTCGTAATTGGGATAGGTAATGATGGGGATATTAAAGGCGCGCAGCAGTTCGTCGATCCGCCCCATTTGGGTGCGCATCTCATCGGGCATGCTATCGCGCGTGGCTTTGTAGGCCGCAAACTCGCTGTGCCGCCAAGTATCGCCCAAATCAAAAGCCACCGCGACATAATCGGGCTGATAGTCGCGGATGACGCTCAGTAATTTACGCGCAAAGCCAAAGACCGCGCCGGTTGGTTCGCCCTCGCGGGTGGAGAGGGGCGTTTTCATGCCAAAGAAGGCACGGTAGGCTTGGGAATGACCGTCAATTAGTAATAGAGTTGGCATAGGTAGGTGTCGGTGTGGCACATCACGCGTGAGGCGTGAAACGTGGTGCGGCATGGGCAATCACCCTTTACGCCTCACGCCTCATAAATCGCACTTAATTTTCAATGACCAAGCTGCCCTGCTGAAGAAGCTCTTTGACTTGGCTACTCTTCAAGATGGAACGCAAGGTGCGCATCCGGCGGCCAGCATCCAAGCGATAGCGCCCAGCCGGCAATTCGAGAATAAAATTTTTGTCGGACCGGTTGGCAAGGATGATGATATCATCTTTGTCTTCTTGCCAAGTATTGCTATTGCTGGATGTGTTCTTTCCCATGGAATGGCTACCTTTTCTCGAGAATGGACTAAATGAAAAGCCCAGACCAAACGCAAAGTTTTGGCCTAGATATGCATCTCTTATTGCGTTCATTATACCCTAAAAAACGCCAATTTGAAAAAGAGATAGGGGATAAATATGGGCAAACGCGCGCTTTAAAAATGGGGGGTTAAAGCCGCACACATCACGTCGCCAGCGGATGGCCGGCGTTGGATTCGGATTTGGTGGCTTGGGTCTTGTCGCGTTGGGGCCAGGCTTGCCAGAGCCCCACACTAAGCATAAAGGCAAAACCACCGGCATAGATGGCTAAAAACAAGCCGAGGGTCCAGCGCTCATCGGCCAATGCGACCAGAACAGTACAGAGGGCATAGATGCAGAGGATGAACTCACCGATCATGGTGCTGTCCAGCGGCAATCGATAGCCACTGCGTCGCCAACCATCGGCGCTGGTTTCGACCCGAAACTTGGGCGTTCGGAGAAAGACCCCGCCTTTGCTGCGGAGCCCTTCCCACACGGCCAGGGTGTTGCTAAAACAAACCCCCGTGCCGAGGAGGGTTAAGAGGGGTAGATAGGACCACTGTCGCCACCACTGTTTGCGATGCAACACCACTTGGGCCACGGCATATAACAAAGGCGGGCCAAAAGAGGCCACACTCAGCAACGCCACTTGTGCCCCAGGGTTTTGATCCGCCAGCAGCAAAGGCAGCGTGACTAATAAGAGTAATAGGAGCAAAGGGTGGATCAAATAGTTGCCAAGGTGGATCAGGGCCACCAAGCGGGTAAAGAGCGGCCATTCACTCTGCCAAACGGTGCCACCGACCTTGCGCAAAGTCTGGATACTCCCCTTGGCCCAACGGAATTGTTGCCGTTTAAAGGCCGCCAGTTGGGGCGGAATTTCCGCAGGCGCTTCCAATTCACAGAGAAAATGGGCACGCCAGCCCGCCAATTGGGCACGATAGCTCAGATCGAGATCTTCACAGAGCGTATCGGCCTGCCAGCCGCCCACGGCGGGGTCTTCAATACAGGCGCGCCGCCAGATCCCGCCCGAGCCATTAAAACCCATCGGGTAATGGCCCGCTTGTCGGCCTGCTTGTTCAACCACAAAGTGACCATCCAGCGCCAACGCCTGGCAACGCGTCAGTGGCGAGTACGCGGCATTCAGGTGTCCCCAGCGCGATTGGACAAAGCCCAGGGTGGCGCCAGCAGTGGTTTGGAAAAAAGGCAAGGTGCGCTGCAAAAAGTCGCGGGGCGGGACAAAGTCGGCGTCAAAGATCGCAATAAAATCACCCGTAGCCAAGGGCAGAGCGTGGGCCAAGGCACCCGCCTTAAATCCTTGACGTATTGGACGGAGAACAATGGTAATATCCACACCTTGACGCTGCCAATGTTCGGCGCGCCGCTGGGCAATGGCTGTGGTTTGGTCGGTGGAATCATCCAAAACTTGGATCTGCAACCGATCTAACGGATAATCTAAGGTGGCGCAGGCATCCATCAAACGTTCGACAACATGCCACTCGTTGTAGATCGGCAATTGAATGGTTACCTTCGGCCACTCAAGTAGGGGATCTGTGAGTGCTGGCGCGGGTGAAGTAACGGCACCCCATGGTTTGCGCAGAAATTGTTGGCGCAGAAAGAGATAGGTCAAGCCCAACGCTTGGAGGCCGTAAAGCGCTAAACCCAGGACACCAATGATGTAAAAACCTTGTAGTAATAGGGAAACAGTGATTTGCAGCAGGGCAAGGTGCATAGAAAAAGCTCTTCTGTTTTGCCTACAAATCGAGGCGGTTGTCTGTAACACAGCATAATGACGCTAGGCATACTTAGAAAAGAGCTGACGTAAAGAGCTGTCAGGTCTTTGGCAGTGTACCGTCCAAATGCCTAACGCATACAAGAGGGCGTGACTCCCCTTAGATTGGAAAGCGTAACCAACTCCGGCCACTATATCATGCTTATCCTAGCCAGTCACCGTAAGTCGTCATCCAATAAGAAGCCGACGCCTCGGTTGGCGTCGGTCTCTGCTATTATAGTAGAAGCCCTGATAGGAAGCAATTCTACTGCACAAATGACCGTAGCAGAATATAATGTAAAGGTTTTAGCCCTAGCAACTTTAATCTGATTTCTTTGCTCCTCTCGTTTCCCGCTCTTCTATTTGGGCGAGGGCACGCCTGACACCAAATCGATTGACTGCTCAAAGTGAAAAGAGCTACGCCAACAAAACCCGATTGGGTGACTGTTGCTCAGTGAGGCACTGATCCCCAACCATTTTTATACATGACAAAACTTATGAGTAAAACTAGTTCATTAACCGAATTACCTGCTGTTATCCTCCATGAAATGATTGTTGGCCCACACATGGCGGCCCCCTTGGATCTCGACGACGAAGCAACACAAGCCGCGGTCCGGGTTGGCCTGGAGCAAGGCCGTCTACTTTTGCTCTTTGCCCTGCCCGGGCGCGAAGAGATGGCACCCTTAGATCAGATCCACCATATCGGCGTGATTGCCCAGGTTCAATCGATGCAGCGATCGGGCGGCTCTGTGATTGTTGTTCAGGGCGTCATGCGGGCCGATGTGAAGGAATTTGTCCAGATCGAGCCCTATGTCCGCTGCCTCTGCAAAGCGTTGCCCGACCCCGATGTGTGGGATGAAGAGACGGAACAGCTGATGCTGGAGGTACGTGGGTTGATCGAAGCTTTTGTCGAGCTGACGCCCGGCCTGCCCGAAGGCGTGGTCAACTTTGTCCGCTCGATTCGGACGCCTGGTCATCTAGCCGACAACAGTGCCTATGCCCCCGAATACACCTATGAGCAGCGGCTGCAATTGCTCAACACTTTTGACATGAAAGAACGCCTGCTCCTTGTGCGCGATTTCTTTCGCCAACGGGTTGCCTATGCTCAGGTGCAGGCCCAGATTCGCGAGCAGGCCAAGTCGGGCCTCGAACATTCACAGCGTGAGTATATTCTGCGCGAGCAGATGAAGGCCATTCGCCAAGAGTTAGGCGAAAGTGATGAAACCGAAGCCGAGATTGAGG
Organism: Caldilineaceae bacterium; assembly: GCA_019637645.1. The sequence continues at coordinate 76,381 of JAHBVH010000025.1, forward strand.
AATATCGCCAGAAAATTGAGGCCGCGGGGCTCAGTGACGAAGCGCGCAAAGAGGCGCTTCGCGAGCTAAGCCGTTTGGAAAAAATGCCACCCCAAGCTGCTGAATTTTCGGTCATCAAAACCTACCTGGATTGGCTCTGCGAATTACCTTGGATCAAACTCAGCGAAGATAATCTAGACATTGCCCATGCGCGCAAGGTCCTCAACGAAGATCACTATGATCTCGAAGAGGTCAAAGATCGCATCATTGAATTTCTGGCCGTGCGCAAGTTGGCATTAGAACGGGATGATCTGGAGATTGATGATACCGACCGCCGTGGCGCGATTCTTTGTTTTGTCGGGCCGCCCGGCGTGGGCAAAACTTCCTTGGCCCGGTCGATTGCGCGGGCCTTGGGCCGCGAGTTCACGCGCATGGCCCTGGGTGGCATGCGCGACGAGGCGGAAATCCGCGGCCATCGCCGGACCTACATCGGCGCGATGCCAGGGCGGGTGATGCAAGCGCTGCGCCGCACCGGCACGCGCAACCCCGTTTTTGTCTTGGATGAAGTGGATAAAGTGGGTGCAGATTGGCGGGGTGATCCTTCTTCGGCGCTCTTGGAAGTCCTCGACCCGGAGCAGAATGCTAACTTCCGCGATCACTATCTCGATGTCGATTTTGATCTCTCGCAAGTGATGTTTATTGCCACGGCCAACTTATTGGAACCGATTCCGCCCGCGCTGCGTGATCGCATGGAAATTATTCGGCTAGATGGCTATATTGAGCAAGAGAAGCTCCACATTGCGCGTAAGTATCTGATTCCCCGCCAGCTACGCGCCAATAGTCTGCGCCCGAATGAGCTTAAATTCACCGACGGCGCGCTCAAAAGCATTGTGCGCGATTACACCCGGGAAGCCGGTGTACGGCAGTTGGAACGGGAAATCGGGCGGGCCGCGCGCAAGACGGCCACGCGCATTGCCGCTGGTGAAGTTAGTGGCAAGATCACCCTCAAAAACGCCGACGTGACCAAACTCCTGGGCAAGGCCCGCTTTTTCTTTGAGGCAGCGGAGCGAACCCAAACCCCCGGCGTCGTCACCGGGTTGGCCGTCACCGAAATTGGGGGGGACATCCTCTTCATTGAGGCCAGCCGGATGCCTGGGAATGGGCGATTAACGTTGACGGGGCAATTAGGCGAAGTGATGAAGGAATCGGCCAATATTGCCCTCTCTTATGTCCGGGCCCGGGCCGAAACCTTTGGCATTGACCCAACGGTCTTTGAGAAGAGCGATCTCCATCTCCATGTACCCGCGGGCGCGATTCCCAAAGATGGTCCCTCCGCTGGGGTAGCGATGGTGATGGCCCTGCTCTCACTGCTTACCCGCACCGCCGCGGCCGGCCACACGGCCATGACCGGTGAAGTCACGCTGCGGGGACGGGTCATGCCGGTGGGTGGCGTCAAGCAAAAGGTCTTGGCGGCCCATCGCGCCGGTCTGAAGACAGTTGTCATCCCTAAGCGCAATGAAGCGGATCTCGATGACCTGCCGGAAGAAGTGCGCGAAAAGATGAGCTTCGTCCTGGCCGAAACGATTGACGATGCCGTACAACAGGTCTTACCAGCCTTAAAGAAAAAAGGCCCAGCGAATCGCCGCCGCTCATCAACCGCATTCGTTTCCCCGAATGGACATAACGAGGAAGCGCCGGTAGAGCCCGAAGGCAGCGCGGAAGAGTAGTCCCCACGCACGAAACCAACGCGACAATCGATCAACGCTCGTCTAAACACGGATGGCACCTTCCACCACCTGCGTTTAGACGAGCGTTGCCCAACTTACCCCAAGGCGCGACCTTAGCGCGCTCTTCTGTTTTCGCTTGACCATCCTAGCAGCTCACACGTCGACTGTCTGCCCTTCCTACCCAAACGACTGGGCCTTCCCGCCCGTCGAACTAGCAGTGGTGACTAGCTCCCCTTACAGGTCGCCATCCCAAATTGGCCCGGCATGGCCGCGCCTCAGACGGCGCACCTTGTCCACAGCCATACACCGCGCGGCCTCATCTTCCGCACCCCAACCGACCTAGTCTTTCCGAAGGGCTTTTGATTGATGACATCCGTATAACCGTAAGGTTTTTGTAGGAATAAGACTACATTACCATTGAATAAGCAGATGCGTTGTGATACGCTGCTAGTATCCTCATTCAGAAAATGTAAGAAGTAGGAGTTATGTACTTGGGCCTAGCTTCTATCATGTCACGTTTAACAATTTCGTTGAGTATAGCAAGTTTGATCGTACTAAGGCAACTAACCGGAATGTCAGTACAACTACCCATCGTCCGTAGGGGAAATCGGACGAATGAGCGATTGAGCAGGTTTGCCAATCATGATATGGTTGTTTCGCTATAGGTAGGTGTGATAAAGAATCGTACGGAGGAGTAGACAATGAAACATGTTACATGGAGGAGTCCGGTTATAGGTATTGGTTTGTTACTTTTGCTGGTGACACTGGCTTTGCTGGCAATCAGACGTCCCATCCAGATTTCGCCTGCGCCTACTGACCCGCTAATCAATTCTGTCATCGGCACAACAGCAAACGTTGTCGTGACGGCAAGCCATGGAATCTCAACAGTCCAAACCATGCCCGTTGTGAAAACTTCGATTGCTTCAGTCGTTAGTTCTACTGAGGGCATAACGACAAGTGACATGGCCTCTGAGCATTGGCAACAATTTTCAAGTAAGACTGGTGAGTATACTATCTCCCATCCACCTGCTGCCATTACACAGTTTACACCATCGCCTCCTCTAATTGAGCATATCCAAATTGGTTTTGCTGCATCCGAAGGCATCCAACCACCTACTCCACCTTTTGATGTAATGTTTATTAACGTAAGAGTGTATGAGAATAGCGCAGATAAATCAATTGAGGCATTTTTATCAGAATTATATGAACGATCGTTCCGCAAACCTATTACCTACGAAAAATTGCAAGAACTAATGGGGCATCCTATTAAAGTTGGTAATACAACAGGCTATTGGATGGATTGGCGTATCACTGCTGCACGAATGCAGTTTCTTATAGAGCATAAAAATCATTTCTATACGTTTATCTTAGTTCATCAATTTAGCTCTGTAGAGCTTAGTACAGAGGAAGTAGAAATTTTTAATCGGATTGTAAGTACAATTAATTTCAAATAGCCTGTTTAGTTGGTTACGATTTCATACTGACTTTAATTTTGCTTTCTCTCCCTGTTATGCAGATTTATAAGTCGCGAAAAGCACTACATTTGATGAGCAATGGGGTAAATCGATTCAGATGAAAGTTATCAGTTTCCTCTTTGGAATTTGGGCTTTGTTTGTGTCGGCCAATTTTGTTCCCAGTCCTAAATTATATATTCCTTTACTGTATAGCCCCCCACTTAGCTATATGTCTTCTGGTGGTTCGTACGGACCCTATCCTTTCACTAAATTTGGAGTCCAAAATCCAGATCTGCCTAATCGTGATACATGTTTTTCGGACGCTAATGGTGTTTCTATTAAATGGCCTGATTTGTTCCACGCGGGTACAGACTGGTTTGCATTGAGTGGCAAAAGTGCAGCAAGTGAGCCTGTCACTGCAATTGCGGATGGCTTTATAGAATGGGTCAGTGATAGTAACGCTAACTACCCTGGTAGTACAATTATCATAAGGCACGTGGATCCAGAATTAGGAACTTTATATTCTGTTTATATGCATTTAATTTATCCTAGCAAAGTGCAAATCGGAGATGTAGTCAACCGAGGAGCCCAGATAGGTGAAGTTATCACGCAAACTATTACTCTAATTGACGGAAGTGTACTCGATAATTCGCACCTGCACTGGGAAGCTCGGACTTTCGCAGATGCGACTCAGCAAACATGGTTTCCACAAGCTTGTGATGGTTCGGTTGCAGGTGAAGGATACACAAAAGATGACCCTACCCAATATGGCTATATTGATCCTGATAATTTGCTGAGTCGCCTTTCATTTTTGCCCCTCGTCCGCCAAGATCCAACCTCTACGCCTGCACCAACAGCCACTGTCACACCAACGCCAACGAAAACGCCGACGCCGACGCCCACGGCTACACCGACGCCGACTCATCTCGCACAATCGCCAGATTCACTTCTCCCTTACCTTCACCACGCGCCACGGTCTATGGGATGGTTGCGCCGCCGCCCGCACCGACGGAAGATGATCCGCACAGTACGCCATCGCAAGTACGCCGTTTTAGCCTGGCGCCAGCGTCGCCCTTGCCCACGCCTACACCGATTCCCGATTTTGTACCGCCACAAACAGCATTGCAAATTATCGGTGAAGCAGGCACCGGCGGCTGGTATCGGAGCCCGGTTTCCGTTACCTTTCTCATTACTGATAACTTCGGGGCAGGCGTCACAGAAATTCAACTTGATCAAGCAACCGAGTGGACTTACCGCGAATATTACTATCCACCGGTAGTTATCCAAGAGGAGGGTATCCATACCCTACGCTACCGCTCTATCGATATCGTCCGTAATGTCGAGTCCCCCCAACTCACCGCCATTCGCCTGGACCGCACGCCGCCGGAGCTTGACCCACCGCAGCTTGACGGCCATCCACTCCCCAATGGCTGGTACAACACACCAGTCACCGTCACCCTGGCGGGTCGGGATGCCCTCTCCGGGCTGGCTGGCTTTGAAAAGCAGCCGGCAAGCGGGGCTTGGCAGGCCACAGCGGCAACCACCGTCATCACCACCACCGGCCAACAGACCTACACCTGGCTGGCGCGCGACGCAGCGGGCAATAGCAGTGCCGCCCAAACGTTGACGCTCTGGATCGATCTGACCCCACCCACCACCACCCTTCACCTGAGTCACGCACCAACCGCCGCGGGGTGGTTTACCCAACCGCTGACCCTCACCCTCCTGGCCATCGACACCGAGACCGGGCTCTATCAGACCCAATATCAATGGCAATCTCAAGTAGCACCGCTCATTTATCAACAACCGTTTCCCTTGGCACAAGAGGGACGCCATACCCTCCGCTGGTTTTCGGTGGATCGGGCTCTGAACCAGGAAGCCCCACAGACCAGAACCCTTTCCCTCGACTGGACCCCGCCGCAGCTTACCTATACCCTCCGCGGCGACGCCGTTGTCGCCGACTGGTATCGCAGCGCGGTCCAGCTGACGATGACTGCCACCGATGAATTGGCTGGAGTCGCCGCCGTCGCCTATGCCTTGGATGACGAGCCATGGCAGCCCTATACGACCACCGTGACCATCACCACCGGCGGCCGTCATCGCGTCCACCTGCGCGCCCGTGATCAGGCTGATAACATAACAATGCTGACCACCCCGCCCTTTGGCCTGGATACCCAAGCCCCTCATACAACCGTTATCCTCAGTGGCACCTTAGCCCCCAATGGCTGGTATGTGACCCCCGTCACCGTAACCTTGACGACCACCGACACGGGAACCGGGGTGGTAGACCGCCAATGGCGACTCAACGGCGGCCACTGGCAGGTCTACACCGCACCCTTGATTGTTACCAGCGAACGCGTCAATCTGGTGGAATATTTCGCGGTGGACGCCGCTGGCAACCAGGAAGCTACCCAATACACCGTCTTTAGCATCGACCGCACGGACCCGACCTCGCGGGTGGGGCTCTTGCAAGGCAATGAGGGGCTATCGGGCTGGTACATTTCGCCGGTGACCGTCACTCTCAGCGCCCAGGATCTGGAAAGTGGCTTGTCGGTGCTGGCCTATGCCGTGGATGACCAGCCCTGGCAGCCCTATACCGAGCCCCTGGTCCTCACCCAGGAAGGCCAGCATCGCATCCACTACCGCGCGGGCGATGCTGGGGGTCGCGTCGAACCCACGCGCACCCTCACCGTCACCATCGACTTGACCCCACCGCTTATCACCAGCGCCTTACCGGCTACCTTTGCCTACACCAACTTGACCTTGACGGATTTCTATACTATCACCGACAGCGTGAGTGGGGTACTGACCAGTAGTCTTCTCCTTGATGGCGTACCCTATCGCTCCGGCCAACCGTTGGCATTGGGCAGTCACCGGGTAGACCTGGAAGCGGGCAATGGTGCCGGTCTCGTCACCCGCCAGCCCCAGACTTTCGTCGTAACCGGACAGCGCCTCTATCTACCCTTGGTGGGGCGATAAAGTAATGCCCTTCGTTGGGCGATAAATTAAAGCTGTGCTGAGGGCGAAGGGGATAAATGGGCAGCGGACGGGGCATAGAGGCGCAGATCCTGAAAGTGGCAGACTACGGTTTGGCGGCTTCCCGCAATAATGCTTACATCTAAGCGGCTATAGGGCAGGCGTGGCAATACGCAATGGCCGACCCAAGTGTCGTTGATATAAAACCAATGCTCAGCATGCAGCGCCAGAATGCCCACTTTGTTGACGGTGCCACGCTGGATGGCGGGTGCCGGTTTGCGGCGCAAATAGACCTGGGCATGGTCGCCACCCGTAAAGGTCTGCACGACCGAAACTTGGCGTTGTCGTTCGCGAATGCGCAGCAAAGCATAGCACTCGTCGTTGATCTCCTCGAACATGATCCCATAGCCATCGTCGTCACTCTCCCCTTGGATCAGCCGCGCTTTGAGCGTCAGATAGTAAATGTCCGGGGCAAAACAGTTGGAGTCGCCCCCCATAAACACATCTTCATGATACTGGTTTTCCAGCGACAATTCATAGTACCCATCGCGGATCCGCCGTTCTAGACGGCAGATGCCATTTTCCTTCACCCCAACACCCCAACGGTGGTAGTTACTCACAAAGGTATCCTGAAAAACAACACGCCATTCATGCTCGATTTGGCTCAGTGAAGGCAGGGGATTGAGCCGCTCCGGGAGAGAAGCGACCGCTTCTTCGCGATAGCGTACAATTTCGGCGGCGGCCAAGACAGTGGCCGGTGTACCATATTTTACCCAAGTCGGATCAACCGAATAGAGGAGTAGATCGGCCTGAAAGGCGGTTAAACTCAGCACCCTTGCCAACGTTTCGACCACCGCGGGCTGACGCGGCACATAGTTGCCACTAAACCAGTTGGTGAGAGTCCGCCGGTTGATCCCCAACAACCCGGCCAGCTCAGCTTGGGTCTTTCGATTCTCCAAGTCTTGATGCAAATGGTAGAAACAAGTCAACAATTCAGCAAAGGTGTAGTTGGACATTGGGGGAATTTCCTTACTCGAGTTGCGCAAATGCGTACGTGTTAGAAGAATACAAAGTTACGCTACTTTGCCCTGAGATAAACAGCGGAGATTCTTCTCTCAGGATTTCCCCAAAAGAAAACGTTTACTTCATTACACTTTAGAAAACTAGCCTCTAATTCAGAGTATACCCATGATAGAAGGAGGGGGCAAATTGATGAAACCCCAATAGTAAGCTAATTCCTACACCAACTACGGGCAATAATTAGCGACTTACGCAAATGCGCAAGTACTAAGATGAGAATTTGGTAGGCTATTGATAAGCAAAGAGCATTCAGGCAACTTTGCCACCGCTGCAGGTTTCGTATGAAAAACAGACGCTTATCAAGAACGAAGGAGACAAAAGTATGCAGGACAAGAGTCCACACGGCAGGCAGTACAGGCACGTTCTCATTGCCCTATTGATTTTGTTAGCATCAGTGCTGCCGATCTCGGCCTCAGCACAAGATACCGACACAAATGTCACTCCAGATGCTGTCATTGTATCACAGCTGACTGCTATTGCGACTGCATCCTTGCAGGCACAACTGGATGTGCTTACAAATTCTGTAAATGCCAGTGGTACTCAGGAATTAGCGATCTACTATCAGGCTGCTATTCAGCAAAAGATTACCGAAGCGAATAACCGCCGCGCTGCATTACTTGCCGATGGAATTATCTATGGCAAGTATAACCTTCAATTCTCTACAGGTGATATCCAAATTGACGACAATGCTGCCATTCTCCAGGCAATCGAATATACAGCCATCGAACTCGAAAATGCAAAGACAGACCCCTTGTCGCCGCAAACTACAGAGTACATCGATGAACATACCTTCTATTTTCAGTCCATAGAGGGTGATTGGTATTTAGCTGAGGACCAAGTACGAATGCCACCCAATGCAGAGATCGATCCTCAACTTGGCCCAATAACGGATCCCCCATCATCGACCGAATCAAACACGGATTTGGAATTTTCGATTGAAGTTGAAGATATACTCTATCTCCCAAAAATGAATAACCGGTGGTATCTTCTTTTAGGCCGAGACAAAAATGGTCTTCCCGTAGATGCGCCCCGTTCAGAGGTTGAGTAAGTTTCTGTTCCCAGGAGCAAAATGACTCACTATAAGCCGTTTACCTTGATTGGTCAGTGCATGCTTGTGTTGATCATAGGCTTAGTCTTGGCAATGCTCTTTGCCTTGTGGGGACTGATTTTACCCAAGCCGAGTGATGGCATTCCTTGGGCAGCACATACCAAGGGTATATCTACAGAAAATGAAGCTTCTATACCCCAATCTAGTAGCTCACCTTTAACAAGCGTGTCTGCGAAAAGAATCCAGCTTTTTCCAGCGTCTTTTTGGAGCGATGATTGTAATACCAGCAGCCAGCCGCCGGACGCAAGTGCAAGGTGGCGCAACAATCGATTAGGTGAGCAATGATCGCCGGACCGATGCCCTGGTTCCGGTGCGCTTCCACGGTAAACATGCCACAACTCCCCACTTCCGGTAGGAGACGCCCTTGGTCGATGATCCCAAAGCCAACACACGCCCCTCCCACGGCGGAAGCACGCTCGGTAATGTAGAGCTGACCTTCGGCTAACCGGTGCTCAAGTTTGTCAAAGAAATCGCCAGCAAGCGCTTGAAAGAGGGGTAGATCCGCGGGTGTTGCTTGCCGATGGTAGAGTGGAAAGGGCGGTTGATAGGGCTGCGCAGCAGGGGCAAGTTGAAAGAAGTAAGCCTGCTTTTCGAGTTGGCGATAGTCATCGAGCGCATGGGCGAGGAAGAATTCGTCACAAGTGGGGACAAAGGCCGACCGTACCTCCTCGAGCTTCCGCGCGAGCAGAAAGATGGGCTGCCCCAGCCGTCGATAGGCTGGCAAGAGGGCAAATTGGGTCAGCAACGCTTGCTCATAAACCGCTGTCCACCCAATCAGCGTTTCGCCCAGTTGAATAGCATAATGCTGCGACGCCAAAAGATGATCTTCGAGAAAAGAGTCAATCGGCGAGGAGAAGGTACGTACTTGCTGTTGCAGCGTTGGCAACCGCTGTGCCAACGGCATGGGCAAAAATTTTACATCCATATGGTTCGTGGTTGGGTCCATGGCCCGGTGGTATTCGGCTCGTTGTCAGCTCCATGAGCTGACAACGAGCTTTCTTTGGCAGTGGCGCTTTTACCCTAGGCCGGTTCATCCGACATCATCCGGCCCGGTTCGACACCAATGTAATCCCACCAGAGCTTTTCGGCCATGGCGGTCGGACTACAGGCAATCCCTTGGCCTTGGAAATATTCACAGACGCGTAACACATCGCGTTGGAAGATGTTGTACGCGTTACGGTTTGAAACGGCCATCGTCACCTGCGGGAAGTCGATCAGCGTTACTTTGCCTTCCCAATAGAGAATGTTAAAGGCCGACAAGTCCCCATGAATCAGCTCATGTTTGAGCATCAGCTCAATATTGCGCATGACCTCGGCAAAGAGCGGTTGGCGTTCCTCGGGGGCAAGGGTCACGGCATGGAGGGCTGGGGCCGCCATCTTGGCATTGCCGATGTATTCCATGAGGATCGCATTCTCGCCATGGGCAATGGGCTTGGGCACTGCCGCGCCCATTCCATGGAGCCGTTGCAAAGTGCCAAACTCATACATGAGCCAAGAGCCATGCAGCAATTCAGCCCCAAAGCCGGTCTTTTTCTTCATGGCCCGCATGGAGCGGCTATCCCGCCGTTTGACAATCCCCCCTTCGCTACTGAGAATTTCGCGGCCTTCGCGATACATCATATCATTGCTCAGGTTGCGAAATTGGCGCGGGCGATAGACTTTGGCCGCCAGGAGATCCAGCCCCGTGTCCGGGTTGGCCTTACACAGATAGACACTGGCCTCTTTGCCCCCTTTGACCTGGCTGATTACATCGACAATCAAACCTTGGTCATAAAAAACGCGTAGCGAGTCGAGCAGCCAAACCGCCTCGAAACGGGCAGGGATGTAGGTTGTTTGAAAACCGCCCTCCAAACCCGCCGCGCTTTCGGTGAGTTGAGCCACAATCTCGTTCTGCGACTTTTTGGCTTTCTGCTTATTCTTTGGCTTGCGGGCACGCCGTTCCTCCCGGTCCAGCAAGCCAAAACGATCCATAATCTCATCTTGATCATCGTGATGCGAGTCATTCATATAAGCGTGGTTGTACGTCACGGTTGTTTGTTTCCTTGATACAATTCATAGCGTTAGAGATGATAGTTGGGCGATGCGACCAGAGAGCGGATAGGTTCTCCAAACCGGTCCGCTCTGCTTGGCAGCCACCCTGCCCACTGAAACGATTTCCTGATTCACACCCGTGACCAATAAAAAAGCCACGGGTACATTAGTCCCGTGGCGTACAACCGGCTCTGTTACAAACAACAGTCCAGTTTTCCTCTTCTGTTCCGCCCACCGCCAGCGACCAAACAAGGCCACCAGCAGCGGCGAACAAAAAAGCCACGGGTGACACACCCGCGGCTTGTCTATCAAGGCAATTTCCACAAGCCTATACAACGAAAACAAACTCTGTCTGACCAATGGGCCAGAGAGATGCATAGGGTATGGAATTGTGATAGCAGTGTTACAAAGAAAGCGTCAGAACAGAAGCATCCGACGACTTACTTCAACACTGGCAGCAGGCACATCAACACATGATCGATTGTAGCTTGAGCATAAACATTGACTTGAGCTGGCATCGACGTGCCTCCTTCCCAAAAGAAAACTTTTTTTAACAACTAGTAGTCAGCTACTAGTTTTCAACTTAACTTACAAACAAGATAGCTTATGTATGATAAGCTACAGTTACTAAGATAGTCTACCATACATAAAATTTTTCTGTAAAATTTGCGCTAACCCAAAATACAAATGCCGCAAAGAACAGACAACGCAACCGGACCAACGAGGCAATTTTCGATATGAGCAAAGCGCCCTTTCCCTCTTTCGACCTTCCCGATGAGCTACCAACCGCCAATCACTTACCCTGGACCTGGCGCGATGTGGGCAAAGCGATTCTCTTGATTGTTGTTGGCACCTTTGTGCTCGGTGCCATCATTGTCGGCGTGGCCGCGCTGACGGATACGCTTCCGACCGAAGGCCAAGGAATGGCCGCCGCGCCCTTTTTCTGGCTCGGCACCGCGATCTATGGCGTCGTTATCCTCGCCGTCTACCTTTTTGCGGCCCGCCGCGCACCCACGGCATGGGCCGCCTTGGGCCTGCGTCCCTTTTCCTCTTGGTGGGTTTTCTTAGCCCCATTCATTACGTTCGTCGAGCTGTTGGGGATGAGTCTTGTTAATCTTGTCTTTGTCTTGCCCTTTACCGGCGGCGAATTTGAAAATCCCCAAATTGAAGCACTCACCGGCGGCTCGGCCCTGTCGAATCAAGACTTTTTTCTGTTGCTAATCCTCATTGCCGTCATTGCCCCGATCGCCGAAGAACTCTTCTTTCGTGGGATGCTCTACGCCCTGCTCCGCGAACGCTGGTCCGCCCCCATCGCCATCCTGGCCAATGGCTTCCTCTTCGCCTTCATCCACTTCATTCCGCTGCTCATCCCTGGCCTCTTCCTCGTTGGCATTGTCCTGGCCTGGGTTCGCGAACGCAGTGGCTCACTCATCCCCTGTATGCTTGTCCATGCCCTCCAAAATGGCATCGTCCTCGTCGGCATCTACGGCATGATGAACGGGGCAAGTGCCTAGGGTAGAAGACAGAAGACAGATTCTGACCTCTGTTCTCTGTTCTCTGACTTCTGACCTCTCTCCTCACCGCTGCTCGCGGTAGTGATAGTGATAAAGGGTGGTAAAGCCGAGGCTGGTGTAGAGCGATTGAGCAGCGGTGTTGTGCGCCATAACTTGGAGATAGGCGCGTTCAGCCCCTTGCATTTGAGCCCAGATGGCAAGGGTGCGGAGAATGGCACGGGCCGCGCCGCGGCGGCGGAAAGCGGGCAGGGTACCCATACAAAAAATGCCGAGCCAACCAGCTCCGATCACACCAAGGCCAACCGCGGCGGGCTCGGCATCGATCTGGAGAAGGACAAAGCCCACCGGATCGGCAATGCGCTGCAAAATGGCGCGGCGCGCTCCCATCCCTGCCGCCTCTTCTTCGGCAGCGGCCACATATAGGCTAAACCATTGCTCATCAAACGCTTCGGCCACCTCTACCGTAAATTCAGGATTACGCCGCAAAGGAGGCGTATTGGTTAGCATGGTATTGAGCTCAGCCACCTGGACCGCGGTATGCGCCACCGCGGCATAGCCGAGCGCAGCTAATCGATCATCCAGATCCGCGGGTTGTGCCGCGGGCGAAATCTGATAGCGCGCCGGTAACCGCCGCTCAGCATAAAACTGCGCAACCGCCTCGATCCTAGCGTCGGTCGCTACGCTCTCGCTTGTCACATTGGGCCAGACTGAATTCGCTCGCCGTGTCACGCCATTGGCATAGCGCGCCCACCAGCCGTCGATCTCCTGTACCTCGGCAGCCGGCCACGCGCGGGCCGCCAGCCATTCCACCTGTTGGATCGGGGAAATCCCCGCTTCTTCATTGTTCATGCTATCGCGACCTGTCAATTCTGCTTTCTGTACACAGCTATGGTACACTCAGGGGATGAGTACTATGACCACGACCAACAACGACTATGTTCTGCTCGATTCCGGCAATGAACAAAAGCTGGAACGAATTGGTGAGTATACCTTGATCCGGCCATCCCCACAAGCGATCTGGCGGCCACAGCGTTCCCAGGCAGAGTGGAACCGCGCCGATGCTGTCTATGTCCGCTCTTCGGATGGCGGCGGGGCTTGGGAATGGAAACGCAAGATCAAGCGGGAATTTGACATTCTCTATAACAACATCTCCTTTAATATCCGCCTCACCAACTTTGGTCATTTGGGGCTTTTTCCCGAACAAGCCGCCAATTGGGATTGGCTGCGCCAGATCATCCGCAAGCGGTTGGTCCGCACCAATTATCGCAATCTCCATGTGCTCAATCTCTTTGCCTACACCGGCGGCAGCACCTTGGCCTGTAGCCAAGCGGGCGCGCATCTAACTCATGTGGACGCGGCCAAGGGCGTGGTCGATTGGGCGCGTAAAAATGCCCAGCAGAGCAAGCTGGACGAGCGCCCCATTCGTTGGCTGGTCGATGATGTCATGAAATACCTGGAACGGGAAGTACGGCGCAACCATACATACCACGGCATTATTTTCGACCCACCATCCTTTGGCCGTGGTCCCAAAGGGGAAGTCTTCAAAATTGAAAATGACCTCATGCCATTGCTGGATGCCTGTCAAAGCTTGCTAGCCAAAGATGCGCTCTTTGTCCTCTACAGTTGTCACACCCCCGGCTTTACGCCCATTACGCTGGAAAACCAACTTCTCACCATGCTTGCTGAGCGCAATGGCACCCTGGAAAGCGGCGAAATGGTCGTCAACGACCAAAGTGACCGGCCCCTGCCCAGTGGTACATATGCCCGATGGGTAGCGGAGGAGTAGGGGAACAAGGCGATTTAAGAACGGCCTTGCCCTGTTATTAAGCTATGTACCCTTGCCCTACAATCTAAAACCCTATGGCGGCCCAGTAGATGGCACATTGATTGACATTGTGATCCAAGAACAGAATGCAGCCAAACAGGTTGTCTTTGAGTGGCGCGGTAGCGACCATATCCCGATCACCGACACCTATGAGTCCTTTACCGATGGGCTTGTTGACTATCTGCACACCAATGCCATGGCTGTGGACCGCGATGGGCATCTGCTGATCTCCAGCCGCAACACCTCTGAGATTACCAAAATCAACCGGCAGACGGGTGCGGTCATCTGGCGGTTGGGGGGCAAAAGCAATCAATTTACCTTTACCAACGACCCTGGCTTTTGGCGGCAACACGATATCCGACGGCAGGCCAATGGCAATCTAACCTTGTTCGACAATGGCAATGAGCATACGCCGCCCCACTCGCGCGCCGTTGAATATGCCATCGATGAAACGGCCAAGACCATCACACGAGTCTGGCAATACCCACCTGACACCAGTGAATATTCTTTTATCATGAGCAATGCCCAGCGCCTGCCCAATGGCAATACGCTCATTGGCTGGGGCGACCAGCCCAAAATGACCGAAGTACGCCCCGATGGGACCATCGCCCTAGCAATGCGCTTGGGTGCTCCGCGCACTGGCTTTGAAACCACAATTACTATGGCCGATCTACCTGCTGACACCTGTTTCTTTCAGACGCGCCCCATCCATGCCCAGGAAAGAGCAACGCCTTTTTCCAACCTAATCTACCGCACCGATCAACCAGCCTGCCGTGTTCAGCTTACCTTCGCCTACCTCCCTTGGGTCGCGGTTACCGCCAATTAAGCGCGCCAATGGCTACTTTATTTTGTGATCTAACGCATAAAGCGCTTGACAAGCACCCCTTATCCATGCTATCTTTTTAGGACAATTGATTTTGTCACTGTTATCTCAGTATCACACAGAGCTTTTTACGAGATTTTCTCAGCAAGCGCAATTATCATGAGTTTGGCAAACGTACATCAATCCTTGCAACAGCAGATGAATATTGCCACTAGCCAATCATTATTGGTTGGTCAACCTATGCTTGCTGAAAACCCACGCGATCCAATGCGTGGGTTTTCTTATTGGGGCTACTTTTATTTTTATTTTACCAACACTTCGCCATTCGACGCGGAGAGAACGGTGATGCCTGGGTAGCACCAGTAAGCGGACTGAACTTTCAAGAGCGGGGAATGGCGAAAGCCCCCCGCTCTTTTTTGTTGCCAAAATCAGGGACGCCGCGGAAAGATCTGAGAGGGTTGGCAAACTCGCAGCTCCCCTGTGGCCTTCCGACCAAGAACAAAGAGGAACCAAACATGACAGTCTGTCGAGGAGTGCGTGGCGCGACCACTGTCGAAACGGATGACCGAGAACTAGTTCTCAAAGCGACGCGCGAACTGTTAGCGCTGATGATTCGCTTGAACGGCATTCGTTCCGATGATGTGGCCAGCGCGATCTTTACGACCACCCCCGATGTGGTCTCGGTCTTTCCGGCTACCGCCGCCCGTCAGTTGGGTTGGCTCGATGTGCCACTCATGTGCGCCCACGAAATGAGTGTACCGGGAAGCCTCGGGTTGTGTATTCGGATTCTGCTGCATTGGAACACCACCAAAGAGCAGCAGGCGATCCAGCATGTCTACTTGCACGAAGCGCGCAATCTGCGTCCCGACAAAACCATTGTTTTTTCCGAAGATGACATGCAAGAGCTCAATCGCTGGATCGAAGAACAGCTAAGTAGAAATAATTAAT
Organism: Caldilineaceae bacterium; assembly: GCA_019637645.1. Next base: position 91,846 of record JAHBVH010000025.1, read on the forward strand.
GGAGAACGAACAATAATTAATTGTTAATCAGTTCTGTGCCACGCTACCATTAACAATTTGCCATTCTCCATTGACAATTAATGATTAAAGGAGTTTGTATGACCATCGTAGCTTTCCAAGGCGAACATGGTGCCTATTCCGAAGAAGCAGTACGCCAGCACTTTGGTCCTGATGTCGAGACGCTGCCCTGTCATGCCTTTGAACATATTTTTGACGCCGTGGAAAGTGGCAAAGCAGACTTTGGAGCGGCTCCCGTCGAAAACTCCACGGCTGGCAGCATCAACAAATCGTATGACCTGCTGCTAGAGCATGATCTGCGCGTGCATGGCGAAATCTTATTGCGCGTTCGCCATTGTCTGCTCACAACACCAGGCAATGCCGATACGATCAAAGAGGTGCGCAGCCATCCACAGGCGCTGGCGCAATGCGAAGGCTATATGAATCGGCATGGCTATACGGCGGTAACTTGGTATGACACCGCCGGCAGCGCCAAAGATTTGGCGGCCAAGCCCGAGGCCGGTGTGGCGGTCATTGCCAGTCGTTTAGCCGCAGAAACCTATGGATTGGCAATCGTCGAAGCGGGGATTGAAGATATTCAACATAACTACACACGCTTTTTTGTAATCGGCAAGGGGGAGGCTGACCGGGCCGACCGTTGCAAAACATCACTAGTCTTTGCCGTACCGAATACGCCAGGCTCGCTCTATGGCGCCTTGGAAGAGTTCGCCCGCCGCCATATCAATCTTACCAAGATCGAAAGTCGTCCCCGGCGCAACCGGCCTTGGCAATATGTCTTTTACGTGGATTTTGACGGCCATTGGCAGGATAGAGATGCTGGCGAAGCCCTTGTCTATCTGCTAAACCGTGCCGCCTTTGTCAAATTGCTCGGCAGCTATCCCGCTGCAGCGCCCTTGGAGAATGGGAGTACAACGGCTCAGGCGCAGTTGTTGCAGATATAAAGAGCAGGGGCAGAAGGCAGAAGACAGAAGGCAGTGGTCTCTAGCCCCCCAGTCTCTAGTCTCTCATTGAAATTTTGTTAACAAAAAGATGCTTATCAGAGGAGTAGAATCATGATCGTTGTAATGAAACCAGAAGCCACCGGTGTTGAAATTGATGCGGTGATGCAGCGAGCGGCACAGATGGGAGCCAAGACCCACCCGATCTATGGCGAAAGCCGCACAGTGGTTGCGCTGGTTGGCGACCTCACCCATGTCTCGCGCGAGGTTTTTGACGAGATGAATGGGGTCGCCCACACCATGCGGATCCAAGAACAACACAAGCTGACAGGTCGCACCATCCGCCCAGATAACACCATTATCAAGGTCGGTGATGATGTGCGGATCGGTGGCAAAGAAATTGTAATCATGGCTGGCCCTTGTAGCGTGGAAAGCCGCGACCAAATCATTGAATCGGCCATCGCTATTAAAGCCGCGGGCGGCAAGGTGCTACGTGGTGGGGCCTTCAAACCGCGCACCAGCCCCTATGATTTCCAAGGGTTGGGCGAAGAAGGGTTGAAATACCTGGCCGAGGCCCGTGAAGTGACCGGCCTGCCCATTATCACCGAAGTCATGACCGTCGAAGCCGTGCCCATGGTCAGCGAATACGCCGACATTCTGCAAATCGGGGCGCGCAATATGCAAAACTATGGGCTGCTCAATGCCGTGGGCAAGGTGAAGCGGCCAGTCATGCTCAAGCGTGGCATGAGCGGCTTGATCAAAGAATTGCTGCTCTGTGCCGAGTACATTGCCAGCAACGGCAATTACAACATTATGCTCTGTGAACGGGGCATTCGCACCTATGAGACGGCCACCCGCAATACCTTTGATCTCAATGCGGTGCCGGTATTGAAACAATCCAGCCACCTACCGGTGGTGGCCGATCCATCCCACGGCACAGGCTACCGCGAATTTGTGCCAGCCATGTCCAAGGCTGCCGTAGCCGCCGGGGCCGATGCCTTGATCATCGAAGTGCACGCCGATCCCGACAAGGCGCTGAGCGATGGCCGCCAAACGCTTTCGCTCGAAGATTTCGCCAAACTCGTCGGTGACTTACGCCGCATTGCCGAGGCCGTCGACCGCACCGTTGACGAGCCCGAAGTCGAGGATCTGAGCGTCTTCAGCGAGATCGCCGCCGTGGCATAAGGAGACCAGAGAGCAGAGACTAGAGAGCAGAGGACAGAGAACACTGTCCTCTGTCCTCTGTCCTCTGTCCTCTGTCCTACTGTCTCACTACCCTGTCTCCGTTGTCGGCAGTAACTAATTTTGTCTTAAAGAGGAGCACAACCAATCATGATTATCGTTATGAAACAAGGCGCAGGCCAGCCGGAGATCGAGGCGGTGGTCAAGCGTGTCGAAGAATTGGGCAAGAAAGTTCACCTTAGCCGCGGTGAGGCGCGCACGATTATTGGCGTGATCGGTGCAGATGAGCACATGGTCAGCGAGGCGAACTTCGAGGTGATGGATGGCGTCGAGAAGACCATGCGCGTTATGCAGCCCTATAAGCTAGCCAGTCGCGATTTCAGCCAGGAAGTCACCCAGATCAAGGTGAATGGCAACGTAACCATTGGCGGCAGCAAGATCACAGTCATGGCTGGCCCGTGCAGTGTGGAAAGCCGCGAGATGATCATAGAGACCGCGCACATGATCAAGGAAGCTGGAGCCACTGTCCTGCGCGGTGGTGCGTTCAAGCCCCGTAGCAGCCCCTACAGCTTCCAGGGATTGGGCGAAGAAGGCTTGAAATACCTAGCCGATGCCCGCGAGGCGACTGGTCTAGCCATCATCACCGAAGTGATGAGCGTTGATGAAATCGACTTGGTTGGTGCATACACCGACATTTTCCAGGTCGGGGCTCGGAATAACCAGAACTACTCCCTGCTCAAAGCGCTGGGCAAGACCAACAAACCGGTCTTCCTCAAACGCGGCATTAGCGGCACCATCCAGGAATTGCTCATGGGCGCGGAATACATCATGAGCGGCGGCAATATGCAAGTGATGATCTGTGAGCGGGGTATCCGCACCTACGAGACAGCAACACGCAACACCTTTGATGTCAATGCCGTCGCGTTGCTCAAAGAGCTGACCCATCTGCCCGTCTGTGCCGACCCAGCCCATGGTACCGGCATGGCGAATCTGGTGCCAGCCATCTCCAAGGCCGCCGTTGCCGCGGGTGCCGATGTGCTGATGCTGGAAGTCCACCCTGATCCCAAGCGGGCATGGAGCGACGGCGCCCAAAGTCTCAACCCCGCCGGTTTTAGCAAGCTGATGAACGACCTGCGCCCCATTGCGGCCGCGGTTGGCCGCGCGATTTAAGCCATTGGTGATGGGGGAATGCGACGCTTGAGCCGTCGAAAGCAGCGCATCACCCCATCACCTAATCACCAACGACCTATGAGCAAACGTCTATCTGATTGCAGTGTTGCCGTCGTCGGCCTAGGCTTGATGGGGGCTAGTCTCTGTCTGGATTTAACCAAAGGCAAGCTCTGCCGCGAGGTGCGCGGCGTAGCGCGGCGCACCACAACAGTGCTGGAAGCCTTCTTTGCGGGGGCAGTCAATCTAGCCACCAATGACCCGATCACGGGCGTGCTAGGTGCGGACATCGTGATTCTGGCCACGCCAGTGCGGACCATTGTGGATGTGCTCCAAGAGATCGGCCCCCATCTTCAGCCGGGCACGCTCGTTATGGATATGGGCAGCACCAAGGCAGAAATTTGCGCGGCCATGGCCGCGCTACCAACCGCCGTCCAACCGATTGGTGGCCACCCCATGTGTGGCAAGGAGACGGCCGGTTTTGGCTCCGCCGAGGCGGGACTCTATCACAATGCCCCTTGGGTGCTCACCCCGTTGGCCCGCACCAGCCCCACGACCATCCAACTTGCCACCGAGTTGGCCCAAGCCGTTGGAGCGCGCCCAGTGGTCCTCGAAGCAGGACGCCATGATCGCCTGGTAGCCAGTATTAGCCACTTGCCCTTTTTACTCGCCAGCGCCTTGGTCCATGCCGTGGCCCAGATGGGCAGTGAGGACGAGATGGTCTGGCAATTGGCAGCGGGTGGCTTTCGCGATACCAGCCGCGTGGCGGCCAGCGACACCCGCATGTTTATGGACATTCTCATGACCAATCGAAGCGCGGTGCTCGAACAACTGGATACCTTTACCCACCACATCACCGAACTACGCGCCCTCCTCGCCCAAGCCGACGAAACGGCGCTCCAAGCGAAATTGGCCGTTTCGCAGAAGGCGCGCGCGGGGTGGCGCAGAGCAGAATAATAATCAATAATCAATGGCTAATTATTAATTTTCAATGAGCTTTTCGAGAGATTAGGTGTATGGCAAAAGGTGATGATATTCAAGATCGATTGGTAAATTTCGCTGTACGCATTATCAAGGTCTGCAATCATTTACCTGACACACCTGCGGGTAAACACATTGCTAATCAGCTTATGCGAAGCGGAACATCACCAGCACCTAACTATGCAGAGGCACGTAGTGCTGAAAGCAAACGCGATTTTGTCCACAAACTCAAAATTTGTCTCAAAGAGTTAAACGAAGCAGAGATCTGGCTCCAAATCCTTATCCGCGGAGAAATGTTGCCAGCGGCTACGCTAGGCGAAATCAGCAAAGAATGTAACGAGCTTTGCCGGATTATTAACGCCAGTATCAAGACATCTCTCTCTACCACCTAAATTAACTCATTCAACATTAGCCATTGATTATTGATTATTTCTAGGAATTTTCTATGACATCTACCACAATTTACGGCAGTCGCCCGCTCACCGGCCAGTGTAGTATCCCCGGCGATAAGTCGATCAGCCACCGTGCGGTGATCTTTGGCAGTATTGCCGAGGGAAAGACGGTGATTCGCAATTTTCTTGATGGGCATGATTGCCGTGCGACAGTAGGCGTAATGCGCGATTTGGGCGTGCAGATCGAGGTTCTGACGCCGACCGAGTTGGTGGTTCATGGGCGCGGGATCGACGGTTTGCAAGAGCCCAACAGCGTGCTCGACTGTGCCAACTCGGGCACGACCATCCGCTTGCTGACAGGATTACTTGCAGGCCAAAAATTCACCAGCTTTCTCAATGGCACGGCCCAGATCCGGCGGCGGCCCATGGGGCGCATTGTCAACCCACTACGGGGCATGGGTGCGGATATTACAGGACGGCAAAATGGCAACTATGCGCCCTTGGCGATTCGCCCGGCCCGCCTTAAAGGGGTGGAGTATGAAATGCCGGTTGCCAGCGCTCAAGTCAAGAGTAGCCTTCTGCTCGCCGGACTCTATGCCCGCGGGCTGACGATTATCCGTGAACCCGGCCCTACCCGCGACCATACCGAACGCCTGTTACGGGCCATGGGCGCGCCCATTGAAGTAGTTGGGAATACGGTGCATAGCGAACGCCCTTTTGTCCCCTTACAAGGGATTGAAATTATTGTAGCCAGTGATATTTCATCGGCGGCTTTTCTGTTGGTGGCAGGCAGCATTGTGCCCGATAGTCGCCTGCTGATCACCGGGGTTGGCGTCAACCGCACACGCATTGGCATTATCGATGCCCTCCAGACGATGGGGGCCAAGATCACCTATCACCGTGAACGTGAACAGGCTGGTGAACCCGTCGCCGACTTGGAAGTCTCCTACAGCGAGCTACGCGGTGCGACCTTTGGCGGCCCTGGCATCGTCACGATGATCGACGAGCTGATGGTCTTGGCGGTCGCGGCCACCCAGGCCAAGGGGCGGACGATTGTCAAAGATGCCGGTGAATTGCGAGTCAAGGAGACGGACCGCATCGCGACAACGGTCACCGAATTACGCAAAATGGGTGCCAAGATCGAGCCCACCGCGGATGGCTTTATCATCGATGGCCCCACGGAACTCAAAGGCGCGCCCGTCGAGAGCCAAGGCGATCACCGCCTAGCGATGGCGATGACCATTGCTGGCTTAGTCGCCAAAGGCACCACCACGGTCTTTGATTCCCAAGTGACCGCAGATAGTTTCCCTGGCTTTGAGGTGACACTCCAAGCACTAGGCGCGGAGTTGAAATCGGTAGTTTGATAGGCGCTGTACGCACCGCCCTGAAGGGACGGGGCGATTGAACAACACAGGCTAAAGCCCG